>NZ_CP108106.1:6895000-7567458 GCF_041435195.1 Streptomyces sp. NBC_00224
TTAACCCGTGTGGGGAAGCCGTAGCGAAAGCGAGTCCGAACAGGGCGTTTGAGTTGCACGCTCTAGACCCGAAGCGGAGTGATCTAGCCATGGGCAGGTTGAAGCGGAGGTAAGACTTCGTGGAGGACCGAACCCACCAGGGTTGAAAACCTGGGGGATGACCTGTGGTTAGGGGTGAAAGGCCAATCAAACTCCGTGATAGCTGGTTCTCCCCGAAATGCATTTAGGTGCAGCGTCGTGTGTTTCTTGCCGGAGGTAGAGCACTGGATAGGCGATGGGCCCTACCGGGTTACTGACCTTAGCCAAACTCCGAATGCCGGTAAGTGAGAGCGCGGCAGTGAGACTGTGGGGGATAAGCTCCATGGTCGAGAGGGAAACAGCCCAGAGCATCGACTAAGGCCCCTAAGCGTACGCTAAGTGGGAAAGGATGTGGAGTCGCAGAGACAACCAGGAGGTTGGCTTAGAAGCAGCCACCCTTGAAAGAGTGCGTAATAGCTCACTGGTCAAGTGATTCCGCGCCGACAATGTAGCGGGGCTCAAGCGTACCGCCGAAGTCGTGTCATTCATACACATAGCCCCAACGGGCGTATGGATGGGTAGGGGAGCGTCGTGTGCCGGGTGAAGCCGCAGCGGAAGCTAGTGGTGGACGGTTCACGAGTGAGAATGCAGGCATGAGTAGCGATACACACGTGAGAAACGTGTGCGCCGATTGACTAAGGGTTCCTGGGTCAAGCTGATCTGCCCAGGGTAAGTCGGGACCTAAGGCGAGGCCGACAGGCGTAGTCGATGGACAACCGGTTGATATTCCGGTACCCGCTTTGAAACGCCCAATATCGAATCCATTAATGCTAAGGCCGTGAAGCCGTTCCGGACCCTTCGGGGAAAGGAAAGTGGTGGAGCCGTCGATCCAAGGTGGTAGTAGGTAAGCGATGGGGTGACGCAGGAAGGTAGTCCAGCCCGGGCGGTGGTAGTCCCGGGGTAAGGGTGTAGGCCGTGTGATAGGCAAATCCGTCACACATTGAGGCTGAGACCTGATGCCGAGCCGATTGTGGTGAAGTGGATGATCCTATGCTGTCGAGAAAAGCCTCTAGCGAGTTTCATGGTGGCCCGTACCCTAAACCGACTCAGGTGGTCAGGTAGAGAATACCGAGGCGTTCGGGTGAACTATGGTTAAGGAACTCGGCAAAATGCCCCCGTAACTTCGGGAGAAGGGGGGCCATCACTGGTGAGGGAACTTGCTTCCTGAGCTGGGGGTGGCCGCAGAGACCAGCGAGAAGCGACTGTTTACTAAAAACACAGGTCCGTGCGAAGCCGTAAGGCGATGTATACGGACTGACGCCTGCCCGGTGCTGGAACGTTAAGGGGACCGGTTAGTCACTCTTCGGGGTGGCGAAGCTGAGAACTTAAGCGCCAGTAAACGGCGGTGGTAACTATAACCATCCTAAGGTAGCGAAATTCCTTGTCGGGTAAGTTCCGACCTGCACGAATGGCGTAACGACTTCTCGACTGTCTCAACCATAGGCCCGGTGAAATTGCACTACGAGTAAAGATGCTCGTTTCGCGCAGCAGGACGGAAAGACCCCGGGACCTTTACTACAGTTTGATATTGGTGTTCGGTTCGGCTTGTGTAGGATAGGTGGGAGACTGTGAAGCGGCCACGCCAGTGGTTGTGGAGTCGTCGTTGAAATACCACTCTGGTCGTGCTGGATGTCTAACCTGGGTCCGTGATCCGGATCAGGGACAGTGTCTGATGGGTAGTTTAACTGGGGCGGTTGCCTCCTAAAGAGTAACGGAGGCGCCCAAAGGTTCCCTCAGCCTGGTTGGCAATCAGGTGTTGAGTGTAAGTGCACAAGGGAGCTTGACTGTGAGACCGACGGGTCGAGCAGGGACGAAAGTCGGGACTAGTGATCCGGCGGTGGCTTGTGGAAGCGCCGTCGCTCAACGGATAAAAGGTACCCCGGGGATAACAGGCTGATCTTCCCCAAGAGTCCATATCGACGGGATGGTTTGGCACCTCGATGTCGGCTCGTCGCATCCTGGGGCTGGAGTCGGTCCCAAGGGTTGGGCTGTTCGCCCATTAAAGCGGTACGCGAGCTGGGTTTAGAACGTCGTGAGACAGTTCGGTCCCTATCCGCTGCGCGCGCAGGAATATTGAGAAGGGCTGTCCCTAGTACGAGAGGACCGGGACGGACGAACCTCTGGTGTGCCAGTTGTCCTGCCAAGGGCATGGCTGGTTGGCTACGTTCGGAAAGGATAACCGCTGAAAGCATCTAAGCGGGAAGCCTGCTTCGAGATGAGTATTCCCACCTCCTTGAGAGGGTAAGGCTCCCAGTAGACGACTGGGTTGATAGGCCAGATGTGGAAGCCTCGTAAGGGGTGGAGCTGACTGGTACTAATAGGCCGAGGGCTTGTCCTCAGTTGCTCGCGTCCACTGTGTTAGTTCTGAAATAACGAACAGCTGTGTCTACACCAGCATCGTTAATTTCATAGTGTTTCGGTGGTCATAGCGTTAGGGAAACGCCCGGTTACATTCCGAACCCGGAAGCTAAGCCTTTCAGCGCCGATGGTACTGCAGGGGGGACCCTGTGGGAGAGTAGGACGCCGCCGAACAAATTTTGAGAAAAGCCCCGTACCGGGATCCGGTACGGGGCTTTTCTGCGTTTACCGGCGCCATATCAGGCGCCAAATGCCGACGTTCACGCGGGCTGGAGCAGGTCCCAGCGGTTGCCGTAAAGGTCCTGGAACACCGCGACCGACCCGTACACCTCGTGGCGCGGCTCCTCCAGGAACCGGATGCCGGCCGCCGTCATCCGGGCGTGGTCGGCCGCGAAGTCCTCGGTGTAGAGGAAGAAGCCGACCCGGCCGCCGGTCTGGGCGCCGACGCTGGCGCGCTCGGCCTCGTTCTTGGCGCGGGCCAGCAGCAGCGACGCGGTGCCGGTGCCGCGCGGGCGGACCACCACCCAGCGTGAGCCGTCCCCGCGGTCGGTGTCCTCGGCCAGTTCGAAGCCGAGGGCGTCGGTGTAGAAGGCGATGGCCTCGTCGTAGTCGCGGACGACGAGCGTGATCAGGGCGATATGGGACATGGCACGAGGTTATACGTATGACTGCCAGGGTGCCAAGCCGCCACGGGAGAATGCCCGGCATGGAGATCGCTGCGGAGAGCGCTGTGCTGAATCGTCTCGTCGAGCGTGCCCGGCTGCTCGCCGTTCCCGGTCGCCGGCGCGTGCTCGGCATCGCCGGGGCGCCCGGCGCCGGGAAGTCCACGCTGGCCGGGCGGCTGGTGGAGCGGCTCGGCGGGAACGCCGTGCTCGTCCCGATGGACGGCTTCCACCTCGCCCAGGCCGAACTCGTCCGCCTCGGACGTGCTGACCGCAAGGGCGCCCCGGACACCTTCGACGCCGCCGGATACGCCGCGCTGCTCACCCGGCTGCGGACACCCGAGCCCGGCACCGTGGTGTACGCGCCGGCCTTCGACCGCTCGATCGAGGAGCCGGTCGCCGGGAGCATCCCGGTCGATCCCGCCGTCCCGCTCGTCGTCACCGAGGGGAACTACCTCCTGCACGATCAGGACGGCTGGGCACCGGTCAGGTCGCTGCTCGACGAGGTCTGGTTCCTGGAGATCGACGGCGGGGAGCGGGTGCGCAGGCTCGTCGAGCGGCACGTGCGGTACGGGAAGGCCCGCCCGTACGCGGAACGGTGGGTCAGGGAGTCCGACGAGGCCAACGCGCGCGTGGTGGCAGGTGGCCGGGACCGTGCGGATCTTGTCGTCAGTCAGATGGAGCCTGGGTAGGCTCGGCCTTCACCGGGCGTGGGAACGGCGTAGGGATCTACCGCGGGGCTACCGTGTGACCCGTGTGACGGAAGGCAGCTGACGTGGGGATATTCCGACGGGGGCCGAAGCGGGACCGGAGCGATGTGCCCCGGGACGCGGAGTTCGGCTATTTCTCGGCCGACGAGGGCTCGCGGTTCCGTGCCCAGGTGCGCGAGGCGTTCGCCGAGCAGGGCCTGGAGGTGACCCTCTACGCGGACTCCGTGAAGGACAGCGCCGGCCGCCGGTTCGGCCTCGCGAACCTCGCGGCGGTCTGTCACAACGACCGCCGTGGGCCCCGTGTGTGGCCGGAACTGGTTCGCCGTCACGTCGGAATGGTGCTGCGCACCATGGACGGCCCCTCCGCCCTCGACACCCTGCCGCCCGAGCAGATCCGCGCCCAGCTCTACCCCCGGGTGATCAGCGAGGCGGGGCTCGACCCGCAGACCTTCAGCTACGCGCGCGGTGTCGCACCGGGCCTGTACGAGATCCTCGCCCTGGATCTGCCGGAGAGCGTCATGATGCTCACCGACGAGGCGCTGGAACCCCTCGGCCACCTTCCCGACCTGCGCGCCCAGGCCCTGCGCAACCTCAAGCAGCTGCCCGTCGAGTCGCACGAGAGCGTCAAGGGCGAGGACGGCATGCGGTTCGAAGTGGTCGTCGGGGACTCTTTCTACACGGCCAGCCGGGTGCTCGCCCTGGATGCCCTGGCCCCGCAGCTCACCGGGCGCGAGCTGACGAAGGACGGCGCTCTGGTCGCCATGCCGTTCCGGCACCAGCTGGCGTTCCATGTGATCCGCGACTCCGGCATGATCCCGGCGCTCAATGCCATGGCGTCCTTCGCCGCGGCCGGCTTCGAGGACACGCCGGGTGCGATCAGCCCGTTCGTCTACTGGTGGCGCGACGGCACGCTCACGCAGCTCAGCGATCGCGAGGACGAGGGCGACGGCCTGCGGATCGTCGTCGGCGACGATTTCCAGGAGCTCCTCGAACGGCTGGTGGGCGACAGCCAGGAGGGAGCCTGACGGCCTCCGGGCCGCGGCCCCGTATTTTCGCCGTCCCGTTTCACCGTCCCGATCGCGTGCCCGGCGGTGTACGGGCAGGATGGGGCGCATGCCTATTACACCTGTTCCCGCGCCCTTCACCGCTGACGACTACCGGGCCAGGATGGCCCGCGCCGCCGAGTCCGCCGCCGACGCGGGACTCGCCGGTGTCCTCGTCGCGCCCGGACCCGACATGGTCTATCTGACCGGGTATCAGCCGACCGCGATCACCGAGCGGTTGACGATGCTGGTGCTCGCGGCCGGGCAGGAGCCGGTCCTCGTCGTACCGAAGCTGGAGGCGCCGGACGCGGAGCGCGCCGCCGGGGCCGCCGCTCTCACCCTGCGGGACTGGACCGACGGCACCGACCCGTACGCAGTGACCGCGCCCCTGCTGGACGTGGACGGCCGGTTCGGCGTGAGCGACAACGCCTGGGCGATGCATCTGCTCGGACTGCAGCAGAAGCTCCCCGGAACCTCCTACGCGGCCCTCACAGAGGCGCTGCCGATGCTGCGGGCGGTCAAGGACGCGCACGAGCTGGCGCGCCTGGAGGCGGCCGGGGCGGCGGCGGACGAGGCGTACGGAGAGATCCTCAAGGTCCGGTTCGCCGGGCGCAAGGAGACGGACGTGGCCGCCGATCTGGCCGCGCTGCTCCTGGAGTTCGGCCATTCGCAGGTGGACTTCACAGTCGTCGGGTCCGGCCCCAACGGCGCCAACCCGCACCACGAGGCGGGCGAGCGGACCATCGAGCGCGGCGACATGGTCGTCCTCGACTTCGGCGGCCTCAAGCACGGCTACGGCTCGGACACCACCCGTACCGTCCACGTCGGCGAGCCCGGCGCCGAGGAGCAGCGCGTCCACGACGTCGTACGGGAGGCCCAGCGGGCCGGGTGCGAGGCCGTGAAGCCCGGGGTGGCCTGCCAGGATGTAGACCGGGCCGCGCGCGCGGTGATCGAAGAGGCCGGATACGGCGAGTACTTCATCCACCGCACCGGCCACGGCATCGGCGTCACCACCCATGAGCCGCCCTACATGATCGAGGGGGAGGAGCAGCCGCTGGTGCCGGGCATGTGCTTCTCCGTGGAGCCGGGGATCTATCTGCCGGGCCGGTTCGGCGTACGGATCGAGGACATTGTGACGGTCACCGAGGACGGCGGGCGCAGCTTCAACAACACCGCGCGCGAGATGGCGCTCGTCGACTAGTCGACGAACCGGTGAGTCGGCCGGTCAGGTGCTCGGCGGGCCGAGGATCGCGCACGACTCGGGTGGCAGCCGGAACTCGCCGTCCGGGCGCGGTGGTTGTACCGGCTCCCAGGCGGCCAGTACCTGGCAGTTGTTGCGGCCCAGCGGGATCAGCGCGGGCTCCTTGCCGAGGTTGACCACGGTTCTGAGGTCGCCGCGCCGGAACGTGAGCCAGCGCGCCTCCTCGTCGTGGACGACCTTGACCGCGGCGATGTCCGGGTCGGTGAGGTCGGGCCGGGTGCGGCGCAGCGCGATCAGCAGGCGGTACCAGGCGAGTACGCGCGCGTGGTGCTCCCTTCCCGGCTCGTCCCAGTCCAGACAGGAGCGCGCCCGGGTGGCGGGGTCCTGCGGGTCGGGGATGTCCTCCTCGGCCCAGCCGTGCGCCGCGAACTCCCGCCGTCTGCCCGCCCGTACGGCCTCGGCGAGTTCGGGATCGGGGTGGTCGGTGAAGTACTGCCACGGCGTGCGGGCGCCCCACTCCTCGCCCATGAAGAGCATCGGCGTGTACGGGCCGGTCAGCACCAGCGCGGCGGCGCAGGCGGTCAGGCCGGGGGAGAGCGTCGCGGAGAGGCGGTCTCCCAGCGCCCTGTTGCCGATCTGGTCATGGGTCTGGGCGTAGCCCAGGAACCGGTGTGCGGGAGTCCTCGTGCGGTCGACGCGCCGTCCGTGGACGCGACCGCGGAAGGTCGAATAGGTGCCGTCGTGGAAGAAGACCCGGGTGAGGGTCTTGGCCAGGGCGGCGAGCGGGGCGCGCGCGAAGTCGGCGTAGTAGCCCTGGGACTCGCCGGTCAGCGCGGTGTGCAGGGCGTGGTGGAAGTCGTCGTTCCACTGGGCGTGCAGCCCGAGGCCGTTCTGCGCGCGCGGGGCGGTGGTGCGCGGGTCGCACCGGTCGGACTCGGCGACCAGGAAGAGCGGGCGGCCCAGCTGTACGGAGAGCACGTCGACGGCGGTGGAGAGCTCTTCGAGGAACGGCAACGCGCGCGTGTCGAACAGTGCGTGCACGGCGTCCAGGCGCAGCCCGTCGAGCCGGTAGTCGCGCAGCCAGGCGAGCGCGCTCTCCAGGAGGTACGCGCGCACCTCGTCCGACCCGGGGGCGTCCAGGTTGACGGCGGCGCCCCACGGCGTGTGGTGGGTGTCGGTGAAGTACGGGCCGAAGGCGGGGAGGATGTTGCCGGAGGGGCCGAGGTGGTTGTGGACGACGTCGAGGACGACTCCGAGGCCGTGGGCGTGCGCCGCGTCGACAAATCGTTTCAGCCCTTCGGGGCCGCCGTACGGCTCGTGCACGGCCCACGGTGCCACGCCGTCGTACCCCCAGCCGTGCCGCCCCGGGAACGGGCACACCGGCATCAGCTCGACATGCGTCACCCCCAGTTCCGCCAAATGGGCGAGGCGGGCGGCCGCGGCGTCGAAGGTGCCCGCTTCGGTGTAGGTGCCGATGTGCAGCTCGTAGAGGACCGCGCCGGACAGCCTGCGGCCTTCCCAGGGGTGCTGCCAGGGGTGGTCCTCGTGGACGACGACGGCGCTGAGGCCGTCGGGCCCGTCCGGCTGGCGGCGGGAGCGCGGGTCCGGCAGCGGGCGGCCCCCGTCCACGACGTACCCGTAGCGGTCGCCGTCCCGGGCCCCGGCCTCGGTCAGCCACCATCCGGTCCGCACCGGGTGCGGCTCCATGTCGTGGGTCGTGCCCTCCAGCTGGAGGGCGACCCGGTCCGCCCGCGGCGCCCACACCTCGAACAACATTCTTGATACCTCCCGTTGCCCGCGTACCGTCAAACCGTGCAAGCGGGCATCCATCGTCCGCGGAAGGCGGGATCAAGGTCTGGAGGTTGTGGTTACTCGCCATTAAGGTCCGGATCCATGACCCTGCCGCCGTTCCCGCACGGCTTCCTCTGGGGAGCCTCCGCCTCAGCCTTCCAGACCGAGGGGGCCGCCGCAGCCGAGGGCAAGGGCCCCTCCGGCTGGGACGCCTTCGCCGCCGAGCCCGGCCGTATCAAGGACGGCGCCGACGCCGCCCGTGGCACCGGCTTCCACGAGCGCTACCGCGAGGACGTCGCCCTGCTCGCCGGGCTCGGCGCCGGAGCCTTCCGGTTCTCCGTCAGCTGGCCGCGCGTCGTCCCGGGCGGCAGCGGCCCGGTCAACACGGCGGGGCTCGACTTCTACGACCGGCTCGTCGACGAGCTGTGCGCCCACGGCATCACCCCGGCGCCGACCCTCTACCACTGGGACACGCCGCTGGAGCTGGAGGAGGCGGGCGGCTGGCTCCAGCGTGACACCGCCTACCGGTTCGCCGACTACGCGCGCGTAGTGGCCGAAAGGCTCGCCGACCGCGTCCCCATGTGGATCACCGTCAACGAGCCGGCCGAGGTGACGCTGCTCGGCTATGCGCTCGGTGAGCACGCCCCCGGCAAGAAGCTCCTCTTCGACGCCCTTCCGGCCGCCCACCACCAGCTCCTCGCCCACGGCCTGGCCGTCGGGGCGCTGCGCGCGGCGGGCGCCCGGAACATCGGCCTGGCGGTCTCGCACACTCCCGTGTGGCCCGCGGGCGAGAGCGAGGAGGACCGTTTCGGCGCGGACCTCTACGACACCATCGGCAACTGGCTGTTCGCGGACCCCGTCCTCACCGGCCGCTACCCCGACGAGAACTTCGCCGCGCTGATGCCGGGCCCGGTCGCGGACGACCTCGCCGTCATCTCGGCCCCGCTCGACTGGTACGGGGTGAACTACTACAACCCCACGCGCGTGGGCGCGCCCGCACCCGAGGCCGTCGAGTCCTTCGCCGGGTTCGAGATGCCCGCCGAACTGCCCTTCGGCATCCGGGAGATCGAGGGGTACGAGACCACCGCGTTCGGCTGGCCGGTCGTCCCGGACGGCCTGCGCGAGATGCTCGTCCAGCTGAAGGCGCGCTACGGCGACCGCCTGCCGCCGGTGTACATCACCGAGAACGGCTGCTCCTACGACGGCATCGAGGACGCCGGTCGCATCCGCTACCTGGACGGGCATCTGCGCGCCCTGCACCGAGCCATGGCCGAAGGCGTGGATGTGCGCGGCTACTTCGTGTGGTCCCTCACCGACAACATCGAGTGGATCGAGGGCGCCGCACAGCGCTTCGGCCTGGTCCACGTCGACTACCGGACGCTGCGGCGCACCCCGAAGGACTCCTACCGGTGGTACCGGGACGTGATCCGGGCCCAGCGCGCCGTCGGCTGAGCCCGAAGAGACGTTTCAGCTGTCGCTCGGCCAGACCATGTTGATCGCGCGCTCGAAGGTCACGTACCCCGCGCGCGTGAAGGCGTTCGCCATCGGCACGTTGGCGAGGTCCGTCGAGGCGCGGATGCGCGGGACGTCCTGGGCGGCCAGGATGCGTGTGCCCTCGGCCAGGATGTCGTCGATGTAGCCGTGGCCGCGGTGGGCGGGCAGCACGCCGACGTACGCGATGATCGGGTGGTAGTTGTTGCGGGCGGGGATGACAAAGCCCACCGGGCCGCCACCGTCGGGGAGTTCGGCGATCTGCCACCACTCGCGGGGCGTCTTGAAGGTGTCGAACTCCTCCTCGTACATCAGCTCCGCCGACGCGCGCGGCGTCATCGTCAGCATCTCCGTACGGCTGTGCTCGTCGAGCGTGCCCTCCAGGACCAGCGTCATCAGCGAGAGCAGCTCCTCGCGGTCGGTCGCCGGGCGGAACACGAGCCGCGTGGACGCGGCGGGAACCGGAGTTCCCGGACGCCACTCCAGGCGCAACCGCTCGACCAGGAGCTGTGCACCGGTCTCGGCCAGGATGTTCATCCGGGTGTCGACGACCTCGCGCGCGTGGGGGTCCTCGCGCCAGTCGCCGGGCGCGTAGCGGCCGTACTCCGGGCGGGCGGCGCCGGCCGGGATCACCGCGGCCGTCGCGGTCTCCAGGAGCTTCAGTCCGACGGCATGGCGTTCGGCGGGCGGCAGCGAGTCGTCGACGTCGAAGAAGTCGAGGCTCAGCGGGACTTCGTGGTCCGGCGGCGTCCACCAGGAGAGGCGGGCCAGCACCCGGTCCCCGCGCAGTGCCACCCACATCCATGCGGGCAGACGGCGGCCGGTGGCCAGATCGTCCTCGACTTCATGGTCGAGTACGTAGGAGAGCTGCTGGAAGAGCCCGAGTTCCTCGGGCCCGGCGAGCGGACGGAAGGTGATGTCCGACGCGGATGTCGTCAAGGGGTTCCCCTCATGGGCTGTACAGGGTCGCCAGACCCTAACAATCGCGCGCGGCCGCTCAGCAAGGGGTTTTCCGCGCAGGTCAGAGGGGGCGGAGCGGAGAACCGGGGCAAAGTCCGGCCCTGCTGGACACGCCGAGGCCGTCGGCCCGACAATCTCTGTTGTGACGTCGTCCTTCCAGTTCTCCACGTATCCCGCTCCCGCCCGGCTGTCGGACGACGAGCGCGACCGTGTGCTCGACGTGCTCAGAGAGGGCGCCGCGCAGGGAAAGCTGTCCCACGACACGTTCATGCGCCGGATGGAACTTGCCCTGTCCGCACGCCGTTCCGACGAACTGGCCGCGCTCACCGCCGACCTGGACACACAGGGCCGCTGGTCGCGGGCGCTGTACGGGGCGGTGAGCCGGGTGTCCGGGTTCAGCGTGGCGATGCGCCGGGCGTGGCAGTCCGAGCGGCTGCCGAAGCTGCTGTTCCCCGTGCCCGGCCCCTACCCGCTGCGGATCGGCCGCGATCCGCACAACGGGTTGCGGCTCAGCCACGAGACGGTCTCCCGGGTGCACGCCGAGCTGAGCCACCAGTCCGGCGTGTGGGTGCTGCGCGACCTCGGCTCCACGAACGGAACGAGCGTCAACGGGCGCCGGGTGACCGGGGCGGTGGTCGTCAACGACGGCGACCAGGTGAGCTTCGGGCGGATGAGCTTCCGGCTCGCGACGCACTGACTCCCAGGGCACTGACCCACCGGGCAACGCACTCCCATGGCACTGACTCGCACCGCGCTGAACTGGGCGAACGCCCCCGTCGGGGCCGTTGTCAGTGGTGCCCCTCATCATGGCGGTATGAACGACGACCAGCGGCCCCGTGTGCGGCACGCCCGCCCCTTGGACCTGCCGCGCCTGGCCGAACTCGCGGCGGAGCACGCGGTGTACGAGAAGGCCGCGCCGCCCGCGCCCGATCTCGCGGAGCGGCTCGGAGTCCTGCTCTTCGGCCAGGAACGGCCCCGGGTGCGCTGTTTCGTCGCCGAGATACCGGGCGGCGAGGTCGTGGGATACGCGAGCTGCGCACCCGAGTTCTCCACCTGGCAGGCGCGCGAGTACCTGCACATGGACTGCCTCTACCTCCGCGACGGCCACCGGGGCCTCGGCCTGGGCGCCCTGCTGGTCGACGCGGTGGCCGCCGAGGCCAGGGAGCTCGGGATGGACCAGGTGCAGTGGCAGACACCGGTGTGGAACGAGGGGGCGCGGCGGTTCTACGACCGGATGGGCGCGACCGGCCGCGAGAAGCTGCGCTACTCGCTTCCCATCGACCGGGACCGGGTCTGCGAGTAGCTCCGCCTACGGCCGTCACTGCTGGTGGAGGCCGCGTCCCGCGAGGGTCAGGAACGTCTCGCCGACCGCTTCCGACAGGGTCGGGTGGGCGTGGATGTGGCGGGCCACATCGGACGGTTCGGCGTCCCAGCCGACGATCAGCTGGGACTCGGCGATCATCTCGGAGACATGGGGGCCCACGAGATGGACGCCGAGGACCTGCCCGTCGCGCTCGGCGACGACCTTCACCACACCGCCCTGGCCGTGCACCATCCCCTTGGCGACGGCCGTCAGGGGCATCGAGTTGACGACGACGTCGTGTCCGCGGTTGCGGGCGTCCGCCTCGGTCAGACCCACCGAGGCGGTCTGCGGAGAGGAGTACGTGACACGGGGCACCGCCGCGTAGTCGACCGGCGGTGACGCCAGACCGGCGAGGGTCTCGGCCACCAGCAGGCCCTCGGCGAACGAGGCGTGGGCCAGGCCGAGGGAAGGAGGGGGCAGCAGATCACCGACGACATGGATGCCGGGAACGGCGGTTTCGAGCCGGGCCCAGTCGGCGGGGGCCACGAACCCGCGCTCGTCCGTGGCCAGTCCGGCCGAAGCCAGGCCGAGCCCATCGGTCACCGGGGCCCGGCCCACGGCGACCAGCAGCCGCTCGGCCTCGACGGTACGGGTCTCGCCGCGCGCGGTGCGTACGGTCGCTCGTACGCCGTTGTCCAGGATCTCCGCGCTCAGGAAGCGGGCGCCGGTCTGGACGTCGATGCCGCGCTTCTTCAGGCCGCGGGTCAAGTGGCGGCTCACATCGGCGTCTTCGAGCGGCACGAGCCGGTCGGCGGCCTCTACCAGGGTGACATCGGCGCCCATCGAACGGTGGAAGGAGGCGTACTCGACCCCGATCGCGCCGCCGCCGAGGACCAGGACGGACTGCGGAAGGCCAGGGGCGAAGAGCGCGTCATCGCTCGTGACCACGCGCCGCCCGTCGGCCTCCAGGCCGGGCAGCATCCGGGGGCGGGAGCCCGTGGCGAGGACGATGCCGCGCCGGGCGGTGAACTCGCCGTGCCCCTCCACTCGTACGCTCCGGGGTCCGGTCAGCCGCGCGCTGCCCCGGACCACCGCGACCCGGGCGTGCGAGAGGTGGCCCTCCACGCCCTTGTGGTTGCGGGAGACGATGTCGTCGCGGGTGGCCACCAGGGCGGCCCAGTCCACCGAGTCGAGCGTGGCCGTCACGCCCCACCGCTCGCGCGCCTCGGCGATGCCGTCGACGAGCTCGGCCGCGTGCAGCATCGCCTTGCTCGGGATGCAGCCGCGGTGCAGGCAGGTGCCGCCGACCTTGTCGCGCTCGGCGAGGACGACCGTCAGTCCGAGGGCGGCGGCGCGCAGCGCGGTGGAGTAGCCACCGGTGCCACCGCCGATCACGATCACATCGGGCACTCGGTTCACATCTGACGTGTGGTGCAAGGGGGTTACGGAGTTCTCGGTCATGGGTCCAGCCTCCGTCCGGACCTTGCCATGAGTCCAAGGCAATGTTCTTGTGGGGCCGATGCACAATGCTTATGGGAGAACGTTCAGGAGAACGTCCATGGGGGAAATGGGGTCGGAGTGAGTCTTCGGCAGATGGAGTACTTCGTCGCGGTCGTCGAGGAGTCCTCGTTCACGCGCGCGGCCGAGCTGCTGCACGTCACCCAGCCCGCGCTCTCCCACCAGATCAAGGCGCTGGAGAAGTCCGTCGGCGGCGATCTGCTCGAACGGCTGCCGCGCGGGGTGCGGCTCACCCCCATGGGCCGCGCCTTCCTGCCCCACGCCCAGCTCGCCGTGCGCAGCGCCGCACGCGCCCAGCGGGCGGCTCGCGCCTCGGCCGGGGCGCGGGGCGGCGAACTGCACATCGCGGCCGTGCACTCGGTGGCCGTCGGGGTGCTCCCCGACGTCTTCGCCCGCTGGCGCCGTGAGCACCCGGGCGTCGGCCTCGTCCTGCACGAGTACGCCTCCACCGAGGCGCTGGAGGAGGAGCTCGAACGCGGCACGGCCGACCTCGCCGTGGGACCCCGGCCGCGCCGCTGGGACGGGCCGGTGGTCGAGGTCGGGGACGAGGAGATCGCCCTCATCGTCCCGTTCGACGACCCGCTCGCCGGGCGGTCGAGCGTGCGGCTGGAAGAGCTGGCGGACCACAACTGGGTGCGGTGTGCGATGGAGCCGTCGGTGGACGGGGTGCCGTTCCTCGACCTGGTCTGCGGCCGGGCGGGCTTCACGCCCCGCACCGCCCTGCGCACCGAGCACACCTCCACGGCGGTACGGATGGCCGCGGCCGGGGTCGGTGTCGTCGCCGCCCCGTCGCACGTGGTCCGGGGCGGGATCGGTGAGGACTGTGTGGTGCTGCCCGTCGACCCGCCGTGGAGGCGCGCCCTCGCGGTCTTCTCCCGCGTGGAGCTGACCGGTGCGGCGGCCGCCTTCGCCGAGCTGCTGCGCGGGTCCGCGCCGTACGGGGGCAGGGGCGTATCACCCGTACGGCCGAACGCCGATCGCGACTGCGAGGCGCCGGTGGTCCGCTGAGAACAACCGCGCCCACCCGGGCGCCCGACCGGGGAGGACACCTCATGCCGGTCGACCCGGGCGCACCGATACCGACGACACCACTTCCGGCAGCGCCGACGGGCGGGGGCGCAGGGAAGGGGGCTGCGGCGGCTGTGCCGGTGGGCCTCGCGCCCGACGCGGTCGGCTCTTTGGATCTCGCGTCCCGCGCGGCCGTCCCGGCAGGCTCCGGGCTCGACACGCCTGCCCCGCGCGCGGTCGCCCCCGCGCCCGGCGTGCCCGCCACGCCCTCCCTCCTCGGCCCCGAAGCGGTGAGCGACCGGTACGGCTTCTATCGCACCCTGCGCGAGTCGTACCCCCTCCTGTGGGACGACCGGCTCGGGGCGTGGCTGGTCAGCCGGTACGGGGATGTCGCGGCCGCGCTGGGCGACCCCGGGCTCGTCCGGCCCCGGCGTGGGCCGTGCTGCTGGCCCGGTGAGGTGTGGTGCGAGGGGCCCCGCCGCGAGGTGGACGACGAGGCGTTCGGGGTGCTGCGGGAGGTGTCCGAGCGGACCGCCTTCGTGCTCGCGCGGCGGCTGGCGCAGCGCGAAGTGGCCGACCTGGCCCAGGAGTTCTGCCACTGGCTGCCCGTGGGGACCGCCGCCACCGCGCTGGGGCTGTCGTGCGCGGAGCTGGCACGCGGCAGCCGGGCCGGGGGCCGGCGTGCGGGCCCGGCCGCGTCCCTGGCCGTGCTCTGCGCCGATCGGTCCGCCCTGATCGGCAAGGCCCTTGCCTCCCTTCTCGCGAACCTCCTCGATCGTCCGGATGAGTGGGCAGCCGTGCGGGACGCGCCGGGCGCCCTTACGGCCGCGTGGGCCGAGTCCCTGCGGCGGAACCCGCCCGTCCATGTCGTGCTGAGGCGGGCGCGCGGGGATATCCGCATGGCCGACGGCACGATCCCCGCGGGCGCCGCGGTCGCCCTGCTGGTCGGGGCCGCGAGCCGGGACCCCGATCGGTTCGCCGCCCCGGACCGGTTCGACCCCCGCCGGACCGCTCCGGCCCAGCTCGCTTTCGGGCCCCCGGACTGCCCGGCCGCGCGCGTGGCCGAACTCCAGGCGGAGTGCGCGGTGCGGGCGCTGTGCGAGGCCATGCCGAAGCTCCGGTGGGCCGAGGGCTTCCGGCCCACCGAGACCGGGCTGCTCACCCGGGCCCCGCGGACCCTTCTGGTACGACCCGCCTGAGCAGCGCGACCGGACGGTCGGCGAACAGATCGCGCAGCTTCACCGCCCCCCTGAACTCCCGGCTGGAGCGGCTCGATTGGTGGGACTGTCCGGAGCGGTCGGTGCTCAGGACATGGGCCCACACTCCCTCCGGCAGCGCCAGCTCCGTCGGGCCCCAGCCGCCCAACTCGGCCAGCCGTAGGGAGAGCCGGGTCACCGCTGTCACCACCTCGCCGGAACGGGAGAACGCGAGGCAGTGGTCGGCGGCCGGCCCGGTGGCGATCAGCGGCTCGTACGTACTCAACTCCCCGAACACCTCCGGAAGTTCCCGCCTCAGTCGAAGAGCCGCCACGGATACCTCGCCCTTCTCGCCCGAAGGTGAGCCCAGGCCGGTCTCCGGGAAGTCCACCGGCCGTCGGTTGTCCGGGTCGACCAGCGTCAGGCACTCCGACTCCGTGCCCTGGTACACATCCGGCACGCCCGGCATCGTCAGATGCGTCAGCGCGGCCCCCAGCACGTTGGCGCGTGTGGCCGACGCCAGGCTGCGGGAGAACTCCGCGATCCGCGCCGCGAGTGCCCCGGCGGGGCCCGACGCGGCGAAGTCGGTCAGCGCCCTCTCGTACACCGGATCCTGTTCGGTCCAGCTCGTACGCAGGCCCGCCTCGCGCGCGGCCTTGAGCAGGGCGCCGCCCAGCCGCTCCTCGGTGAGGCCGGTGCCGCCGAGGCCGACCGCCGTCTGCCAGGCCGTCCAGGCCAGCTGCGGATCGGGCGAGGGCGGCTCGGAGAGCCGGTCGAGCAGGGCCCTCCACTGCCCCGGGCACTCGGAGAGTACGGCGATCCGTGCCCGTACGTCCGCGCTGCGCTTGGTGTCGTGCGTGGACAGTACGGTCCCGGTGGCCGGCCAGTCGCGGGAGATCCGGGTGCAGTAGGAGTGGAACTCGTCCGGGGACACGGTTGGTTGCCCGGGGTCGCCGCCCACCTCGTTGGCGGACGAGAGGGCTACATGTCGATAAAATGCCGTGTCTTCCAGGGACTTGGCGCGCAAGGCCGACGATGTCTGCGCGAAACGGGCTTGGAAGGCGCGTAGTTCGAGGTCGTCGCCGTCGGCCCTCACCCCGTGACGTCCGAGCACGAGGTCCCGTACGGCGTCGACCGCCGCGGCCTCCTCCGGTACCGCGAAGGCCTCCCGCGCTCGGCGCGCCGTCTCCGGGGTCAGCACCTCCTGCCCGCCGGTCCGGTACGGGCGGTAGACCGGCATCCGGACCAGCAGTTCGCGCAGGGCGAGCCGCAGTGCCCACGGCGCGTGGTCGCGCAGCCCCGGGTCGCGGGCGCACAGCCGGGCCGCCGCGCGCGTCAGGCGGTCCACTTCGGCGGCCAGGTCGTGCGTGACCACCTCGTACGCGGCACGGCGTGCGGTCGGCTCCCAGTGCCCGCCCCGGTCGCCGTCCTGACCTGTGAACTCCTGGTAGTGGCCGAGAAGTTCCCGATGGCCGACCGGATCGGTGAAGAGGCCGTCGATCCGGCGGAGCGCGTCGTAGCCGGTCGTCCCGGCGACCGGCCACCCGGGCGGCAGCGGCTCGGTGCGGGCGAGGATCTTTTCCACCACCGTCCAGGCGCCTCCGGTCGCCGTGTTCAGGCGCCGCAGATACGTTTCGGGATCGGCCAGCCCGTCCGGGTGGTCCACCCGCAGCCCGTCCACCACCCCGTCCCGGACCAGCTCCAGCACCTTGGCGTGGGTGGCGGCGAAGACGTTCTCGTCCTCCACGCGGACACCGATGAGCTCCGAAATGGTGAAGAAGCGGCGGTAGTTGAGCTCGGTGCGGGCGAGGCGCCACCAGCCGAGCCGGTACCACTGGGCGTCCAGCAGCTCGGGCAGGGGCAGCCCCTCCGTACCGGCGCGCAAGGGGAACTCATGCGCCTCCCCGTACGCCAGTACTCCCCTTCCCCGGTTCACCGTCAGCCGGTCCAGCTCGCCCCCGAGCGGCCCGGCGAGGACCGGCAGCAGCACCTTGCCGCCGCCCGCCGCCCAGTCGATGTCGAACCATGTGGCGTACGGCGAGTCGGGACCCTCGCGCAGTACCTCCCACAGCTGCCGGTTGTGGCGCGGCGACGCCGCCATGTGGTTCGGGACGATGTCGAGCACCAGGCCGAGCCCGGCCGCCCGGGCGGTGCGGGCGAGCCGCCGCAGCCCCTCCTCGCCGCCGAGCTCTTCGCGTACGCGCGCGTGGTCGACGACGTCGTAGCCGTGCGTCGACCCCGGCACCGACTCCAGTACCGGCGACAGATGGAGATGCGACACCCCGAGCGAGGCCAGATACGGCACGGCGCGCTCGGCGGCACGGAAGGGGAAGTCCGGCTGGAGCTGCAGCCGGTAGGTCGCAGTGGGTGTCATGCGAACGTACGTACCCCGCTACGCGGCTTCTGTGCCTTCGGCCCATGCGTCCGCACCCGTCTGCCGCGTTAGCTTCGCCTGATGTCCGGAGCCCTGCACACGTATCGCAAGGTCATCGCCCTCACCGGGCCGCTGCTCCCCGTCGTCTCGTTCCTCGGACGGCTGCCGACGGCCATGTGCCAGCTGGGCAGCGTGCTGCTGGTCGCCGAGACCAGTGGCAGCCTGGCCACCGCCGGGCTCGCGGGCGGCGCGCTCGCCCTCGGCCAGACCGCCGGCGGCCCGCTCCTGGGCCGCGCCGCCGACCGTCACGGCCAGCGGCGCGTGGTGCTCGCCGCGGCGCTCGTCAACGCGGCCGCCGTCACCGCCCTCGTCCTGGCCGCGCTCGCCCACGCGGGGACCGGCCGGCTGGCCCTGCTGGGGGCGCTCGCCGGGGCCAGCGTGCCGCAGGTCGGCCCGCTGGCCCGGAGCCGGACCGTGTCCCTGGCACGGCGCGCGGGGGCGGGGGCGGACGAGCGGACCGTGGCGGCGGCGCTCTCCTTCGAAGGCACCCTCGACGAGGTGTCGTTCGTGCTCGGACCCGCCCTCGTCGGGCTCGCCGCGGCGCTCGCCCACCCGGCGGTCGCGCTGCTGGTCGCGGCAGGGCTGCTCGCCGTCTGCGGCACCGCCTTCGCCCTGCATCCGACCGCCGGGCAGGTGGTGCCCGAGGAGCGTGTCCGGGCGCCGCGCACCCGGCTGCCGGGGGCGGTGTACGCGCTGCGCGCCACCATGGTGCTCCAGGGTGCCATGTTCGGCGCCTCCCAGGCGGGCATCACCGCCCTCACCGAACGGCTGGACCGGGCGTCGCAGACCGGGCTCGTGTACGCCGCGATGGGCGTGATGAGCGCGGCGGCGGGTCTCGCCATGGTCGCCGTACCGGAAGGGCTCGCGCTACGCGCGCGTTGGCGGATCGCCACCGCCGCTCTGGTGGTGCTCTCCGTGCCGCTGCTCTTCGTCGGGTCGCTGGGAACTCTTTACGCGGCGGTGGTCGTTCTCGGTGTGGCGTACGCCCCGCATCTGATCACCCTCTTCGCGCTGACCGAACGGCTCGTCCCCGCCGCCCGGTTGGCCGAGTCCATGGCGTTCCTGACCAGCGGGATCGTCGGCGGGCAGGCGCTCGCCCTCGCGCTGTCGGGGCGGCTGGCCCAGGACCACGGGCCGGTGGCGGCCTTCGCGGTCATGGTGGTCGCGGCGGCCTTGTGCGCGGTCCTCTCGTGGTCCGTACGGGGCCTGGCGGTCCCCGCACGGACCGAGGGATCCCCGCGCCCGCTCAGGCAGGACGCCGCAGCACCGTCAGACTCCGCCCCACAAGGGTGACCCGCTCGCCCGCCGTCACCTTGGCGCCCTCGCCCGGCGGCACCCCCTCGCGGCGGCCCGTGTCGACCACCACCTGCCACTGCCTGCCGTGGTTGACCGGCACCAGGAAGTCGATGGTCTCGGCGCTCGCGTTGAACATCAGCAGGAACGAGTCGTCCGCGATGCGCTCGCCGCGCGGGCCGGGCTCCGAGATCGCGTTGCCGTTGAGGAAGACCGTCAGCGCCTTGGCGCTCGCCGCCTGCCAGTCCTGCTGGGTCATCTCTTCACCCTCAGGGGTGAACCAGGCGATGTCCGACAGCTCGTCGTGGGTGCCCTCCACCGGCCGGCCGTGGAAGAAGCGGCGGCGCCGGAACACCGGGTGGTCGCGCCTGAGCCACACCATCGTCCGGGTGAAGGCGAGCAGCGTCCCCTCCGGGTCGCTGCCCGGGTCGGGCCACTTCACCCAGCTCAGCTCGCTGTCCTGGCAGTAGGCGTTGTTGTTGCCGTGCTGGGTGCGGGCGAACTCGTCGCCGTGGCTGAGCATCGGCACGCCCTGCGACAGCATCAGGGTGGCGATGAAGTTGCGCATCTGGCGCTCGCGCAGCTCCACCACGCCGGTGTCCTCGGTGTCGCCCTCGGCGCCGCAGTTCCAGGACCGGTTGTGGCTCTCGCCGTCCCGGTTGCCTTCCTTGTTGGCGTCGTTGTGCTTCTGGTTGTACGAGACGAGGTCGTGCAGGGTGAACCCGTCGTGGCAGGTGTGGAAGTTGATGGAGGCCAGCGGCCGCCGCCCGTCGTCCTGGTAGAGGTCGGAGGAGCCGGTGAGCCGGCCGGCGAACTCCGCGAGAGTGCGCGGCTCGCCCCGCCACAGGTCCCGTACGGTGTCGCGGTACTTGCCGTTCCACTCGGTCCACATGGGTGGGAAGTTGCCCACCTGGTAGCCGCCCTCGCCGACGTCCCAGGGCTCCGCGATCAGCTTCACCTGGCTCACCACGGGGTCCTGCTGCACCAGGTCGAAGAACGACGACAGGCGGTCCACGTCGTGGAACTGCCGGGCCAGCGTCGCCGCGAGGTCGAAGCGGAATCCGTCCACGTGCATCTCGGTCACCCAGTACCGCAGTGAGTCCATGATCAGCTGGAGGACGTGCGGCGAGCGCATCAGGAGCGAGTTCCCGGTGCCGGTGGTGTCCTCGTAGTAGCGCGGGTCGTCGGCGAGCCGGTAGTACTGCGCGTTGTCGAGGCCGCGGAAGGAGAGCGTGGGGCCCAGGTGGTTGCCCTCGGCCGTGTGGTTGTAGACCACGTCGAGGATGACCTCGATCCCGGCCTCGTGCAGCGCCCGTACCGCCTGCTTGAACTCCAGGACCTGCTGCCCCCGGTCGCCCCAGGAGGCGTAGGCGTTGTGCGGGGCGAAGAATCCGATCGTGTTGTAACCCCAGTAGTTGGACATCCCCTCGTCCGCGAGCCGGTGGTCGTTGACGAACTGGTGCACCGGCATCAACTCCAGGGCGGTGACCCCCAGTTCCGTCAGATGCCCGATGACCGCGGGGTGCGCCAGGGCCGCATAGGTGCCGCGCGTCTCCGGGGGCAGCTCCGGGTGGAGCATCGTCAGGCCCTTCACATGGGCCTCGTAGAGCACCGTGCGGTGGTACTCGGTGCGCGGCGGCCGGTCGTCGCCCCAGTCGAAGTACGGGTTGACCACGACCGACGTCATGGTGTGCGGGGCCGAGTCCATGTCGTTGCGGGCGTCGGGGCGGTCGAAGTAGTAGCCGTACACCGCCTCGCCCCAGTCGATGCTTCCGCTGACAGCGCGCGCGTAGGGGTCGAGGAGCAGTTTCGCCGAGTTGCAGCGGTGCCCCTTCTGCGGCTCGTACGGGCCGTGCACGCGAAAGCCGTAGCGCTGACCCGGCATCACTCCGGGCAGATAGGCGTGGCGCACGAACGCGTCGCTCTCGCGCAGCTCCACCGCCGTCTCCGACCCGTCGTCGTGCAGGAGGCACAACTCGATCCGGCGGGCGGCCTCCGAGAAGACCGCGAAATTGGTCCCGGCGCCGTCGTACGTGGCGCCGAGTGGGTACGCCTGTCCCGGCCACACCTGCATGGGCAAGACTCTTCCACTTCTGATCCGGGTACTGAGGGGCACTTGACGCAGATCCTCCCGGAAAAGAAGTCGGTCCCCTAGGACGCCGGAGTGCTCCGGAGGGTGATCCCCACAGCGGCTACCCCCGTAGGGGGTCGGTATCCGGGGTGATCCGGACGGCCTGCGCGGGACGGATCCGGCCAGCTTCCGGGGCTGCCCGGGGTCCCGGCCCAGGTGGAACCGCTATGAATCAGCTCACTCCGCCCGAACGCGCCGCACGGAACGGATCACGTCAACACGGGAGTTGGGAAACAGCCTTTCCATCCGGCTGCACCGCCTCCTGCTCGCGGAGTACTCTTCCTTGATCGTTGGAGGGGGACCGGAAGGCGGTGCGCGGGTGAGCTCGGGAGGGCTGGAGCTGCCCCCTGGTGACACGGGTCACGAGGGGGAGTCCGGCGACATCCCGCCCGGCGCGGTGTCCGTGGCGCGTCCGGTGGAGATCGGGGCGGAACTGGACTGGGGTGCGGACGACTGGAGCGAGGTGCGCACGCGCGCGCAGCGGGCCGGCCGGGCGTACATCTGGCTGAACCTGGTGGAGCAGCGGCTGCGGGCCGTGGTGGCGGCCGTGCTGCGCCCCATCTACGAGCCGGTCCACGGCGACGACTGGGTGGTCGCGGCGGCGGGCCCGGCCGGGCAGGAGTGGGTGCAGAGGGCCGTCGCCGTACGGGAGGTCTCGCGCCGCAAGGGGTATCTGCTCGACCCCGCCGACGACAACGTCCTGAGCTTCCTCACCCTGCCGCAGCTGCGCGAGCTGATGGTGCAGCACTGGCCGTGCTTCGAGCCGTACGTGGACGACCGGCGCGACGTCGAACTCGCCCTGGACGAGCTGGAGGTCGCGCGGAACGTGGTCTCGCGCAACCGCGCGCTCAACGAGGCGGTCCTGGCCCAGGCCGAGCGCGCCTCGGCCCGGCTGCTCGGCGTGCTGGGCGGCGGCGCGGGCGCGCCCGCCGCGCACCGGCTGCCCATCGACGCCGTCGAGGACCTGGTGGGCGACCGGTACGCGGACGTGGTCTCGGTCCACTCCGACCGGGTGCGGCTGCAGCGTCAGCTTCCCGCCGAGGACCTGTTCAGCCACGCCCGCCGGCTCGACGCGATAGGCATCGGCCTCAATCTGCTGGTCCAGAACTACTCGGGGCGCCGGCTCGTGCGGCTCGCCGAGTCGGGCTGCCGCGTCCGGCTGCTCTTCCTCAACCCGGCGAGCAGCGCGGTCAAGCGGCGCGAGCGCGAACTGGGGCTGAAGAAGGGCGAGCTGAGCCGCTCGGTCGAGATGAACATCCTCCACATGCGGCGGGTGCGCGCCCGGCTGCGCGACCCCGGCGCCTTCGAGATCCAGGTGTTCGACGAGACCCCGCGCTTCACGGCGTACCTGGTCGACGGGGACGGCACCGACGGCCTCGCGGTCGTCCAGTCGTATCTGCGCCGGGCCCGGGGGATGGAGGCGCCGGTCCTGGTGCTGCGCGGGGGAGCGCGGCGGGACGTCGTGCGCCCCGACCAGGACACGGAACACGGGCTTTTCGAGACATACCGTGAGGAATTCGAGTCGGTGTGGGCCGACTCGCGGCCCGTCTCCTGACCGGCTGTCGGGTCGCCCGGGCCCCGTTGTCAGTGGTGCGTGCGAGGCTGGTCGTCACTGGGGGAGAGCACCAAAAGGGAGGGCCAAGATGGGGTGGCACCGCGAACCGCTGGTCGGATTCGACCTGGAGACGACCGGTACGGACCCGCTGGAGGCGCGGATCGTGACGGCCGCGATCGTCGGCGTCAAGGACGGAGAGGCGGTCCGGCAGCGGAACTGGCTGGCGGACCCGGGCATCCGGATCCCGGCGCAGGCCTCGGCGATCCACGGCATCAGCAACGAGCGGGCGGCGTCGGAAGGCCGCCCGGTGCGCGAGGTCGCCGACGAGATAGCGGAGACGATCACGGGCTACTGGGCGCAGGGCGTGCCGGTCGTGGCCTACAACGCGGCCTTCGACCTGACGCTCCTGGCGGCCGAACTCAGCCGTCACGGACTGCCGTCGCTCACCGACCGGCTGGGGGGCGCGGCCATGGGCCCGGTCGTCGACCCGTACACGATCGACCGTGCGGTCGACCGCTACCGCAAGGGCAAGCGGACACTGGAGGCGGTGTGCGTGGAGTACGGAGTGGTGCTCGACGGCGCCCATGAGGCGGGCGCGGACGCGCTGGCGGCGGTCCGGGTGGCCGTGGCGATAGCCGAGCGCCATCCGCAGGTCGCCCGGCTGCTTCCGGCGGATCTGCACGAGCAGCAGATCGAGTGGTACGCCGCGTGGGCGGCCGACTTCCAGCGGTTCCTGCGCAGGAAGGGCACGCTGGACGCGATAGTCGACCCGGCGTGGCCGGTACGGGAACTGGCTCCGGCCCAGGGCTGACGGCCGGTGTCCCGGAGCCGACCGCAGGCCATCGACGCCTGACGGCACGCGGCCCGGGACACCTGCCGCTTCGCGACTCGGACTCGCGGCTCAGAACGGGTACCAGCGGACCTCGGGATCCCCGTCCCGCAGTGAGGCGACCCGGCGGCGGAACTCGTCGAGCGCCTTGGGGTTGGCCGGTGCGTGCTGGGCGACCCAGGCGCAGCTGGCCGTCTCCCGGGCGCCGCGCAGCACCGCGCACCCGTCCCACTCCCGCACGTCCCACCCGTACGCCTCGGTGAACGCGTCGTACTGCTCGTCCGGCAGCCCGTACCGGTCCCGGGAGAGAGCCATGACCACCAGGTCGTGCTCCCGGAAGTCGGCGGAGAAGGTCTCCAGGTCGACCAGGACCGGGCCGTCGGGGCCGACATGGACGTTGCGCGGCAGCGCGTCGCCGTGGATGGGGCCCGGCGGGAGGTGGGGGGTGAGGGCGGCGGCCGCGTCGGCGAAGCCGTCCCGGCGGGCGCGGAGATAGGCCGCGTCGGCGGGGTCGATCGCGTCGCCGGCCAGCCGCAGCCAGCGCTCCACCCCGCCGAGCAGTTCACGGCGGGGCAGGGCGAAGGCCGGGGCGGGCAGGGCGTGGACCAGCCGCAGCAGTTCGGCCAGGTCGCGCGGGCCCGTGGGGCGGACGGCGGCGGGCAGCCGGTGCCAGAGCGTCACCGGATGGCCGGCCACCAGCCGGGGCGCGGGCTCGGCGGCCCGCACCGCCGGGACGCAGCACTCCGCGAGCCAGCCCGCGATGGCGACCTCGCGCTCGGCCCGCGCCAGGAGTTCGGGGTGGCGGGTGGCGTCGCGGCCGACCTTGATCACCAGGTCGCCGGTCGCGAAGACGGCGTTCTCACCGAGGGCGAGCAACTCGGCGGGGCCTTCGGCCAGGGGCCCGGCGGGGCTGTTCCCGGTCGCCGCGTCCGCCGCGCCCGCCTGAGCCGTGCCTGCCTCCGGCGTGCCCGTCCGCGCCGCGCCGAGTCCCGCCGCGGCCAGTACCTCGCGCGCCCGTGCCTCGTCCACTGTTCACTCCCGGTGATCGTTCCGTACCGGCCAAGTCTCGCATTCACGCAGGTCGTCTCGGAGGGGAGGCAGGTCGTCTTGACGAACCGACGGACCGTCAGCACGATGACGGGGGTCATTCGGCAATCCCGGCAAAGGGGTCGAACAATGACATTGGCCACCGCAACGGCGCGGTCGGGGAAGCGCTCCGGCAGGCGCTCCGGCAAACCCCCGGACCACGGGGCCTGGTTCCTGGTCCTGCCCGCGCTGATCCCGATCCTCGTACTGAGCGTCGGACCGCTGCTCTACGGCATCGCCCTGGCCTTCACCGATTCCCAGGCGGGCCGCACCGCGCCCACCCGGTGGACAGGGCTGCTCAACTTCAGGGACCTGCTGCACGACACCCTGTTCTGGGAGTCGTTCAGGATCGGTCTGCTCTGGGCGGTCGGGGTCACCGTGCCCCAGTTCCTGCTCGCCCTCGGACTCGCCCTGCTGCTCGACCAGAACCTCCGCTTCCGGTGGCTGGCGAGGGCGCTCGCGATCGTCCCCTGGGCGATGCCGGAGGTCGTCGTCGGCATCATGTGGCGGCTCGTCTACAACCCGGACGCGGGAATCCTCAACGAGACGATCGGCGACCTCGGGCTCGGGGACGGCCGGGACTGGCTGACCGGACTCGGCACCGCGCTGCCCGCCGTGATCGTCGTCGGCGTCTGGGCGGGTCTGCCGCAGACGACGGTGGCCCTGCTCGCCGGGCTCCAGAACACCCCGCACGAGCTGCACGAGGCCGCCGCGATAGACGGCGCGGGTGCCTGGCGCCGGTTCCGTACGGTGACCTGGCCCGCGCTCAGACCCGTGGCGCTGGCGATCACCGCCCTCAACTTCATCTGGAACTTCAACTCGTTCGCCCTGGTCTATGTACTGACCAACGGCGGCCCGGGCGGCAAGACCCGGCTGCCCATGCTCTTCGCCTACGAAGAGGCCTTCCGGTACGGCCAGTTCGGGTACGCGGCGGCGATGGGCTGTGTGATGGTCGCGGTGATCTCGGTGTTCCTCGCCTTCCACCTGGTGGCGCGGCTCGGCGGAGGTGAGGACGGATGACGTCCCGTACCAGTTCGACCCGTTCAACCAGTTCGACCCGTTCGACCGGTTCAACCGGCTCATGGGGGCGCGCCGGGCAGTATCTGGCGCTCCTGGGCTATCTCGTCTTCCTGGCGTTCCCGTTCCTGTGGCTGATCTCCACGGCCTTCAAGCCCGCGCGCGAACTGGGCTCGCTGCACCCGACGTGGATCCCCAGGCACCCCACCCTCGACAACTTCCGGCAGGCCTTCGACGAACAGCCGCTGCTGCGCGCGGGGCTCAACAGCCTGGTCGCGGCGGCCTCGGCCGCGCTGATCGCCGTGGTCGTGGCGACCCCGATGGCGTACGTGATGGCGCGCCGACGGGGCAGGCTGGCGACGGCGGCGACCGGCTGGGTGGTGGTCAGCCAGGCCTTCCCCTTCGTCCTGCTGATCATTCCGCTCTTCCTGGTCCTGAAGAGCCTCCACCTCATCAACTCGGTCGCGGGGCTGGTCATGGTGTACGTGGTGTGGTCGCTGCCGTTCGCGCTGTGGATGCTCGTCGGGTACGTCCGGGCCGTTCCCCTGGAGTTGGAGGAGGCGGCGGCCGTCGACGGGGCGGGGCGGCTGCGCACGCTGGTCTCGGTCACCGCGCCGCTGCTCGCCCCCGGCATCGTGGCCACCGGGCTCTTCGCCTTCATCACCGCGTGGAACGAATTCTTCTTCGCGCTCGTTCTCCTCAAAACACCGGAGAAGCAGACCCTGCCGGTCGTCCTCACCCACTTCCTCGGCGCGGAGGGGGCCGCCGACCTCGGCCCGCTCGCGGCGGCCGCCTTCCTCGCCACCCTGCCGTCGCTGGCCGTCTTCGCCGTCATCCAGCGGCGGATCACCAGCGGGATGCTCGCCGGGGCGGTGAAGAGCTGATGCGCGCACGCCTGTTGATCCTGGCCGGGGCCGTGCTGGCCCTGCTGCTCTCCACCCTCACCGGCTGCTCGGACGGCGACTCGGGCACCGGCGGAAAGGTCAGGCTCCGCTTCCAGTCGCTGGCCTGGCAGAAGGAGTCGGTGGCGGCCACCAAGGCGCTGGTGAAGGAGTGGAACGCGGCACATCCCGAGATCCAGGTCCAGTACGTACAGGGCAGTTGGGACACCGTCCACGACCAGTTGCTCACCGCGTTCGAGGGCGGCGAGGCGCCGGACGTCATCCATGACGCGTCCGACGACCTTGCGGACTTCGCCTACGGCGGCTACCTCGCCGATCTGCGCACCCTGCTGCCCTCCGGACTCAAGGCGGACATCCCCGCACGGAGCTGGGAGACGGCGACGTTCGGGAAGGGGGTGTACGGAGTGCCGTTCCTGCAGGAGCCAAGGGTCCTGATCGCCAATTCCAAGATCCTCAAGTCCTCCGGGGTGCGGATCCCCACTCCCGAACAGCCCTGGACCTGGGAGGAGTTCCGGGAGGTGGCGAAGAAGCTGAGCGGCAAGGGGCGGTACGGGATCGCCTGGCCGCTCAAGGAGCCCGTGTCGATCACGCTGAACCTGGGGCTCTCCACCGGCGGCCGGCTGTTCCACCGGGAGGCGGACGGAAAGGTGAGGGTGGCGTTCGAGGAGGCCGACGCGGCCGTCCCCTCGGTCGTCCACGATCAGGTCAACGTGGACGGGAGTGCCGCGCGGACCACGCTCGGCATGGGCGGATCCGACACCCTGCCGGGCTTCTTCGGCGGCAGGTACGCGATGGCCGCGCTGGGCTTCTCGTACCGTCAGCAGATCGTCCAGCAGGCGCCCAAGGGGTTCGAGTGGACCGTGCTCCCTGCCCCGGCCGGGAGCGAAGGGCTCGCGCAAGGGGTCAGCCCGCAGACCCTCTCGGTGGCCGAGGACAGCCCGCACAAGGAGGAGGCGGCCGAGTTCGTCGGCTTCCTGCTGCGGCCGCGCAACATGGTCCGGCTCGCGCAGGGCGACTGGATGCTGCCGACGGGGACCGCCGCGCTGAAGGATCCGGCCCTGCACACCGCACGGTACGGCTGGGCGACCGGCGCCGCGCTCGCGGGGGCACTGCGCTCGGCACCCGCGCAGTCGGTGCGGGGATACCCGGAGTGGAAGGACAAGGTCGCGACCCCCGCGCTCCAGGAGTACTACAGCGGTGCGATCGACCTCGGGCAACTGCGAAAACGCCTGGTCAAGGACGGGAATCTGGTGCTGGCCCGCTATCAGCGCTGATCCAGGGCCAAAGGGTCGCTCCAGGGCTCCGGGTCACTCGAAGGGAGCAGTGAAACAGCGTGCCCGGGCCTCACCACGGGGACCCGCCTCAACCCGTCAGGGCTCCAACAGGCAGGGGCCCGAGGGGAATTGCTCCCCGGGCCCCTGCTCGTAACGCCTCACGCACGTCGCTCGGAACGTCCGCGAGGGGTCAGACCCGGACCACCCGGTCCCGGTCCTCGTCGCCGTGGTGGGCGGTGACCGGCGGCGCGGCGGCCGACTCGTCGTGGGTGAGGTCCGGCAGCCAGCGCAGCCACTTCGGCAGGTACCAGTTGCGCTCGCCCAGCAGAGCCATGACCGCCGGGAGCAGCACGCCCCGGATGACCGTGGCGTCGATCAGGACGGCGGTGGCGAGCCCGACGCCCATCTGCTTCATCGACTGCATCGACAGCGTGCCGAAGATCGCGAACACCGCCACCATGATGACCGCCGCGCTCGTCACCACACCGGCCGTGGTCACCACGCCGTGCTGGATGGCGTCGCGGGTCGTCCGGCCCTGGAGGCGGGCCTCCCGGATCCGGGAGACCACGAACACGTGGTAGTCCATCGACAGACCGAACAGGATCACGAACAGGAAGAGCGGCAGCCAGGAGACGATCGCGCCGACGCCCTCGGCGCCGACCAGCGAGGCGCCCCAGCCGTGCTGGAAGACGGCGGTCAGGATGCCGTAGGCCGCGCCCACCGAGAGGAGGTTGAGCACGATCGAGGTGATGGCGATCGTCAGCGAGCGGAAGCAGAGCAGCATCAGCAGGAAGGCGAAGACCACCACGAAGGCGAAGACCGGGGTGACCGCGCCGACGATCTTGGCGTTGAAGTCCTTGGACCCGGCGACCTGACCGGTGATCGGCGCCTCCAGGCCGCGCACCTTGCCCAGGGTCTCGGGCCGTATGTGGTCACGGAGCAGGTCGAGGCTCTTCTCCGCCTTCTTCTGGTCGGAGCCGCCGATCAGCGGGACGTCGACGAACGCCACGTTCTCCGCGCTGTGCAGGGTGATCTTGATGGGGCCGTCCGAGGCGCCCCGGCTGACCGCCTGCGTACGGAAGTCCGCGATGGCCTGCTTGACCTCCGGCGCGTTGATGTCGGTGGCCTTGATGACGACGTTGGCCGGGCTGGCGCCGCCGGGGAAGGTCTCGTTGACGCGGTCGTAGGTGCCGACGATGGGCAGCGAGTCACCGAACTCCTGGTCGAGGGTCAGGTTCTGGGTGTGCATGCCGATCGCCGGCAGGGTTATCGCGATCAGCGCGCCCGCCGCCATCACCAGGGCGGCCTTCGGGCGGCGCAGCACCGCGCCGAGGATGGCGCGCCAGACGCGGCTCTCGCCATTGTTGTTGCGCTTGCCGCGCTTGATGCGGTTCAGGAACGGCAGCCGGCCCTTCTCGACGCGCTCGCCGAGCAGCGAGAGGAGCGCGGGGAGCACGGTCACCGAGCCGACCATGGCCACCGCGACCACCATCAGCGAGGCCAGACCCATCGCCTCGAACTCCGCGAGCCCGGTGAAGAGCATGCCCGCCATCGCGACGCAGACGGTGACGCCGGAGACGATGATGGCCCGGCCGCTGGTCGCGGCGGCGATGCGCAGGGCCGTCTGGGCGTCGCGCCCGGCCTCCCGTTCCTCGCGCTCGCGGCGCAGATAGAAGAGGCAGTAGTCGACGCCGACGGCCAGACCGACCAGGAGCATCACGGAGTTGGCGGTGTCGCTCATCGCCTGGAGGTGGCTGACGATGGCCATCAGGCCCATGGTGGCGATGATCGCCGTGAGCGCGAGCGCCACCGGCAGCAGGGCGGCGACCAGGGCGCCGAACGCGATGAGCAGAATGCCGAGGGCGACGGGCACCGCCGAGTACTCGGCCTTCTTGAAGTCGTCGCCGAAGGCGTCCTTGAACGTCTTGCCCATGCTGGCGCTGCCGATCTCCTCGATCCGCAGCCCCTTGTGCTCGCCCTGCACCTTCTTCACCGCGTCGAGCACCGGTGTGATGCGGTCGGGCGCCGTGTCGGCGTCGCCGAGCACGTCGAACTGGATCAGCGCGCTGCGACCGTCCTTGGAGAGCGTCTTCGCGGTGTACGGAGAGGTCACCTTGGTGACCTGGCCGGTGGAGTCGACCGCCTTGATCACGGCGTCCACGGCGGCGTGGAACGAGGGGTCGGTGGCCTTCGTCGAGCCGTCGAGGGCCTGGATGAAGACGGTCTCGCCGGCCGGCTCCTTCAGCCCCGCGTCCTCGATGATCTGCTGCGCCTGGCCGACCTCGCCGGGCAGCTGGTTGTCCTTGACGTTGATGCGCCCGGCCGCCGAGCCGATGCCCATGGCCAGAACCACGAAGAGCACCCAGATCACCACCGCCGCCCAGCGGTGACGGGCGCTCCACCCGCCGGCTCGCGCGGCGACGCCGCGCACTCTTGTGACCCCGTTGACCATGGCGAGACGCCCCCTGGTGAGTGGTGGCAGCCCGGCGCCGCCATCCGAGTACGACGCTAGGGGCAGGATTCAGCCGTCTCGTCGTACTCCCTGGTGAACCGGTCCTCCGGTATCTACTCCCAGCGATGTGGGGGCATCCCCTACAAGTCGGATTCAAGCCCCTTACACGTAAAGCTGATTGAGGGGGAAGGTCCGCTTGCGTGTCGCCACGGGGTGTCCACCAACCCTGCACATAGCCCGAGTTGACCTGCGCTGGCCTGTTCTTTGTTACGAAAGCTTGTTGTGTAAGTCACAGCTGCGTGGAGCCCTTGATCTGCGCTCGTCAATCGGCAAGGGTTTTGAACCAGCCCCGGAAGGTTTCCATCCGGTAGGCCAACCCCCCACAAATTCTGACGAGGAGACTCCTCTTCATGGCAACTCACAAGCGCAAAAGCCGCCTCAAGCTCACTGCCGCGATAACCGCCGTGGCGGCCGCGGCCGGAGTCACCGTCATGACCACCCAGATGGCAGGCGCGGCCGCGCCTGCCGAGGGCACGGTGTACGGGCTCGACGCCAAGGGCGCGATCGACGGCAGCTACATCGTCCTCCTGGACGAGAAGGCCTCCCAGGACGCCAAGCGCAAGCTCGCCGACCAGTACGGCGGCACGCTCCAGCGCGACTACGCCTCGACGGTCAACGGGTTCTCGGCGAGCGGGCTTTCGCAGTCCGAGGCCAAGCGGCTCGCCGCCGACCCGGCGGTCGGCAAGGTCGTCCAGAACAAGAAGTTCCACATCACCGCCGACCAGGCCAACCCGCCGTCGTGGGGGCTCGACCGGATCGACCAGGCCGAGACCGCCGGGGACAGCAAGTACACCTACCCGGACACCGCGGGCGAGGGCGTCACCGCGTACGTCATCGACACCGGCGTCCGCATCAGCCACAAGGACCTCGGCGGCCGGGCCTCCTTCGGCTTCGACGCGGTCGACAACGACAACACCGCCGACGACGGCAACGGCCACGGCACGCACGTCGCCGGAACCATCGCCGGAACCGCGCACGGCGTCGCCAAGAAGGCGAAGATCGTCGCCGTCCGCGTCCTCGACAACGAGGGCTCGGGCACCACCGAGCAGGTTGTCGCGGGCATCGACTGGGTCACCAAGAACCACCAGGGCCCGTCGGTGGCCAACATGAGCCTGGGCGGCGGCGCCGACCCCGCGCTCGACACGGCCGTGCAGAAGGCCATCGCCGCCGGTGTGACCTTCGGTGTGGCGGCGGGCAACGAGTCCACCGACGCGGGCCAGGGCTCGCCCTCCCGGGTCAAGGAGGCGATCACCGTGGCCTCCTCCACCAAGGACGACAAGCAGTCGGACTTCTCCAACTTCGGCGCGGTGGTGGACCTCTATGCCCCCGGCTCGGACATCACCTCCGACTGGAACACGGACGACAACGCCACCAAGACGATCTCGGGTACGTCCATGGCGACCCCGCACGTCGTCGGCGCCGCCGCCGTCTACCTCGCGGGCCACAAGGACGCCACCCCGGCCCAGGTCTCGGAGGCGCTGACCGGCGGAGCCACCGCCGACAAGATCTCCAACCCCGGCGCGGGCACCCCGAACAAGCTGCTAAAGGTCGTCGAGTAACCGTCCCCAGGCAGTCGTGAACGACGGCTCCCGTGCCATCCCCCACGAGGCACGGGGGCCGTCCTATTGTGTGGACATGACGACGATGTACGCCGCCCTGCTGCGCGGGATCAATGTGGGCGGCAACAAGAAGGTCCCGATGGCCGAGCTCAGAGCACTGCTCACCGAGCTCGGCCACGGCTCCGTACGCACCTATCTGAACAGCGGCAACGCCGTCTTCAGCAGTGACTCCCACGACCCGGACGCGCTCGCCGCCGATCTGGAGCGGGCCATCGAGAAGCACTTCGGCTTCCGTGTCGTCTGCATGGTGCGCACCGGCGCCTATCTGAAGGCCGTCGTGGACGCCTGCCCCTTCCCGGCCGACGAGCTGGAGGGCAAGCAGCTGCACGCCACGTTCTTCTCCGGCCCCGCCGACCCCGAGCGCTTCGCGGGCATCGACACCAAGGCGTTCCTGCCCGACGCGTTCCGCCTCGGCGACCGGGTTCTCTATCTCTACGCACCCGACGGCATCGGCCGCTCCAAGCTCGCCGAAGCGCTCGCGAAGCCCGCCCTGCTCAAGGGCGTCGAGGCGACGGCCCGGAACTGGAACACGGTCAAGGCGCTGGTGGAGATGACCGGAGCCTGAGCGTGCGCCCGGGGCCGGGCCGCTGCCCGAAGTGGCCCACCCGACCGGTGTGCGAATGGCCCGGACTCCGGTGCCAATCCACCGCTACCTTCGCCCTATGGACACCAACGAGCCCACCGGCACCACCACCGTCGACTTCTACTTCGACCCCGCCTGCCCGTTCGCCTGGATCACCTCGCGCTGGATGCTGGAGGTCGAGCGGCACCGGAACATCGACCTGCGGTTCCGGGTGATGAGCCTGTATCTGCACAACACCGGCAATGAACTGCCCGAGTGGTACCGGGAGTTGGTCGACAAGTCGATCCGTCCGGTGCGGGTGGCCGTCGCGGCCGCGCAAGGCCACGGGGACGGGGTGCTGCGCGACCTCTACACCGCGTACGGCACCCGGATACACGAGCAGAAGAACGAGGACTTCGACGAGGTCATCGCCCAGGCGCTGGCCGAGCTCGGCCTTCCGGCGGCGCTCGCGGACGCCGCGCACGACCCCGCGTACGACGAGGCGGTGCGGCGCAGCCACGACGCGGGCAAGGACCCGGAGGCGGACGCCTATGTCGGCACGCCGACGATGCACCTCGACGGGACCGTCTACTTCGGCCCGGTGCTCAGATCCATCCCGCGCGGCGAGGAGGCGGCCCGCCTCTTCGACAGCGTGCGCGTGATCGCCTCGCACCCCGACTTCTTCGAGCTGAAGCGGACCCGGACCGGCGGTCTCCGTTTCGACTGAGTCAGCCAAGTGATCCGATGACTGGCGGGAGTCGAGTGCTCGCGTGGAGAAAATTCGGCTCATGCGTTGACCGTGACGTGTCAGTGCTCCTATGTTTCCCTGGACCCCAGGGGAGGCAGCATGCCCGCGCTCCGGAGCACGCCCGCACGAGCCGTACTGACCGGTGTGCTCGCCGCCCTGGTCCTGAGCGGCCCCGGTCCGGTGCAGGCGGCCGGGGCCGGGTCCCGCGCGGCGCCGCGCACCGCCGACGTCTACGTCTCCCCCTCCGGCCTGGACGCCGCCGACGGCACGGCGGGCCACCCCGTGCGCACCCTGACCCGCGCCCGCGACCTGGCGCGCGCGAAGGCCGCGCACTACGGCGCCGCCCGCTACTCCGGCGACATCACCGTGCACCTCGCCTCCGGTACGTACCGGACGACCGGGCCGCTCGTCCTCGACGGGCGCGACTCCGGCCCGGCCGGGCACCGGATCGTGTGGCAGGGCGCCGGGGCCGGCTCGACCCTGATCAGCGGCGGGCGAAGGGTCGAGGGCTGGCGGCCGGTGGCCGGGCGCCCCGGGCTCTGGTCCGCCCCAGCGCCCCAAGGGCTCACCGACACCCGGCAGTTGTACGTGGACGGGGTGCGCGCCCAGCGCGCCCGTGGCGAGGTCCCGGTCGGCCTGACCGTGACGGCGACCGGCTACACCGCCACCGCCGACACCCTCGCGCGCTGGCGCCGCCCCTCCGACGCCGAGTTCGTCTACACCAGCGGCGAGTCGCTGTGGAACGTCGAACGCAACGGCCTCGGCCAGTGGACCGAGCCGCGCTGCCGCATCGCCTCGGCGCGGGGCACCGCGATCACCATGGCCCAGCCCTGCTGGGACAACTCCAACAAGCGCGTGGAGTTCCCCGACCGGCCCGGCCGCACCGTGAGCATGGTCGGCCCGGGCCGTCTCACCAACAGCGGCAGGGCCTCGTACGTGGAGAACGCCTACGAACTCCTCGACCGGCCCGGCGAGTGGTACCTCGACCGCGCCGCGCACACCGTGTACTACCTGCCGCGCACGGGCGAGGACCTGAGCCGCGCCGACGTGGAGGCGGCCGCCGCCGAGAAGCTCGTCGACGGGCGCGGCACCAAGGCCGCGCCCCTGCACGACATCGCCTTCCAGGGCCTCCAGTTCGGCTACGCCACCTGGCTGACGCCGTCCGGGCCCGAGGGGTTCTCGGAGATCCAGGCCGGTTACACCATCACGGGGCCAAAGGGCTGGGCGACGCAGGGCCTCTGCGGCTTCGTCGACGGCGGCACCTGCCCCTTCGCCTCCTGGACGAAGATGCCGGGCAACGTGTCCTTCGCGTACGGGCAGCGGATCGGCATCAGCGACAGCGTCTTCGCGCACCTGGGCGCGGCCGGGCTCGACCTCGGCGCCGGGACCACGGACTCCTTCGTGCGCGGCAGCGTCTTCACCGACATCTCCGGGAACGGCTTGGAGATCGGCGGCGTGGACGGCCAACCACCGGCCGTCGGCGTCGAAGTGACGAACAATCATCTCTATGCCCTGCCGCGCGAGTACCACGGCGGCGTCGGCATCCTCGACGGCTACACCCAGCACACCACCATCGCCCACAACCAGCTCGACCACCTCGGCTACAGCGCGATCTCCCTGGGCTGGGGCGGCTGGCCCGACAAGATCGGCTCACCCGCGACCCCCAACCCGAGCCATGGCAACACCGTGCGCGACAACCTGGTCTTCGACTACATGCAGCTGCTCGACGACGGCGGAGGCATCTACACCCAGGGCCTGACCGGCACCTCGATGGCCGACGGCGAGAAGGTCACCGGCAACGTCATCCACGACCAGTGGGGCCTGGGCAAGAGCGTCTACACCGACAACGGGTGTACGTACGAGACCGTGCGGGGCAATGTGTTGTACGGGGCCGCGTACGCCAACGTCGCCAGTCGCCACACCGACTACCGCGACGAGCTCGGCAACAACGACCCGACGCTGATCGCGGGCAACTGGTGGGAGGAGGGCGCCGCCGACAGCTCCAACAAGGGCCTGGTGACCAGCGGGAACCACCTCATGGCCGGACTGTCCGACGTTCCCCCGGAGGTCGTCGCCAACGCCGGGATCGAGCCCGCGTACGGAAGTGTGCTCACGCGTACGGCGGGGGTGGTCTCCGTGCCGGAGGCGCCCGCCCGGGTGGGGACGAGCACGGCGGGGACCGACGGGCTGTACGTCACGTTCAACCCGAGCTATGTCGAGGGTGGTTCGCCGGTCACGGGGTATACGGCGTATGCCCTGCGCCCCGACGGTACGGAAGCGGCTCGGGCGAGTGTGGACGCGGCTGACTTCAAGCGCCTCGCCGTGGTGCGGATCGGGCAACTCAAGGCGGGGGAGGGGCCGTTCCGGGTGGTCGTGACCGCGCGGAACGCGTACGGCGAGAGCGTGCCCTCGCTCGCGTCGGCGCCGCTCGCGCCGAGGGCGGCGTCTGTGCTGGCCGCGGCGCCCACCGGCGCGAAGCTGCGCACCGCCGCCCACGCGGCCACGGTCGTCTGGACGCCGCCCACGGCCACGGGTGACGCCGAGGTGATCGGATATAGGATCACCGTTTCCGACGGCCGGGTGGTGCCCGTCGGCGGGCGGGACGCGCTGGTGACCCGGCCGTCGGGGAAGGGGATGTTCCGGGTGGTGGGCTCTCTGAAGCCCGCGACGTCGTACACCTTCACGATCGCCGCCGTCACGGCGGCGGGCATCGGGTCGGCGGCGACCGTGACGGCCACGACACCTGCGGTGTAGGCGGAGTGGTCGTTTGCCTGCGGACCGTGCGTGGCTGGCCGCGCAGTTCCCCGCGCCCCTGGGTAGTACGGGGCGCGGCCCCCGTCAGTCGCGCACCCCGCCCCACTCGGCCCAGCACGCCGCCCGGCGTACCAGCCGCCCCCGTCACCGTTCCCCCCTCCACTCCCCGTCCCGCTCCGCCCACCGCACCGCCGGTCTTACGGCCAGCCCCGCCGCCGCGAACAAGGCTGCCAGGCAGGCCCAGCCCGCGAAGCCGTGGCCCACCGCCGTGACCGTGACCAGGGCCGGGCCGGCCATCATCGCGACCGCGCTGCCCGAGCTGTACACGCCCTGGTAGACGCCCTGCGCCCGGGAGTCGGCGAGCTCGTAGCCCAGGGTCCAGCCGCCGGCCGAGGACAGGACCTCGGCGAGCACCTGGATCACCGCGCCGGCGGCCAGGACCGCCACCGCCCACAGCGGGGAGAGCCCGGCGGACAGCGCGAAGATCACGCACGCCGCCGCGAGCAGCAGCCCCGCGCGGCCCATCGCCCGTACCGCGCCCGGGACGTCCGAGGCACGTCGGGTGGCGCGCACCTGGAGCATCGCCACCAGCACACAGTTGACGATCATCACCAGCGCCACCGACCAGCGCGGGGCCTCGGTGTTCTCCACGATCCACAGTGGCATGCCCACTTCGAGCAGGCTGAACTGGAGGACGGACACCGCGTTGAGGACGGTCACCGCCAGATAGGGCAGGTCCCGCATCGCCCGCCAGCGGCTGTCCGCCGGGGTGTCCACCGTGCCGTCGGCGCCGCGCGCGGCGGTGGCGGCGGCGTTGAGCGGCAGGCTCCGGATGAGCACGGCGGGCACCATGTACGTGGCCGCGTTGACGAGGATCAGGGCGAGATAGGCGGTGCGGGTGTCGGCCTGGAGGGCCACCGCGCCGATCGCGCCGCCCACGCCCATCGCCACATTGGTGACCATCCGCAGATAGCCGCGCGCCTCGACCCGGGTCGCGGCGGGCAGCACGTCCGCGAAGAGCGCGCCCTTCACGCCCCAGCTCGCCTGGTTGAGCGCGGCGAAGCAGACGGCCGCCACCAGGAAGCCCGCATAGCCGTCGACCAGTGAGTACGAGGCCATCGTGACGCCGCAGCCCAGCCATAGCGCGGCGATCACCCGGCGGCTTCCCCAGCGGTCGGACGCCCGCCCGGCGGGGATGCCCGCCGCCACCCCGAACAGCCCGGCCACCGTGAGCCCGAACCCGACGTGGGTCGCGCCGATGCCGCAGACGCGGGTGAAGTACAGCACGCTGACCGGGAAGAAGAGGCCGTTGCCGAAGGAATTGAGGGACGTCATCACGGCGAGGCGGCGCAGCACCGGGTCGACGGGGAGGAGGCCGGCTCTGGTGGCGGGTGGGGTGGGGGTCTGCGTGGTGGCGGTCATGCCGTCACCCAACCCGGTGTGTACACGCCAAGGGCAATCATTTAGTGTCCGGCTAAAGCATGGGAACCACGGGGGACGGCGGGGGCCGGGTGTGATCGAGTTCAGGTTCGGCGTCGGCGATCTCGCGAGTACGTCGTTCGCGTACTCGCCGTTCCAGGAGGCGGTGTTCTCGCTGTGGGGCTGGTGGGACCCGTCGCGCTTTCCCCATCAGCGGCCCTGGCTGCGCCGGTTGCGCCCGCTCTACGAGCGCCAGGACACCGAGCTGCTCGCCGCGCTGGTCGCCCCGCACGGCTTCATCCCGGACTTCCTCACGCCCAGGCCGCGGAAGGTGCGGTCCACGTTCGCCGAGCAGCTGGCGCGGCTGCGGGCCACGCCGCTGGAGGTGATCGGGCCGGATGTGCTGCGCACCTTCGGCGGCGCGGAGCTGCCGCCGCCGCTCCGGGACGGGCTCGCCGACCCGGCCGCCTTCCTGGAGCGCGTCGCCGTCGCGCTCGACCGCTACTGGCACGAGTGCCTCGCCCCCGACTGGTGGCCGAGGGCCCGCGCGGTCCTGGAGGCCGATCTCGCCCGGCAGTCGAGGGTGCTGGCCGAGCAGGGCGCGGCCGTTCTCTTCCCGGCCCTGGACAAACGGCTCACCTGGCACGGCGACCGGGTGCGGCTCAGGCACCCGGTGCCGGACACCTGGCCCGCGGCCGACATCCAGGTCGCGGGCCGGGGCATGGTCCTGATGCCGACGACGTTCGCACGCGGAGCCATCTCCACCGTCGACCCGGGCCTGCCGCCGGTCCTCAACTACCCGGCGCACGGCAGGGGAACGCTCAGCGAGATGCCGCCGCCGGTCAACGACCGCGCCCTGGTCCGCCTCCTCGGCCCGGCCCGCGCCCGGCTGCTGACCCTGCTCGCGGAACCCGCCACCACCACCGAGCTCGCCCGGCGCCTGGAGATCACCCCGGGCGCGGTGAGCCAGCACCTGTCGGTGCTCTACGACGCGGGGCTGCTGTATCGGTCCCGGCGGGGCCGGAGCGTCCAGTACGCCCGCACCTCGCTCGGCGAGGACCTGCTCAGGCGGTGAGCGCGGCCGGTCCCGCCGCCCGCGCCGACGCCTCCTCGTACCGTACGAGCAGCAGCCGGGCCAGCTCCGGGGCCGCGCCCAGCACATCGGCCAGCACGTCGGCGTCGTGCGCGCCCCGGGCGATCCGGTCCGGCAGGAAGCCGGGGGCGATGACGTACGGGGCGACGGCGACCCGGCGCACACCGGATTCCCGCAACTCCCGTACCGCATCTTCCGTATGGGGTAGAGCAGCGGAGGCGAACGCAGGTCGCACGGCGCACCAACCGGTGTGCCGCAGCTCCCGCGCTACATCTGCGATCACTGCGATCGCCTCCGGGTCCGTGGAGCCCGCCGAGGCCAGGACGACCCCGGTCGAGCGCTTGTCGGCAGGGGTGAGCCCCGCCTCGTACAGGGCCTCCTGGAGCCGTCGCTCCACCGTCGAGAGCAGCAGCGGCGACGGGCCGAGGACGTCGGCGAGGCGGATGTCCAGCTGCGGCGGCGCCTGGGCGAGCACCGCCGGGATGTCGGCCTTGGCGTGGAAGGCCCGGGTCAGCAGCAGCGGCAGCGCCACCACCTCCCCTACACCTTCGAATGCCAGGCGCTCAAGCACCCGCGGTACGGCCGGGGCGTTGAAGTCCAGGAAGGCGGTCTCCACACGCAGCCCCGGCCTCAGCGACCGTACGCGCCGTACCAGGGCGTGCACGGTCGCCGCGTGCCGCGGATCGCGGCTGCCGTGGGCGATGACGAGGAGGACCGGTCCGTACATCGGGGCTCAGCTCTTCACCAGCAGACCGCGGCTGCGCAGCACATAGCGCTCCAGCGGGCTGAAGATGAGCAGGTCGATCGCGATGCCGACGATCAGGATCAGGAAGATGGCGAGGAAGACGCCCGGCATGTCGGAGTTGTTGCGGCCGTTCTCCAGCAACTGGCCGAGCCCCAGGCCCAGATCGGGCGAGGACGCGATGATCTCGGCGGCCATCAGCGAACGCCAGGAGAACGCCCAGCCCTGCTTCAGACCCGCCAGATAGCCGGGCAGGGCGGCGGGCATCACGATGTGCCAGGTGCCGCGCAGGCCGGTGGCGCCCAGGGTGCGGCCCGCGCGCAGGAACAGCGGCGGGACCTGGTCGACGCCGGAGACGAGGCCGTTGGCGATCGAGGGCACCGCGCCCAGCAGGATCACCGCGTACATCATCGAGTTGTTCAGGCCGAGCCAGATCACCGCCGGGGGCACCCAGGCCACCGACGGCAGCGACTGGAGGCCGGACAGGATCGGCCCGATGGCGGCGCGGATGAACTTCACCCGGGCCACGATCAGCCCCAGCGGCGTCCCGATCGCCAGCGCCAGCAGGAAGCCGAGAAGGCCGCGCGAGACGCTGGTCCAGACGATGTCGAGCAGGGTGCCCTGGAGCCAGAGCTCCTTGAGGCCCGACCAGACCGAGGACGGCGAGGGCAGCTTGGTGTCGTCGGCGACCTTCGCCCACACCAGGCCCTGCCAGACCACCAGGACCAGCGCGATCGCCGACAGGGGCGGCAGGATCTTCTGGACCAGGGTCTCGCGGAACGGGGCGCGCCCGCTCTGCACCGTCTCCAGCGCGTCGAGGCCCGCCTCCAGACCGGCCAGGTCGTGGGTGTGCTTGTCGGCCTTGACGGTCTTGGCGGCCTCGTCGGCCGCCGACGTCTCAGTGCTGGCCATGGCGGCGGATCTCCCCACGCAGTTGTTCGGTGATCTCTACGGAGAGCTCCGCGACGTCGGAGTCCTCGATGCGGCGCGGCTGCGGGATGTCCACGGTCCACTGGTGTGCCACCCGGCCCGGCCGGGAGGAGAGCAGCACCACGCGCTGGGCGAGCCGGACGGCCTCGCGCACGTTGTGCGTGACGAACAGGACGGACAGGTTCGTCTCGCGCCAGATGCGGGTCAGCTCGTCGTGCAGGACGTCCCGGGTGATGGCGTCGAGCGCCGCGAACGGCTCGTCCATCAGCAGCAGTTGGCTGTCCTGTGCGATCGCGCGGGCCATCGCCACGCGCTGGCGCATACCGCCGGACAGCTCGTGCACCCGCTTGCCGTACGCGCCGGTCAGCCGCACCAGTTCGAGCAGCTCCTCGGCGCGGCCGCGGCGCTCGGCCTTGGGCACGCCGCGCAGCCGCAGCGCGAGCTCGATGTTCTTGCCCGCGGTCAGCCACGGGAACAGCGCGTGCTCCTGGAACATCAGCGCGGGCCGCCCGCCGGGCGTCTCGATCGTCCCGGCGGTCGGCTTGTCGAGCCCCGCCACCAGGTTCAGAAGCGTCGACTTGCCGCACCCGGAGGCTCCCAGGAGGGTGACGAACTCGCCCGGCGCGACATCGAGGGTGATGTCGTCGAGCACGAGCTGGGGGCCGGCGCGACCCGCGAACGACTTCGACACGTGCCCGATCCGGGCGGCGTACTCCACCGTCGTACGGTCCGCGGCCTCGGCGACTGCAAGGGCCATGGTCGTCACCTCCTGGGAACTGGTACGGGTACGGGGTTACTTGACGCCGAAGCCGGCGTCGGCGACCGCGGGCTTGTCCAGGGCCTTGAGGACCTTGTTGAGCGGGGCCAGGTCGTAGATGCCGTCCAGGTCGGGCTTCTTCAGCAGACCGGCCTTGACCGCGTGGTCGGCCTCGATGCCAAGGGTGGCGGCCAGCGGGTCGTCGGTGGTCTTGATCGACTGCCACGCCGGGTCCAGGACGTTCGCCGGCAGCGCCTTGCCGCTGAGCGACTTCAGCGCGGCGTTCGCGGACGCCTTGGCCTTGTCCGGGTTGGCCTTGATCCAGTCGTTGGTCTTCACCGAGCCGCGCAGCACCGCCTCGACGACGTCGGGGTGCGCCTTGAGGAACTTCTGCGACACGATGATGTTCGTGATCACGAACTCCTTGTCGGCCCACAGGTCGGCCTCGTCGAGGAGGACCTTCGCGCCCTGCGAGACCAGCTTGGACGCGGTCGGCTCCGGCACCCAGGCGCCGTCGACGGAGCCCGACTTGTAGGCGTCCGGGGTGATCTTGTTGTCCGTACGGACCACGGAGACGTCGCCCTTGCCGCTCTGGGCGTCGACCTTCCAGCCCCGCTCGGCGATCCAGTTGAGGAAGGCCACGTCCTGGGTGTTGCCGAGCTGCGGGGTGGCGATCTTCTTGCCCTTGACGTCGTCCAGGGACTTGATCTTGTCCGGATTGACCACCAGCTTCACGCCGCCCGACGCGGAGCCCCCGATGATGCGCAGGTTCTGGCCCTTGGACTTGGTGTAGCCGTTGATCGAGGGGGAGGGGCCGATCCAGCCGATGTCGATGGACCCGGCGTTCAGGGCCTCGATCTCGGAGGGGCCCGCGTTGAAGGTGGAGGTCTTCACCTGGGTGCCGCCCAGTTCCTTCTGGAACAGGCCCTCCTGGACGCCGACCAGCGCGGTGGCGTGGGTGAGGTTCGGGAAGTAGCCGATCTTCACGCTGTCCGCCGACAGCTTCTTGGCGTCGGAGGCGACACCGGCCTTCTGGCTGTCGTCGGACTTGTCCTTCTCCGACCCGTAGCTGCAGGCGGCCAGGACGAGCAGGGGGAGGGACGCGGCGACGGCGAGGCCGCGGCGGAGAGCGGTGCGGTTGGCAGGCACGGGAGGGGTTCCTCTCGTTGGCCCGGCGGTCAACTCCCCCTGGGGACGGGGAAGATGGCCGGGAAGTCGGCAGGTCTTCGTCTGTGCGGATGGAGCGGGTCGTGCGGGTCGAGCCGCGGGGCGCGCGAGCGGTGCGCGTACGTCATCGCGCACATCGGCCCACTCCGCCCTGCCCGCTGCCGAGGGCGCCGCTGCCGACGCGGCCGCCCTCCTTCGCGAACGTGGAGTAGAAGTCGTGGCCGGTCATGGTCAGAAGTCCCATCCGTCGTAGTCGACGTCGGCCTTGACCGGCTCGGGCGACGCGAACGACTCGCCGACCATGCCCGCGGTGAGCGTGGTGCCGTCGGCCGGGTCGATCAGGATGAAGGCACCGGTGCGGCGGGAGTCGGCGTACGAGTCGAGCGGCAGCGGCTCGGCGGTACGGATCTTGACGCGGCCGATGTCGTTGGCGGCCAGCTGCCCCGGGTGCGGGTGCAGCGACAGGTCGTCGAGGGTCAGCCGGGACGGGATGTCCTTGACGATCGCCTTGACCGTACGGGTGCCGTGCTTGAGCAGCACGCGGTGGCCCACGGCGAGCGGCTGGTCGGCCACATGGCAGACCGTCGCCTCCACGTCCTGCGTGGTCGCGGGCGCGTCCCCGCTCGGCACGATCAGATCGCCGCGCGAGATGTCGACGTCGTCGTCGAGGAGCAGCGTCACGGACTGCGGCGTCCAGGCCACGTTCACCGACTCGCCGAGCAGGTCGATCCCGGAGATCTTCGAGGTGCGGCCCGAGGGCAGCACGGTCACGCTCTCGCCGACGCGGAAGGTGCCCGCGGCGATCTGGCCCGCGTAGCCCCGGTAGTCGGGGTGCTCGGCGGTCTGCGGGCGGATCACGTACTGCACGGGCAGCCGGGCGTGGCAGCCGGTGAGGTCGTGGCTGACCGGAACCGTCTCCAGGTGCTCCAGGACGGTCGGGCCGCCGTACCAGTCCATGTGGGCGGACGGCTCCACCACGTTGTCGCCGGCCAGCGCCGAGATCGGGATCGCGGTGATCTCCGGCACGCCCAGCTCGCCGGCGTACGTGGTGAACTCCTCGGCGATCGCCGCGAAGACCTTCTCCTCGTAACCGACCAGGTCCATCTTGTTGACCGCGAGCACCACGTGCGGCACCCGCAGCAGGGCGGCGACCGCGGCGTGCCGGCGGGTCTGCTCGACCACGCCGTTGCGGGCGTCGACCAGGACCAGGGCGAGGTCGGCGGTGGAGGCGCCGGTCACCATGTTGCGGGTGTACTGCACGTGCCCGGGGGTGTCGGCCAGGATGAACCGGCGCCGGGGGGTGGCGAAGTAGCGGTAGGCGACGTCGATGGTGATGCCCTGCTCGCGCTCGGCCCGCAGGCCGTCGGTGAGCAGTGCCAGGTCCGGGGCGTCCTGGCCGCGCTTGGCGGAGGCGGCCTCGACAGCCTCCAGCTGGTCGGTGAGGACCGACTTGGAGTCGTGGAGGAGGCGGCCCACCAGGGTGGACTTGCCGTCGTCGACGGACCCGGCGGTCGCGAAGCGCAGCAGGGTGGTCGCGGAGAGGTCCGCGAACTGCACAGCATTGTCAACGGGTGTGGACATTCTAGAAGTACCCCTCGCGCTTGCGGTCTTCCATCGCGGCCTCGGACATCTTGTCGTCGGCGCGCGTCGCGCCCCGCTCGGTGAGCCGGGAGGCGGCGATCTCGGCGATCACGGCGTCCAGCGTCGTCGCGTCGGAGTCGACGGCGCCGGTGCAGGACATGTCGCCGACCGTTCGGTAGCGGATCAGCCGGGTCTCGACGCTCTCGTCCTGCTTGGGGCCGCCCCAGTCGCCCGCGGTCAGCCACATGCCGGCCCGCCGGAACACCTCGCGCTCGTGCGCGAAGTAGATCTGCGGCAGCTCGATCTGCTCGCGGGCGATGTACTGCCACACGTCCAGCTCGGTCCAGTTGGAGAGCGGGAAGACCCGCACGTGCTCGCCCGGCGCGTGCCGGCCGTTGTAGAGCTGCCACAGCTCGGGGCGCTGGCGGCGCGGGTCCCACTGCGAGAACTCGTCGCGCAGCGAGAACACCCGCTCCTTGGCCCGGGCCTTCTCCTCGTCGCGCCGCCCGCCGCCGAACACAGCGTCGAAGCGGTGCTCCCGGATCGCCTCGGTCAGCGGCACGGTCTGCAGCGGGTTGCGGGTGCCGTCCGGGCGCTCCTTGAGGACACCGCGGTCGATGTACTCCTGCACGGAGGCGACGTGCAGCCGCAGCCCGTGCTCCTCGACCGCGCGGTCCCGGTACTCAAGCACCTCGGGGAAGTTGTGCCCGGTGTCGACGTGCAGCAGCGTGAAGGGGACCGCCGCGGGGGCGAACGCCTTCAGCGCCAGGTGCAGCATGACGATCGAGTCCTTGCCGCCGGAGAAGAGGATCACCGGCCGCTCGAACTCGCCCGCCACCTCGCGGAAGATGTGCACCGCCTCGGACTCCAGGGCGTCGAGGTGGGTCAGCGCGTACGGGCTGTCGGTGCCCTCGGTCAGGGCGGCAGCGGTCGTCGTCATGCGAGACCCCTCTCGGTGAGCAGTGCGTGGAGGGCGGACGCGGACTCCCGCACGGTCTGCTGGTGCGACTCGATCCGCAGGTCGGGCGATTCGGGGGCCTCGTAGGGGTCGTCGACCCCGGTGAGCCCGCTGATCTCGCCGGCCGCCTGCTTGGCGTACAGGCCCTTCACATCGCGTTCGGAGCAGACCTCCACGGGAGTGGCGACGTGCACCTCCAGATAGGCGGTGCCCTCGGACTGGTGGCGCTTGCGGACCGCGGCACGGCTGTCGGCGTACGGGGCGATCACCGGCACCAGCGCCTTGACGCCGTTGGAGGCGAGCAGTTCGGCGACGAAGCCGATCCGCTGCACATTGGTGTGCCGGTCCTCGCGGCTGAAGCCGAGCCCGGCCGAGAGGAACTCGCGGATCTCGTCGCCGTCGAGCACCTCGGCCCGGTGGCCCTCCTCGCGCAGCCGGTCCGCCAGCTCGTACGCGATGGTGGTCTTGCCCGCGCTGGGCAGCCCGGTGAGCCAGATGGTGGCTCCGGTGGTGGCCCCGCTCACTTGGTTCTCCTGGGTGTTGGTCATCAGCCGTGCAGCCCGCACTCGGTCTTGTTGCGCCCGGCCCAGCGGCCGGCCCGCGCGTCCTCGCCCTCCGCCACGCGGCGGGTGCAGGGCGCGCAGCCGATGGACGGATAGCCGTCCATGAGCAGCAGGTTGGTGATCACGCCGTGCTCCGCGACGTACGCGTCCACGTCGTCCTGCGTCCAGCGGGCGATCGGGGAGACCTTGACCTTCTGCCGCTTCTCGTCCCAGCCGACCACCGGGGTGTTCGCCCGGGTCGGGGACTCGTCGCGGCGCAGGCCGGTCGCCCACGCGGAGTACGCGGTCAGGCCCTCCTGGAGCGGCTTGACCTTGCGCAGCGCGCAGCACAGGTCCGGGTCGCGGTCGTGCAGCTTCGGGCCGTACTGGGCGTCCTGCTCGGCCACGGTCTGACGCGGTGTCAGCGTGATGACGTTGACGTCCAGCACGGCGGCCACCGCGTCCCGGGTGCCGATGGTCTCGGGGAAGTGGTAGCCGGTGTCCAGGAACACCACGTCGACGCCCTTGCGGGCGCGGGACGCCAGATGGGCGACCACCGCGTCCTCCATGGAGGACGTCACGCAGAACCGCTCGCCGAAGGTGTCCACCGCCCACTGGAGGATCTCCAGGGCGGAGGCGTCCTCCAGGTCGCGCCCGGCCTGCTCGGCCAGTGCCTTCAACTCCGCGCCCGTGCGCTGCTCCTGAGTCGTCGTCATATCTGCTCGTCCCCTCCGGTGTCGGCCCGCTGAAGCCCCCGGGACAGCAGCCCGAGGAACTTCAGCTGGAATGCGCGGCTGCACGCCGCGCATTCCCAGGCCCCGTGGCCCTCCTCGGACGGACGGAGGTCCTCGTCCCCGCAGTACGGGCAGTAGAAGGGCGCCGCTCGCTCGCTCACGACAGGGCCTCCTCGCCGGCGCGAGCGGTCCACGTGGCGAACCGCTCGCCGCTCTCGCGCTCCGCCTCGAAGCGCTTGAGGACCCGCTCGATGTAGTCGGGCAGTTCGGCCGAAGTGACCTTCAGGCCGCGGACCTTGCGGCCGAAACCCGCCTCCAGGCCAAGTGCGCCGCCCAGGTGCACCTGGTAGCCCTCGACCTGCTCGCCCTCGTCGTTCAGGACCAGCTGCCCCTTGAGACCGATGTCCGCGACCTGGATACGGGCGCAGGCGTTCGGGCAGCCGTTGATGTTGATGGTGAGCGGCTCGTCGAAGTCCGGGATGCGGCGCTCCAGTTCGTCGATGAGCGCGGCGCCGCGCGCCTTCGTCTCGACGATCGCCAGCTTGCAGTACTCGATGCCGGTGCAGGCCATGGTGCCGCGGCGGAACGGGGACGGCGCGACCTTCAGGTCCAGCGCCTCCAACCCCGCCACCAGCGACTCGACCTGCTCCTCGGCCACGTCGAGCACGATCATCTTCTGCTCGGCGGTGGTGCGAAGGCGGCCGGAGCCGTGTGCCTCGGCGAGCTCAGCGATCTTGGTGAGGGTGGTGCCGTCGACGCGGCCGACGCGGGGCGCGAAGCCGACGTAGAAGCGGCCGTCCTGCTGCTTGTGGACGCCGAGGTGGTCGCGCCAGACCGCGGGCGGCTGCTGGGGCGCGGGCCCGTCGGTCAGCTTGCGCTTGAGGTACTCGTCCTCCAGGACCTGGCGGAACTTCTCCGGGCCCCAGTCGGCCACCAGGAACTTCAGCCGGGCACGGGTGCGCAGTCGCCGGTAGCCGTAGTCGCGGAAGATGCCGATGACACCGCCGAACACGTCCGGCACCTCCTCCAGCGGCACCCAGGCGCCGAGGCGCACCCCCAGCTTGGGGTTGGTGGAGAGCCCGCCGCCGACCCACAGGTCGAAGCCGGGCCCGTGCTCGGGGTGCTCGACGCCGACGAACGCGATGTCGTTGATCTCGTGCGCCACGTCGAGCAGCGGCGAGCCGGAGATCGCGGACTTGAACTTGCGCGGCAGGTTGGAGAACTCGGGGTTGCCGATGAACCGGCGCTGGATCTCGTCGATCGCGGACGAGCCGTCGATGATCTCGTTCTCGGCGATGCCGGCGACCGGCGAGCCGAGGATGACGCGCGGGGTGTCGCCGCACGCCTCGGTGGTCGACAGGCCGACGGCTTCGAGCCGCCGCCAGATCTCCGGCACGTCCTCGATCCGGATCCAGTGGTACTGGATGTTCTGCCGGTCGGTGAGGTCGGCGGTCCCGCGCGCGAACTCCTGCGAGATCTCACCGACCACCCGCAGCTGCTCGGTGGTCAGCCGCCCGCCGTCGATCCGTACGCGCAGCATGAAGTACGAGTCGTCGAGCTCCTCCGGCTCCAGGATCGCGGTCTTGCCGCCGTCGATCCCGGGCTTGCGCTGGGTGTACAGACCCCACCAGCGCATGCGTCCGCGCAGGTCGTTGGGGTCGATGGAGTCGAATCCGCGCTTGGAGTAAATCGTCTCAATACGTGTCCGCACATTGAGACCGTCGTCGTCCTTCTTGAACTGCTCGTTCCCGTTGAGCGGCGTGAAGTGACCGACGGCCCACTGACCTTCACCACGGTGGCGCCCCGGCTTGCGACGGGGGGTGGTGGAGGCGGGCTTGTCTGGGGTGGCGGCCATGGAGATACGTCCTTCGGGACTGCAGGAGGGCGGCTCTGACCTGCACACTCGCGCTGAGGGCGCGGCGGTGCGCAAGTACGGTGAAGAAGCTGGGGTCGGCGGTGCTGGGGTCTCTCAGCGGGCCGGACAGATGGCGCTGGACATACGGCCCAGGTCGACGTGTCGTCGACTCACCAAGGCAATTCCAGTTCCGGACATGACGGAAGCGTGTCACGCGTGTCTTGGGCCAGTCCACCACTATCCAAAATGTGGACAACAATGTCCCGAATCCTGAGACGGTGTGCTGTGGGTCACCTCGGCCATCCACCGGACGCGGGACCGGCGCCGCTCCTATCCTGCCTTGTGCCGGGGAGGCGCCGGGGGGTCAGGGGGCACGCTCGTGTGGAGTCAGATGCAGGCATGGGTGCCGGCCGTCGCGGCCTTCGCCGCCGGGGTCCTGGTCCTCAAACTGAAGGACTGGTTCAAGTCACTCGTCGACAAGGTCGCGGCCCTGCTCTACGACCGGCTCGCGGGCAGCGCACTGCTCGCCCGCACGGCGCTGCGCCGCTACATCGTCCGCGTCCACGAGCGCCACGAACGCTTCTCCGTCTCGTTCCAGATCGACGCTCCGCAGGCCATGGACATGTCGTCGGTGTACGTCCCGCTGCGCACCGCGTCCGGCTTCGGCGCGGGTGCGGAGCAGAGCGAGGCGGCGGCGTCGCTCCACGAGGCCCGCCGGGCCGTGGTCCTCGGCGTACCCGGCGCGGGCAAGACGATGCTCCTGCGCCACACCGTCCTCGCCTGGTGCCGCGAGCGCTACCGCCCGGACGGGCCGCCGCGCCGCGCCTGGTACGGACGCCGCCGCCCGCCCAAGGCGGAACCGGGGGAGCTCGTCGACGTACCGGTCCTGCTGAAGCTGCACGAGGTGAACCTGGAGAAGGGGGATCTCCGTGACCACATCGTGAAACACTTCGCGGACCATGACTTCCCGGGCGCCGGGAAGTGGACCGACCGGGCGCTCGCGGAGGGCCGCCTCGCCGTGTACTTCGACGGCTTGGACGAGGTCCCGACGGACCGGCGGAAAGAGGTCGCGGACGCGATCGGCCAGTTCATGCGCACCCAGGCGAAGTGCCGGACGGTGGTGACCTGCCGGATCGCGGTCTACCGGGGCGAGTTCAACGAGGACGCCGACCGCACCCTGCGGGTCCAGGAGTTCGACGAGCGCCTGGTGCGCCGCTTCCTGCACGGCTGGCCCTGGCCGGAACACCTGCCGCCCGACACGGTCGACCAACTGCTGGGCGCACTGCGCGACACCCCGCAGCTGATGCCGCTGGCCCGCAACCCGCTGCTCCTGACGATGATCGCGTACCTGTACAGCAATGTGTACGCGGGCACGGACCAGGTGCTTCCGCACACCCGCGCCGACTTCTACAAGCAGGTCACGGACAGCCTGCTCGGCGACCGCCAGCGCGACGCGCGGTTCTCGCACCCGGTGAAGAAGGCGGTCCTCCAGGCCCTCGCGCTCGCGGCCCAGGACGTCCCCTCGGACGTTCACGACCGGCTGGCGCTTCCGGAGCGGGAGGTTCTGTCGTGTGTACGGGCCGCGCTGGAGGAGCAGGGCCGCCCCGTGGACCGCGCGCAAGAAGTCCTGGAGGAGATCGTCGAGCGGAGCGGGCTGCTGCTCGCGGTGGACAGCGGGGAGCGCTACCAGTTCGCGCACCTCACGCTCCAGGAGTACTTGGCCGCGACCCGCCTCGCGGCCGACCCCTCGGGCTTGCTCGCCCGCTACCGCCGCGACCCCGCGACCTGGCGGGAGACGGTACGGCTGTGGTGCGGGGCGGAGACGCGGGACTGTACGGGGGTGGTGCGGGAGGTGTTCGGGCTCGACCCCTTGCTGGCGTTTCAGTGTCTGGCGGATGCGCCGGTGGTGGATGACGCTCTGGCCGACGAGATCGTCGGGACGTTCCGGTACCGGCTGGGCCGGGAGATGGGCGCAAGCCGCTCCCTGGTGATCGCCGCGTTCGGAGTGGTGGCGGCGGACCGGCGGGCCCGGGGGGCGGCCGTGTTCGACCTGCTCTCGGTGTTCGCCGCCGACGGCGGGAGCCCCGGGCGCCAGGCGGCGGCGCTGGCCGCACTCGCCGCCACGAATCTGCCGAGGGCGGCGGAGCGGCTCGCGGAACTGCTGCCCACGGTCCCGGGGGCCGGACCGGCGCTCGTGGGGATGGGTGACCTGGCGGTGCCGGCGCTGAGGCGGGCCGTGCTGAACGGGGAGCCGGCGGCGGCACGGTTGCTGTGGGAGATCCGGACCCCGCGTGCGGCCGTCGCGTTGGCGGCGTTCCTGCCGGAGGCGGTCGGCTACGGGGGGTGGGGGGTGGAGCATGCGTACTTGATCGCGGATCTGCTGCGGGACCCGGACATCGAGTGTGCTCTGCGGGCGCTTCCTCAGCGAGCCTTCGACGACGGCTTCCTGTGGGTGTGGAGGCCCTTCGCCGCCGGGGACGGCGACCCCCTCGTCGAGCGGGTGAGCCGGATCGTGAGGGTGATCACGGCCGAGTGGGCGTCCCCGCCCCCGGGAGTGGAGGCGGACCCGCGCATTCTCGCTGCGCTGGCCCTGGTGGGCTGGGGGCCGCCCGTCTCTCTCGCCGCCTCGGTGACCGACGACGCGCTGGCGGCCGAGCTGGGACGCCGAGCCGGCGCCGTCGTCACGTCGGCCGACATGGCATCGGCCCTGGAGGCCGGCAGGCCGGTGACGCTGGGGGAGCGGTACCTGCGGCTGGCGGGACTTCCCGCACGTCAGGTGCTCATGCTCGCCCTGCTCCCGGCCCGCCTGCGGGCCTCGGCCGCAGCGGTGCTCTGCAGGCAGAGTGCGATCACCGTAGATGCCTGGGAACGGGTCAACGAACCGGTCGAGTACCCGGACTACCACCTGATGGGCGGTTGGCATAGCCGGGCTCTGCTCGCGATCTGCTTCGCGGCGTCCGGTGTTGCGGCGTTCCGCGCGGCGGATGCGGCGGTCGGCTGGCACCCCTGGGGGCCCGGGTGGCTGGGCTGGGTGGTGATGTTCGCGATCGTCGGCGGGTGGGGGATGTTCCTGGCGGATTCGGAGATCAGCGAGGCCGTCTTCACCACCGCGCTGGTCGTGCTGGTGCCCGCGGTCTGCGTGTACGGCATCGTGGCGGCGCACGACTGGTGGGGGACGGCCACCGCGTGGGGTGTCTGGGCGGCCGTGGTGGGTGCCTGTGTGGCGCTCGGCGCGCGAGCGGACGCCCTCGACCGCCGCGCCGAGGCCTCCCGCACCCCCCTCCGCCGCTTCGTCCAGAACCACCTGAACCCGTAACTCACGCCCCCGGCCAAGCCCCCGGCGCCGCCACCTCCGCCTGCTCCTCCACCTTCGTGTCGAACAGCCGGAACCCCCGCCGCAAGTAGTTGTCCATCGCGTGCTCCCCGTCCAGCGAGCACGTGTGCAGCCACACCCGCTTCGTCGCCGGGCGGTCCGGCCAGCGCTCCGCCAGGTCCCACGCGCGGGCGATGCCGTACGACAGGAGGTGGCCGCCGATGCGGTGGCCCCGGAACGCGGGGATCAGGCCGAAGTAGACGATCTCCACCGCGCCCTCGTCCTGCGCGTCGAGCTCGACGTAACCGGCCGGGGTGCCGTTCTCGTACGCGACCCACGTCTCCACGCCCGGCTTGGCCAGGAACTCCTGCCACTGCGCGTACGACCACGACAGGCGGTCGATCCAGCGGATGTCGCCGCCCACCGCCGTGTAGAGGAAGCGGCTGAACTCGGGCGAGGGCACCGCCGCCCGGACGATCCGGACGTCCCCGGCGGGCTCGGCGGCGGGGCGCAGATCGCCCGGGGAGGTCTGTTCGAGGGACCATGTGGTGACGTCGATGTTCATGTCGTCACAGAATCACGGGGTGGTCGCGGAGCCCAAGCCGGGGCCGGGAAACCCCCGCTCAGTGCGGGTGGTGGCGGGCGCCGAGGACCGCCGGGGCCGTCGAGTGGGGGAGCAGGTCCGCCGGGTGGGCCGGCTGGATCACCTCCACCTCCACGTCCTCCGCGAACCGGTACGGCCGGTGGGCGAGCACCTCGGCCAGATGGCGCCGCAGCCGGGACATCTCAGCCCGTACCGTCACCGTACGCGTGGGGTCCTCGAAGATGTCGTGGGCCAGCTGCGCGGCCGTGCGCCCGGCGCGGTGCAGGGCCAGTACGTAGAGGAGCTCGGCGTGGCGCGGGCTCAGCTCCTGCGCCCAGCTGCCCGCGTCCCCCGAGACCGTCACCGACGAGCGGCGCGGGCGGCTCAGATCCAGCACCACCCGCCGCGGTATCGCGTCCGCCCGCCGCACGTCGTCGCCCACCGCCCGCACCAGCCAGCCGCCCGGCAGCGGCTCGACCGCGCACATGCCGAGCGAGGGCAGCCAGACGCGGCCCGCCCGGAACGACTTCGGCAGCGGCAGCCGGTCCACCGGCGGCATGCCCGTCACCGCGGCCGTCCAGCCGTTGGTGTCCACGGCGAGCGCCCGGCCGCCGACCCGGCACAGCACGGGAGCCGCCACCGTCCGCAGCCGCTCCACGGCGGCGAGGTGGCGGGTGCGCAGCTCGGCCTCGGCGAGGCGCGAGACGGAGGTGACGAACGCGAGGGTCGCCGGGTGCATCGTCGACAGCGGGCCGCTCACGTCCACCACGCCGAGCAGCCGCCCGTCGCGCGGGTCGACGACCGGCGCGCCCGCACACGTCCAGGTGTGGTGGGCGGAGACGAAGTGCTCGGCCGAGTACACCTGCATCGGGCGGCCGGTGATCAGCGGGGTGCCCACCCCGTTGGTCCCCACCACGCCCTCGCTCCAGTCGGCCCCGACCTCGAACCCCAGCGCGTCGGCGTTCCTGAGGACGGAGGCGTGGCCCTCGCGCCACAGCAGTTTTCCGTCGGCGTCGGCGACGACCATGATGTGCCGCGCGGCGTCCGCGACCGACACCAGCGCCTCCCGCAGCACCGGCAGCACCTCCTTGAGGGGGGAGGAGTGGCGGCGCCGCTCCACCTCCGCCAGCGGCAGCAGCCCGGCGTGGCCGGAGCCGTCCGGATCCACCCCGTGGTCCAGCACCCGGCGCCAGGACGCGTCGATCTCCGCGCGCGGGGCGGGCTTGGAGGGCAGGCCGGCGAGTGCGGCCGCCCGCATGCCCTTCAGCAGCCGGGTGGCTTCCCGTACGTCCATCGCGGCCAGCCGGGCCGGGTCGAGGGGCGTGGTGTCCTGCATGGGGGTCCTCCTGCCGGCACCGGCGTCCCGAGGGGGAGTTGAACACGGGTGCCACGAATTCATCGTGCCCGCCCGGGCGTTCGCGCGCGGCGATATGCCGCACATGGTTGCAACCCTTTGCAACTCTCGCGAAGGGTCGTGCGTGTGTACGAAGGTGGTGGAACACCGGATGTCCGGTCGTCATGGCCCGCAAGGGCGCATGAGTGCGGGGGTGGTGCCGTGTCGGCGCAGCACCACCCCCGACGGACGTTCCGGTCCGGTGTACGGCCGCCCCACGGACGGCCGTAGCCGACGCGGAAGCGCCGACCAGGACCGTCCGGACGTAACGTCCACGACCGTCCGGCTCAGGCCTGCGCCCGCGCCCGCTCCACGACCGCGCCCAGGTCGAGCGTGTGCGGCAGCGTCCCGAAGGCCGTGCCCCAGTCGCCGCCGAGCCGGGACGCGCAGAACGCGTCCGCGACCTCCGACGGCGCCCAGCGCACCAGCAGCGACCCCTGGAGCACCAGTGCCATCCGCTCCACAAGGCGGCGCGCCCGGGCCTCGATGCCGTCCAGGTCCGCCAGCTCCGTCAGCAGGTTCTTGATCGCCCCGTCGAGGCGGTGGTCCGCGCCGCGCGCGCGGCCGACCTCCTGGAGGAAAGCGTCCAGGGCGTGCGGCTCGCGCTGCAGCGCCCGCAGTACGTCCAGCGCCTGGACGTTGCCCGAGCCCTCCCAGATCGAGTTCAGTGGCGACTCGCGCAACAGCCGGGGCAGCCCGGACTCCTCCACGTACCCGTTGCCGCCCAGACATTCGAGGGCCTCGGCGACGACCGGCGTACAGCGCTTGGTCACCCAGTACTTGGCGGCCGGCACCGCGAGCCGCAGCAGCGCCCGCTCCTCCTCGCTGCTGGAGTCGTTCGCCGCCGCGAGCCGCAGCGCCAGCGTGGTCGCCGCCTCCGACTCCAGGGCCAGATCCGCCAGCACGTTCTTCATCAGCGGCTTCTCGATCAGCACCCCGCCGAACGCGCTGCGGTACGCCGCGTGGTGGATCGCCTGCGCCACGCCCTGCCGCATCAGCGCCGCCGAGCCGACCACGCAGTCGAGCCGGGTCGCCGCCACCATCTCGATGATGGTGCGCACCCCGCGCCCCTCGTCCCCGACCCGGCGCGCCCACGTCTCGTCGAACTCGACCTCGCTGGACGCGTTCGACTTGTTGCCCAGCTTGTCCTTGAGCCGCTGGATCCGGAACGTGTTGCGCGTCTCGTCCTCCAGGACCCTGGGCACCAGGAAGCACGTCAGCCCGCCCGGCGCCTGCGCGAGCACCAGGAACCCGTCGCACATCGGCGCCGAGCAGAACCACTTGTGCCCGGTCAGCAGATACTCACCGGCGTCACCGAGCGGCCTCGCCCGGGTGGTGTTGGCCCGGACGTCACTGCCGCCCTGCTTCTCCGTCATGCCCATCCCGAAGAGCACCCCGGCCTTCCCGGCGGCCGGCCGCAGCCCCTCCTCGTACACGTGCGAGGTGAGCCGGGGCTCCCATACGGCGGCCAGCGCCGGATCGGTCCGCAGCGCGGGCACGGCCGCGTGCGTCATCGACAGCGGGCACCCGTGGCCCGCCTCGGCCTGCGTCCACACCAGGAACCCGGCGGCGCGCCGCACATGGCCGCCCGGCCGCCCCCAGGCGTCCGTCAGCCCCGCCCCGACGGCGTGGCCGAGCAGGCGGTGCCAGCTCGGGTGGAAGTCGACCTCGTCGATGCGGTTGCCGTACCGGTCGTGGGTGCGGAGCTTGGGCGGGTTCTCGTTCGCCAGCACGCCCCACTCCTGCGCCTGGGCGGAACCGGCGGTGCGCCCGAGGGCGCTGAGCTCGTCCCGCGCCTCCTCGACGAGATCGGGCGCCAGATGCCGTTCCACCCCCTCGGCAAGAGCGCGGTCGGACGAGAAGACGTCGTATCCCACCAGGGGCGGAGCCTGGTTGGTCACTGTGTGGGTGGTGGCTGCCATGCCGATACGGTAAGGAGGTGCAGCCAGCAAATGAAACACCCGAGCGGCCATCGGGCCGACTCCACCGGGCCCCGAGCAGACTCCACCGGGCCCGCGTCCTCTACCGCAACGTATCGAAGCGGAAGATGGCCTGGCTGCTCCTGAAGGACACCGTCAACTCGTGCATCGAGTACCGCATCCTCGGGCTCGCGGCCGAAGCGGCCTTCTTCACCCTGCTCTCGCTGCCTCCGCTGCTGCTCAGCCTTATCGCGCTGCTCGGTTACGTGGACGGCTGGACCAACACGGACACCGTCGCCACCATCAACAAGAACATCATCAACGCCGCCCAGTCGGTCCTCTCCGACCGGGGCGTCCACGATTTCGCCGAGCCGCTCCTGGCGGACGTCACCAAGGGGAAACGGCCGGAAATCGTCTCCCTCGGCTTCGCCTTCGCGCTCTGGTCGGGCTCCCGGGCCGTCAACGTCTTCATCGACACCATCACCGTGATGTACGGGCTCGACGGCCACCGGGGCATCGTGCGCACCCGGATGCTCTCGCTGCTGCTCTACATCGTGGCCCTGCTCATCGGCGCGGTGGTGCTGCCGCTCGCGGTGGTCGGCCCGGACCGGGTGGTCGAGCTGATCCCGTGGGGAACGGATCTGATCAGCGTCCTGTACTGGCCCGTGATGATCCTCCTTTCGGTGGCATTTCTGACCACCCTGTTCCACGTCTCGGTGCCGGTCCGCTCCCCGTGGATCGAGGACGTGCCGGGCGCCCTGGTCGCCCTGGCGATGTGGGTGCTCGGGTCGTTCCTGCTGCGGATCTACCTCACCAACACCGTCGAGGGCCCCACGATCTACGGCTCGCTGGCCGCGCCCGTCGCCGTGCTGCTGTGGATCGGGGTCTCGGCCTTCGCGGTCCTGGTGGGCGCGGCCGTCAACGCGGCGATCGACCGGGTGTGGCCGTCGGTCGCCACGGCCGCCGCCCGCGCCGCCAACGAGCGGGTCAAGACGGCCCAGGCCGCCGAGATCGTGGCCCGCGCCGCCCAGGCCCGGGCCACCTACCAGCCCGACCCGGACGACCCCGATCCCTCCGACCCCGGGATGCCGTCGGAGTACCCGGAGCGGTGGTCGCGCTTCCTGCCGCCGGACGACGTGAAGTCCCGACTGCACGGCCGCGACAAGCCTTAGCCGTCCGCCAGCGCGTCGGTGATCGCCCCCAGCGACGTGGTCACCAGCGTCGCCCCGGCCGCCCTCAGGTCCGCCGCCGAGCCCGCCCCGTCGGCGATCCCGACGTACGGGACGCCGAGCCGGGCGGCGGCCGCCGCGGCGCCGGGCATGCGCCCGACCACCAGCGCGTCGGCGATGCTGCCCACGGCCTGGAGAATGGCGTCCTCGCCCATCTGGGTCCGCGCCCGGATGTCCACGGCCACGTCCCCGAGGGCCCGCCGCACCGCGCCCTCCGTACCGCCGGTGACCACGACGACCCGCCGCCCGGAGTCGGTGAGCGCCTGGATCGCCTCGTGGGCGTGGGGGCGGGAGAGGGTGCCGTCGTGGTCGATGAGGACGGTGCGGGTGGGGGCGAGGAGGGTGCGGAGGGGGGTGAGGGAGGGGAGGAGGGTGACGCGGGCGAGGAAGTCCGGGCTGTGCGGCGCCAGGACCACGGGCTTGGTCAGCCGTGCGTCCACCCGGATCTGCGCCAGGTCGAGCTGGGCGAGTCCGTGCTCGCGCACCAGAGGGCCGAGTTCGTCGCTCAGCCGGCGCCGGATCTCGTCCACCGCGACGGGGCTGTCCCGCGACCACCAAGCGACGTCCGTCCTGGCGGTGAAGGCCAGACCGTCGACTGCGCTGGGGAGCGGAAACTCGAAGGTGGTGCCGCGACCCGACGGTGGTTCGATCCGCCGGAACCAGACGATGTGTCCGGCCTCCTCGAACCGCTCGTACTCCTCGGCGCTGCGGGCATCGAGCATCCGATGGAGCTCGTCCGGTACACACAAGTCGACCGTGCCGACGCGAGCCGCGTCCGTCGGAGTCGGCGGAATGCCGATGACGAACCTGGCCCGGCCGTACTCGCTGTCCAGATGCACCAGGACGCGCAGCCGCACGGATGCGAGTTCGTCCCACGGCACGCCCCGGATCACGCCCTTGGACAACTCCTCGACGATCCGCTCCAGCACGGCGAGCGGTGCGCCCTCGGGGCGTATCAGAAGGTGAGTGGAGGTGCCGTAGGGCTCCGACACCTCCGGTGCGACGCCGAACACCGCCTCGACGGCGGTGAGCAGTGAGGCGGGTACGGGTTGCAGGGCGCTTTTCGGCAGGACCTCGACGACCACCATCGGGTGCGGCACCCTGCTCCGCAGGATGTCCCGCCGCTCCGTCACCGTCCGCAGCAGCTCCGCCAGCTCGCCCCGGTGCAGCTCCGCCCAGTGGCCCGGCATCCCCTCCAGCGGCTCGCCCGCCCACAGGCCGAGCGCGGTCTCGTACCGCTCCAGGGCCAGGTCGCGGTCGCCGGAGGACTCGGCCGTCTCCGCCTGGAAGACGAGCTGTTCGGCGTTGAGGAGGTCGACGTCGGCGCTCTTGAGGGTCAGCCGGTACGTCTCGTCGGCCGTGCCCTCGACCGGGTGGCCCAGGCGCCTGAGGCGGCCCGCGACGCCGTGGACGTCGTCCCGCCACTCCGGCGCCCACAGTTCCGTGCCCGCGACCCGCTCCCCGCGTGCCAGCACCAGCGCGCACAGCATGCGCAGTTCGGGGCCGTCGGACTCGGGGGCCGGGATGCCGTCGACCCAGGCCTCGGGCGGGCCGAGCAGGCGGTAGACGCGGCGGGTGGTGGAGGGGGAGGAGAGCAGGTCGGCGGCGGCGCGGCGGCGGGTTCTGGGGGACTCGTCCAGGAGCCCGCCGATCGCCGAGGCGAGGAAGGGGGCCCGGGACTCGTGCAGAGCAGCCGAGGCCGTGGCGAGGCCCGCTTCCGTCAGCCGCGTGCCGACGGCCATCTCGAAGAGCAGCTCTCCGGCCGCCAGCAGGTCGTCCTCCAGCTTCGGCCCCGGATCGTGCCGGACGCCAGGGTCAGACAACAGCGCCCCCCGCTCGGCCGACAGCAGCACGTTCTCGGCTCGTACGCCGCCGTGGACGATGCCCTCCTCGTGCAGGGCGTCGAGCCCGGAGACCAGTTCCCGCGCGGTGCGCAGGATGTCGACCACCGGCCAGCCGTTCGGGTGGCGCGCCATCGCCTCGCGCAGCGTCGACGCTTCCACCAGCTCGGTCACCAGGCACCACGCGTCCTCGACCGCGAAGGCGTCGAAGTTCAGCAGCAGGTTCGGATGGTGGATGGCGGCGACCTGGCGGGCATCGGCGAGGAAGGAAGACGTGGGGGCGGGCCCCCGGTCCGCCGGGAAGCGGTACAAGGTCACCGCCACCTTCCGCCCCGACGGCAGCTCGGCCGCCCGCCACACCTCGCCGGGTGGACGCGGCCCGATCCGCTCCACCAGCTCGTACCGCCCCGCCAGCACCCGCCCCCCGCCCACCCCCTCCGGCCCGCGCAGCATCCGCACGCTCTCTCGGCTCACCAGCGCGAACGGATCCCCCGGCACCGCCCCCACCGGTCCGCCCCGCGCCGCCACCAGTGCGCGGAACTCGCCGGGGACCGCGCCCGCCAGCGCCTCGATGCGGGCGTTCACCCGGCTCAGCAGGCCGCTGGTGCGGACGTGGGACGTGTGCGGCAGGGTGCCGAGCAGGACCTCGCGCACCCCGGGCCGGAAGTCGTACGCGCCGGGCGGGCCCGGCACCGCCGTGAGCATGCCGCTCAGGACGACCTCGGCCAGGTGCCGCGGCTGGGGGTGCGGCTCCACGGCGGCGTGCACGAGCCGCATCACCGGCAGGTGCGCGCACCCGACCGCCAGATGCGACGCGAGCCGGAACGCGGCCGGGGACGCCACCGACCGGAACCGCAGGACGAGTTCGTCGGCGGGCAGGTCGGGGAGCGGTGTCGCCGCCTCCCCGGCAGGTGGCCAGGGACCCAGCACCGCCGCCGCGCCCGGCACCTGCGTCCCGCCGCGCGCCCCCACCAGCTCCGCCCAGTTGCGCAGCCAGCGCGCCGACGGCTCCAGGACGGGCACCGGGATGCCGCCCGGTACGTTCGCGGCCGCGTCGCGCTCGTACGGCTCGTACGGGAGGAACGTCAGCGACGTCCCGGCCGCGCCCGGGCCCGGCGTGCTCAGCAGTCCGGCGGCGGGCGCGAACGCCGTGTACTGCCACAGCCGTTCCGGCAGCGGCTGGACGACGGCGACCGGCAGGGTGCGGGCCCAGCCGCGCAGCGTGCGGTACCAGCGGCGCCCGGCCGGGCCGTCCCGCCACTGCGGGCCCATGCAGTCGCTGAGGACGAGCACGGCGGTGCGGCTGGTCGCGGCCGGGCGGGCCGGGAGCCCGCCGTCGGCGGCGAGCGGCAGCACCTCCACCGTGCGGAACGCGCCCGTCTGGGCCAGCGCCCGGTGCAGATCGCGCAGCAGCGGCCGCCACATCGCCATGGTCGGGCCCGCGTCGAAGACGATCCGCAGGTGCAACCAGCGCTCCGGGCGGGGGCGCAGCACCGGGAACCACCACTCGGGGCGGTCGCCGGCCAGCGCGCCCCGGTGGGCGGTCGCCGTCTCGTCGAACTCCCGCTCGTACGCCGACGGCACCCGCCGCTTCAGCGGGCGCACGGCCCGCTGGAGCGCCAGGGGATGCGCGAGCATCGCGGGCGCGGGGGCAAGCAGGGGCGCGTGCTCGCCACCGCGCTCCGGCGCGGGCGCGGGGCGGCCCGGCGGCGGGGTGCGCAGGGGTACGCGCTCGGGCGCGTCCGGCCGCTCGGCGGGGGCCGCCTCGACGGGCACGGCGGGCTCGGTGGGCTTGCGTGCCTCCCGCTCCCGTACGTCGTCGGGGAGCGGGGGCAGCGGCAGCCGCGCGTCCGCGCCGCTGCGGACCTCCGGCTCCTGGCGCATGTGCCCCGCCAGCCACAGGGCTTCGGCGAGTTCCCGCCCGGTCGGCGCACGGCCGCCCGCCGCGGCGAGCACATGCCGCAGCCGGTCCACGAGAGGCCGTTCCCGGGCGGGCTCAGAACTCATCGGGCCGCAGCCCCTCCGTCTCCAGCGCCTGGCTCAGATACGGCATCAGATGCTCGGCCAGCTGCTCGCGCGACGGGCCCTGAAGCCCCGAAGTGCGCGTCAGATACACCGCGTTGAGGAGTTGGTCGGTGGCCAGCTCGCCGCCGGAGGCGCGGTGCAGGAACGTGTCGACCAGCTCCAGCGCGTCATCGTCGAGCTGGCCCAGATGCGCGTGCAGGATCGCCTTGAGCTGCTCCTTGTCCGGCTGCTTGAGCTCCAGCGTCACACAGCGGCGCAGGAACGCGGGCGGGAACTCGCGCTCGCCGTTGCTGGTGAGCACGACGAAGGGGAACGCGTGGCAGCGGACGCGGCCCCGGTGCACGCGTACCCGGGCGTCCGCGCCCGCCACCATGACGTCCGAGCCGGGATGGCGATGCGCCGTCCGCACCAGCTCCGGAATCTCGAACTGGCCTTCCTCCAGCACGTTGAGCAGGTCGTTCGGCAGGTCCAGATCGCCCTTGTCGATCTCGTCGATCAGCAGGACGCGGGGGCGCTGGTGGGGGAGGAGTGCGGTGCCGAGGGGGCCGAGCCGCAGATGCGGCGCGATGTCGTTGCGAAACGGCACGCCGAACGGCCTGGGCTCGGGTTGGCTCTCCTCCCGCGCCGCATACAGCCGCGACAGCGGATCGTACTGGTACAGCCCGTCGTCCAGCGTGCTGCGGCTGGTCACGTTCCAGCGCAGCACCGGCCCCAGCATCAGCTCGCGCGCCACCGCGTACGGAAGGCTCGACTTGCCGCTGCCGGGCGGGCCCGTGACCAGCAGCGGGCGCCGCAAGTACAGGGCCGCGTTGACCAGTTCGACGCTCTGGTCGGTGACCACGTACGTCTGCGCGCGGTGGGTGCGGTCCGGCGAGGAGGCCGCGTCGTCGGGGTCCTCGGTCGGCGGCGGCAGCAGCGGCTTCCCGTTGAAGGCGCGCCAGGGCGGCGGCGGGGGGAGCTGGGTGATGCCGTCGTGCGGCTGGCCGCCGCCGGTGTACACGGGCCACAGGGGCATATGGGCTGCTCCAGATCCTTCAGCTCAGCGGGGACCGGTCGGGCGGGGCGACGGCCGGGAAGCGGCGCGGGTCCTCCCAGACGAGGGTGAACCCGGCCGCCCAGTGCGGCCCGTTCTCGTCGTGCATGAACGCCTCCTTGCGCAACTTCAGTACGTGGCCGGGGAGTTCGCCGGGTGCGAGGTCGGCCAGCCAGTGGGCCAGCCCGTCGAGGAAGCCGCTGCCCCGGCACCCGCCGTCGCAGGCGGCCCCGGTGCAGCCGGTGTGCGGCCAGAGCACGATCGGCGAGGGCGCGTTCAGCGCGGCCCCGTGCGGCTCGGTGGCCGTGCGCGCCGGGTCCGGCGGCCGGGCGAACCCCACCGGGCCGTACACGTCCTGGAGTTGTACGGAGAGCTTGTCCGGGCGGGGTGCCCTGCCGCACTCGATGCGGTGCACGGGAGAGCTCCGGCGGCCGTCGAGGGTCTCCCACATCTGGCGCAGCGTCCACTGGAGCCTCGGGTTCTTGCGGCGCAGCCGGTCCATGACGACGACCGGCGACACACAGCCGAGCGGCGGCTCGATGCCCTTGCGCCGCACCCACTGGTCGACCGGCTTGTGCAGCCAGTTGCGCGGCAGCGCGAACGCGACCAGTGCCCGCCCCCGGTCGTCGAGGTCCCCGAACGCCGCGTCGACCCGGTCCAGGACCCACTCGCGCAGCTGTCTCTCGCCGGTGACCGTGGCCGCGTCGACGAGCCTGCGGCTGCCGTCCCGGTACGCGTACACCTCGACCAGCAGCGCGTTCCTGCCCTCGCCGCTGCGGTTGATCTCCACCAGGACCGGCGACCAGCCGAGGTCGGGGGCCCGGCCGGGTCCGCCGCCCGGGTCGTCGAAGCGGGCCCGGTAGGCCCGGGCCCACTCGCGCAGCCCGTGCCCGAGCCCGGGGTCCGGCGCCGGACCCTCGTCGGCCGCCGCCGCGAGCCGCACCGCGAACTCGGCGAGCGGCAGCGCGCCCGCCCTCGGCACCGACTCCGCCAGCAGGTGCCACACCGCCTCCCACAGGTTGGCGAAGCCGCCGTCCGGGGGCGCCAGGCCCAGCGGCCCCACCGCCTGCCGGAACAGCCCGTCCGGGTCGGCCGCGCCCTCGGGCACGCGCGCCAGGAGCGCGGCCAGGGCGCGCTTCTCGGCAGCCTGGTGGCCGGGGGTCGGCACGTGCTCGGCCAGCGGTGGCCAGGACCGGGCGAGGACCTGGGCCGAGACCATCCGTACCGGGTCCATCGAGGAGACCATGCCGACCACCTCGCCCCCCTCGGCCAGGTGCACGCCCGCCCCGCTGAACCCGCCGCTCACCGGCGTCCCGTACCCCTTCCAGTGCTCCAGCTGGGTCCACTCGTTGCTGGTCAACTCGGCTGCTCCGGCGCGCAGTTCGCTGATGACCCCCTCCTCGTAGTCCTCCGGGAAGCCGTGCGCGACGAGCATGGGGGTCGGGTACGCGTACGGCGCGTCGGGGCGGGCGAAGCGGGCGGGGCGGACCGGTACGGGTCCGGCCAGTTCGAGCACGGCCCAGTCGCCGGGGTCCCGGGCGCCGCCCGCCCAGCCGCCGCGCGCCACCACGCGCGCCGGGACCGGCTCGCGCCCCGGGAGCCCCGGAAGGCGGACCTCGGCGCGCTCCTCCTGCCAGACCACATGGGCGCAGGTCAGCACATGGCGGTCGGTGAACAGGAAGCCGGCGCCGACCGCGCCGCCGCACTCGATGTACGCGTGCCAGGAGGGTGACGCCATCACTGAGCTGCCGTGGCTCCCAGGTCCGGGGCGGTGGTGGGCGGAGCGGTGGGAGTCCCGCCGGGCCCCGGTGACCAGGACAGCTTCACCAGGAGGTGGCCCTCGACCGCCGTCTTCGCGATCACCGCGCCCGCCTCGGCGGTCAGCTTCACGCCGAACTCCAGCTCCACCGCGTCCGGCTTGAGGCGGCCGTCCCGGAAGACGTGCAGCGCGGACTCGGCGGCCGCCCGGATGCCCTCAAGGGCGCTGTCGAACGTACGGGCCGCCTCGGACACGGAGTTGTCGCCCCGGCGCACCAACTTGGCGCCGGAGGCGTGCCGTTCCACCTCCACCACGACCTGCGCACCGTCGTCCGTCTTGAACTCCATCAGCGCACCCATCGCCGCCCTCTCGCAGCCGTGCCGGACCGGGCGACCATTGTGGCGGAGCGCCCCCGCCGCTGTCCGGGTTAGCCTCGAAGACGTGTACCGAGAGCGTGCCTCGCGGCTGGCCGGCGCGGTGGTCTGGGCGCGCACGGTGGGGCCGGGCGCCGTCCGCCCCGTCCTGCCGGACGGCTGCATGGACCTGCTGTGGCGCGACGGGAGACTGTTCGTCGCCGGTCCCGACACCCACGCGTACGTACCGGACGCGGCCGCCGGGTGCGCCGACCAGGCCCACCTCGCCCGCGAGATGCGCGACCTGGCCGGGACCACCCTCACCGCCTACGCCGAGGCGGCGAAGAGCGAGACGCCCACCCCGTCCGGGTCGTGGAGCGTCGCGTAACGCTGCCCCCAGAAGGCGTCGAACGGCTTGAGGTGACCGGCGTACCCGGCCGCCACCAGCTCCTCGTACATCCGGTCCACCTCGTCCGGCCCGTCGCAGACGAAGGCCAGATCGGCGCGGCCACCGCCCTGCGGGCGGGTCCAGCCCGGGTCGAAGGAGCGCAGCACCTCCTCGGTGTCCCACAGGATCCGGGTGCCGCCCGGGAGCGTGTGCTCCACGTGCGGCTGGGTGTCGGCCTCGGCCGGGATGTCCAGGCCCAGGCGGCGGTAGAAGGCGAGCGAGGCGGCCATGTCGGAGACGACCAGGCCGATGGAGTCGAATCGTGCGTTCATGGCTTCAACGTAGGCGGGGCCGGACGGCGGGTCTTGTAAGAAACGGACATGCGCGCGTGCCGTCGGGCCTCAGCGGCCGTGGCCCGCGTACGACACGCGCGTTCCCCCGCTCCACACCCCACCCGTTGGCGCACTCTCCCTGCCCTGCCCCGTCCGGCCGCGTACCGTGTGCGCATGGCTGCCGCCGATCAAGCGACCCGGTCCGCGCCGATCCGGGAGGCCGCGCGCCCGCCGCGCCGGGACACCGTCCGGTTGGCGCTGGTCGGGGTCGTCCTCGCGCTCGCCTGCGGCGCGGTCCAGCTGGCCACCGGCGCCTGGCGGCTGCCGCTCGGCTGGGACGAGACCGTGTACGTCAGCCAGGTCGACCCCCGTGTCCCCGACGCCTTCTTCAGCGAGCCCCGGGCCCGTGGCATCAGCTGGCTCGCCGCGCCCGCCGCCCAGTTGACGGGCTCGGTGCCGGTGCTGCGCGCCTGGATGCTGCTGCTCGCGGCGGCCGGGCTCACCCTCGCCTTCCGCCCCTGGCTGACCCTGGTGGGCCGCCGGGTCGTGCTGCTCGCCGCCGTCCTCTTCGCCGGGCTGTGGGTGGTGCAGTTCTACGCGGGCGAGGTCATGCCCAACCTGTACGTGGCGTACGGGGCGCTCGCCGGGGCGGGCTGGTTCCTGCGCGCCGCCGGGGACCGCGACGGGCGGCGCGGCCCGCTGTTCGCGGTGGCGCTGAGCGTGGCGTTCACGGCGCTCGTGCGGCCGTACGACGGCGGCTATCTGGCGGTGGCCCTGCTCGCGGCGGTCCTCGCGGTACGGGCCTGGCGGCGCACGCGCCTCGCCGTCGCCGTCCTCGGCGGCCTGGCCGTCGGAGTGCTGCCCTGGGTGATCGAGGCGTATCTGCGCTTCGGCGGCCTGCTGGAGCGGGTGCACGGCGCGGGCGAGGCGCAGGGCGGGCTGAGCCTGCACAACGCGCTCGGCATGAACCTGATGACCCTCAACGGCCCGCTGCTGTGCCGCCCCTGCACCTCCGGCTGGCCCAACCCGCAGGTGAGCGCGGTGTGGTGGCTGGCCCTTCCCCCGCTCGCCGCCCTCGGCGTGCTGTGCGCGGCCAGGGCGGGGCGGGCGCGCACGGCGCTGCTCGCGGTGTGGTGCGCGGCGGTGCTCGGCGTGCCCTACCTCTTCGGCATCGGCTATGCGGCGCCGCGCTTCCTGATCCCCGCGTACGCGCTGCTCGCGCTGGTCGTCGCGGAGTGCGCGGCCTCGGCGGTGGAGGCGGCGCGGGGGCGGTGGCGGCCGGTGGTGGTGGCCGCCGTCGCGGTGTGCCTGGGGCTCCAGCTCTGGGGCCAGTACGGGATCATGGACCGGCGCACGGCACGGCAGCAGGCGCTGCGCTCCGACGACCAGTGGCTGGTGGCCCGGCTCGCGGAGTACGGCATCCGCCCGCCCTGCACCGTCGTCGGCGAACAGTCCCAGCCACAGGCCTTCTACGGCGGCTGCTCCTCGCAGGCCAGCGACCGCGCCGACCGCACCCAGACGGTGCCGGGCATCGTGGCGGCGGCGCGGCGCACCCCGCTGGCCCTGGTCCAGGCGGCACCGAGCCCGCCCGCGTACGCCCGCTCGTGGCCCGGCCACAAGGTGGTCACGCCCCGGACCGGGACGGTCTGGTACGTCTTCCTGGCACCCGCTCCGGAGTCCGCGCCCCGCGCCCTCGGCGCCCGTCGCGCCGCGAGCTGAGCGGACGGCCCGATCCATAGGGCGGCTCGATACTTGACGGGTGATCGATAGAAATACGCATGGCTCGGCCCGGCCGGTGCGGCGCCCGCAGGACGGCCCGACGGCTGCGGCGGCCCCGCCGGACCGCCCCGTCCGCCCCCACGCTCCCCTCGACCTCACCCACCTGCGCACCTTCCTCGCCGTCCACCGCACCGGCAGCTTCACCGCCGCCGCCCGGCTGCTGAGCCTGTCCCAGCCGACCGTCACCACCCAGATCCGCTCACTGGAGCGGCAGCTCGGGCGGGAGCTGTTCGAGCGGCTGCCGCGCGGGGTGGCGCCCACGCCGTACGCCGACGACCTCGCCGTACGGGTCGCCGCCCCGCTCGACGCGCTCGCCGTCGTCGCCGACCGGGGTCCCGGCGACGGCGCGCCCGCGCGGCCCGTGCACCTGGCCGGACCGGCGGAGTTCCTCTGCGTCACCGCGCTGCCCGCGCTCGCGCCGCTGATCGCGGACGCGGTGCGGCTGCACGTCGTCACCGGCCTCTCCGACGAACTGCTCGACGGTTTGCGCGCGGGCCGCCACGACCTGGTGGTCTCGACCGTGCGCCCACGCGGCCGCACCCTGACCGCCGTACCGCTGGGCGACGAGGAGTTCGTGCTCGTCGCCGCGCCCCGGTGGGCGCGGCGGATCGGCGCCGGGCACGTCGCGGCGGACGGCCCGGCCGCGCTGGCCGGCGTGCCCCTGGTGACGTACGCCGAGGACCTGCCCATCGCCCGCCGCTACTGGCGCCACGTCTTCGGCCGCCGCCTCACCGGCGAGGCCGCACTCACCGTCCCCGACCTGCGCGGGGTCCTGGCCGCAGTGACGGCGGGCGCGGGCTTCACCGTCCTGCCCCGCTACCTGTGCCGCGCCGACCTCGACGCGGGCCGCCTGGTCGCCCTCCTCGAACCCGAGGACCCGCCGATCAACACCGCGTACCTCGTCCAGCGCCCCGGCACCCCCGACAACCCCCAAGTCACCCGGGTACGCGACCACCTGCTGGCCGCCGCGCGCGACTGGTGAGCGGGCGCGGATTAATCAGTTGGCCGGGGTCGGGGCCCGGCGTTATGGTGACTGCGTTCCGTACGGCGGCCGTTGGCCGACGTGCTCCAGCCGTGAGACCGATCCGGGAGGTGTGACCGATGGCTGTCATTGCGATGGGCGCTGCCCTCATCCAGAAGTGCATCAATTCCACTCCCGTGGCCACCGGCTGAACCCAACGCACCGCCGGGGCCGCCCTTGTGAAGGGTCACCCCTTGTCTTCCTCTTCTGCTTCGCAGCAGTCGTCCTCGCACCAGTCCGCCACCTCGCACGCCCTGGCTCCCTACGGCTGGGACGACGCCTGGGCCGCCGATTTCGCGCGCTACGCCGACCAGGGCCTGCTGCCCGGCCGGGTCGTCCGCGTCGACCGGGGCCAGTGCGACATCGTCACCGCCGACGGTCCGGTGCGCGCCGACACCGCCTTCGTCACCCCGCACGACCCGATGCGGGTCGTCTGCACCGGTGACTGGGCCGCCGTCGAACCCGCCGGCGACCCCCGGTTCGTCCGCGCGTATCTGCCGCGCCGCACCGCCTTCGTACGCAACACGTCCTCCAACCGGTCCGAGGGGCAGATCCTCGCGGCCAACGTGGACCACGCGATCATCGCGGTCTCGCTCGCCGCCGAGCTGGACCTCGGGCGGATCGAGCGGTTCCTGGCCCTGGCGTGGGAGTCGGGCGCACTGCCGCTCGTCGTCCTCACCAAGGCCGACCTGGTGCCCGACCCGGTCGGGCTGTCCTACCTCGTCCAGGACGTGGAGACCGCCGCACCCGGCGTCCAGGTCCTGTCCGTCAGCTCGGCGACCGGCGATGGCGTCGAGGTGCTGCGGGCGATCGTGTCGGGCGGCACCAGCGTGCTGCTCGGCCAGTCCGGCGCGGGCAAGTCGACGCTGGCCAACGCGCTGCTCGGCGCGGACGTGATGGAGGTGCAGGCCATCCGGGACGTCGACGGCAAGGGCCGGCACACCACCACGACCCGCAATCTGCTCGCCCTGCCCGGCGGCGGCGTCCTCATCGACACTCCGGGGCTGCGCGGGGTCGGCCTGTGGGACGCCGAGAGCGGTGTCGGGCAGGTCTTCGCGGAGATCGAGGAGCTGTCCGGGCGGTGCCGCTTCCACGACTGCGCCCACGAGGCGGAGCCGGGGTGCGCGGTGCTCGCGGCGATCGAGGACGGCTCGCTGGCCGAGCGGCGCCTGGAGAGCTACCGCAAGCTGATCCGCGAGAACCGGCGGATCGTCGCCAAGACCGACGCGCGCCTGCGCAACGAGATCCGCCGCGACTGGCGCATCAAGTCGGCGGAAGGCCGGGCGAACTACGCGGCCAAGCGGAGCGGCACCCGCTGACGGGCCCGGGAACGGGTTACGGACACGGCGCCCCGAGCGCCGTGTCCGAATCCCGCGAGTCGAACCGCCGGGCCTCGCGCACACTGGATGTGTGACCACGTACGAGGAGACCGACGAGACCCGGTACGAAGCCGTCAGCAGCCGGGACGCCCGCTTCGACGGCGAGTTCTTCTTCGCCGTGTCGACCACCGGCATCTACTGCCGCCCCAGCTGCCCGGCCGTGACGCCCAAGCGCAAGAACGTCCGCTTCTTCCCGACGGCGGCTGCCGCCCAGGGCCACGGCTTCCGCGCCTGCCGCCGCTGCCGCCCCGACGCGGTGCCCGGCTCGGCGGAGTGGAACGTCCGCGCCGACGTGGTGGGCCGCGCCGTCCGGCTGATCGGGGACGGGGTGGTGGACCGCGAGGGCGTCCCCGGTCTCGCGGTGCGCCTCGGGTACAGCACCCGCCAGGTCCAGCGTCAGCTCACCGCCGAGCTCGGCGCGGGTCCGGTCGCCCTCGCCCGTGCCCAGCGCGCCCACACGGCCCGGGTGCTGCTCCAGACCACCGGGCTGCCGGTCACCGACATCGCCTTCGCGGCCGGGTTCGCCAGCGTGCGGCAGTTCAACGACACGATCCGGCAGATCTACGCCCGTACGCCCAGCGCCCTGCGCGAGGAGTCCGGGACCAGGACAGGGCGGGGCTCGGCCGCCTTCGCCGCGGGGATCCCGCTGCGGCTCGCGCACCGGGGCCCGTACGCCGCGCGCGCGGTCTTCGACCTGCTCGCCGAGGAGGCCGTCACCGGGGTCGAGGAGATGACCGGCGAGCCGGGCGGCCGTATCTACCGCCGCACCCTGCGTCTGCCGTACGGCACCGGCATCGTGGCCGTCGACGAGGCGCGCCCGCGCCGGGGCGGCTGGCTGGAGGCCCGTATCCACCTCACCGACCTGCGCGACCTCACCACCGCCGTCCAGCGGCTGCGCCGCCTCTTCGACCTGGACGCCGATCCGTACGCGGTGGACGAGCGGCTCGCGGCCGACCCCCGGCTCGCCCCCCTGGTCGCGGCCCGGCAGGGAGTGCGCTCGCCGGGGGCGGCCGACCCGGACGAGTACGCGGTACGGGCGCTGGTGGGCCGGGCGGTGGCGGGGGAGCTGACCGAGGTGTACGGGAAGCGGCTCGACGTGCCGTGCGGCGCGCTCACCCACCTCTTCCCGGAGCCCGCCGCGCTCGCCGCGCACCCGGATCCGGCCCTGGCCGAGCTCGCCGCCGCGCTCGCCGACGGCAGGCTGCGCCTGGACGCGGGTGCCGACCGAGAGGAGGCGGTACGGATCCTGCGCACGCTGCCGGGCCTCGACGCCCGCACGGTGGCGCAGATCCGCATGCGGGCGCTGGCCGAGCCGGATGTGGGGTGCGACGAGGAGGGCGAACTCTGGCGACCCTGGCGCTCGTACGCCTACCGCCTCCTGAGCGCGGCCGCGGCGCACGGCGCCGCCGCGTAGCGCGCGGACGGCGTCGGCCGACAGGCGCACCCCGCCGCCGTCTGGGAACGTCGGTACATGATCCGTCTCGCCCGCGTCCCCCTGGACCGGTGGTCGGCGTTCGTGCCGGCGCTCGCCGTGGTGCTGCTCGCGCTCACCTGGGGGCGGTCGCTGCCCTCGGCTCTGGTCGCGCTGGTGGCCTGCTTCCTGGCGGGCGCGGTGCTGGCGGCGGTGCACCACGCCGAGGTCGTGGCGCACCGGGTGGGCGAGCCGTTCGGCTCGCTCGTCCTTGCGGTCGCGGTGACGATCATCGAGGTCGCGCTGATCGTCACCCTGATGTCGGACGGCGGCGACAAGAGCGCCACGCTCGCCCGCGACACCGTCTTCGCCGCAGTGATGATCACCTGCAACGGGATCGTCGGCGTCTGCCTCCTCATCGGGGCGCTCCGCCGCCGACTGGCCGTCTTCAACCCCGAGGGCACCGGCGCCGCCTTCGCCACGGTCACCACGCTCGCCGGGCTCAGCCTGGTGCTGCCGACCTTCACCACCAGCAAGCCGGGCCCGGAGTTCTCCACCGCGCAGCTCGTCTTCGCGGCCCTCGCCTCGGTGGCGCTGTACGGGCTGTTCGTCGCCACCCAGACCGTGCGCCACCGCGACTACTTCCTGCCCGTCACCCAGCAGGGCGAGGTGCTCGCGGAGGAGCACGCCGATCCGCCGTCCGCCCGCACCGCGCTGATCAGCGTCGGGCTGCTCGGGGTGGCGCTGGTCGCGGTGGTCGGCCTCGCCAAGGGCGTCTCGCCGACCATCGAGCGCGGGGTGGCCGCCGCCGGGCTGCCCGCGTCCGTCGTCGGGGTGGTCATCGCCCTGCTCGTGCTGCTGCCCGAGACCATCGCCGCCTCCCGGGCCGCCGCCCGCGACCGGGTGCAGACGAGCCTCAATCTGGCGCTCGGCTCCGCGATGGCGAGCATCGGACTGACCATCCCGGCGGTCGCGCTGGCGTCCGTCTGGCTGTCGGGGCCGCTGGTCCTCGGGCTCGGCGCCAGCGACATGGTGCTGCTCGCGCTCACCGTCGGCGTGGGCATCCTGACCGTCGTCCCGGGCCGCGCGACCCTGATGCAGGGCGGCGTCCACCTGGCGCTCTTCGCCGGATATCTGGTGCTCGCGGTCAGCCCCTGACCCGGCGGCCGGAATACGACGTTCCCAAGCCGCCCCGGTGGCGGCCGTGTTGACGCGCCCGGGGGCGATGGCACACGATCGAAATATAGATGCTGGATACATCTGAATCGGCCGGTGTCCCCGCCCGGCCGGAGAGCGGGAGGAACCCCATGTGTGGCATCACCGGCTGGATCTCCTTCGACCGCGACCTGCGGACCGAGCGGGACACCGTCGACGCGATGACCGAGACGATGGACTGCCGGGGCCCCGACGACCGCGGCACCTGGATCTCCGGCCCCGCCGCCCTCGGCCACCGCAGGCTCGCGATCATCGACCTGCCGGGCGGCCGCCAGCCCATGACCGCCCGTACCGACGAGGGCAGCGTCGTCCTGGTCTACTCGGGGGAGACGTACAACTTCACCGAGTTACGCGCCGAACTGGCCGCCCGCGGCCACCGGTTCACCACCGAGTCCGACACCGAGGTCGTGCTGCGCGGCTATCTGGAGTGGGGCGAGGCCGTCGCGGACCGGCTCAACGGCATGTACGCGTTCGCCGTCTGGGACGAGCCGAAGCGGCGACTGGTGATGATCCGCGACCGGATGGGCATCAAGCCGTTCTACTACTACGAGACCGCCGACGGCGTGCTCTTCGGCTCCGAGCCCAAGGCGATCCTCGCCAACCCGCTGGCCCGCCGCTCGGTCGGGGCCGACGGTCTGCGCGAGCTGTTCGTCAATGTCAGGACGCCCGGCCAGGCCGTCTGGGACGGCATGCGGGAGGTCGAGCCGGGCACCGTCGTCACCGTCGACCGGGGCGGTCCGCGCCGACACGTCTACTGGTCGCTGCGGACCCGGCCGCACGAGGACGGCCGCGCGGACACGGTCGCCCGGGTGCGGGGCCTGCTCGACGACATCGTCGGCCGCCAGCTCGTCGCGGACGTGCCGCGCTGCGTCCTGCTCTCCGGCGGGCTCGACTCCTCCGCGCTGACCGCGCTCGCCGCCCGCCGTCTCGCTGCCGAGGGCGAGGCGGTCCGCAGCTTCTCGGTGGACTTCGCCGGCCGGACCGAGAACTTCGTGGCCGACGCCCTGCGCCCCACCCCCGACAGCCCGTACGCCCACGACGTGGCCCGTGGCGCCGGGACCCGGCACCAGGACATCGTCCTCGACTCGCACGCCCTGGCCGACCCGGAGCTGCGCGCCCGGGTGGTCCGCGCCCGCGACCTGCCCACCGGCCTCGGCGACCTGGACACCTCGCTGCACCTGCTCTTCCAGGCGGTGCGCGAGCACTCGACGGTCGCGCTCTCCGGCGAGTCCGCCGACGAGGTCTTCGGCGGCTACCGGCAGTTCTTCGACGAACGGGCCCGCACCGCCCGCACCTTCCCGTGGCTCGTCCACCACGACGAGGACTTCGGCGACGGCACCTCCCTGCTGCGCCCCGAGGTCACCGCCGCCCTCGACCTGCCCACCTTCACCCGGGACAGCTACGACACGGCCGCCGCCGGGGTCGAACGCCTCGACGGCGAGAGCGGGTTGGAGTACCGGATGCGGGTGATGAGCCATCTGCACCTGACACGGTTCGTCCGGATGCTGCTCGACCGCAAGGACCGCGCCAGTATGGCCGTGGGTCTTGAGGTGCGGGTGCCGTTCTGCGACCACCGGCTCGTCGAGTACGTGTACAACGCGCCCTGGGCGCTGAAGTCCTTCGACGGGCGTGAGAAGAGCCTGCTGCGGGAGGCCGCGGCGGACGTGCTGCCCAGGTCGGTCTACGACCGGGTGAAGAGCCCGTACCCCTCGACGCAGGACCCGAAGTACGCCGTCGCCCTCCAGGAGCACGGCAAGGACCTGCTGGCGCGCACCGGCCACCCCGTCTTCCAACTCGTCGACCCAGGAAGCCTGTTGGCCGCCGTGCGCGAGGCGGCCCCGCAGACCACGCAGGCCTCCCGCAGCGGCCTTGAGAACGCCCTCGACCTCGCCGTCTGGTTCGACATGTACGCGCCGGGGATTACACTCGCCTGACCTGAATTCGGTGCGGGGGGCGGCGGACGGGCGATGATCATCGACGACGATGCGGCGCTGCAACTGGTCATCTCGCTCCACCGGTTGCTGCGCAGTCTGCGCCGGGCCGCCCCGGCCGACGGGATCCAGCCCACCCAGATAGTGGTGCTCTCGATGCTCGCCGAGAGCGGGCCCGCCCGCATCGGCGAGCTCGCGGCCCGGGTGCCGTGCTCCCAGCCGACCGCCACCTCGGCCGTCGCGGGCCTGGAGGCGACGGGGCTGGTGCTGCGCGAGAGCGACCCCACGGACGGCCGGGCCGCCCGGATCGTCCTCACCGAACAGGGCGCCCGCGCCCTGGTGGACGCCGCCCGCGCCGAGGCCGAGGTGCTGGCCTGGCGCCTGGGCGCGCTCGGCGCCGAGGAGGCCCGAGCGGTCGTCGCGCTCGGCCCGCTGCTGCGCCGCCTCGCCGAGGCGGCCCACGACGGCTCCGACCCGGCGAGCCGGGCGTAGCGGTCACGCGTCGTCCAGCCCCCAGCTGTGGATCTTCCCCGGGCGGATCCGGATCAGCTCCTCGCTGAAGTGCGGCCCCAACTCGTGCGGCCCGGTGAGCAGTTCGGCCTCGCCCCGGATCTCCACGCCCCGTACCCGCCAGGGCCGTACGCTCACCACGTCGTCCACGACCAGCGAGAGCCGCGGATTCGCCAGCAGGTTGCGCCACTTCTTCGTGGTGCCGAGCGCGTACCCGCCGATCAGGATCGTGCCGTCGTCCTGCGGGAAGAACCCGACCGGGTTCGCCTGCGGCTGGCCCTTGGGGTCGACGGTCGCCAGTCGTCCCAGCCGCTGGGACTTCAGATACGCGCGCTCGGCCGCGCTGAATTCGTCCATGGCCCCAGCCTCACACGCGTACCCGCCGAAGGTCATCGGCTCCGGGGACCAGTGCGCCCGGGCCGCGCGACCTACGTCCCCACCGGCCCCGGCCCACCGGCTCAGGCCCAGATCACCACGCCCGCCCACACGCCCACCACCAGCAGACACGCGAACAGCTCCACCAGGATCGAGTACCCGCCGGACCGCAGCACCGTGCGGGCCGACGTCCAGCCCGCCCCGTGGCTGCCGAGGCGCATCCGCTCCGCCCCGTACAGGCCGCCCAGGAACCCCACGATCGCGCCGACCACCGGGAGCAGGAAGAAGCCGAGGATCGCCGCGACGCCGCCGGTCAGCAAGGAGCGCCGGGGCGCGCCGGCCGCCTTCAGACGCCGGGGCGGCAGCACCAGCTTGAGGGACTGGGCGAGCAGGAGCAGGCCCGTCGCCCCGGCCAGGACCGCCCAGGCCGTGCCGGTGGTGTCGGTGAGGGCCCACCACGCCACGGCGGCCCAGACGATCGCCTGCCCGGGCACCCCGGGCACCAGCACGCCGAGCAGCCCGAGGAGCATCACCAGGCCCATCACCAAGAGCTGCCACACGCCCACCTGCCCAGCGTGCAGTAACCGGGGCGTTTCCGCAGGTCCGGGCCCGGCCCCCGGCCCCGCATCCGGCCGGATCCCGCCCCCGCCGTCCGCCCGCTACCGGGCCACCCAGCCGCGCTCGTACGCGTGCCACCCCAGCTGGAGCCGCGTGGTGACGCCGGTCAGCTCCATCAGGCCCTTCACCCGGCGCTGTACGGTCCGCAGCCCCAGGTCGAGCTGTTTGGCCACGCTCGCGTCGGTCATCCCGGCCAGCAGCAGCGACAGGACCTCCAGGTCCGTGGCGTCGGGGCCGGACGACTCCTCCCGTACCGCCGTGCCCGCGAGCCGCAGCGGCAGCGCGTCCCGCCACACCGCCTCGAAGAGGCCCATCAGGGACTCCAGGAGGCCGCTGGCGTGCACCACCAGGGCGGCGGGCTCCGCGTCCCGGCCGGTCAGCGGCACCATCGCCAGGCTGCGGTCGGCCACCATCAGCTTCGTGGGCACCCGCTCGACCGTGCGGACCTGCTCGTCGCGGCCGAGCGCCGCCGTGACCTCGACGATCCCGGCGGGCAGGGCGAGCACCTCGCGCTCGATGACCACCCGGTAGGCGACGCCCCGGGTCGCGGCCCGTTCCTCGGACTCGTTGTCCATGCCGGTCACCGCGATCGGATTGCCGGTGACCAGCGCGCACACCTCCTCGGCCGCGCCGAGCTGGAGCTGGTGGAAGCGGTGGGCGACGGCGGACGCGCCGGTCACCACCTCCACCAGATCGTGCACGGCGGGCTCGGCGGCCTCGGCCCGGTACTCCTCGGCGAGCAGCGCGGCCGCCAGCTCCGCCTGCTCCAGCTCGTGGCGCTGCTGGGTGAGCAGGGCGCCGAGTGCGACGCCGGGCGGGGCCGCCACCCATCGCCCGGTCCGGGCCGAGGACTGGGCGGCCAGGCCCTGGCGCTCCAGCCGCCGCAGCGCCCGTTCCGTGTCGGGCTCGGGCAGCGCGAGCCGGTGCGCCAGGTCCGCGACCTCGGCCGCGCCCAGCGCCACCAGCGTCCGGTACGCCGACTCCTGCATCTCGTCCAGGCCTATCGCTCCCAGCACCCTCGTCCGCCCCTCTCGCGTCCGCTGTCCACGCGTGGCGGGAAACGGCCACGGCGCAAACCCGCCTCACAACATCATCCCCGCACCTTCCGTCGCTCTGCCAAGGTGGCGCAACCGCAGTACCAACAGCCGTCGGCAACAAGGCATTTGTGCGCTTTGCGCGCGGAGTGTTTTGTTCCGGATTCACCTGGGGAGAGCGATGCGTCCGATATCGCGCACGGTACTGGGGGTGGCGACCGCCGCCGTCCTCGCCGTCACCGCCCTCTCGCCGTCCGTGGCCGCACCACCGGCCGCAGCGACCGCGAAGAGACCGATCACCGGCGGCGAGGCCGCCGCCCGGCAGCAGGGGCGACCGGTCACCGTCACCCTGGTCACCGGCGACCGCGTCCTGGTCGCCCGCGACGCCGCCGGGAAGGCCGTCGCCGCCACCGCGCTGCCCCGCGAGGACGGCACCACCGCACTGGTGCAGACCCGCCGCTCGGGCGACGACCTGTACGTCTACCCGGAAGGCGCCGTCGCCGCCCTCGCCGCCCACCGCGCGGACGAGCAGCTCTTCAACGTCTCCGGCCTGATCCGCCAGGGCTACGACGACGCGCACTCCAAGACCCTGCCGCTGATCGCCGTCTACGACCCGGCCGGCGCCCGCTCCCTCGCCCCGCGCGGCGCCACCCGGGGCCCCGCCCTGCCCGCCGTCGACGGCGTCGCCCTCAAGGCCGACAAGGCGAAGGCCGCCGACTTCTGGGCGGACGTCACCGCACCCCGCTCGCGCGCCGCGAACTCCCTGAAGAAGCTCTGGCTGGACCGGAAGGTCGAGGCGAACCTCGACAAGTCGACCAAGCAGGTCCGCGCGGACCTCGCCTGGGCCGCCGGATACGACGGCAAGGGCACCAAGGTCGCCGTCCTCGACACCGGCGTCGACGCCGAACACCCCGACCTCAAGGGCCGGATCGCCGCCGCGAAGAACTTCACCGACTCCGACAGCACCGACGACCACCAGGGCCACGGCACCCACACCACCTCCACCGTCGGCGGCTCCGGCGCGGCCAGTGACGGCAGGAAGAAGGGCGTCGCCCCCGGCACCGCCCTGCTCGCCGGGAAGGTCCTCAATGACAGCGGCTCGGGCGCCGAGTCGTGGATCATCGCCGGAATGCAGTGGGCCGTCGACAATCAGGCCGACGTCGTCTCGATGAGCCTCGGCAGCCCCGAACCCACCGACTGCACCGACCCGATGAGCACCGCCGCCGAGCAACTGGCGCAGACCAAGGGCACGTTGTTCGTGGTCGCGGCCGGGAACTCGGGCCCCCGCCAGAACACCGTCTCCTCGCCCGGCTGCGCCCCCAGCGTCCTCACCGTCGGCGCCGTCGACCGCGACGACTCCACCGCGTACTTCTCCAGCCGCGGCCCGGCCCCCGTCTCGCACACCCTCAAGCCGGAGATAACCGCCCCGGGCGTGGGCATATCCGCCGCCAACGCGGGCGGGCGCGGCGTCTACGCGTACCAGTCCATGAGCGGTACGTCGATGGCCACCCCGCACGTCGCGGGCGCCGCGGCGATCGTCAAGCAGCGCCACCCCGACTGGAGCGCGCGGCAGATCAAGGCCGCGCTCGTCTCCTCCGCGAAGGCGGACATCCCCGGTGACGTCCGCGAGACCGGCGGCGGCCGCCTCGACGTGAAGGCGGCGATCGACGCCACCGTGCTCGGCGCCCCCGCCGTCCAGGGCGGCACCTTCAACTGGCCGCAGGACAGCGGCGACCGCACCAGCGTCGACGTCCCGTACACCAACACCGCCGACAAGCCCGTCACGCTCTCCCTCGCCGTCCAGGGCGTCACCGGCAACGACGGCTCGCGCGTGCGCTCCTCGGTCGCCTCGCTCGCCCGGCGCACGGTCACCGTCCCGGCCGGGGCCACCGTCAAGGTCCCGCTGCGGCTCGACCCGGCAGCCCATCTGGAGCGGAGCCAGTACGGCGACGTCACCGGCCGGGTGCTGGCCACCGCCGACGGCGTCAGCGTCTCCACCCCGTTCTCGCTCTACGTCCAGCCGCGCACCCTCACCCTGCGGGTCAAGGTCGTCGACCGGCTCGGCAGGCCCGCGAGCGGCCCGTCCTCGCTCGACGTGATCGGCATCGACGACGCCACCGGCGAGCGCCGCTTCAACGAGGGCGCCGCCGACCAGATCTACACCCTGCGCCCCGGCTCGTACTTCCTCTCCTCCTTCGTCGCCACACCGGACGCGGGTCAGGGCGCGACGCTGAACGACTCGCTGTCCTATCTCGGGCGCCCGCAGCTGGAGTTGACGAAGGACACCACGGTCGTCCTCGACGCCCGCAAGGCCCACCGGCTGAGCATCGCGACCGACCGGCCCAGCGAGGCCCGCGCCACCACCCTCGCCTTCTCCCGCGCCTGGGACGGCTACTGGCTGCACGCCGGAACCGCCGCCGGCGGCTCCTCGATCAAGGGCTACTACGCCTCGGTCGAAGGCCGCGCCCACGACGGCACGTTCGAGTTCGGCAGCTACTGGCGGGCCTACGCGCCGCTCGTCTCCGAGCTGCGCACCGCCGACGGCACCGTGCTCCACCCGGTCACCGCGGGCACCGGCTCCACCAACCTCGACGGCACCGGCGGGGCCCGCCTGGTCGACGCCGGATCCGGGACGCCCGAGGAGCTCAAGGCCGCCGGGGCGCGGGGCGCGATCGCGCTCGTACGGATCCCGGACACCAGCACGTCCGTCGGCCAGGTCGCCCACGACGCCGAGGCGGCCGGAGCCGTGGCCGTCCTCGCGTACCGCTCCTCCCCGGCCCGCTGGGTCCCGGCGGGCGGCTTCACCGGGCCCGAACTCCCGGTCCTGGCAGTCGATTCGGGCGAGGCGTCGGCCCTGCTGGCCAAGCTGGGCGCGGGCGAGGTACGGCTGCGCTGGAAGGCCACGGCGAAGAGCCCGTACGTCTACAACCTCGCCTTCCCCGAGTCCGCCGCGGTCGGCTCCGACCGCACCTACCGGGTCCGCGACAGCCGCCTCGGCAAGGCCGAGTCGACCTACCGGGCGATGGGGGTCGCCACCGACTACATCGACAGCACCGCCGCCTACCGCCCCTCCGGCGCGGGCGTCTTCTCCGGCACCATCGACCTCGTCCCGGCGCCGGGCACCCGCACCGAGTACTACTCGCCCGGCGACACCGCCTGGGACCACCTCACCTTCTCCAGCTTCCCGTTCGGCGAGGCGATGACGGACCAGCGCCGCACCTACACGGCGGGCGCCACCCGCCGGGAGAGCTGGTACGACGGGGTCGTCGCCCCGGTCGCCCCGCGCGACACCGAGGGCAGGGAGGTCCTCGCCGCCGAACGGCAGGGCAACCTGATCGGCTTCGCCGCCGCGATGTGGGGCGACAGCGGGCACTACGCACAACCGGGCTCGTTCGGCGACATCGGCAACCTGGCCCTGCGCCGCGACGGCGAGCCGATCGGCGAGAGCGGCTGGCCGTTCGGGGTCTTCGAAGTCCCGGCCCAGGACAGCGCGTACGAGCTGGAGCAGCGCATCGAGAAGATCGGCGGCCCGGCGAAGGTCTGGCAGCGGTCCACGAGCGTCCAGACGGTGTGGAGGTTCCGCTCGAAGCTCGACGGACACGTCTACTCGCAGGGCCTCGGCATCCTCTTCCCGCGCTACTCCCTGCCGGAGGACGGCCTCAAGACCCTCCCGGCGGCGAACGGACAGCGGATCGGCCTCTCGGTGACGGGCCACGCGGGGTACACCCCGGCGGCTCTCACCTCGGCCCGCCTGTCGTACTCGTACGACGACGGCGCCACCTGGACCGAGGCCGCGGTCACCCACCGGGGCGACTCCTGGTCGGCCCTGGTCGACCACGCCGGCGCGGCCGGCAAGCAGGTCACCCTGAAGGCCGAACTGACGGACGCCCACGGCAGTTCCGTCACCCAGACCGTGACGCGCGCGTACGACGTGCGCTAGTCACCGACGCTTCGCCGGGCGGCCCTGCCTGTGGGGGGAAGGGCCGCCCGGCGAAGGCACGTCTGCTCGTGTCCGCGTACGGGGTGCGGATTTGTGTGCTGACCACTTTTACCCGTTCCACCGTTTTCGTACGGCTCTCGCGGTGGACAATAAGGGCATGAGTCAGCAGGGGGAGAGGCGCACCTCGGACGACGACTGGTGGACTCGCCTGTACGACGAGCCCGCCCCGGACAACTCACCCGCAGCCGCGGGCGACACCCTCGACGACCGCTTCAAGTCCGTTGCGGAGGCGGTGAGTCCGCCCGTGCCGGACCCCCGGTCCGGGCCGCTGCCGCCGCAGTACGCACCGCGCGTGCCGGAGCAGTCGGCGCAGCAGGACCGAATCGATCCTGCGGACCCGGCCGAGCCCGTCGACGCACGGGCCGAGCCCATGGACGTACGGGGTGATCCCATGGACGTGCCGCTCGAACCCGAGGACCTGCCGGGTGCGCCGCGGCCGCCCGCCCCCGGGGGGATCCTGCCCCGGGCCCCCTGGCGGCCGCTCGGCGCCGCGGCGCCGCCCGGCTCCGGCCGCACGTCCGGGTGGTGGGAGCCCGCCGACTCCCTTCCGCCGTTGGCCCCGCCGCCGCCCGGGTACGAACCGGCCGTTCTCGCGCCCCCACCGCAGCCGCCAGCGGCCGTGCCGCCGGAACCCCGGCCCGCCCAGCCGCCACCGGCCCCACCCGACCCACCCGCCCCCGTCACCGCCCCGCCCCGAGCGGCCCCCGAACCGCCGCCGCCCCCCTCGCCCCGGCCGTATGTCGGCCATGTGGGGGACCGGCCGCCCACCTATGACGCCGAGCCCACCGCGCTGGCGAACGCGCTCCCCGACGGCCTGGACGAACTCGTCGCGGACACGGTCCTCGACGGCGCCCGGTACGGGGCGTACGTGCTGCGCGCCGCCTCCGTACGCGGCGACTCGGCCCGCTACCGGGGCGAGCCCCGACGCGACGCCCTGCTCACCGCCCGGTTCGGGAACGGCGAGGACGCGCTGGTCCTGGTGGCCGTCGCCAGCGGTATGCGGGCCTTCGAGGGCGCGCACCTCGCCGCCGCCGACGCCTGCCGCTGGATCGGCGGCGCCATCGGGCGCAGCCACGCCCGGCTCGCCGACGACATCAGGGCCGGGCGCCGGGGCGACCTCAAGTCCGGGCTGCACCGGCTCACCGACCGCAGCTACGGCAGGCTGCGCGCCCGCGCCGCCGAGCTCGGCGCGGAGCCCGAGGAGTACACGGCGGGCCTGCGCTGCCTGCTGCTCTCCGCCGACCCCGGCTGCCGTACCCGGGTCTTCTTCGGGGTCGGTCCCGGCGGCCTGTTCCGGCTGCGCGCGGGCGTCTGGCAGGACATCGAGCCCGCCCCGCCCGAGCCGGGCGAGGTCAGCGGCGAGCCCGTCGTCGGGTTCGGCTCGCCGCCCTCCGAGACCCCGGAGGGCGACCGGCTCACCATGGACCTGCAGACCGTGGAGCCCGCCCGTCCCTACATCGACCCGCCGCCCCCGCCGGCCGAACCGTTCCGCTTCCGTGCCTCGGTCGCCCGACCGGGCGACACCCTGCTGCTGTGCAGCGGCGGGCTCGCCGAGCCGCTGCGGGGCGAGCCCGCGCTCGCGAAGGAGCTGGCCGAGCGGTGGGCCGGGGGCGAGCCGCCGGGGCTCGCCGCGTTCCTCGCGGACGTCCAACTGAGAGTGAAGGGGTACGCCGACGACCGTACGGCGGTCGCCGTCTGGGAGGCGTGACGCGGCGGCCCGTGGATGAATGGGAGCCATGGCCAGACAGAACGTGGCAGAGCAGTTCGTGGACATCCTCGCCCGCGCCGGGGTGCGGCGGATGTACGGCGTCGTCGGCGACAGCCTCAACCCCGTCGTCGACGCCATCCGCCGCAACCGTGCCATCGACTGGATCCAGGTCCGCCACGAGGAGGTCGCCGCCTTCGCGGCCGGCGCCGAGGCCCAGCTCACCGGCACCCTCGCGGCGTGCGCCGGATCCTGCGGCCCGGGCAACCTCCATCTGATCAACGGCCTCTACGACGCCCACCGCTCGATGGCCCCTGTCCTCGCCCTCGCCTCCCACATCCCCTCGTCCGAGATCGGCCTGGGCTACTTCCAGGAGACCCACCCCGACCAGCTCTTCCGCGAGTGCTCGCACTACTGCGAGCTCATCTCCAGCCCGAAGCAGATGCCCCGGCTGCTCCAGACGGCCATCCAGCACGCGATCGGCCGGGGCGGCGTCAGCGTGGTCGCGCTCCCCGGCGACGTGGCCTCCGAGCCCGCCCCCGACAAGGCCGTCGAGCACGCGCTGGTCACCGCGCTGCCGTCGGTGCGCCCCGGCGACGCGGAGATCGAGAAGCTCGCCCGGCTGGTGGACGAGGCCAAACGGGTCACCCTGTTCTGCGGCAGCGGCACCGCGGGCGCCCACGCCGAGGTGATGGAGTTCGCCGAGCGCGTCAAGGCCCCGGTCGGGCACGCGCTGCGCGGCAAGGAGTGGATCCAGTACGACAACCCGTACGACGTCGGCATGAGCGGGCTGCTCGGCTACGGCGCCGCCTACGAGGCGACCCACGAGTGCGACCTGCTGATCCTCATCGGCACGGACTTCCCGTACAACGCGTTCCTGCCGGACGACGTCAAGATCGTGCAGATCGACGTGCGCCCCGAGCACCTCGGGCGGCGCTCCCAGCTCGATCTGGCCGTGTGGGGCGACGCCAAGGAGACACTGCGCTGTCTGACCCCGCGGGTGAAGGCCAAGACCGACCGCCGCTTCCTCGACAAGATGCTGAAGAAGCACGCCGACGCGCTGGAGGGCGTCGTCAAGGCGTACACCCGCAAGGTGGAGAAGCACGTGCCGATCCACCCCGAGTACGTGGCCTCCGTACTCGACGAACTCGCCGACGACGACGCGGTGTTCACCGTCGACACCGGCATGTGCAACGTCTGGGCCGCCCGCTACATCTCGCCCAACGGCAGGCGCCGGATCATCGGCTCGTTCAGCCACGGCTCGATGGCGAACGCCCTTCCGCAGGCGATCGGCGCCCAGTTCACCGACCGGCGCCGCCAGGTGATCTCGATGTCCGGCGACGGCGGGTTCACCATGCTGATGGGCGACTTCCTGACCCTGGTCCAGTACGACCTGCCGGTGAAGATCGTCCTCTTCAACAACTCCTCGCTCGGCATGGTGGAGCTGGAGATGCTGGTGGCCGGGCTGCCGTCGTACGGGACGAGCAACCACAACCCGGACTTCGCGGCGATCGCCCGCGCGGCCGGTGCGTACGGCGTGCGCGTCGAGAAGCCCAAGCAGCTCGCGGGCGCCCTCAAGGACGCCTTCAAGCACAAGGGGCCCGCCCTGGTCGACGTGGTCACCGACCCCAACGCGCTCTCCATCCCGCCGAGGATCAGCGCCGAGATGGTGACCGGGTTCGCGCTCTCCGCGAGCAAGATCGTGCTGGACGGCGGGGTCGGCCGGATGCTCCAGATGGCCCGTTCCAACCTGCGCAACGTGCCTCGCCCGTAAGGCCGTTCAGGGAGCCGTAAGGCAGATGTCCACCCCGTCGTCTGGCGATGGGGTGATCCTCCGTGGTCAGTGCGTCTCCCGGCCGGGTGGCCGCAAGGCGGGCGCAACCGCAGGCGCGTCCGGCTGGGCACGCGAGAATCCCGGGCCGGTGGCCCTCTCCACCCTGTGACTCACCTGTGGGTAAGGGGCGCTGCCATGGAGTGCCCTCCTCGCCCGCGATCACCCCGCAGCCGGTGCCGCGAGCCGTGGAACCGCTCCCGCCGTGAATTCCGTCGGTCGTTGCGGAATCACCATGCGTGACGGGGGGTCGCTGGGGCATGCATCCCGTGAGGGTGTTCGAGACGGAAAGGGACGTGACGACGTGCGGGTGGGGGCTATGACTGAGCGTCAGGGAGGGGGCGGGCCGGAAACGACCGGGGCGTTCCGCGGGACGGGTGCGCGTGCGGTGCTCCATGGGCAGCTGCGGCGCAGGGTGGGGCGGTCCGACCTCACGGCGGTGCCGGAAGTGCGGCGCGCGCTGCGGGAGTTGCTGGGGCACTGGAAGCACACGGGGCCGGTCGACGTGGCCGAACTGCTCACCTGCGAGCTGGTGACCAACGCGCTCATACACACGGACCAGGGGGCGGTGGTGACGGCCACGCTCGCTCCGGCCGGACTCCGTGTCGAGGTGCACGACTTCACCCCGATGCTGCCCGGACCGTACGTACCGTCCGCCGACGACGGTACGCACGGCCGGGGGCTCCTGCTGGTGCAGGCGCTCGCGGACGCCTGGGGCATGCGCGCGCACGAGGCGGGCAAGGTCGTCTGGTTCGAGCTCGGCAGCGGGACGGCGTAGCGCCTCTGACGCCGTCCGCACTCAGCCGAACTGCTGCTCCAGATCCTTGAGTTTGCGCTCCAGGTGGTCCAGGCGCGGAAGCGTCTGGGTGTCGTCCTCGGCCGTGAGGTCGACGGTCCTGGACGCCGTCAGGGACTCAGCGTCCGTGACGGCCTGAAGGGAGGGCCGGTTGCGAAGAGGCAGCTGTCCCGGCTCTGCTATGGCGGGCTCCGCGACAGCCTTCGGCTGCCCGGAGCCCGCACTCGTCGCCATCGACTGGACGTCGATCTGGCGGCCGCCGGGCCGCACCCGGCCCAGGTTCCGGCCCTGCCGGCTGAGCGCCTTCAGATGCGCCCGCTCCAGCTTCTCCTGCTCGCGCCGACGCAGCCGGTTCTGCTCCTTGGCACGCCGGTCCTCGCGCACCTCCTCGACCGCCTCGTCCAGCGTCCGCACCCCCTCCAGGAGCATCAGCGACCAGGCGCCGAACGTCTCCCGGGGGGCCCGCAGCCACCGTACGATCCGGATCTGCGGCAGCGGACGGGGCACCAGGCCCTGTTCGCGGAGCGCCGCCACGCGGGTCTGCTTCAGCGCGCGGTCGAAGAGCACCGCCGCCGAGAGCGACATCCCGGCGAAGAACTGCGGGGCGCCTGCGTGGGCCATGCCGCGCGGCGCGTGCACCCAGTTGAACCAGGCGGCCGCGCCCGCGAACGTCCACACGAGTAGGCGCGAGCCGAGCGCCGCGTCGCCGTGGCTGGCCTCGCGCACGGCGAGCACCGAGCAGAACATGGCGGCGCCGTCGAGGCCGAACGGGACGAGGTACTCCCAGCCGTCCGTGAGGCCGAGGTTCTGCCGGCCGAAGCCGACCAGACCGTGGAAGGAGAGCGCGGCGGCGACGGCCGCGCAGCAGAACAGCAGCCCGTAGGAGGCGGTGCCGTAGATGGCTTCCTTCCGGCGGCGGCGTTCCTCGCTGCGTTCCCAGGTGTCCTCGCCGGACGCGCTGTCACCGGAGCGCTTCCCGCGCGTCAGGACGACCAACGCCACGACGACCCCCACGATCATCACGCCGCCCGGAAGCAGCCAGTCCAGAGATATGTCGGTCAGTCGCATGCGGTGTCCCTTGAATCACGTAAGGCGTTCCGGGCGCCATAGTGCTCCTGCCGCACGGGGCCGCAGGGGTTTTCGGGGCAAGAGGCCGCCATTGGCGGCCAGTGGCATACGGATAGGTGCGATCTGCTCGAACTGGCGTGGTGCTGAACCGAGTTGGGTTCGAATCCGGCTCACCCGGACGAGTGGCGTGGATTCAGGACGCGGCACTCAGCTTGGCCACCCGGTCGGCGTCGCAGGTACGCGGACAGGTGACACAGGTGTCCTCGGGGCGCAGGGTGTAGAAGAGGCAGCAGCTGGCGCGGTCGCGGGTCGGCAGCGGCTCGCCCGCCGGACCGCTCAGCTCACGGAAGCCGGCGGCGCCGACGTACGGCTTGGTCGAGCCCGGCAGCAGCAGCTCCAGCTCGCCCATCGCCCGCCGCTCCTCGCCGAGCAGCGCCGCCACGTACCAGAGCCCCTCGACGACCTCGTCGGTCGCCATGCCCCACAGCGCCCGCCTGCCGCGCCGCATCCGGGGGCCGAAGCCGTCCAGCACCGGGCCCAGGTGCTCGGCGACGGCCGCGCGGACCTCGGCGCGCAGCGCCTCCTCGTCCGGGACGACCCGTGCGCCGGGCAGCGCGGCCGCGGGGTCCCCGGGCAGGCAGGCGAACTCCCGCACGCGCACGGTCAGCCGTCCCAGCGTGCGCTGGAAGGACACGTCCTCGACGGGTACGCGCGGCACCCGGCGGTGCAGAAACCACGGCACCGTGATGAGCAGACAGGCGGGCCAGGCGTAGCGGTGGAAGCCGAAGGAGGCGATGACGTCGGGGCGGGCCCGCTGTCCGTAGTCGCGCAGGACCTGCTCGTCGTCCCAGCCGAGGAAGGCGTCCAGGGCGTCGCCGCCGGTGGCGAGCTGGTCCGCGCCGACCCAGCCGGGGGAGCCCGGGGCCTGCTCGCCGTGCGCGAGCTCGTGGACCCGGACGCCGGGGTAGACATCGGCGAGGCGCGCGTAGGACGCGGCCAAGGGGCTCGGGAGCAGCGTGGACACAGCCATCCAGGGACCACCGAATCACGATCGTTTGCAGGTAAGGCTTACCTTAGCGGATGCGCGCGATGTTTGAACTGTCGCTTTGTCCGCCTATGGTGCTGGGGGAATACCGAGCGGTAGGAGGGCCTGGGGTGGAACAGGGCAGAGCGCGCGAGACGGCGGTGCCGCCGTTCGGGTCTCCCCGTGTGCCCGCACAGGCCCGGGTGGAGGGTGACCCCTTTGCGGTCGTACGGGACCGGGCCCCGGAGGCCGCGCGAGGTGAGCACACCCACAGTGAGCCGCCCGCGCCCCAGGTCCGGCAGGTCCGCCGCTATTCCGTACGTGGCCAGATCCTGGAGGCGCTGCGGGCCGCGCTGGTCGACGGCGAGCTGGTGCCGGGCGAGGTGTACTCCGCGCCGGTGCTGGGCGAGCGGTTCGGCGTCTCGGCCACCCCGGTGCGCGAGGCGATGCAGCGCCTGGCCTCCGAGGGCGCCGTCGAGGTCGTCCCGAACCGGGGCTTCCGGGTCACCGAGCACGGTCCGCGCGAGCTGGCCGAGCTGGCCGAGGTGCGCGCCCTGATCGAGGTGCCGGTGATGCTGCGGCTCGCCCGGTCCGTGCCCGCCGCCCGCTGGGCCGAGCTGCGTCCGCTCGCCGAGGCGACCACCCAGGCGGCGGCGGTCGGCGACCGGGCGGGCTACGCCGAGTCGGACCGCGCCTTCCACCGCGCGGTCCTCGCGCTCGCCGGGAACCGGCAGCTGCTCCAGGTGGCCGAGGACCTCCACCGGCGCTCGCAGTGGCCACTGACGGCCGCGCCGGTCGCCCGTCAGGGCGAGCTGGTCGCGGACGCGGCGGAACACCTGGCGCTGCTGGACGCGCTGATCGCACAGGACTTGACGGTGGTCCAGACCCTGGTGCGGGAGCACTTCACGGGGTCTGCGCTGTAGCGCTGCGCGGCATCCTGGGGCGGCCCGAAGGGGCGCACTTTTAGGGGCGCGGGGAACTGCGCGACCAGCCCCCACCGGCCCGCGGACAAACACGCGCCCCTCAGGTTGCCGCCGGTGTCGGCGTCAGGTGGCCGCCGGGGACGGCGTCAGGCTCGCCAGCCACGTCGGCACCCCGCCCAGCAGCCGGACCAGCCGCGCAGCCTCCGTGCGCAGACGGGCCGCCTCCGGCTCCGGTTCGGCGTCGGCCAGGGCCGCGAGTGCCGGGGCCGTGCCGACCAGGTAGCCCAGCTCCTCGCGGATCCGCAGCGACTCCGCGAAGCCGTGCCGCGCCTCCGCCAACTCCCCGTCGCGCAGGGCGAGTCCGGCCAGATGGCGCCAGGTGAAGGAGAGCAGCAGCGTGTCGCCGTGCGCGGTGGCGCCCGCGTGGGCGCGGCGGTAGGCGGCTCGGGCCGCCTGGGGCGCGTCCGCCACGTTCTCGGCGAGCAGGCCCCGCCGGAAGTCGAGCAGCGCGCGGCCCCGCGCGGCCGGGGCGATCAGCGCGGCCGCCCGGCCCAGCGCCGACCGGGCCTCGTCGGCGCGGTCGCGCACCCCGAGCAGCGTGGAGGCGTACGCGAGCTGGCCGCGCTCGCACGCGGCCGCGCCGCGCTCCTCGTCGTCCCCGGCCACCGCCTCGGCGCCGCGCAGCGCCTCCTCGGCCTCGGCCCAGCCGTCGCCGGTGTACAGACAGCGCTCGGTGAGCAGCGCGGCCCGCTGGAGCGCCGCGGCGGGCTCGGCGCCGTGCGGTTCGAGCAGGGCGGCCGCGTCCGTCCAGCAGCCGCGTGAGCGCAGCCGCCATACCGCGGTCTGGAGCGGATGGAGCGGATGGAGTGGATCCCCGTTCTCTGCAGTCGTTCCGGAATCAGACATGGCGGAGTACGCCACGTTGCCCTCCCCGAGCGCGCCATTGAGCCGTTGAGTCCGAGCTGTTGAGTCGTGGGCGAATCTCAGCACGGATTGGCACGCCGGGCCAAGGGCCACGCGTGAATTCCTTCACAAACGGCGAATTGCGGCGCGTCGAGGGGGCGTTCCGGCCTGGTCGCGCCGTCCGCGCGCCCCCTCAGCTCATCCGCAGGGCCAGGAAGAAGTCCAGTTTGTCCTCCAGGCGCGAAAGATCACGACCCGTCAGTTGCTCGATCCGGCCCACCCGGTAGCGCAAGGTGTTGACGTGCAGATGCAGTCGCGTGGCGCAGCGGGTCCAGGAGCCGTCGCAGTCGAGGAACGCCTCCAGGGTCGGGATGAGCTCGGCCCGGTGCCGCCGGTCGTAGTCGCGCAGCGGGTCGAGCAGCCGGGCCGTGAAGGCGCGGCGCACGTCGTCCGGGACGAACGGCAGCAGCAGGACGTGCGAGGCCAGCTCGTGGTGGCCGGCCGCGCAGACCCGGCCCGGACGGGCGGCGGCGACCCGGCGGGCGTGCCGGGCCTCCTCCAGGGCGCCGCGCAGCCCCTCCGCCGAGTGCACGGCGGCGCTGACACCGAGTGTCAGGCGCCCGTCGTCGGCGAGGCCCGCCGAGAGCGGCGCCTGGACGGCGGCGAGCAGCGCGTCCGCGTGCAGCCCGGCGTCCGTGCCCTCACCGACCGAGGGCAGCGGCACCAGCGCGATCGCCTCGTCGCCCGCGTGGGCGACCGCGATCCGGTCCGAGGAGTCGGGGCCCGCCACGGCCGGGTCGACCAGTATTTCCTCCAGCAGGGCCTGGGCGACCGGGCCGCCGGCGATCTCCGCGGTGGTGGCGGCCGACTGGCTCCAGTCGACCCGGGCCACGATCACCTGCCAGTGCGGCGCCGAGCCGAGGCCCGGCAGCAGCACGGGGGCGGCGACCCGCAGCCTGGCCGCGATCTCGGCGGGCGCGGCGCCGGTCTGCACCAGCTCCAGGACCTCCTGGGCGAGCCGGCGGCGTACCGTACGGGCCGCGTCGCGGCGGTCGCGCTCCACGGCGATCAGCTGGGTGACGCCCTGGAGCAGGTCGAGCCGGGCGGCGGGCCAGTCGCCCGCGTCCGCCTCCACGGCGAGCAGCCAGTCCGACAGGACCGTCTCGCGCACATCACGGGCGGCCGAGGCGGCCCCGCGCCCGCTGTGGCGGATCGGGAACAGCGAGTACGTGGTGCCGTGGACCACGGCCCGGTGCGGGCCCCGGCGGCCGGTGCGGGTCGCGCCGAGGTGTTCACCCGCCAGAGTGGCGCCGACGGCCGCGGGGAGCGGTTCGCCCGCGCCCGCGATCTGCCGGCCGGTGGGGGAGAGCACCCAGGCCCGCAGGTCCAGGTCGGAGCCGAGCAGGTCCAGGACGACCTCGGGGCCGCCGCCCGCCGGGCCGGACGTCATCAGCCGCCGGTGCCGGTCGACCACGGCCGCCAGGTCCCCGGCCCGCTCGCCGGAGACCTGGCGCACCACGTGCTCGGTGATGGTGGCGAAGGCGACCGACTCGTTCACCGCGAACAGCGGCAGCCGGTGCTGTGTACACGCACGGATCAGGTCATCCGGGATCGCGCCCAGCTCGGCCTCGCCGGCCGCCAGGCCGACCACCCCGGCTCCGGCCAGGATCCGTACGAATGGCTCGGAATCGTCGGCGTCGCGGCGCCAGGCGAGGCCGGTGAGGACCAGCTCGCCGCCGGAGAGATAGCGGCTCGGATCGCGCAGGTCAGTGGTCATCACACCGCGTACGGTGCGGTCCAGCTCGTCCTCGCCGCCGAGCAGCCGCAGCCCCAGCGCGTCGGTCTCCAGAAGTGCGCGAAGCCGCATCGCGTGTCGCCGCCGATCTGTCTTGTTGTTGCCGGTGGAAAGCGGTGGGGTAACTGAGCACCGCCTTTCATACGAATCTACAAGACGTAGATGGAGACCAGCCAACTCCTTCATGGTTTCGGTGACTGCACCCGACGGAGTGAGGCTTGTGTACTGGGGCCACACAGCGTTAACAGCACATGAACGACTTCATAGCCGAGGGCCGGCCGTCCCCGGGACCCGCGCGAACGACCCCGATTGAGAAGAAGAGAGCCACTCATGGACTTCCTTCGCCCCGCCAGCTGGGAGGAGGCGCTCGCCGCCAAGGCCGAGCACCCCACGGCTGTGCCCATTGCGGGTGGCACCGATGTGATGGTCGAGATCAACTTCGACCACCGCCGGCCCGAGTACCTTCTGGACCTGAACCGCATCGAGCTGCTGCGCGCGTGGGAGACCGGCGAGGAGACCGTACGGCTCGGCGCGTCCGTGTCGTACACCGAGATCATGGAGAACCTGCGGGCGGAGCTGCCGGGCCTGGCGCTCGCCTCGCACACCGTCGCCTCCCCGCAGATCCGCAACCGCGGCGGCGTCGGCGGCAACCTCGGCACGGCCTCGCCCGCCGGTGACGCCCACCCGGCGCTGCTCGCCGCGGGCGCCGAGGTCGAGGTGGAGTCGGTGCGCGGGTCCCGGCTCATCCCGATCGACGAGTTCTACACCGGTGTGAAGCGCAACGCGATGGCGCCGGACGAGCTCATCAAGACCGTCCACATCAAGAAGGCGGACGGCCCCCAGCAGTACTCCAAGGTCGGCACCCGCAACGCGATGGTCATCGCGGTCTGCGCCTTCGGCCTGGCGCTGCACCCGGAGACCCGCACGGTCCGCACCGGCATCGGCTCGGCCGCCCCGACCCCGGTCCGGGCCAAGGCCGCCGAGGAGTTCCTGAACGCCGCGCTCGACGAGGGCGGGTTCTGGGAGAGCGGCAAGATCATCACTCCCTCGATCGCCAAGCAGTTCGCCGAGCTCGCCTCCGCCTCCTGCAACCCGATCGACGACGTACGAGGCACTGCCAAGTACCGCCGGCACGCCGTGGGCATCATGGCCCGCCGCACGCTCGGCTGGACCTGGGAGCAGTACCGCGGCACCGGCCGCTCGCTTGAAGGAGCTGCATAACCATGCGCGTCAATTTCACGGTCAATGGCCGCAAGCAGGAAGCCGACGACGTCTGGGAGGGCGAGAGCCTTCTCTACGTGCTGCGCGAGCGCATGGGTCTTCCGGGTTCGAAGAACGCCTGTGAGCAGGGCGAATGCGGCTCCTGCACGGTCCGCCTGGACGGCGTGCCGGTCTGTTCCTGCCTGGTCGCGGCCGGTCAGGTCGAGGGCCGCGAGGTCGTCACCGTCGAGGGCCTGGCGGACTACGCCAAGCACCGCGAGGACGCCCACCCCGGCGGCGGCTGCGCCTCCGGCGCCTGCGGCACCTCCATCGACGCCGCCCAGCGCTGGCAGGCCAAGCCGCTGGACGGTCAGACTGGAGAGGCGGGCGCCCTTTCCCCGATCCAGCAGGCGTTCATCGACGCCGGCGCCGTCCAGTGCGGTTTCTGCACCCCGGGCCTGCTCGTCGCGGCCGACGAGCTCCTGGAGCGCAACGCCTCCCCGTCCGACCAGGACATCCGCGAGGCCCTCTCCGGCAACCTCTGCCGCTGCACCGGTTACGAGAAGATCCTCGACGCGGTCCGCCTCGCGGCCGCCCGTCAGGAAGAGGCGGTCTGACGATCATGGCCACCACTGGTACTCCCACCAACATCACCCAGGGTTCCAAGACCAAGGGCGGCATCGGCGAGTCGACGCTGCGCCCGGACGGCACCCTCAAGGTCACCGGCGAGTTCGCGTACTCCTCGGACATGTGGCACGAGGACATGCTCTGGGGCCAGACGCTCCGCTCCACGGTCGCCCACGCCGAGATCAAGTCGATCGACATCTCCGAGGCCGTCGCGATGCCCGGCGTCTACGCCGTGCTGACCTACGACGACCTGCCCACCGAGGTGAAGAACTACGGCCTGGAGATCCAGGACACCCCGGTCCTGGCCCACGGCAAGGTCCGCCACCACGGCGAGCCGGTGGCCCTGGTCGCCGCCGACCACCCGGAGACCGCCCGCCGCGCCGCCGCCAAGATCAAGATCGAGTACGCGGAGCTGCCGGTCATCACGGACGAGGCGTCCGCGACGGCCCCCGACGCGGTGCTGGTCCACGAGGGCCGCGACGACCACCACATCGGCCACGTCCCGCACCCCAACATCGTGCACCGCCAGCCGATCGTGCGCGGCGACGCCGACGAGGCCGCCAAGCGCGCCGACGTCATCGTCAAGGGCGAGTACACCTTCGGCATGCAGGACCAGGCCTTCCTCGGCCCGGAGTCCGGCCTGGCCGTGCCGTCCGAGGACGGCGGCGTCGAGCTGTATGTGGCCACCCAGTGGCTGCACTCGGACCTCAAGCAGATCGCCCCGGTCCTCGGCCTGCCCGAGGAGAAGGTCCGTATGACGCTCTCCGGCGTCGGCGGTGCCTTCGGCGGCCGCGAGGACATCTCGATGCAGATCCACGCCTGTCTGCTGGCGCTGCGCACCGGCAAGCCGGTCAAGATCGTCTACAACCGGTTCGAGTCCTTCTTCGGCCACGTCCACCGGCACCCGGCGAAGCTCTACTACGAGCACGGCGCCACCAAGGACGGCAAGCTCACGCACATGAAGTGCAAGATCGTCCTGGACGGCGGCGCCTACGCGTCGGCCTCCCCGGCGGTCGTCGGCAACGCCTCCTCGCTCTCGGTCGGCCCGTACGTCATCGACGACGTCGACATCGAGGCCATCGCGCTCTACACCAACAACCCGCCCTGCGGCGCCATGCGCGGCTTCGGCGCGGTCCAGGCGTGCTTCGCGTACGAGGCCCAGATGGACAAGCTGGCGGCGAAGCTGGGCATCGACCCGGTCGAGTTCCGCCAGCTGAACGCCATGGAGCAGGGCACCCTGCTGCCGACCGGGCAGCCGGTCGACTCCCCGGCCCCGGTGGCCGAGCTCCTTCGCCGCGTCAAGGCCCGTCCGCTGCCGCCCGAGCAGCAGTGGGTGACCGCCGGCGAGCAGGCCGATGTGCGCGCCCTGCCCGGCGGCCTGTCCAACACCACGCACGGCGAGGGTGTCGTACGGGGCATCGGCTACGCGGTCGGCATCAAGAACGTCGGCTTCTCCGAGGGCTTCGACGACTACTCCACCGCCAAGGTGCGGGTGGAGGTCATCAACGGTGAGGCGGTCGCGACCGTACACACCGCGATGGCGGAGGTCGGCCAGGGCGGCATCACCGTCCACGCGCAGATCGCCCGTACCGAGCTCGGCGTCACCCAGGTGACCATCCACCCGGCCGACACCCAGGTCGGCTCCGCCGGCTCCACGTCGGCCTCGCGCCAGACGTACGTCACCGGCGGCGCGGTCAAGAACACCTGCGAGCACGTCCGCGAGGCCGTCCTGGAGATCGGCCGCCGCAAGTTCGGCTCCTACCACCCGGCCTGGGCCACCGCCGAGCTCCTCCTGGAGGGCGGCAAGGTCGTCACCGACGGCGGCGAGGTCCTCGCGGACCTGGCCGACGTCCTGGAGGACGAGGCGGTGGAGCTGGAGCTGGAGTGGCGCCACCGTCCCACCGTGGCGTTCGACCTGCGCACCGGCCAGGGCAACGGCCACGTCCAGTACTCGTTCGCCGCGCACCGCGCGGTCGTCGAGGTGGACACCGAGCTCGGCCTGGTCAAGGTCGTCGAGCTCTCGGTCGCCCAGGACGTCGGCAAGGCACTCAACCCGCTGTCCGTCGTCGGCCAGATCCAGGGTGGCACCACCCAGGGCCTGGGCGTGGCGGTCATGGAGGAGATCATCGTCGACCCGAAGACCGCGAAGGTGCGCAACCCCTCCTTCACGGACTACCTCATCCCCACCATCCTCGACACGCCGACCATCCCGGTCGACGTGCTCGAACTGGCCGACGAGCACGCCCCGTACGGGCTGCGCGGCATCGGCGAGGCCCCGACCCTCTCGTCCACCCCGGCCGTCCTCGCGGCGATCCGGAACGCGACGGGTCTGGAGCTGAACAGGACCCCCGTCCGCCCCGAGCACCTCACGGGCACCGAGTCGTCCTGACCCCCTGAACCCTCCGGGCGGTGCGTGCCTTCCCAGGAACGTCACACTTCCGAACCGCCCGCACCGCCCGGAGCACAGAAGTGCCGCACCGCTCGCGGTCCTTCAGCACCGCACCACCAGCACCACCAGGCAGTACCGAGTGAGCAGTACCCGAATGATCAGCACCACTCCCGTACCGCGGTACCGGAACCGGTACCCCCGCAGTACGCGGAAACGTTCGTCTCGGGCCGTCCCCCGGGTCGTGCAGCCCACGCACCATCCCAAATCCCGCAGCTTGTCTGACTGAGATCTCAAGTCTTATGCGGGTGCCCCTGTGAACCTTGGGAGTAGGCACCATGACCCAGCAGTCTCTGGAGCCGAAGACCACCGCCGAGGAGGCGGGCTCCGGCTCGCGCGTCCCCGCCGGCAGGTCTTGGCTCGACCGGTACTTTCACATAACGGACAGAGGATCCACGGTCGCGCAAGAGGTGCGCGGCGGCATCACCACCTTCATGGCGATGTGCTACATCCTCCTGCTCAACCCGCTGATCCTCTCGACGCCCGACGTCGACAAGCACACGCTGAGCCATGCGGGCCTGGTGACGGCGACCGCCCTCGCGGCCGCGGTCAGCACGCTGCTGATGGGCTTCATCGGCAAGGTCCCGCTCGCACTCGCCGCCGGACTGAACGTTTCCGCGGCCCTGACCACCCAGGTGGTCCCCAACATGACCTGGCCGCAGGCCATGGGCATGTGCGTCATGTACGGCGTGGTCATCATGCTGCTGGTCGTCACCGGCCTCCGCGAGATGATCATGAACGCCATCCCGCTGGCGCTCAAGCACGCGATCACCATGGGCATCGGCATGTTCGTCGCCCTGCTCGGCCTGGTGAAGGCCGGATTCGTCGGCAAGGGCCAGGGCGGCCCCGTCACCCTCGGCGCCACGGGCGAGCTGGTCGGCTGGCCGGTCCTCTTCTTCGCGGTGACCCTGCTCCTGATCTTCGCCCTCCAGGCGCGCAACATCCCCGGCGCGATCCTGATCGGCATCGTGACCGGCACGGTCCTCTCGCTCGTGGTCACCAAGGTGGGCGGTCTGACCGACAAGGACTGGGGCGGAGCCGCCCCCGGCCTCGACGGCAGCGCGGTCGCCAATCCCGACTTCGGACTCTTCGGGCACGTCGAGTTCGGCGGCTGGGAGCAGATCGGCGCCATCGGCGTCGGCATGATCGTCTTCACCCTCGTCCTGGCCGGGTTCTTCGACGCGATGGCCACCATCATCGGCGTCGGCCAGGAGGCCAAGCTCGCCGACGACAAGGGCCGGATGCCGGGCCTGTCCAAGGCGCTGTTCATCGACGGCGCGGGCGGCGCGATCGGCGGCGTCTCCGGCGCCTCCGGCCAGACCGTCTTCATCGAGTCCGCGACCGGCGCCGGCGAGGGCGCCCGCACCGGCCTCTCCTCGGTCGTCACCGGTCTCTTCTTCGCGGCCTGTCTCTTCTTCACCCCGCTCACCCAGCTGGTCCCGGCCCAGGTGGCCGCCGCGGCCCTGGTCGTGATCGGCTCGATGATGATGAGCGCGGCGCGGCACGTGGACTGGAACGACCGCTCGGTGTCGATCCCGGTGTTCCTCACCGTGGCCCTGATGCCGTTCACGTACAACATCACCGCCGGTGTCGGCGCGGGCGTCATCGCCTACACCGTCATCAAGGCGTCGCAGGGCAAGTGGCGGGAGATCGGCGGGTTCATGTGGGCCCTGTCCGGCATCTTCCTCGTCTACTTCGCGCTCAGCCCCATCGAGAGCTGGCTGGGCGTCAAGTAGGACACGATCAGGGCGTACGACCGGACGCCCTCCACTCATCCGTTCCGTAAGGAGACCGAACATGCTGGACATCGCCGAAGAGCTCAACCGGTGGGTCGAGCAGGGCCGTGACTTCGCCGTCGCCACCGTGGTGGCGGTTGGCGGCAGCGCGCCCCGGCAGCCGGGCGCCGCGCTCGCCGTCGACGGCGAGGGCACGGCGATCGGGTCGGTCTCGGGCGGATGTGTGGAGGGCGCGGTCTACGACCTGTGCCAACAGGCGCTGGCGGACGGCGAACCCGTCCTGGAACGCTTCGGCTACAGCGACGAGGACGCGTTCGCGGTCGGCCTGACCTGCGGCGGCATCATCGACATCCTGGTGACCCCGGTACCCGCGGACTCGCCCGCCCGGGCGGTGTTCGCCGCGGCACTGGCCACGGCGGCGCGTGGCGAGGCGGCAGCGGTCGCCCGCATCACCGAAGGCCCCTCCGACCTGGTTGCCCGACCGCTCCTCGTCCACCCCGACGGTACGTACGAGGGCGCCCTCGGCGGCCACCCCGAGCTGGACCGGGCGGTGGCGGGCGAGGCGCGGGCCATGCTGGACGCGGGCCGTACGGGCACGCTGACACTCGGCGCCGACGGCCGCCTGTGCGGGCAGCCGCTCACGGTCCTGGTCGAGTCGAGCGTCCCGCCGCCGCGGATGATCGTCTTCGGCGCGATCGACTTCGCGTCGGCGCTGGTACGGGTGGGCAAGTTCCTCGGCTACCGGGTCACGGTGTGCGACGCGCGCCCCGTGTTCGCCACGGCGACGCGGTTCCCGGACGCGGACGAGATCGTGGTGGAGTGGCCGCACCGGTACCTGGAGTCGACGCAGGTGGACGCGCGCACGGTGCTGTGCGTCCTGACGCACGACGCCAAATTCGACGTGCCGCTGCTGGAGCTTGCGCTGCGGCTGCCGGTTTCGTACGTGGGCGCGATGGGTTCGCGCCGCACGCACGAGGACCGCAACGCGCGCCTGCGCGAGGTCGGCGTCACCGACCTCGACCTCGCCCGTCTGCGCTCCCCGATCGGCCTCGACCTGGGTGCGCGCACGCCCGAGGAGACGGCGCTGTCGATCGCGGCGGAGATCGTGGCGAGCCGCCGGGGAGGGACGGGTGTGTCCCTCACGGGAGCCCACACCCCGATCCACCACGACGGCCCGGAGCAGCCACTGGGCCGAATCGGCTCGGTGGCCTGACTTCCCGGGGCTCCGCCCCGGCCCCGTTTGTCTGCGTCTGCGCGACCAGCCCAGCACGGTCCGCAGCCGAAAACAGCGGGGTGCAGGGGCCGCAGGCCCCGCCCGGAACGGGCGGGGTGGGGTCACTCCTCCGGGGACGCGAGCGCATCCCCCACCCCCGTCCGGGCATACAGCACCACCCTCCCCGCCCGAGCCCGGCTCACCAGCCCCGTCCGGTGCAGCACGGACAGGTGGTGGGAGACCGCGCTCGGGGTGACGGACAGGCGGCGGGCGAGTTCCGTCGTGGACGCGGGGCCGTCCAGGGACAGCAGCAGCGCCGCCTTGGGCGCGCCCACCAGGGAGGCAAGCGCGCCGCGCGGACGCGGCGGACGGGACTCCCACAGCGTCCCCACCCCCCGCGCCGGATACGCGATGGTGGGCGGCTCATCGGGCCCCACCGGACTGATCGTGTGCTGCGCGAACAGCGTCGGCACCAGCCACAGGCCCCGCCCGTCCACCGCCGCCCCCAACTCCAGGTCCCGGTGGACGAACAGCGTCAGCTCCCCGCCCCGCCACACCGCCGTCGGATCCAGCGACGTGAGCACCGCCGCCGCGCCCTCGTGGGCGAGCAGCCGCGCCCGCCACACCATGTCCGCCTCCAGGACGGCCCGCATCCGAGGCCAGTGCGGCGCCATCGCCAGCTCCCAGTAGGCCTCCAGCACATCCGCCATCGCGTCCCGCAACCCGCGCGGATCCGGGGCCAGTTCGGCCAGGCGCGGCGGCAGGGCACGCCCCGCGTACGCCGTCCGTACGTCCGACAGCGCCTTCGACGGCGACGTCGCCCGTACCCGCCGCAGCTCTTCCCGTACATCCGGCAGCGGTGAGTCGGGGCGCGGTGTGATGAAGTCCGGGAGCCAGCCGCTGCCGCGCACGACCAGTTCGTCGAGCAGCGCGGTGTCCAGGCCGATGGCCTCCTCCAGCGCCGCCCGGGTCCGCCGCACCCACGGCAGGTGCAGCGCGTACTCGTCGGCGCGCTGAAGCGCCCACAGGCTGGTGGCGGCCTCCAGGAGCGGCGAGCAGGCGAAGCGCATGTCGGCGAGGTCGTCGACGCCGAGTCGGTAGCTGAGCATTGAGCCCCAGCCTAAATGTCTGTCGGTGCGCGGCGGAAGGCCGTTGGCTGGGGGCATGTCCTCCACCTCCTCCGGGGTGGCAGCCGTGCTGCCACCCCGCGGTCCGCTGCGCGCGTACGCCCTCACCACCCTCGTCGACTGGATCGGCAACGGCCTCTTCCACACCGGCGCCGCCCTCTTCTTCACCCGGGTCGTCGGGCTCGGCGCCACCCAGGTCGGCCTCGGCCTGACGATCGCCGCCCTGCTCGGCCCGGCCGTCGCCGTCCCGGCCGGGCGGCTCGGTGACCGGTTCGGCCACCGCCGGGTCTATCTGGCCACCGTGGTCGTACGGGCCGTCGCCTTCGCGGGATATCTGCTCGTCGACGGCTTCGCCGGCTTCCTCGCCGTCGTCTGCGCGATCGCCCTGGCCGAGAGCGCGTCACGGCCGGTCCGCGGTGCCTACCTCGCCCGTATCGCGGACGCCTCGGCGCTGGTCGCGGCCAGCGCGTACACCCGCGTGATGCTCAACATCGGCTTCACACTGGGCAGTCTGGGCGCGGGCGCCGCCCTGGCCGTCGACTCCCGTACCGGATACGCGGCCCTCATCCTGGGCAACTGCGTCTCGTACGCGATCGTCGCCGCCATCGTGACCCGGATGCCGGACGACCGCGCGCGGCCGGCACCGGAGGCCGCCGCGCGGCCCGCGAGCCGCCTCGGCGCCCTGCGCGACCGCCGCTTCCTCGCCCTCGCCGCGCTCTCCGGGCTGCTCTACATCAACGCCGACGTCCTCAACCTCGGCCTCCCGCTGTGGATTTCGTCCCGTACGCACGCGCCCACCTGGTCGGTCGCGGTGCTGATGCTCCTCAACACCGCGCTGGTGATCCTGCTCCAGGTGCGGGCGGCGCGCGGTAGCGACACCGTCGCCGGGGCGGCGGTCGCGGGCAGGCGCGCCGGCTGGGCGCTGCTCGCCGCGTGCGCGGTGACGGCCACGACGGCCGCGCTCCCGCCGGTGCCCGCCGTGCTGGTGCTCGCGGTCGGCGTGGCCCTGCTGACGGCGGGCGAGCTGCTCTCCTCGGCGAGCGGCTGGGGCATCTCGTACGGCCTCGCCGACCCGCACCGCCAGGGCGAGTTCCTGGGCGCCTGGAGCCTCGGCTCCGACCTGGCGAGGGCGGGCGGCCCGCTCCTGGTCGCGGCCCTGGTCACCCACGGGGGAGCCCCGGGCTGGCTCCTCCTGGGCACCCTGTTCCTGGCGGCGGGGACGGTCACCGTGCCGCTGGCGGCACGCGCCGAGCGCGTGGCCGTCGACCACGGCCGGGCCACGGCACCCGCGTCCAGCTGACCGGCCCCCCGAAATACGGATGACTGTCCTATTCGGTCGGGTTAGTGTCGAAGGATGGATCAGCTGCGCTTCAGTGATGTGCCCGAAGCCCATGTCGACCGCGCCCTCGAACTCGGATACCTCGTCTTCCATGAGCGCCCCGAGGACGAGGAGATCCGCAAGTACCACCGCGAGGCACTCCTCGACTGCGACCGCGTGGGTGCCTACGACGGGGACGTCCTCGTCGGTTTCCTCGCCGCCTTCCGGTTCACGATCTCCGTCCCCGGCGGTGAACTCCCCTGTCCCGGGCTGACGTTCGTCTCCGTGGCGCCCACCCACCGCCGCCGTGGCGTCCTCACCGGCATGATCGGGGAGCTCTTCCGCCGCAGCGCCCGCGAGGGGCGCGCGGTTGCCGCGCTGTGGGCCTCCGAGGCCGTCATCTACGGCCGCTTCGGCTTCGGTTCGGCCACCCACGGCGCCACCGTGGAGATCGACTCCAGCCGTCCGCTCGCCCTGCGCATCGCCCCCGACGAGCGCCCGCTGCGCCTGGTCGACCCGCTGGACGCCCCCGCCCTCCTCGGGCCGTACTACGACGCCACCCGCGCCCGCAGGCCCGGCCGGATCGCCCGCGACGAGGTCCGCTGGCGCAAGGAGTGGCTGGCCGACAAGGACGAGGAGGACGACGAGCTGAGCCCGCCGAGGATCGTCGCGCTCGGCGCCCCGGACGAGCCGCTCGGCGGGTACGCGGTGTACCGCACCAAGGGCGGTGACTACGACGCCGGTACGCCGGGTCTGGTCCGCGTCGACGAACTGGAGGCCGACACCCCGGCCGGTGCCGCCGCGCTCTGGCGCTATCTGGCCGCGATCGACCTCACCGGCCGGGTGCGGTACTGGGGCGGCGCCCCGGACGACCCGCTGCACCACTTCGCCGCCGACCGCGACCAGGTCCGGGTCACCCGGACCGAACCGGCGCTGTGGCTGCGTCTGCTGGACGTGGGCGCCGCGCTCACCGCGCGCTCCTGGGCGGCCCCGGCGGACCTGGTCGTCGAGGTGCGCGACGAGCGCGTACCGGCCAACGCGGGCCGCTTCCGTCTCACGGTCGCACCGGGACCGGGCACCGACGCGTACACCGCCTCGTACGAACCGACGGACGCCCGGCCCGACCTGGCCCTGGACGTGCGCGACCTCGGCGCCTGCTACCTCGGCGGCACCGACCCGCGCCACCTCGTGGCGGCGGGGCTGGTCACCGAGCACACCCCGGGCGCGGCGGCGGCCCTGGGCGCGGCGCTGAGCACCGACCGACTCCCGCACACCGTCGACGAGTTCTGACCTCCCGGATCCCCGCGCCGAGGCCGACCAGATCCACCGGACAGGCCCTAGTCGGACTCGGGCGGGGTGTCGGACGTCGGCGAATACGGCTTGATATCGAGCACCGGCGTGCCGTCGACCAGATCCACGCCGTCGAAGTGGAGCACATGGCCCTTCACCTCGCGCACCCGCACCAGGCTCAGGCCGATGCGGTTGTGCCGGTTGGGCGTACGGGTGGCGTAGACGCCGGTCGTGCGCCCGCTCCGCTCCCAGCCGCGCGGCACCACCTGGAGCGGTGCGGTCTCCTCCTCGGTCTGGTCGTGCAGCCAGGTCAGCAGCCATACGTACCAGCCGTCGGAGATGCCGTCGAGGCCCCCCGCGAACGGCTCGAAGACCACGACTCGGCCCTGGTCCCCGTAGGCCAGAGTCGCCTGCGGCGGTGCCTCCTGGGGGCGGGCGTACTCCGTCACGACATAGCCGATCGGCGACAGCGGAACGACCGCGTCGGCGCCGAGAGGGGCGGGCGGATGGGACACCACGTATCTCCTCACACTGGGGAACCACGTCAACCAAGCAGAACGACGGTCCATGCTGAACGACACCCCGCGCCGCCCCGGCGCGGACCGCCTGAAACACGCCGTTTGTGCGCCAAATTGAGAGACAGACGCCTGACAGTCAATAACACTGACAATATAGTGGGAAGCCGGGAGGTACGGCCCGAGTCGACGGGCCGGTCCGAGGAGGCAGCCCCGTGAGACTGAGTCCGCCGTTACCCGAACCGCCGGGCATAGCCGCCGCCGTGCTCTGGCTCCCGTCCCGCCGTCTGGACACCGCACGGGCGGTGGCGGCCGGGCGGCTCGACCAGGAGACCGCCGACCGGCTCGGCTACCGCGCGCTGAGCGAGAGCCCCGACCGGGCGGCCCCCGAAATGGCCGTGCTCGCGGCCCAGAAGGCGCTCGCCGACGCGGGCTGGTCCGGCGACGACCTCGGCCTCGTCGTCCACTCCTGGATCTACCACCAGGGCCACGACTTCTGGTCCGCGCCGCACTACGTGGCCCACGGCATCGGCGCCCGCCACGCCACCCCGCTCGGGGTGCAGCAGACCTCCAACGGGGGCGTGGCCGCCCTGGAGGTCGCCGCCGCCCGCCTCGCCCTGGACCCCACGGTCAACCGGTGCCTGGTGACCACCGCCGACCGGTTCGTGGGGCCCGGCTTCGACCGCTGGGCCGGCGACATCGACGTGGCGTACGGGGACGCCGCCACCGCGCTGCTCCTCGACCGCGACGCGGGCCCCTACCGGCTGCTCGCCATCGCCTCCGTGAGCGTTCCCGAGTACGAGGTGCTCTACCGGGGCGACGACGCCTTCACCCCGGCGCCGCGCAGCGCGTACGACACGATCAGCGCCCGGCGCACCAAGCTGTCCTTCCGGGCGGGCGGCGGCTGGCCCAAATTCGTCGCCGTACTGCGCCGGTCCGTGCAGCGCGTGGTGCTCGACGCCATCGCGGACGCCGGACTCACCCCGGCCGACCCCCGGCTGCGCTACCTCGTCCTGCCGCGCCTCAGCACCGGCGCGCTCAGTCAGTTCTACGGGCCGTCCGTCCACGAACTCGCCCTGCCCCACACCGAACTGCTCGACCTGGGCCGCGACACCGGGCACCTCGGTGCCGGGGACCCCGTGGCCAACCTCGCCACCCTCCAGGCCGACGACCGGCTCGCGCCGGGCGAGGTGGCGCTGTTCCTGAGCGCGGGCAACGGCTTCACCTGGTCCTGCGTCGCGATTTCCCACGAGTAGACCGGCGGGTGTCACACCCGGCGGCCGAGGAACGTCTTTCCGGTGCGGCATCCCCGTACGGCTCTCTTGAATTCCAAACATCTTCCACGACAGCTTCCCCATGAAGAGGTGCAGTCCCATGACAGAGCGAAACGAGGCCCTGGTCATCGGCGCCGGTGTGGCCGGACTGACCACGGCGGTGTGCCTGGCCGAGCGCGGCTTCACGGTCCGGGTCGTCGCCGAGCGCGCGCCCCGGCAGACCACGTCGGCCGTGGCCGGAGCGATCATCGGCGGCCCGGCGATCGCCGACGAGACCGAGGCGGAGGCCAAGTTCGCGCCGACGGCGATCACCCGGCCCTGGCACCAGTCGAGCCTGGCCGAGTTCGCCGCGCTGGCCAAGCAGCCGGACAGCGGCGTCCATCTGACCCGTGGCCGCCTGGTCAACCGGCAGGCCGCCGGCGGCCACGAGTGGGCCGCCCACCTGCCCGGCTACGCGCCGTGCGGCGAGGCGGACAGCGGCGGGTTCCCGGTGGCGTTCCGGGTCGACCTGCCGACCGTGGACATGCCCGTGTACCTGGAGTATCTGGCCTCCCGGGTCACCGCCGCCGGAGGCAGCGTCGAGGTGGGCGTGGTGGACTCCCTGGAGGCGGCGGCCGCCGAGGCGCCGCTCGTCGTCAACTGCACCGGGGTGGGCGCGCGCGCCCTGGCCGACGACCCGAAGGTCTTCCCGGTGCGCGGCCAGCACGTGATCGTGGAGAACCCGGGGATCGACGAGTTCTTCTTCGAGCAGAACCCCGGCCCGAACTCGACGAGTTACTTCCCGCACGGGCGCCGTCTGGTGTGCGGCGGCACCGCCGAGCGAGAGGTGTGGAGCATGGAGCCGGACCCGGCCCGGACCGAGGAGATCCTGGCGCGCTGCATCGCCGTGGAGCCCCGGATCGCCGGGGCCGAGGTCATCGGCGTCGAGATCGGCCTGCGGGCCTCGCGGCCGCAGACCCGCCTCGAAGTGGAGCCGGTCGGCTCCGCGCGGGTGATCCACAACTACGGCCACGGCGGCATCGCGGTCGGCCTCTCCTGGGGCTGTGCCCAGGACGTACTGCGGCTGGCGCTCGGCGGCGCCACCGCCGAAGTCGTCTCATGACACCGGCCCCGGCGGACGGCCCGGGTCTGCAAGCCCTCCCGCCGGGCGCGACCGTCCTGCTGAAGCGGCTCGACGCGCTCCTGGAGGGCTGGGGGACCGGGAGCGGCGCGGCCCCCATGATCATGCCGCCGCTGCTGCCGGTCGCCGCGCTCTCCCGCCTCGACGTGTACGACAACTTCCCGCACCAGGCGCTCGTGGTGAGCACACTCGACCTGACGCACCATCAAGAAGGTGGATTGCGCGAGGAGTTCACGCCGAGCGACCTCGAACCCGCGCTCTTCGGGCTTCCCTCGGCCGCCTGCTTCGCCGTATACCTCCACCACGAGGGCCGCGCCCTTCCCGACGGTACGACGGTGACCGTGCTCGGGCGCTGCTTCCGCCGCGAGGAGCACTACGACGGGCTGCGGCGCCTCCTCGGCTTCCATATGCGCGAGATCGTGGCGCTCGGCTCGCACGAGTTCACCCAGGAGCACCTGCGGCGGTTCGAGGAGCGCATCACCGCCCTCGCGGACGCGCTCGGCCTCACCCTGCGCAAGGAGGCCGCGACCGACCCCTTCTACGACCGGGGCGGGCAGCGCGCGCTGCTCCAGCGGCTCTCGCCCGTCAAGCACGAGTTCCTCGTCGACGACCTCGCGATAGCCTCGCTCAACGTCCACCGCAACTTCTTCGGCGAGCGGTGCGGGATCACCCTCGACGACACCGGCCAGGCCGTGCACACCAGTTGTGTCGCCTTCGGCCTGGAGCGCTGGCTGTCGGTGCTGTACGCCAGGTACGGAAGCTGGGAGGCGGCGACGGAGGCCGTGGAGAAGGCGGCCGTGGCGCTCGGCGGGGCGGCCTCGACCGGCGGGGCCGAGCGGTGAGGGCGGCCGCCGCCGAGCTGGCGGAGGTCGTCGCCTGGATCGGCAGGCGCCACCCGGAGGCGGCCGTGATCGGCCCGGACGACGACCTGATCGAGAGCCGGCTCATCGACTCGCTGGGCTTCCTGGAGTTCATCGTGCTGATCGAGCGGCTCAGCGGGCGGCCCGTCGACGTCGAGACCCTCGACCTCGACGACTTCCGCTCGCTGAGCCGGATCGAGCGGGCGTTCTTCAGTGAGTCGGACCCTCGGCCGTCGGATCGTAGCTCGGCGGGCTGATCAGCGGATACACCTCGAAGTCCAGGTGCAGTCCGGCGGGGCTGCGGTACAGCAGCTGCATCAGCTGCTCGTGCGACTCGACGTCGTAGATGTTGAGCCCCGCCGAGGCGCCGACCAGGATCCAGCGGTCCCTGATGAGCCCCTTCTCCTCCAGCTCCTGGGTGTACCGGAAGCCCTCGGCCAGCTTCTGCTGGAACTCCTCGATGCTGATGCCGACCGGGGCCCGCTTCGCTATCACCGCGAACAGCGCCATGGATGTCTCTCCTTCACTTGAGTGTGTTCGGGGCTTCCTGGTCCACGGGCGGCCCGGTGGGCATCCGCATGGCACGGTCGGAGCGGGCGAAGCGCGCCCGCGCGAGGGTGCCGACGATCGACACCGGTACGGTCGCGGCGGCCGCGATGCCGAACAGCAGCCCGAAGTCGCCGCGCCCCGCGAGCGGGCCGACGGCGGCCGTGCTGATGGCGGCGCCGGTGAAGACCGAGCAGGCGATGAGCGCGACGGCGCTGCCGCGCACCTCGGGCGCGGCCGCCTCCAGGATCCACGCCTGGAACGCGGACTGGCCGACGGCGAGGGCGAGTCCGGCCAGCGCGCTGGCGATCAGGATGCCCGCGATCGACTGGGTGAACGCGGCCGTGAGATAGCCGATGAAGAGCAGACCGGTGCCCCAGCCGAACATGCCCGCGCCGGTCGCCCGGGTGTCGACGGCCCGGACCACCACACTGCCCCCGATGGCCGCCACGCCGTACGCGCTGGTCACCAGGCCGGACATCAGGACGCTGCTGCCGTGCTTCTGGAGAGCCGCGTTGAAGAAGTTGAACAGGCCCATCATCGCCGCGCCCTCGACGACGGCGAACGGGATGAAGAACCGGAACCAGCCGTCCCCGAGCACCCGGGCGAACCGCTCCCGTACGCTCGGCCCCTCGACGGCCCGCACCCGGGGAGCCTCCGGCAGCCGGGTGGACACCAGGGCGAGCAGCGGCCCCGCCACGGCCGGGATGAGCAGCGCCGAGCGCCAGTCGAGCAGTTCGGTGAGCGCGCCCGCGACGACGGTCGCGGAGGCGGCGCCGACCGCGCTGGAGGACATGATGGCCGCCATCGTGCGCTGGCGGCGCTCCATCGGGATGTGGTCGCCCACGTACGCGACGGTCACCGGGATGAGCGCGGCGGCGAAGCCGCCGGCGAGCGCGCGGCCCGCGATCAGCAGCGCCGCATTGGGCGCCAGGGCCGCCGCCAGGTCCGCGACGCCCAGCCCGAGGAGCGCGGTCCGCAGCACTCGCACCCGGCCCACCCGGTCCGAGATCGCGCCGTGCACCGGCTGCATGATGCCGACCATCGCCAGATAGCCGGTGAGGGCGAACGTGGTGGTGCCCAGACTGACGCCGAAGTCCTTGGACAACGGGACCAGGATCGGGTTGATGACGACGAGGTCGAAGTCGAGCAGGAAGAACCCGGCGCACAGGACGGCCACGATCCCGCGGTCGGTGAGCTCGCCGCCCACCGGCCGCGCTCTCATCGCGTCACCGCCCGCACCGCGACGCACGACCAGCTGAACCCGCCGCCCAGGCTGAGCAGCAGCGCCACCTCGCCCTCGGCGAGCCGCTTCTCGGTGTGCAGGGTCGCCAGGTTGGCGGCGGAGTCCCCGGCGCCCAGGTGCCCGGTCCCGCCGCCCAGGTTGAGGATCTCGGCGTGGCGCAGCCCGAGGCGTTCGACGGCCGGGTGGAAGAACTCCTCAAGCGGTCCGGCGCCGAGCCGGGGGAGCGCCAGGAACCGTACGCGTGGGTCGTCGGGGGCCAGCCCCGCCTCGGTGAGCGCGGTGGTCACCACCTCGACCACGGCCTCGACGAGCGCCGCGTCGAACCCGGGCTCGGCCCCGGAGGCGACGAACGCCCGCTTGGTGCGGCGTACGTCGACCCGGGGCAGGGTGCGCGGCATCGAGCTGAACTCGTCGTCGCCGCGGTGCATCGTCTCGTACTCCGAACGGGCCACGGTGGCCACCGAGAGCAGCTCGTACGGGCCCTGGGTCCGGTCCAGGAGCAGGGCGGTCCCGGCGTCGCCGTAGACGAGTTCGTAGTCGCCGAGCCAGCGGTCGAAGGCGGGCGGCAGGAAGCGGTCGCCGGTGGTGACCGCGGCGCGCGCCACACCCGGGTCCGCGATCATGCGGGCGGCCGCGACTTCGAGTGCGGCGGCTCCGCCGTTGCACATCTGCTGCACGCCCACGGCGTTGGCGGTCGAGGCGCCGATGTGGTGGGCGACGTAGTTGGCGGGCGACCAGAAGTCGTGGCCCTGGTGGTAGGTCCAGGCGTGCGCCACCATGCCCAGGTCCGCGCCGCCCCACCCGGCCGCCGCCAGCGCTTCGGTGGCGGCGAGGACCGCCATCTCCGGCGCCGCGTGGTCGGGGCTGACGGTGACTTCGCGATAGCCGAGCCGGGTCGCCGTCTCCGCGTCGACCCGGCCGGCCGCCAGCGCGGCCTCGGTGGTCTCGCGTCGGTCCGGGAGCCAGAGCGTCGCGGCCGCGATCCGCAGCGGCGTGGATAAGGGCGGGGACAGACGCAATGGGTCCTCCCGGAAAGGGCCCCGGAGGGCATCGTCAGTGATGCGGATTATCAGCGAGAGTCTTGTCCACCTCAGGATGCCGCGTCAAGGGCCGAAAGGCGCAAGTCGCGCGCCCTCGGGGGTTGTGGTGCGCCCCGCCGGAGGCCCGTGGGAACACAGCGTGTGCGCGGTGCGGGCGACCCCCGTCTCCGGGCGTCGGCAGCGCACCCCTTTTGGGCGCCTATGCAACCTTACGCCCGAAGCCCTCGCGCGCGGCCGATTGTGCGCGGTCCCGGCAGGCCGCGCCGCCCGCCCTCCCGCCCGCCCATGCCTGATCCATACAACGATCCACCGGCCCCCCATGCCCCGCCACCCGCACGATGTCCACCGCCGTGCGATCGCTGTGCAACTCCGGGGAATAGAAGCGTCCGGAGGAGGTCGTGTGTTAAACAGAGCACAACTCGCCCTCTGCTGGCGAGAGTTGACCGGAACAGCACGCATTTACCCGTCCGCTGTCGCAGCGGAGTGTCGCTTACACAGAGGTGATGCATGGACGACCTGGCCGGCACCACGAGCACCGACTTCTCCCTGAGTGCCCGGGAGATCGAGCAGTTCCACCGGGACGGTTACATCGGCCCGTTCGACATGTACGAACCCGCCGAGATGGAGAAGAACCTCCGCGCCCTGCGCCCCAAGCTGCTCAACACCAAGCGGGCGATCTACGGGCAGGAGAAGGCGGTCTCCGGCGTCACCAACCTCGCCAACTACGACCGCCACCTCGACGTCGACTTCCTCGCCGACCACATCACCCGCCCCGAGATCGCCCATCGGGTCGCCAGCCTCCTGGGCCCCGATGTGCTCTGCTGGCGCACCGAGTTCTTCCCCAAGTACCCCGGCGACGAGGGCACCGACTGGCACCAGGCCGACAACTTCTCCAACGTGGCCGGTTCCAAGCACCCCCAGATCGTCTGGCCCGAGGACTCCGAGTTCGGCGGCACCATCACCGTCTGGTCGGCGTTCACCGACGCCAGCGTCGAGATGGGCTGCCTCCAGTTCATCCCCGGCTCGCACCGGACCATGAACTACGACGAGTCCAAGGTCATGACGTACGACGCGGACTCCATCGGCAAGGTGGAGAAGGACGGCGTGCGGCGCGGCTTCTTCGGCTACGACTACCGCCAGCTCCAGAAGGACCCGAACTGGAGCCCGGACGAGTCCAAGGCCAAGTCGATGGTGCTCAAGCAGGGCCAGTTCATCGTCTTCTGGTCGACCCTGATGCACGCCTCGCACCCGCACGCGGGCCTCACCGACAACATGCGTCTGGGGTACGCGTCCCGCTATCTGCCGACCCAGGTGCAGGTCTACCCGTTCTCGGACGCCCTCCAGGAGTTCGGCGGCGAGGCCAGCCTCGACAAGTTCGGCTGTGTGCTGGTCTCCGGCGAGGACACGTACAAGCACAACCGCTTCGTCGAGCAGACCGTCAACGGCACGCCCTTCCGGGCGGCCCGCTGACCCTCGTCCGACGACCACCACTTCGACGTCGCCACATCCCGAGGGGTGTCTGCGCTGGAAAGAACAACGGGGACCCGACTCACCGGCACCCAGGAGGCGTTCGCCCTCCACCGCCGGATCAATCGGACCGCATCCGACTATCCGCGGGACAGCTCGGTGCCCGCGCTCTTCGCCGCGAGCGTCGCCCGCGACCCGGACGCGCCCGCGGTCGTGCAGGGCGGGCGCGCGTACACCTACGGGGAGCTCGACCGGCTCTCCAACGGGCTCGCCCGGCGCCTGCTCGCCGAGGGCTGCACGCCCGGGTCGACCGTCGGGGTCTGCCTGGCGCGCTCGCCCGAGCTGATCGTGGCGCTGCTCGCGGTGCTGAAGTGCGGGGGCACGTATCTGCCGTTCGACGTGGGCTGGCCCGACGAGCGCCTGCACGGCCTGTTCGCGGACGCCGACTGCCGATGGGTGCTGACCGACCGCCATGAACAGCTCTCCCGAAGGCTGACAAAGTGTCAAGTCCTTGCTGTTGAGGGCGAGTTGGCACAAGCCGAGGCCGCCCCGGCGGTCGAGGTGACCGGTGACTCCCTCGCGTACATCAACTTCACCTCGGGCTCCACGGGCCGTCCCAAGGGCGTGGCCGTCCGCCACCGCAGCATCGCCCGGCTCGTCCTCGGCGCCCGCTTCGCCCGGCTGGACGCGGACAGCCGGCTGCTCCAGCTCGCGCCGGTCACGTTCGACGCCGCGACCTTCGAGATCTGGGGCGCGCTCCTCAACGGCGGCACCTGCGTGCTCTACCCGGACGGCCTGGTGCGGCTCTCCCGGCTCGGGCGGGTCATCGACGAACACCGCGTCACCGTGGTCTTCCTCACCACTGCGCTGTTCAACGCCGTGGTCGACGAGGCGCCCGAGGCCGTCGACGGGACCGAGACCGTTCTGATGGGCGGAGAGCTCCACTCGATCCCGCATGTGGCCGCGGCGCTGGAGCGGTACGGACCGGGCCGTCTGGTCCATGTGTACGGGCCCACCGAGGCGACCACCTTCGCCACCTACCACCCCGTCGACCGGCTGCTTCCCGACTCGGGGCTGCTGCCGATCGGGAAACCCATCCAGAACACCCGGCTCTATGTGATCGACGGCGACACCCTGTGCGAGCCGGGCCGTACCGGTGAGATCTGTCTGGCGGGCGACGGGCTCTCGCCCGGCTATGTGGGCATGCCGGACCTCACGGCGGAGCGCTTCGTCGACCGGAGGGTCGACGGTGTGGCCGAACGGCTCTACCGGACCGGCGACCATGGAACCCTGCTCCCCGACGGCTCGCTCGTCTTCCAGGGCCGCGAGGACGACCAGGTCAAGCTCAACGGCTTCCGGATCGAGCTGGGCGAGGTCGCCCACCACCTCGATCACCACCCCGCGGTGCGGCGCAGCCATGTGACGGTGAGCACCGCACGCGCCGAACGGGCCCTGGTGGCCTTCGTGGTGACGGACGACCAGTCAGTCACACCCACCTCACTGCGCCACCATCTGCGGACCCGGCTCCCCGCGTATCTGGTCCCGGCCCGCATCCACCTGTGCGAGGCGCTGCCGCTGACGGCGACCGGCAAGGTCGACGGCCGCGCACTGCTCGCCGCGCACGACAGCCACACCCCACCACCCGCCGCCCCGGCCGCACAGCCGGTGGCCTCGCGGGACTGACGGACGGAGGAGACACCATGACTTCCCAGGACTCGCAGGCGGCGCTCGGCGCGGCGCCGATGACCGCTACCGAGGAGGCGATCGCCGAGATCTGGCGCGGTCTGTTCGGGATCACCGAAGTGGCCGTCGGCGACGACTTCTTCGAGCTCGGCGGCAACTCGCTCACCGCCATCAAGTTCCTGTCCCGGGTGGAGGAGCGCTTCGCCGTCGATGTGCTGCTGCCCGAGACGCTCTACGAGGACGCCAGGCTGAGCAGTCTGGCGAAGGCCGTCGACGAGGCGATGGCGTAGGCCCGCCGTGCGCCCCCCACCCCGCGCCGCCGCGCCGCCCGGGACCGCGACGGGCAGCCCGTTCGCCCGGTTCTCCGGCGACACGGCGGTCACCACCCGGCTGTTCTGCTTCCCGTACGCGGGTGGCGGCACCCAGGTCTTCCGCAGCTGGCAGGAGCGGGTGCCGCCGGGCCTCGGGGTGACCGGAATCCGGCTGCCCGGGCGCGAACAGCGCTTCCGCGAGCGGCCCTTCGACTCCTGGCCGCAGGCGCTCGGGGCGCTGTCCGAGGCCCTGGCCCCGGAGACCGAGCGCGGGCCGTACGCCTTCTTCGGCCACAGCCTGGGCGCCCGGCTCGCGTACGAACTCACCCACCGGCTCACCGCCGACGGCCACCGCCCGCCCGAGCTCCTGGTCGTCTCGGCGTGCCGCGCGCCGGGCGTGGCACCGCGCACCCCGCCGATGCACACCATGGACGGACCCGCGCTGCACCGAAGGCTGCGCGAGATGAACGGTGTGCCGCCCGAAGTCCTCGCCAGCCGCGCCCTGATGACGCTGCTTGAGCCGGTGCTCCGGGCCGATCTGCGGCTCGCCGAGACCTGGGAGCCGTCACCCGGGCGGATCGCGGCGCCGGTCCTGGCGCTGTGCGGCGAGGACGACGACATCGATCCGTACGAGGACATGCTGGCCTGGCAGCACCACACCACGGCGGAGTTCACGATCCGGGCCCTGCCCGCCGGGCACTTCTTCCTGCGGGACGAGGAGGAGGCCGTGCTCGCGGCGATCTCCGGCCGACTGGGGACGGGGGGTGCCCGATGACGGACCCGCTGAGCAGCCCGTCACCCCATTTCACCGCGGAACACGAGGAGTTCCGCGCCTCGGTCCGTACGTTCTTCCGCAAGGAGGTCGTGCCGTACGCGGCGGAGTGGGAGCGGCGGCGCGCGATGCCCCGCTCGGCCTGGCACGCCTTCGCCGCCGAGGGGTTGCTCGGCCTCAACCACCCCACCTCGGTGGGCGGCGCCGGTCTCGACTTCTTCCACTCGGTGGTCTTCCTGGAGGAGCTGGGCCGGACCGGCTTCGGGGGAGTGCGGTTCGCGGTCGCGCTCCACGCCTACATGGGCACCAGCTACCTCGCCACCAACGGCTCGCCCGAGCTGCGACAGCGCTATCTGCGCCCCGCCGTGGCCGGCGATCTGATCGCCGCCCTCGCGATCACCGAACCGCAGGCGGGCTCGGACCTCGCCCGGCTGGAGGCGACGGCCGTCGAGGACGGCGACCATCTGGTGGTGGACGCCGAGAAGCGTTTCATCGTCAACGGCGGCTTCGCGGACTTCTTCGTGACGGCGGTACGCACGGGGGAGCGCCAACTGCGCGTCAACCAGGGAAACTTGTCACTACTCGTCGTCGACCGCGCCGCCGAGGGCGTCCACGTACTCCCCAACGACTCGATCGCCTGGCGGGCCTCGGGCATGGCCGACATCAGCATGCGCGGGGTGCGGGTACCCAAGGAGAACGTGATCGGCCGCCGCAACTCCGGCTTCGTACAGATCATGAAGAACATGCAGCTGGAGCGGCTGGCGGCGGGGATCTCGGCGGTCGGGGACGCCGCCAACTGCCTGGACACCACCTGGAGATACCTGAAGCGACGCGGCATGTTCGAGTCGACGCTCAGCGCCAAGCAGGCCGTCCGCCACAAGATGGCCGATCTGCTCACCGAGGTCGAGGCGGCCCGGCAGCTCGCCCACCACGCGGCCTGGAGTTACGCCCGCGACCCACTGTCGATCACCGCCTGCTCGATGGCTAAGCTCAAGGCCACCGAAGTGGCCCGGACCGTCGCCGAGGAATGCCGCCATCTGCACGGCTCCGAGGGCTTTCGTGAGGGCGCGCCGATCGTCCAGACCGTGCATGACGCCCAAGCCGCCACCGTCGCCGCCGGGGCGAGCGAGGTCATGCGCGACATCGTCGTACAGAGCGGATACGAGGAGTTGTCTTGACCACGTCCGAGACGGAGGCGGCGAGCGCCGGCGGTCCAGCAGGCCCGAAGCCGGATCCCCAGCGGGGCCCGAGCCCGGTGTCCGACCTGGTCAGGGCCGGGACGGTCGGGCTGATCGCCGCGTTCGTCGGGTTCTCCAGCTCGTTCGCGATCGTCCTCGAAGGCCTCACGCGGGTCGGCGCGAGCCGCGCCGAGGCGGCGTCCGGCCTGATGGCCCTCTCGGTCTCGATGGGCGCCTGCGCGATCTTCCTCAGCCTCCGGCTGAAGATGCCGATCAGCGTGGCCTGGTCGACGCCGGGGGCGGCGCTACTGGCCGGTGCGGCCTCCGTCGACGGCGGATTCGGCGCGGCCGTCGGCGCGTTCCTGGTGGCTGCCGCGCTGATCGTGATCACCGGACTGTGGAAGCCACTCGGCCGCTGGGTCTCGGCCATCCCGAAACCACTGGCCAACGCCATGCTCGCGGGAATCCTGCTGCCCCTGTGCCTGGCCCCCGCGAAGGCGGTCCAGGAGAAACCGGCGCTTGGCCTGGCGATCGTCGTGGCCTGGGCAATAGTCGGCACCTTCAAGAAGCTGTACGCGGTACCGGCCGCGGTCGTCGTCGCCGTGGTCCTCATCACCGCGACCACCCACATCTCCGCCGCCGACCTCGGACCGCTGTGGCCCAAGCCGGTCCTGGTCACCCCCGACTTCACGGCGGCGGCCGTGATCGGCATCGCCCTGCCGCTGTACGTGGTGACGATGGCGTCGCAGAACATCCCGGGCATCGCGGTCCTGAACGTCAACGGCTATGAGCCCGAGCCGGGCCCGCTGTTCGGCTGGACCGGCGCGTTCGGCCTGGCCTCGGCGCCCTTCGGCGGCCACGCGGTCAACCTCGCCGCGATCACCGCCGCACTCTGCGCCGACGAGAACGCCGGCCCCGACCCGCGCAAGCGCTACCGGGCGGCGGCGATCGGCGGCGGCACCTACATCCTGCTCGGCCTGGGCGCGGGCGCGGCGGTCGCCTTCGTCGGCGCGGCCCCGCCCACCCTGATCGAGGCGGTGGCGGGTCTGGCGCTGCTCGGCGCGCTGGGCAACTCGCTGGTGGGAGCGGTGACGGACCCGGACGACCGCGAGGCGGCGGTGGTCACGCTGGTGGTGACGGTGTCGGGGGTGCAGTTCTTCGGGGTCAGCGGCGCGTTCTGGGGGCTGCTGGCCGGGGGCGCGTTGTACGCGGTGAAGCGGCGGCTGCCGACGAAGTGAGGCGGGGGCGGGCGGTGACGGTGGGGTTTCACTCTTCCCCGACGTCTCCGACTTCTCCGACTTCCCCGACTTCTCCGAAAAGGTGCGCCTCGATGGCCTCGTTGTACTTCTGGAGCGCGAACTCCTGCGTACCAAAGCAGTGTTCGTCATTGGCCCCGCTGGTCAGACCGATCTGGATCTCACGGTAGATTTCGAGGTCCTCGTACTGCACCTGATAGGTCAGCTGCCGGTTTTCCTCCCACTGCTCGATGCTGCCCTCCTGCACCGATCCCTTGGGCACGATGAGACGCAGCTTCACGAGCGTACGGGTCGGGCCCAGCGGATGACTGGTAATCCACAGGAAGTGGTCGGACTGGTGCAGCACCGTCTCGTTGGGAAAGACGGTGTGGATCACGTTCGCGACCGACAGAAGACTCCGTTCGCTGCGCTCGGTCCTGGTGATGAAGTTTATCGATCGCTTCGGCAGGATCGAGCGCAGATGGGGCCCGAAGCTGTCGAAGAAGAACGTGCTGTTCTCGAAGAGCGGGTTCGCGCTCTTCGCATGCAGGAACGGGAAGTGGTAACCCTCCAGAGTGCCTTCGACGACCAGCTTCCAATTGATCTCCCACTCCTGGCTCTCGGCGCCGTAGATCTCGTACGAGGAGAGATCGAGATCCGCGATGTCGGGCCGGAAGTCACCCAGGAACGCGTCGAGGTCGGCCCGGCCCGGATTCTCCTCGGGCATCAGCCAGACGAACCCGTACGCCTCCACCGCCGGGAGCGCCACCAGGTTGCGTTTCCCCCGCTCGACGCCGGGGAAGCAGTGCGGGCTCGGGATCGCGGCGAGGGTGCCGTCCAGGTCGTAACGCCAGGCGTGATAACCGCAGGTGAACTGTTTGCGCTCACCGGAGGGCTCCTTTTCCAGGCGCGCCCCGCGATGCCGGCAGGCGTTGAGGAAGACATGCGCCGCGCCGTCCTGGTCGCGGCTGACGATCAACGGCCTGCCGAAATGCTCCAGGGTCGCGAAGGTGCCGGGAGACGGAATCTCCGAGCTGTGCACCAGCATCGAGGGCAACTTGGTGAAAATGCGGTCGAGTTCCGCCTGGTACCACTCCGGTGACTGATAGCGGTCGACGCTGACCCGGGTGTCCGAGTCGGTCAGCGGGAGTCGCTTGTCGCGAAGGTGCTCCAGGGCGCGGTCAAGGATCCGGAGTTCCTCGTCGCGATCCATCCGCCAACTCCCTCCAAGGCCCGTTCGGCGTTCGGGTGCGCCGAAATTCTATAGCGGTTTCTCAGGGGTGACGAGACCTGTTCAATGTCAAAAAAAGCGCGGTTGAACGGGGTGTTGAACGCTGTGTTGAACGGGAGTTGTGCCATTTCGTGAATCACCGGTAGAACAGCGGAACACCCTGCGGCCCGACAGGAGTGAGCCGACGTGCAGACGCATCTCCTACTCGCCGGATCCACCGCGCCCCCCACCGGACGGTTCCTCCTCGCCCTCGCCGTCATCCTCGCGGTGGCCTTCGTACTGGCCCGCCTGGCCCAGCGGGTACGGCAGCCCGCCGTGATGGGCGAGATCATCGGCGGCATCCTGCTGGGCCCGAGCCTCCTCTCCCTCTTCCCGGGCGACCCGGAGACCCGGCTGGTACCGCCGTCGACCCTGCCCTACCTCCAGCTCCTCTCCCAACTGGGCCTGGTGCTCTTCATGTTCGGAGTGGGCTACCAGTTCGACATCGGGCATCTGCGCACGCCCACCGCGAAACGGCAGGTGGCGGCGGTCTCGCTGAGCTCGGTGGCGCTGCCGTTCGCGCTGGGCGCCGGCCTCGCGTACGGGCTCTACCCCTGGCTGAGCAAGTCCGAGCTGAAGACGGACGGGCCACTGGGCCCGGCGCTCTTCCTCGGTGCGGCGATGTCCATCACCGCCTTCCCGGTCCTCGCCCGCATTCTGGCCGAACGCGGCCTTTACAAGGACCCGTTGGGCTCGATCTCGCTCGCCTGCGCGGCCGTTCAGGACTTCCTGGCGTGGTGCATCCTGGCGGCGGTGGTCGTGGTGGTCCGCGCGAGCGGGCCGTGGCCGCTGGCCCGGATGGCCCTGGAGTCGGCACTGCTGCTCGCCGCGCTCGTCCTGCTCGTACGGCCGGGCCTCGCCTGGCTCCTCGACCCCGCCAGACCGTGGGCGGGCGGCGCCGTGCTCACCCACGCCGTCCTCGTCGTCGGGGTCCTGCTGACCGCGGCGGCCACCGACGAGATCGGCCTGCACGCGGTCTTCGGCGCGTTCGCGTTCGGCGCGGTGGTCCCGCGCGCCCGGATCGACGAGACGGCCCCGCAGGTCCCCGAACGCATCGAACAGACCAGCCTGCTGCTCCTGCCCGTCTTCTTCACCGTCACCGGCATGTCCGTGAACATCTCCGGCCTCGGCGCCCGCGGCCTGGCCATGACGGCGGCGGTCCTGGCGGCGGCCTGCGTCGGCAAGTTCACCGGCGCGTTCGGCGCGGCCCGCCTGACCGGCGCGACCCCCCGCGAGGCGACGGCCCTCGGGGTCCTCCTGAACGCCCGTGGTCTGACCGAACTGGTCATCCTCAACGTGGGTTTGGGCCTGGGCGTCATCGACACGCGTCTGTTCACGGCGATGGTGCTGATGGCGGTGGTGACGACACTGATGACGGGGCCGCTCCTTGACCGGGCGCGTCCGGCGCGCTCATCGGGTCCCGTGGACAAGCCTGTTGAGCGGCCGGTGCACGGGGCGGCGTGACGCGGCGGTATTCGGCGCTGGAGGCGCGGCGGGGACTGCCGTGAACCCGGCCTGCGGCCTCGCTCCCCATGGGGCCGCGGCCGGGTCGCCTCGACCGAGACGCTGGGCGCGGGAGGACGGCCCGGCGATGGGAGGCGCACAGTCGACCAGGGTCCGGGGCCGCTTGGTGAGCGTAGCCGCGCTGGGGGAGTGCGCACAGGGCGGTTTCACGTCGGTCAGGCTGCTGCCTGCGGTGGAAGGGGCGCGGGCAGCTGGTCCAGGATGTCGAAGTCCAGGTGCAGTGCGGGATGGTTGAGCAGGCGCAGGGTTGCGGGGCGGGTGCAGATCAGGCGCAGACGTCCGTGTCGGCCGCTGGTCCGGGTCCGGGCGCGGTCGAGGAGCCGTACGCCGGCACCGTCTATGAACTCGACCGCGCACAGGTCGATCAGCAGGTCGGCATCACCGGTGTGGGTGAGGGCGTCGAGGCGCCAGGTGATGCCCGGGACGGTGTGGATGTCGATTTCGCCGTACAGGATTACCAGGGTGCAGTCTCCGTGGGAGCGGACTTCTCGGACGCAGACCACTGCGGGGGGTGAGGTCATGGCGACCATCTTCTCCGGAGGCGGATGTCCATCAGGACCGGTCACCAACGGGATCTGGGTCGGCAATCAAAGGTAGCGAGCTGTGCCCGTCCGCTGACGGGTCGCACCGAACGGCTGCGGGCGTGAGGGCCTTGCTGCTATATGGGCTGCTATATGGCGGCAGAGCCGGACAGCGTGGGGCGGGCTCGGGAGGGCATGGCCATCAGGCACGTCAGTCGGGCGCGTCAGGGCGAGCTGTCGCCGTTGGCGTCCAGGTGCAGTTGGCGGGCCAGCACATCGCGGGCGACGTCCAGGAGCGATCTGTCGTGGCTGAAGGCGTGGCCGCGCAGCCGGATCAGGGCGTGGTCGCAGTCGGTGTCCAGTTGGGCCGCGAGCATGCCGGTGGCCTGGTGGACCTCGGCGAAGTGGAGACCGGGATCGTCCAGCAGGGGAATGTCGGGCAGCTCGGCGTGGGCGGCGGTGGCGATGATGACCTGGGCAACGGTGTCGGTCAGCCGGAAGGCGTCGGTGAGCTGGTCGGCGGACATCGGGCCGGGCCGGGTGCGGTGGCCGGTGAGGCCCCCGAGCGCGATGATCCCGATCCGGAGCGGGAAGGCGAACACCGCGCGGACGCCCAGTGCCTCGATGGCGCCCGGCAGGCCGGGCCAGCGGTCAGTGGCGAACGTGGAGGTGTCGGTCATGTCGGGGAGCAGCATCAGGGCACCGTGGCGGGCGGCCTCCAGGCTCGGCCCCTGGCCCTGGACCTTCTGCAGATCCTCCAGCGCCGTCGTGCGCTCGCCGAAGGACTGCACCAGCTCGCTCGGGCCGCCGCCGGGAGCCAGTAGCAGGCCAAGACCGTCCAGGCCCAGCATCTCGGCGCAGGCCGCGAGAGGCAGCGGTGCCAGGCCGGGGCCTGTGTGGGAGCTGAGGGTGCGCAGGTAGTCGGCCATCTTCGGATGGGTCACCGAAGTCGCCCCCTTCCGAGCCCAGTGCGGGGCAGTCGCCCGCCGGCCCACCAGTCAGCACCGATGGGCGGACGCTTCACCGATCGCGCCGCGTGAGGAGCGACGCGTCGGCCGTACCCTGCAGGATCTGGCGCGCGATCTCGGTGAGCCGCATCCGGTGATCGCGTGCGTAGCGGCGCATGAGGTTGAACGCCTCCTCGACGCCCGTGTCGCGGCGGTCCGCCAGATAGCCCTTGGCCTGCTCGATGATGATGCGGCTGTCCAGGGCGGCCTGCAGTTGTGCGGTCACCGTCATCTGCTCACTCACCGCCCGCTGTTGGAGGACCCCGATGGTGGCGGTGTCGGCCAGCGCCTGTCCGAGCCGCAACTGGGAACCGTCCAGGGGACCGGGTTGGTCCCGGAAGAGGTTGAGGGCCCCGATCACCTGGTCGTGCAGCCGGAGCGGGGCCGCCGCGACGGAGGTGAAACCCGCCTCCAGGGCTTTCGGCCCGAACCGGGGCCACCGCATCTTGGCCGCCTGCGTCGCCAGCGGTACGGCGGGAACCTGCTTCTTGGTCCGGAAGCAGTCCCGGCAGGGACCCTCGTTCCACTCGGTGCTGGCCAGCTCCAGCCGGCGGGTGCGCTCGTCAGAGGCCGCGGCGTCCACCAACTGGCCGTCAGGAGTGGCAAGCAGGACCCCGGCCGCTGCCACATCCAGCAAGGCCACGCAGTGCTCGGCGAGCGTGTGCAGGAACCCGATGACGTCGAAGTCCTGCACCAAGGTGTCGGCGAGGTCGACGAACGCGGCCGCCAACTGCTCCTCACGCGGCAGTTCGGACATGCCCCACCCACCTCCAAGAAGAGTGATCCGGGGATACCGTCGCGCAGGCCGCTGGCTCCTGCTGCCATTCAGTCTCGTCCCGATCGCCCGCTTTTGCCAGGGCCCTCTGTGCGGTGCCGCGCCGAGAGTCGAAAACCGGCCGGGGGTGCCCCGCGCACTCTTCGGGAACCGGGTCGGTGTCCATCCAGCGCACGTACGGGTGTTCTCGGCACTCGGGCCGCTGTGTACGGATGGCGGCCGTCATCGCGGACCTGCCGACAGCGGCGCGGGCGGCTGCGGGGCGGGCGGCTGTGGGGCGGGCGTGCCCGCGTCCGTGCTCGCCGGATGGCCGTTCAGCAGGAATGCGTAGCCGGTGAGGGTGAGGATCCGCCGCAGCGAGCGCGGTGGGTGGTGCAGCCGCAGGGTCCCGCCTGCCCTGGTGGCCTGCTCGGACGTACGCAGGAAGGCGTTGAGCCCGCTCACGTCGCAGAAGGTGACGGCGGTCAGGTCGACATCGATCGTGCGCACGCCCTCGTACAGACATGCGCAGAGGGACGCGCTGACCAAAGGTGCCGTTTCGAGGTCGATCTCACCGGCCAGGGTGATCAGCGTCCGGCTCAGTCTGTCGCGCCGGTAGACGTTCAGTTGGGGCAGGGACATGGCGCGCCTCCGGTTCCGGGCGGCCGGCCGGGCGGAGCCCCAGCGGTGCAGGCTGAGAGCCCGGCAGGTGTGTGCTCAGCAGCAACGCGCCGTCGGGGTCTGGAACGTCGACGTCCTGATGTGAGCGTAGCCCCGGATCCGCCGGGTCGGGAGGGCGGAAAAAGGCCCTCAATAGCCTTACTCGCCATAGGAGTTCAGGTCCGGTGGGTGGCGATGCGGTCCGGGCTGGGCCAGCGTACGTCCCGTACCAGGCCGAGGCGTTCGAGGAGGCGGATGACGGCGGCGGAGGGGTCGATCTGACCGCGGTCGACGCCGTGGCGGGCGCTGGTGGGTTCGGCGTGGTGGAGGTTGTGCCAGCTCTCGCCGAAGGAGAGCAGGGCCAGGGGCCACAGGTTGGTGGCCCGGTCGTGGCGCCGGGTGCGGAAGGGGCGCCGACCGACCACGTGGCACAGCGAGTTGACGCTCCATGTCACGTGGTGGAGCAGCGCGATGCGGACAAGCCCCGCCCACAGCAGGGCGGTGGTGGCGTGCAGCCAGGTGCCGCCGATCGCCCAGCCGAGCGCGAAGGGGAGGGCCAGGGTCAGTACGCACAGGGCTGGGAAGGCCCGGGCGACGGCGCGGATGTCCCGGTCGGCGAGCAGGTCCGGGGCGTATCTCTCGACGGGAGTGGGGTCGTTGCGGAACAGCCAGCCGACGTGGGAGTGGGCGAGGCCGCGCAGTTGGCCGCGCAGGTGGGTGCCGTAGCGGTAGGGGGAGTGCGGGTCGCCGGGGCGGTCGGTGAAGGCGTGGTGGCGGCGGTGCGTGGCGACCCAGCCGATGACGTCGCCCTGGAAACTCATCGACCCGGCCACCGCGAGCACGATCCGCACGGGGCGGCCGGCCCGGTACCCGCCGTGGGTCAGGCCGCGATGGAAGCCGACCGTGACGCCGAGCCCCGTGATCACGTACAGGGCGAGGGCGAGCAGGGCGTCGGTGGGCCGGATGAGGGTGCCCCACAGCAGCCAGGCGGCCAGGCCGAGTGCGAGAAACGGCAGGGTGACGATGAGCGCCGTCACCGCCATCTGCACCCGCTCGCCGCCACTGCGCGCCGGTGCCGGGCGGTCGCCATCGGGGAAGTCGGGGAAGGGAGCCGCCCCGTCGTACGTCTGGGATGCGGCGATGACGCCGTGCGCCGGGGCGAGGGCTTCCTCGGTAAGGCGGGTGTTGCGGGTATGGGGGGCCATGCAAGGCTCCTTTGACCTCGGTCTGGAGGGGAAGGCCGGGGTCCGGGGCCAGTGAATCCGTGGTGGGCCCGTGGTGGGCGACCTCGGGTTCAGGTCATTTCACCGACGTGGGTGCGCTGTGCCTGTGAGCGGCTCTCGGCGAGCCAGGACCTGGGTGCCGGGTCCGGCACTTGGGTGAGGAGGGTGTCCGCTGTCAGGTGGAGGCGGGTGCCGCCTCCTTCGCTGCCCGTGGGGTAGCTGCGGGGCTCGTCGCAGACGAAGAACCGGCTGAGGAGCTGTGCGACCTGCCGTGCCGCGTCGGGGTTGGCGGCGACGATACGGACCTCGACGTGTCCGTCGGCCGACTGTTCCTGGGGGTCCGCCTCGGCCGGGGCTGCGGGGTGACGGTCCAGCTCGTCGGCGATGAGAGCGCTGCCCGTACGGACGATTCGAGGATCGCAGGCGGCGGCCATGAGCCGTGCGGCGGCTGCCGCACCGGTCTCCGGGGGGATGATCAGCAGGTCCCAGCGTCCGACGTGGTAGGAGAGCACCATGAGTTGGTGCGGGTCCTGCTCGGCGCGGAACCAGCCCACTTTGACCACATGGCCGTTGACGGTGACCTTGCGCGGTGCGACTGGCCAGTACGTCGGGTTGGCCGTGACGCGCGTGATGCGGCCCCACAGCGGGTCCAATAGGTCGGTCAGAGCGGGAAGTTCACGAGCGAGGTCCCGGGAACGGGGCCACCAGGCGCCGTCGAGCAGCCCGGAGTGCGGGCCCGGAGGCCTGAGGGAGAGCCGGAACGGCGGGTGGCCGGAAGGCTGGGCGGTCAGTGCGGTCGGCGGGGTTCGTGCGGCGAGCACCGTCATGGTGTCGACCTGTCCCCGGACCGTCGTGCCCGGCCCGGTGCTGAACCGAGAGAAGTACCGACATGGAAGTCGGTCGAGGAAATGCTCCCGGAGTGGCCGAGCCTACTCCTGCGGCGGCCCCGACCACGACTGCCTGCTCCTTCCCTCTGCTGAGCGGGTCGCGCTTGCCAGGAAGAACAGCGGCCAGGAGTGGGCCGCGTCACCGAGGGCTCTGCGTACACAAGCCCCGAGCCGCGTGCCCCGAATCTCGTGTCGTTCTCGGCGAGTGACCGGATCGCGTGAAAACCCGCAGAATTACTGACTGTCACGCAGGTGAGATTTTGAGATCGTCGGGGCAGGACCACTAGCAGGGGCTTTGTGTGCCAGCCCCTCTCCATGTCCCACATTAAGTTACGGAGAGTGAGTATTTGTGTGTGGTGGCGCGGCACCCCGGCACCTGGGCAAGCGGGAGACAGGAAGGTGCGATGCGGACGCGGATGAACTTGCCTTCGGGCTGCGGACTCGCACCGTGCGCGGGACCTTCATCATAGAACTGCAGGGCGAGCTGGACATGTTGGCGTATCTGGAACTCGGCCCGCGCGTCCAGGCACTGGCCTGTCCGGCCGCTCACGACGTCGTCGTGGATCTGCGTGCGGTGACGTTCTTGGACGCCAGCGGCATCCGGCTGCTTCTGGCGGTACGCGAGCACGTGGCCCCTCAGGGAGATGAACTGCGCCTGGTGCGCGGGATACCCCGGGTGTGGAAGGTGCTGAGGATCGTCCGAGTCGACCACGCCTTCACCGTGCTCGACGCTCTTCCCCCGATCCTGCTGGGAGGCGCCGCCGCTCTACGCGACGAGAGAACCTCCGCCTAGCGCCGCTGTCTCGGCTCGTACCGACAGCACGCGGAGGCGGGCCGGTCCTGGCGGGGAGTGCCTCGTTCTGTTGTGCGCTGTCGTGCCAACTCCTGGGCGCAGGAGGTCAACGCGGTCGGTCGGGTCGCTCGTAGCTTGAAGAAGTGCCGAGCCGCGGACGCGGCGGGCACGTTATCGATTGCTTCGAGAGGACCCCTCATGTTCGACATCGACAAGGTGCAGGCCGCCCCGAGCAAGGACCTGCTCACGCCCGACAACGCGGTCATGCTCTTCGTGGACCACCAGCCGCAGATGTTCTTCGGCACCGGCAGCGGCGATCGCGCCGCGATCATCAACAGCACCGTGGGTCTCGCCAAGGCGGCTCGGGCCTTCGATGTGCCGGCCGTCCTGACCACGGTCGCCGCCGAGTCGTTCTCCGGGCCCCTGCTGCCCCAGCTCGCCGAGGTGTTCCCCAAGAACGAGGTCATCGACCGCACGACCATGAACGCCTGGGAGGACGAGGCGCTCGTGGCGGCGGTCAAGGCGACCGGGCGCAAGAAGATCATCCTGTCCGGCCTGTGGACCGAGGTCTGCCTCGTGCTGCCCGCGCTGTCCGCGCTGGAGCAGGGATACGAGGTGTACGTGGTTTCCGACGCCTCCGGTGGCGTCAGCCCGGCCGCCCACGAGCACGCGCTGCAGCGGATGATCGCCGCCGGCGCGGTGCCGGTGACCTGGGTGCAGGTGCTCCTGGAGCTGCAGCGCGACTGGGCGCGCCAGGAGTCGTACGGCGCGGTCATGGAGATCGTCAAGGCCCACGCCGGTGCGTACGGCCTGGGCGTCGTGTACGCGCAGAGCGTCATCGGCGCGCACGCGGCGGGCTGACCCCTGTGGACACCGGCATTCTGATCCTGCGTCTGCTGGTGGGACTGCTCGTCGCCGGCCACGGTGTGCAGAAGATCAGCTCGCATCTGGGCGGCAGGGGACTCGACGGCGGCACGGAGGAGTTCCGCGCCGACGGTTTCCGGGGCGGAACCCTCACCGCCCTGGCGGCGGGCGGTGGCCAGATCGGATCTGGTCTGCTGCTCGCAGCGGGCTTCCTGACTCCACTCGCCGCGACCGGCGCCATCGGGGTCATGACGGTCGCGCTCACCGTGAAATGGCACAACGGCCTCTGGGTGCAGAACGACGGATACGAGTACCCGCTCGTCCTCATCGGTACCGCCGCCGCCCTCGCCGCCACCGGCCCCGGCGCCTGGTCCCTCGACGCGGCCCTCGGCCTCACGCCGTACCCGCTGTGGTGGGCGGCCCTCGCGCTCGTCGCCGGTCTCGGCAGCGGACTCCTCACCCGGCTCGTCCTGCACCGGCCCCCCGCTCCGGCGATCTCCGAGCGCTGAGCGCGAGCCGCACAGACCGGGTCCGGCCGCCCGCGTACCCCCGACCGGGCGGCCGGGCCCTTCCCACCCTCTCTCCCGAACAGGAGCACCCGATGGACACCCTCACGACCCCGCACGGCGGCGGCCAGCCGCTACTGCATCAGAAGGGCGCCGAGACCCAGGCGTTCGGCACGCTCAAGCAGCTGCCGATCGGCCTCGGCCACGACACCCGCATGTACGCCTGCCAGCGGCTGAACCGCGTCCTCGCCGACACGCAGATCCTCCACTCCCTCTACAAGAAGCACCACTGGCTCATGCGCGGGGCGACCTTCTACTCGCTCCACCTGATGCTGGACAAGCACGCGGAGGCCCAACTGGACATCGTGGACGCGCTGGCCGAGCGCGTCCAGAGCCTCGGCGGCGTCGCCGTCGGGGACCCGCGCCACGTCGCGGAGCTGACGGCGATCCCCCGTCCGCCGGACGGCGTCGAGCCGGTGCCCGTCATGCTGTCGCGGCTCCTCGACGCGCACGAGCGGATCCTGATCGACGCCCGGGACGCCGCCGCCCGGCTCTCCGAGGAGGGTGACGAGGGCAGCGCCGACCTGCTCGTCTCCGATGTCATCCGCACCGGCGAGGCGCAGGTGTGGTTCCTGGCCGAGCATCTCGTGGACACCCCTCTGGTGCGCGGCTGATGGAGGACGCGTACGAGGGCACGTACGACGTCGTCGTGGTCGGCGGCGGGCCGGGCGGCGAGGTCGTCGCGGACCGGACGGTCCGGTCGGGGCTGACCGCCGTCGTCGTCGAGGCCGAGGCCGTCGGCGGCGAATGCTCCTACCGTGCCTGCGTGCCGAGCAAGGCCCTGTTGCGACCCGGCGCAGCCCGAGCGGCTGCCCGGTCGGTCGACGGGGCCCGGCAGGCGGTCACTGCGGCACTCGACCCGGCGCGCGCCCTGGCCCGCCGTGACCGTTTCACCGGGCGCGGCGACGACACCGGCCAGGCCGACTGGCTCGACGGTGCGGGCATCGCGCTCGTACGGGGGCACGGACGGCTCGCCGGTGAGCGCCGGGTGGACGTGACCGGGGCCGACGGCACGGTCCGTACCCTGCGCGCCCGGCGCGCGGTCGTGGTCTGCACCGGCACGGAGCCTGCCCTTCCGCCGGTCGAAGGGCTCGACCGGATCGGTGTGTGGACCAACCGGCAGGCCACCACGGCCGACGCGGTGCCCGAGCGGCTCGTCGTCATCGGCGGAGGAGTGGTGGCCTGCGAGATGGCCACCGCGTGGCGCTCACTCGGAGCCTCCGTCACCCTGCTCGTCCGCGACCAGGCCCTGCTGACCGGCTGGGAGCCGTGCGCGGGCGAAGAGGTCACCCGGGGGCTGAGCGATCTGGGCGTCGCGATCCGCTTCGGGGTCTCGGCCGTCCGGGTAGCCCGTGACGAGACCACCCGCACGGTGACCGTGGACACCGACGACGGCACCACCCTCGTCTGCGACGAGGTCCTCGCCGCCGTCGGCCGGCGCCCGCGCACCGCGGACCTCGGCCTGGAGACGGTCGGACTGCCGTCCGGTGACTGGCTCCCGGTCGACGACACCTGCCGCGTCACGGCGGTCGAGGGCGACTGGCTCTACGCCGTCGGCGACGTGAACCACCGTGCACCGCTGACCCACATGGCCAAGTACCAGGCCCGCGCCTGCGCGGCGGCGATCGCAGAGCGAGCAGCGGGGCGCCCGGCCGTCACCGGCGGCCGACAGCCGTGGAGCGCGGAAGCCGACCGTCTCGCCGTCCCCCAGGCCGTCTTCACCCGTCCAGAGGTCGCGAGCGTCGGTCTCACGGAACGCATGGCACGCGAATCGGGTCTCGCGGTACGCGTGGTGGAGTACCGCATCGACGACGTCGCCGGAGCCGCGCTCCACGCGGATGACTACCGCGGCCTCGCCAAGCTCGTCGTCGACGAGACCCGGGGAGTCGTCGTCGGCTGCACCCTCACCGGCCCGATGGCGACCGAACTGATCCACACGGCCACCGTGGCCATCGTGGGCGAGGTCCCCCTGGAGCACCTGTGGCACGCCGTGCCCGCCTTCCCGACGGTGAGCGAGGTCTGGCTCCGGCTCCTGGAGGCGTACGGCCTCTGAGGCGAGGCCCCGCCCGACCACCGCACCCGCCCCGCCCGACCACCGCACCCGCTCGGCCCAATCGGCGCGCCCTCCCGCCCGACCGGCGCACCCCCGCCCGACCGAGCGCACCCGAATGCTTCACCACCCGACAAGGAAACCCCCATGCATCCCAAGAGGCGCACCCTCGCCCTCGCCCTGCCGGCCACGCTGGCCGCCCTGATGGGCGCCGCACCTGCCGCACCCGCCGCACCCGCGAGCGGCCCGGTCGTCGCCCGCGCCGACCGGCACGGACCCAAGCCCACGATCGTCCTGGTCCACGGGGCGTTCGCCGACGCCTCCAGCTGGAGCGGCACGATCAGGCGGCTGCAGCGCGCCGGCTACCCCGTCCTTGCCCCCGCCAACCCGCTGCGCGGTCTCGCCGCGGACACCGCCTACCTGCGCAGCGTGCTGGCTGCCGTCGAGGGACCCGTCGTCCTGGTCGGCCACTCCTACGGCGGCGCCGTCATCAGTGGCGCCGCGCTGGGCGACAGCCGGGTGAAGGCCCTCGTCTACATCGCCGCGTTCACCCCGGACAAGGGCGAGAGCGCGGCCCAGCTCGCCGCCAAGTTCCCCGGCTCCACCCTCGGTGACACGGTGAACCCGCGGTCGTACCCGCTGCCCGGCGGTGGCAACGGCACCGAACTCGTCATCCAACGGGCCAAGTTCCACCGGCAGTTCGCCGCCGACGTCCCCGCCGCCGACGCGGCCGTCATGGCCGCGACCCAGCGCCCGGTCGCCACCGCCGCGCTGGAGGAGAAGGCCGGGGAAGCGGCCTGGAAGACGATCCCGTCCTGGGCGCTGATCGCCACCGCCGACAAGAACATCCCGCCGGCCGCCGAACGGTGGATGGCCCGGCGCGCCGGCTCGCACATCACCGAAGTGGACGCGTCGCACGCCGTGGCCGTCTCCCGTCCGGCCGTGGTCACCGACGTGATCCTCGACGCCGTACGGGCGACCCGCTGACCCGCAGAACTGCTGCCCCATCCCGTACATCCCCACAAGGAGAACCCCTCATGACCGCCCGGCCGACCCTCGAACCCGCCGCCCAGGCCTTCGCCGACGCCACCGCCCAGCCGCCGTACCTCTACCAGATCCCCGTCGCCGAAGGCCGTAAGGCCGTGGACGGCGTCCAGAGCGGTGAGGGTGTTCCCCTGCCCGAGGTCGACGAGGAGTGGATCACCGTCCACGGCGGCCCGACCGGCGACGTCCGCGCCCGGATCGTCCGCCCCCGCGGCGCGACGGGCCCTCTCCCCGTCATCCTCTACATCCACGGCGCGGGCTGGGTGTTCGGCAACGCCCACACCCACGACCGGCTCGTCCGCGAACTCGCCGTCGGCACCCGGGCGGCCGTGGTGTTCCCCGAGTACGACCTCTCGCCCGAGGCGCGTTACCCCGTCGCGATCGAGCAGAACTACAGCGTCGCCCAGTGGGTCGCCCGCGAGGGCCACCACAAGGACCTCGACGGCACGCGGATCGCCGTCGCGGGCGACTCGGTCGGGGGCAACATGAGCGCCGCCCTCACCCTCATGGCCAAGCAGCGCGGTGACGTGACCCTCGTCCAGCAGGTCCTCTTCTACCCGGTCACGGACGCGAGCTTCGACACCGACTCGTACCACCGGTTCGGTGAGGGCTACTTCCTGCGCCGCGACGCCATGAAGTGGTTCTGGGACCAGTACACGACCGACGAGGCCGAGCGCGCCCAGATCACCGCCTCCCCGCTGCGCGCCTCCACCGAGCAGCTCACCGGTCTGCCGCCCGCCCTGGTGATCACCGCCGAGGCGGACGTCCTGTGCGACGAGGGCGAGGCGTACGCGGCGAAGCTCCGTGCCGCCGGAGTCCCCGTCACCGCCCTGCGTGTCCAGGGAGTCATCCACGACTTCGTCATGCTGAACGCGCTGCGCGAGACACGGGCCGCGGACCTCGCCATCGGTCTCGCCACCGACACCCTCCGCAAGGCCCTCGCATGACCGGGCCGTCGACGAGCATGCCGGTGGCGGGCCTCGTCCCCGCGCCGCGTCGGGAGCACGAGCACGCCGACCTCCTCGTCCGTAACGCCAAGGTCTTCACCGGTGACCCCGACCGGCCCGAGGCCCGTGCCGTCGCGATCCGCGACGGCAGGGTCGCGGCCCTCGGCGACGACCACGACCTCGCCCACCTCGTCGGGCCGGGCACCAAGGTCGTCGACGCCCTCGGCCGCCGGGTGATCCCCGGTCTCAACGACTCGCACCTGCACGTCATCCGGGGCGGCCTGAACTACGTCCTGGAGCTGCGCTGGGACGGGGTGCGCAGTCTGCGCCACGCCCTGGCCATGCTGCGCGAGCAGGCCGGTCGCACCCCCAAGGGACAGTGGATCCGCGTCGTGGGCGGCTGGACCGCCGAACAGTTCGTCGAGCGCAGGATGCCGACCGTCGCCGAGCTGAACGCCGCCGCCCCCGACACCCCGGTGTTCGTCCTTCACCTGTACCAGTCGGCGCTGATGAACCGGGCCGCCGTCAAGGCCGCCGGATTCACCCGGGAAACCCCCGACCCGCGTGGTGGGCAGATCGTACGCGGCCGGGACGGCGAACCCAACGGCGTGCTCCTCGCCGCCCCGAGCGCCCTCATCCTCTACTCGACCCTGGCCAAGGCGCCGGCCCTGGACGAGGCCGACAAGCGGACGTCGACGCGTCACTTCCTGCGCGAGCTGAACCGCTTCGGACTGACGTCCGCGGTCGACGCCGCCGGTGGGTTCCAGAACTTCCCCGACAACTACGCCACGGTCGTCGACCTCGCCCGGTCGGGGGAGCTGACCCTCCGGATCGCCTACCACCTCTTTCCGCAGACGGCCGGTCAGGAGCTCGCCGACCTGAAGCGGTGGACCGAGATGGTCAAGCCCGGGGACGGGGACGAGTGGCTCCGGCTCAACGGCGCGGGAGAGAACCTGACCTGGGCCGCCGCCGACTTCGAGAACTTCTCCGAGCCCCGGCCCGAGCTCGCCGCAGGGTACGAGACCGAATTCGAGAGCGCCGTCCGGCTTCTCCTTGAGAACGGCTGGGGCTTCCGGCTCCACGCGACCTACGACGAGACGATCCGCCGCGACCTGGCCGTCTTCGAGAAGCTCGCGGCCGAAGGGCTCTTCCCCGGTGGCAACCGCTGGCTCTTCGATCACGCGGAGACGGTCTCGGCCGACAGCCTGGACCGGATCGCGGCCCTCGGCGGCGCCCTCTCCGTCCAGAACCGGATGTCCTTCCAGGGCGCCGCGTTCCTCGACCGGTACGGCGCCGAGGCCGCCGCCCACACCCCGCCGGTCCGGGCCATGCTCGACCGGGGCCTGACCGTCGCCGCCGGAACCGACGCCACCCGCGTCTCCTCGTACAACCCCTGGGTCGCACTCCACTGGCTGGTCACCGGGCGCACCGTCGGCGGCACGGCCCTCTACCCGGCCGGGAACCTGATCGACCGGGAGACCGCCCTCGGCCTCTACACCCGCGGCGGGGCGGAGCTCACCGGCGAACAGGACGTCAAGGGCGTACTGCGAGAGGGGTGTTACGGCGACCTCGCGATCCTGTCGGACGACTACCTCACCGTGCCCGAGGCCGTAATCCCCGACATCGAGTCCGTCCTCACCGCCGTCGGTGGCCGCATCGTCTACGCGACCGCCGAGTACGAGGGCCTCGACGAGGCAGTCCCGCCGGTGAGCCCTGAGTGGAGCCCGGTGGCCCACTTCGGCGGCTACCAGAGCGGCGCCCGCCAGGCATCGGCCGTGGCCGAGGCCGTCGCCGAGTCCGAGCAGCACCGCCGGTGGCGCGTCGAGCGCGGCTCGGTTCCCGAGACGACGCCGTCCTTCCTCGACCCCTGCTTCGCGCACTGAAAGAGAGATCCACCCGATGTCCGCAGCCTCCCCCGCCGCCGACGGCGGCGACCCCCCGGCGACCCCGCCGGACGTTTCCCCGGGACGCCGTTTCGAACCGGACCTCCGGTCGATGACACGCATCAACCTGCGCCCCATCGCCTCACCCATGCCGCTCGGCTTCTTCACGATAGCCATCGCTTCCGTGATGACGGGGTGCCTCCAGCTCGGGCTATTCGACGAGGCGGCCCGTGCCGCCGTCGCCTTCACCGTGCTGCCGGCCTTCGTCCTCCAACTCCTGGTGAGTGTCCTGGCCTTCGGTGCCCGTGACGTGATCGCGGCGACGCTGATGGCGGTCTTCGCCGGCAGCTGGCTGCCCTACTCGCTCATCATGCTCAGCGGCGCGGCCGACGGACTTCAGGTCCTCGGCGTGTTCAACCTGGCGCTCCTCTGCTTCGGGGCCCTGATGACCGCCGTCACCCGGCTCAAGCGCGCGCTGTGGCTCGTCCTCGCGGTCTCCCTCCCTCGCTGGGCGGCCACCGGCCTCGGGGGCATCACCGGCGCCGAATGGCTGACGCGCACGTCCGGTGCGCTCGGCCTCGTGGTGGCGCTGGTCGCGATGTACACGGCGTTCGCCCTGATGCTTGAGGACATGCGCAGCGAGCAGGTCCTGCCCATCGGCCGCAGCGGCCCCGCCCACCTCGCCGTGGAAGGCGACCTGGCCGTCCAGCTCCGCAACCTGGAACGCCAGGCGGGCGTACGCCGCACGCTCTGACCGCGCCCACCCACCCCGTAACACCGCGACCGCACAGGAGCACCCATGGAACCGCAGGTGACGGACCGGCCCCAGAAGTCCCGGTACGAGATCCTCGCCGGCGACGACGGCACCGAGACCGCGGGCTTCGCCGAGTACCACCTCTCGGAGGGCGAGATCGCCTTCATCCACACCGAGATCGACAGCCGTTTCGCCGGCCAGGGCCTGGCCGGTCTCCTCGCCCGGGGAGCGCTCGACGACGTCCGGGCCCGTGGGCTGCGCGTCCTGCCGCACTGCCCTTTCATCCGGGGCTGGATCGGCAAGCACCCCGAGTACACCGACCTGGTGCCCGAGGCGAGGCGCGCCCGCTTCGGCCTGTGAAGCACCACACGAACACCACACATCCGCCTCCCGCATCCCCAGCCCCATCCCCCGTCACACACCGAGGAGTTCCCCCATGTCCCGACACGCCCGCCCCACCGTCGTCCTGGTCCACGGCGCCTTCGCCGACGCCTCCAGCTTCGCCCGCGTCATCCCCGAGCTGACCGCCGCCGGCATGGAAGTGGTGGCCCCGGCGGTGCCCAACCGCGGCCTCGTCGACGACGCCGCGTACATCGCCTCGGTTATCCGCGCCGTCGAAGGCCCCGTGATCCTGGTCGGGCACTCCTACGGCGGCGCCGTCATCACCCTCGCCGGCACGGAGGACAACGTCCGCGCACTGGTGTACCTCGCGGGATACGCGCTGGAGGAGGGCGAGAGCCTGGGCGAGCTGCAGGGCCGCTTCCCCGACTCCGGTCTTGCCGACGCTCTCGTCTACACCCCGTTCCCGGTGGCCGGCTCCACCGAGAGCGGCACCGACGTCTCGGTGGAGATCGAGAAGTTCCCCGCCCTCTTCGCCGCGGACGTCGACCCCGACCTCGCCGCGGTGCTCGCCGTCTCCCAGCGCCCCCTGGCCGCACGTGCCTTCTCGGAGGCGGCGCCTGTCGCGGCCTGGAAGACCAAGCCCTCGTGGGGCCTTGTCGCCTCCTCCGACCGCACGATCAACCCCGATGTGGAGCGCTACGGGTACGAGCGCGCCGGCATGACCACCGTCGAGGTCGACTCCTCCCACCTGGTCATGCTCGCCCAGCCCAAGGCCGTGGCGGAGCTGATCCAGGACGCGGTCCGGGCCACCGCCCACTGACCCGATCGTTCAAGATCGAACGATTAGTCGATATTGTTCGAGCGCTGGTAGCTTCTGATCGCCCCCGAGGACCCCTCGGCGGGCGATCGGAGGAGATACACCCATGAGGTTCGGCGCGAGGCTCGCGCTCGCCGTCATCGCCCTCGCCGCCCTTGCCACCGCCTGCGGTGTTCCTCAGGACAGTGGTCCGCCGTCGCACACCGCCGCGGACTGTGGGCCGTACGCCAGATACGGCAAGCACCCCGGCACCAAGGTCACCGTCTACGCGGAGAACCGGGACCGGGAGGCCGACCTGTTCGAAGAGACCTGGGCGGACTTCGCGGACTGCACGGGAATCGACGTCCAGTACGAGGGGGACGGGGAGTTCGAGGCCGAGATCCAGCTCCGGGTCGACGGCGGGAGCGCCCCTGACGTGGCGTTCTTCCCCCAGCCCGGGCTCCTGGAACGCTTCGCGCGGGCAGGGAAGCTCAAGCCCGCGAGCGCCGGGGTCGTGGCCCTCGCGAAGCAGGGCTGGTCGGCTGACTGGAACAGCTACGCGACCGTGAACGGCACCCTCTACGGCACGCCGCTGGTCGCGAACGTGAAGTCGTTCGTCTGGTACTCCCCGAAGTTCTTCCGGGACAGGGGACTGAGCGTTCCCCGCACGTGGTCCGAGCTGATGGCCGTGACGGAGAAGGTCGCGGCGTCGGGCGTGAAGCCGTGGTGCGCGGGCATCGAGTCCGCCGAGGCGACCGGCTGGCCCGTGACGGACTGGGTCGAGGACGTCCTGCTGCGCCAGCAGGGCACGGACGTCTACGACCAGTGGGTCGCCCACAAGATCCCGTTCAACGACCCGCGGGTGATCAAGGCCATGGACACCGTGGGGTCCATCCTCAAGAACGACCGGTACGCCAACGGCGGTTTCGGTCCGGCCCGGTCGATGGCGTCGATCTCCTTCCAGGAAGCCGGCACACCGATTCTCTCCGGCGACTGTGCGATGCACCGCCAGGCCTCGTTCTATGCCGGTCTGTGGCCGAAGGGCACCGAGATCGGACCGGACAAGGACGTCTACGCCTTCCTCCTGCCGGGGGCCGACCCGGCCGGCCGCCCCGTACTGGGCGGTGGGGTGTTCACCGCGGCGTTCGCCGACCGTCCCGAAGTGCGGGCCTTCCAGGAGTATCTGGCCTCCGCGGACTTCGCGAACGCGCGTATGAAGAAGGGCCCGTTCGTCTCGGCGAACAGGGGCGTGGATCCGGCGAACGCCGCGACCCCGGTCGACAGGCTCTCGATCCAGCTGCTCCAGGACCCCAGGACACAGTTCAGGTTCGACGGTTCGGACCTGATGCCCGCGTCGGTCGGCGCCGGGACGTTCTGGAAGGGAGCCGTCGACTGGATCGGCGGCGCGAGCACCCGTCAGGTCGCCGACTCCATCGAACGGTCCTGGCCGAGCCACTGATGTCGTTCGACGCCGTCGCCCAGCAGCCCAAGCTGCTGTACCTGCTCCAGGGCGTCGCCGCCTTCGCGGCGGTGGTCTCCCTGATCCTGCTGGCGCTGCACCGGGGACCGGTACGGAGGAGGGCCGCGGCCCTGATCCTGCTGGCCCCCGCGCTGCTGCTGCTCACGGTCGGTCTTCTCCTTCCAGGTCTGCGCACCCTGGTGCTGTCGTTCACCGACAGCGGGGGAGACGCGTGGGCCGGATTCGACAACTACGTGTGGATGTTCACCGATCCCCGGGCGCTGGTCGCGCTGCGCAACACCCTGGCGTGGGTGGTGCTCGTGCCGTTGCTGGCGACCTCGGTCGGTCTGCTCTACGCGGCGGCCGTCGTACGGTCGCGGTTCAGAGCGTTCGCGCTGTCCCTCGTCCTGATGCCGATGGCGATCTCCTTCGTCGGCGCGGGTGTCGTCTGGAGGTTCGTCTACGCCTACCGTCCCGCGGAGGTCGGGCAGATCGGGCTGCTGAACCAGCTCGTCGTCGCGTTCGGCGGCGAACCGAGGCAATGGCTCGTGGACTCGCCCTGGAACGTCCTGTTCCTCATCGTGGTGATGGTGTGGACACAGGCGGGCTTCGCGGCCGTCCTGCTGGCGGGCGCGATCGCGGCGGTTCCCCGTGAGATGACGGAGGCGGCCCAACTGGACGGTGCCTCCCCCCGGCAGATCTTCTGGCGGATCACCATGCCGTCGGTCAGGCCCACTCTGCTCGTCGTGGTCCTCGCCCAGGCGATCGGCACCTTCAAGGCCTTCGACATCGTCAAGACCATGACCGGCGGACAGTTCGACACGGGCGTCATCGCCCACGAGATGTACGACCAGGCCTTCCGCTACGGCGAGACGGGCCGCGGCGCGGCGCTCGCCGTGCTCCTCTTCGTCCTCGTCACCCCCTTCGTCGCCCACCAGGTCCGGGCGCAGCGGAGGGCGGGGTGAACGGCGTCCGCGAGCGTCTGGGCTCCCGCGCCTTCTCGTCGATCGCCGTGGTGATCGCGGTCCTCTGGACGACACCGACCCTCGGTCTGCTGCTCTCCTCGTTCCGCCCCGAGGAGGAGATCAAGACGACGGGCTGGTGGACCGTGTTCGGTACGCCCCACCTCACGCTCGACAACTACGGCGAGGTGCTGTCCGGCGGCGGGAACGGGTCGGGGCGGCTCGCGGAGCACTTCGTCAACTCCGTCGTCATCACCCTCCCATCGGTGCTGTTCCCGCTCGTGCTGGCGTTCTTCGCGGCGTACGCCCTGGCGTGGATCGACTTCAGGGGGCGGGACGCGCTCGTCGTCGGCATCTTCGCGCTCCAGGTCGTGCCGCTCCAGATGGCGCTCGTCCCCCTCCTGAAGCTGTTCTCCCAGGGCTGGCTGTTCCTGCCCGCCTGGAACCTCACCGGTCCCGCGCGTTTCGGCCAGGTCTGGTTCGCCCACACGGTCTTCGCGCTGCCGTTCGCGGTCTTCCTCCTGCACAACTTCCTGGCGGGGCTGCCCCGGGACCTGATCGAGGCCGCCCGCGTCGACGGCGCGTCGCACGGGACGCTGCTGCTCCGGATCGTGCTGCCCCTGGCCTGCCCGGCCCTGGTCTCCTTCGCCGTCATCCAGTTCATCTGGGTGTGGAACGACCTCCTCGTGGCACTGACGCTGTCGGGCGGAACGGCCGAGACCGCGCCGATGACGGTCAGACTGGCGAGCCTGGCCGGGACGTACGGCAACGAGTGGCAGCGGCTCACCGCGGGAGCCTTCGTGGCGGCGTTCGTCCCGCTGCTCGTCTTCTTCTCCCTCCGGCGGCACTTCGCACGGGGACTGCTCGCCGGATCGGTCAAGGGATGAGCCCCGACCGGCCCGGGGGACAAGGCATGGCGGTGTCCGGGAGCGCGGGGCTGAGTCGGCCCGGGCTGCGGGGCCGCGAAGCCGAGCTGGAGCGGCTGCGCGCCCTGGTCGAGGCGGTGCGCGACGGCGAGGGAGGAGCGATCGCGCTGCTCCTGGGCGAGTCCGGGATCGGGAAGACCGTACTGCTGCGGGAGACCGTCTCGATCGCGCGGGCTCACGGGTTCGTCGTCAGCCATGGACGCGCCGAGGAACTGCACGAGCTGGCACCGCTCGCCTCACTGGCCTCGGGCCTCCTGCACGGTGACCCGCCGCTGCTGTCCAGCACGGACTTCGCCGACCTCGCGGGCCATCACGACCAGCGCATCTGGCTCGTGGAACGACTGGCCCAGCTGATCGAGGAACGCTCGGCGGGCACGCCCGTGCTGATCGCGGTCGACGACGTCCAATGGGCCGACCCGCTGAGCCGGTTCGCCCTGAGCGTCATGCCGGCACGGCTGCTCAGCTCCCCGGTCCTCTGGCTGCTCACGGGCAGGAACGACCCGGAACTGTACGGGCAGGGGCCGCGGACGACGACCCTCCCCCTCCGGCCGCTGTCCGACACGGCCCTGGCCGAGCTGGCACGGGACGTCCTCGGCGGGGACGTGCCGACGCAGGTCGCGGAACTTCTCGACGGGGCGGGAGGCAACCCCTTCCTCGCGGCCGAGATGCTCACGGGCATCGCGGCGTCGGGCGCGGACGCGCCGGAGCCGCCGGAGCGGCTGGTCCTCGGTGTACGCGACCGGCTGGCCGACCTCCGGCCGGACACCCTCCACTTCCTGCGGATCGGCTCGGTCCTCGGTCGCGCGTTCTCGCTCGCGGACGCCGCCGCCCTGTGCGGCCGGCCCGCTTCCGGACTCAGCGCCGAAGTGGACGAGGCGATCGCCGCCGCCCTGCTCCACGACGACGGCGAACGCCTCCTGTTCCGCCACGACCTGCTCCGCCAGGCGGTGTACGCCGATCTCGCCCCCTCCGTACGCCGGGCGCTCCACCGTGAGGCCGCGAGCCGGCTCGTCGCGGCGGGCCGGAGCTCCACCGACGCGGTCCCGCATCTGCTGAAGAGCGCCGAACCCGGCGACCAGGAGGCGATCGGGCTGCTCGGCACGGCCGCCACGGATGTGATGGCCGTGATGCCCGACCTCGCCGCCGACCTGGCCGTACGCGCCCTGGAACTCGTACCGCCCCATGCGCCCATGGTGTTCGACGTGGGAGAACGGGCCATCGTCGCGCTGACCCGCGCGGGCCGGTACACCCAGGCACGGGATACCGGCGACACGCTGCTCGCCCGGCAGCCGCCCCTGGACGTCTTCGCCCGTCTGCAGTCCGTACTCGGCGACACGCTGTGGCACCTCGACGACGTCCACGAGCTGACCCGCCGCTCGACAGCCGCACTGGCAGCCGTCACCGACCCGGTGATCCGCGCCCGGCTCACCGCCCGGCAGGCCCTCGCCCGGTCCCGCGGGCGCGACCTCGGGGCCGCTCGCGAGACCGGCGAACGGGCGCTCGCCGAGGCGGAGCGGTCCGGTGACCGGGAGGCCCGTGTCCTCGCGCTGTGGGGCCTCGGCGAGATCGCCCTCAACGCGGGCGACTGCGCCGCCGCCGTCGAACACCACACGGCGCTCAGCGTGTTCGACACGGCCTTCCTTCCCGAGGAGGCCGTCGCCCGGATCCACATGGACGACTTCGACACCGTAAGGCGACTGCTCCGGACGGCGGGCGACGCTCCCCTGCGCCCCGCCATGCTGATCTGGGCCCAGGCAACCCTGAACATGGGGCTCGGCCGGCTCGACGACGCGGACGCCGACCTCGTCACCGCCGAGCGGCTCGAAGCGGACCTCCACGTGCCAGGCAACCTGGTCAACATCCGCGTCAACCGCGGCCTCCTCGCGATGCTGCGCGGTGACCGCGAAGCCGCGCGGGAACACCTGGACGTCGTGCGGGCGACCGTGGCCGAGCGGCCGAACACGGGCAACCACGCCACGCACCAGTACTTCGAGGCCGTCGTCGCCGACGCCGACGGCGACCACGCGGCAGCGGCCGAACTGGTCCGATCCGTGCAGCGTGACCATCCCTTCCTCCGCTGGCGGCTCCTGCGCCCCCATGTCGTCCAGGCCGTGCGGATCGCCCTGCGCGGCGGGGACCGGAACCTGGCCGAGGACCTCGCGGCCCAGGCGGCGGAGCACGCCACCCGCAACCCTTCCGTGCCGACCGCACAGGGGACGGCCGCCCACGCGGTCGGCCTGGTGAACGCCGACCACGGACTCCTGGAGCGATCGGTCCACGTCCTCCTCACCGGCCTCCGGCAGCTGTCCCTCGCCGCCGCATCCGCCGACCTCGGGCGCGCTCTTCTCGCGGCAGGCGACCCCGCTGCGACACCCGCCCTGACCAGGGCGCACGACATCTACGCCCAGGCGGGGGCCGACGCCGAGGCAGACCGGGTCCGGGCCGATCTGGAACGGGCCACCAGCCGCTCCGGACGGCGCACCGGAGGCCTGCGGCCGCGCCCCGGCCAGGGCTGGGACGCGCTCACGGCCTCGGAACGCAAGGTGGCCCGGCTGATCGCCGCGGGCCACACCAACCGGTCGGCCGCGGAGGCCCTCGTCGTCTCCCCGCACACGGTCAACACCCATCTGGCGTCGATCTTCCGCAAGCTCTCGGTGCGCTCCAGGGTCCACCTGGCCCGGATCGTGCTTGCGGAGGGCGACGCCGGAACAGCCACCGGCGGCTGAGTGACCTCTGCGCCCCCGTGCAAGGTGTGGTGCGCGGTACGGCAACAGGAGGTGCGGGACCGGTCCTAGCGTGACGGGCATACCGCGCCGCTTCGACGCGCGGACCAGCCGACCCGAATCGAGGAAGCATCCCCATGCCGTACATCACCGTGGGCCAGGAGAACACCAACCCCATCGAGCTGTACTTCGAGGACCAGGGTGCCGGGCAGCCCGTCGTCCTCATCCACGGCTTCCCGCTCGACGGCCACTCCTGGGAGCGCCAGAGCGCCGCTCTGCTCGATGCCGGCTACCGCGTGATCACGTACGACCGCCGCGGATTCGGGCAGTCCTCGCAGCCGACCATCGGCTACGACTACGACACCTTCGCCGCCGACCTGAACACCGTGCTGGAGACCCTCGACCTGAACGACGCCGTCCTGGTCGGCTTCTCCATGGGCACCGGCGAGGTCGCCCGCTACGTGTCCACGTACGGCTCCGGCCGCGTCGCCAAGGTCGCCTTCCTGGCCTCGCTGGAGCCCTGCCTGCTCAAGAGCGACGACAACCCGGACGGCGTCGCCCCGAAGGAGTTCTTCGACGGCGTCGTCGCCGCCGTCAAGGCCGACCGCTACGCCTACTACACGGCCTTCTTCAACGACTTCTACAACCTCGACGAGAACCTGGGCACCCGCATCAGCGAGGAGGCCGTCCGCAACAGCTGGAACACCGCGGCCCGCGGCGGCTCCTTCGCCGCGTCCGCCGCGCCGGCGACCTGGTACACCGACTTCCGCGCCGACATCCCCGCCGTCGACGTGCCGGCCCTGATCCTGCACGGCACCGCCGACCGCATCCTGCCTGCCGAGGGCACCGCGCGCCCCTTCCACAAGGCGCTCCCGTCGGCCGACTACGTCGAGATCGAGGGCGCCCCGCACGGCCTGCTGTGGACCCACGCCGAGGAGGTCAACACCGCCCTCCTCGCCTTCCTGGCGAAGTGACGCCGCACCGTTGACCCGCTGGGTGACGCCGGAGCCCCCGGCGTCACCCCGGCCCCCGGTTCCCGGCGCGGGAACCGGACGAGCTCAGGAGAGCAGATACCCCATGCAGTTCGGCATCTTCACCGTCGGGGACGTGACCCCCGACCCCACCAACGGCCGTACTCCGTCGGAACACGAGCGCATCAAGGCGATGGTCGCCATCGCCCTCAAGGCCGAGGAAGTCGGCCTGGACGTCTTCGCGACCGGCGAGCACCACAACCCGCCGTTCGTCCCGTCGTCGCCGACGACCATGCTCGGCTACATCGCCGCCCGCACCGAGAAGCTGATCCTGTCCACGTCCACGACGCTGATCACCACCAACGACCCGGTGAAGATCGCCGAGGACTACGCGATGCTCCAGCACCTGGCCGACGGCCGGGTCGACCTCATGCTGGGGCGCGGCAACACCGGTCCGGTCTACCCGTGGTTCGGACAGGACATCCGCCAGGGCATCAACCTCGCCAAGGAGAACTACACGCTGCTGCGCCGGCTGTGGCGCGAGGACGTCGTGGACTGGGAGGGCACGTTCCGTACGCCGCTCCAGGCCTTCACCTCGACACCCCGGCCCCTGGACGGCGTCCCGCCCTTCGTCTGGCACGGATCCATCAGGTCCCCCGAGATCGCGGAGCAGGCCGCCTTCTACGGCGACGGCTTCTTCCACAACAACATCTTCTGGCCGGCCGACCACACCAGGCGCATGGTGCAGCTCTACCGGCGCCGGTTCGCGCACCACGGCCACGGCCGGCCGGAGGACGCCATCGTCGGCCTGGGCGGACAGGTCTTCATGCGCAAGAACTCCCAGGACGCCGTACGGGAGTTCCGTCCCTACTTCGACAACGCTCCCGTGTACGGCCACGGCCCGTCGCTGGAGGACTTCACCGAGCAGACCCCGCTGACGGTGGGCTCTCCCCAGCAGGTCATCGAGCGGACCCTGTCGTTCCGGGAGAGCGTCGGCGACTACCAGCGCCAGCTGTTCCTGATGGACCACGCGGGCCTGCCTCTGAAGACCGTCCTTGAACAGCTGGACATCCTCGGCGAAGAGGTCGTGCCCGTCCTGCGGAGGGAATTCGCCAAGGGGCGTCCGTCCGGCGTGCCGGAGGCCCCCACGCACGCGTCCCTCCGCGCCGTCCGGGAGGTGTCCGCCGCATGAAGCTGATCGTCGTCTCCGCGGGGCTGAGCACCCCCTCCTCCACCCGCCTGCTCGCGGACCGGCTGGCCGAGTCGGCCCGCGACGAACTCGCCGCCCGGGGGCACGCGGCGTCGACCGAGGTCGTGGAGCTGCGCGAACTGGCCGGCGACATCGCCAACCATCTCGTGACCGGCTTTCCGCCGCCGCGACTGAGCGCCGCGATCGACGCGGTGACGGGGGCCGACGGCCTGATCGTCGTGACTCCCGTGTTCGCGGCTTCCTACAGCGGTCTCTTCAAGTCCTTCTTCGACGTGATCGATCCGGACGCCCTCTCCGGGAAGCCGGTCCTGATCGCGGCGACGGGCGGTACCGCCCGCCACTCCCTGGTCCTTGAGCACGCCGTGCGCCCGCTCTTCGCCTATCTCCGCGCCGTCGTCGTCCCCACCGCCGTGTACGCGGCCTCCGAGGACTGGGGCTCGGGGGGAGACGAGTACACCGACGGCCTGCCCGGCCGCGTCCGCCGGGCGGGCGTCGAACTCGCCACGCTCATGGCGGCGCGCCCGGTCGGTGAAGAGCCCGAGGACGACGTCACCGTCCTCGAACGGCAACTCGCCGACCTGCGCTTCGACTGAGACGGGCCCCTGGGCCGGGCGACTGCGGGGTGGTTCATATGGTTCATACTGTTCCGCCGTATGAGCGTGAACCGAGTGACGAAAAGGACCGTGCCCGAGGAACTCGCAGGTGTACGGACGGCCCTCCGCGGCAGGGACGCCGAACTGGCGTTCATCGCGGCGCGGCTCGACGCACTCGACCGGGGCGAAGGCGGGATCATCCGCGTCGAAGGCCCCGTCGGCATCGGCAGGTCCAGGATCCTCGCGGAGGCCGCGGCAGCCGCGAGGCGCCGCGGGACGAGGGTGTTCGAGGGAGCGGCGGACCCCGACGAGCAGTTCGTGCCGCTCGGTCCGCTCCTCGACGGTCTGCTCTCCGGCGAGGAACCGCTGTCGGGCGCCGTCCGCCTCAGGGACCTCGCTACGACGCCCGGCCAGCGCTTCTGGCTGCTCCAGGAACTGGGGGACCGCCTGCGGGAGACGGCTCGAAACGGCCCCCTGCTCGTCGTCCTCGACGACCTCCAGTGGTGCGACGACCTGACCCTTCTCACCTTCAACACCCTCGCGGCCGGACTCTCGTCGTACGCCATCCTGTGGCTGGTCGCCGTGCGCGGCGGCAGCGTGCCGTCGGGAGTGCGCACGACCCTGGACCGGATCCGGCAGGCAGGCGCACACGAGCTGGCGCTGGGAGCGCTGGACGACCAGGCCACCACACGGATCACCGAGGACGTCCTGGGCGCCGCTCCCGACCCGGACGTCCTCCGCGTCGTCCGTCGCGCCGAAGGGGTCCCGCAGCTGCTGGTCGCGCTGCTCGGCTCGCTGCGGGAGGCAGTGACGATCGAGAACGGCACGGCCAGGCTGCCGGCCGGACCCCCAGCCCCACAGGAACTCCCCTCTGTCGTGCGCCGCCTCGACCAACTGTCCGACGAGGCGCGGGAGCTGGTGCAGACGGCGGCCGCCATGGGCGGCCCGGTCACCGTCGCGCTGCTGGCCGAACTGCTCGGCAGGTCCTCGGGGGCGCTCATCACAGCGGTACGGGAATCCCTCGACGCCGATCTGCTCACCGAAAGCGGCGATCGCCTCGCCTTCCGCCACGACCTGATCCGCGAGGCGGTGGAAGCCGGCCTCCCTCTGTCCCTGCGTCAGGCCCTGCGTGGTCAAGCCGCCGAGCTGCCACCGGGGAGCGCGGCCTCCCCCGCCGAGCGTCCCGGGCCGTCGGCCGGGAGAGCACCGGCAGATGCGGCGGAGGCCGGGAGAGCGGGGCCGGGAGACGCGGCGGAGGCCGACCGGCTGCGCACCGCCGCGGCAGAACTCGCGGGCACCGCTCCCGGACCCGCCGCGGAACGCAGTCTCAAGGCCCTGGAACTCACCACGGCGGCCGCTCCGGAGCGGCCGCGGATCATCGCCGAGACGATCCCGCTGCTCTGGCAGACGGGCCGGGCCGCCCAGGCGCGTGAGCTGGGAGCCTCCGCCCTGGCGGCCGGCGGTCTCGGACCTGAGGACGAGGCGCGCATACGCCTTGCCCTGGCACGCCTCGCCGTACCGTTCGACTTCTCCGAGGCGGTCCGGCAGGCCCGCGCCGGGGCGGCACTGCCCGGGATCCCCGTGGACGTCAGGGGGCGACTGCTGGCCATGCTCGCTGTCGGCCTGTCGATGTCGGGCGAGCACTCGGCGGCCGAGCAGGTCGCCGCGGAGGCGTGGGAGACCGCGGCGGCAGCGGGGGACCGCTCCGCCGAGGCCACGTTGACGACGGTCCGCTCGGCCGTGAGTTTCCACCGCATGGACTTGACCGAGGCGTTCCGGCAGGCCGAGCGGTCCGCCGCGCTGGCCGACGCCCTGGGCGTCAGCACCTCGCTGTGGGTTCCGGAGGCCTTGTGGCACGCTCTCCTGTCGAACACCACCGGACGCTCGGCGGAGGCGCTCGCCGCCGCGGAGGACGGCATCCGGATCACCAGGGAGCAGGGGCGGACGGCGGCCACCCGTATGTGGCTCATGACCAGGTCCCGCATCCTTCTGGAGGCCGGACGGCTGACGGACGCCCGGGCGGACGCCGAAGCCGCGTCCGTGACGACCGACGATCCCGGCCCGGGAAACCTCGCCGACGTCACGCTCCGGTACGTGATGATGCGCGTCGCCCTCCACACCAACGACCAGCAGACCGCCCGAGCGTACGCGGCGGAGGCGAGGCGCATGCGGAGCGACGGCGCACCCGTCGTCCGGCACTTCGGCTCCTGGATGCTGGCGCTGATGGCCGACTTCGAAGGCCGACCCGACCGTGCCATGGCCGAACTCGACGCGGTGATGACATCGCCCGCCGCGGACCGGCCGGCCTACGCCGGCTTGGTCGACCCCGCCGACGCCCCGGTCCTCGTCCGCCTGGCGCTGCGCGGCGGCGCGCACGAACGGGCCGCGCAGGCAGTGGCCCTGGCCGAGCGACTGGCCGTGCTCAACCCCGACCTCACGTTCCTCGCCGCCACCGCCGCGCATGCCCGGGGGCTCCTCGACAACGACCTCGCCCCTCTCGTACGCGCCGTCCGGCTGTACGAGGACTGCCCTCGGCCGTTGGCCCGGGCGTCGGCACTGGAGGACGCCGGACGCAAGCTGGCGGCCACCCGCACGTCCGAAGCGGTGCCGTACTTCGACACGGCCCTCGCGCTCTACGCGCGAGCGGGCGCCGAGCGGGACGTCGCACGCGTCCGTCGGCGCCTGCGGGCCGCCGGTGTCCGCCGCCGGCCCTCGACGGCCGGACTCTCCGGTGCATGGCCCGAGCTGACGGCCGCGGAGATACGGGTGGTACGGCTCGTGGCCCGAGGGCTGACCAACCAACAGGTGGCCGAGCACCTCTCCCTCTCGCCGCACACGGTGAGTTCGCACCTGCGCCGGGCCTTCACCAAGCTGGACATCACCTCGCGCGTGGAGCTGACCCGGCTGGTGAAGCATCGCGACAGCGGAGAGTAGTCGCTTCGTATCCCCCGTGGGCTTCATGGCAATGCACGATTCGTGTGATGTGCCGACGTCGTCGCTTCCTCAGAATGATCAAGAGCCGCGGAAAGGATAGAAGTCCGCGGGGAACCGTTGGTCGAGAGAGGAACAGCGCATGACCGTAAGGCTCCAGCGAGCCCGCCCCGGCAGCCCCGAGCTCCAGGCGCTTGTCGACGAGCTCGCGGAGCGGCTCGGCCGGTCCGTCGCCGTCGACGACCCGCTGGTCCGCATGGTCTGCACGAGCCGCCACTTCGGCGACGAGGACCCGGTCCGCATCGGCACCCTGTTGCAGGGCCGCGCCGACAACGCGACCATCCGCTACGTCCTCGCCCAGGGCGTGACCCAGTGGTCCCGAGCCGGATTCATCGATGGCCGTGACGATCTCGGACTGCTGCCCCGTTACGTCGTGCCGCTGCGCGAGCGCGGGCATCTCCTCGGACTGCTCATGGTGGTCGTGCCCGAGAAGACGCTCGCAGAGCACGAGACACGTGCCATCGCCCGGGCCGCGGACGCCATGGCCACCCAGATGCACGGAGAGCACATCGCCACCGACGGCCGGAAGGCCGACGAGCGGGACCTCGTCCTCGAACTCGTCGGCACCGACGTCGCCGCCCGTACCACCGCACGGCGGCGAGGCAAGGAACTCGGACTGCTCGGAGCTGCCGAGCACGTCCTGGTCACCGTCGTCCAACTGAGCTGCGCGACCGAGCTCGTGCGGCAGTCCGAGGCTGCCCTGTGGGGGGCGCTGGAGGGGTTCCGGCAGACGCGTTCGGCCCAGGGCCTCATCGCGATCGGCAAGGAGCGGGCGACACTGCTCCAGCTGCGCGACCGCCCACCCGGTCAGGACGAGGTCACCGCACAGTCCGCTCGCATCCTGGATGAACTCCGCACCTTCCTGGGTCCGTCGGCGGACCCCGTGATCGGCGTCGGCGGCCGGCACACCGGCCTGGACGACGCATGGACGTCGTACGAGCAGGCGCTCGTGGCGGCACGCGCGGCACGCCGACTGCCCACCCTGAAGAGCGCTGGTGACTGGGAGCTGCTCGGGGAGCTCGCGGTGCTGCTCCAGCTCCCCGAGCACGTTCTGAACGCGTCCTTGGTCCCGAAGCCGCTCCGTACCCTGAGCGACACTCATGGCGGCGACCGCCTGCGGGACACCCTGCGCTGCTTCCTCGAACGCGCGGGATCGATTCCCAGGACCGCGGACACGCTGGGAATCCACCGCACCTCGCTCTACTACCGCCTGCGCCAGATCCAGGAGATCACCGGACTCGACCTCGACGACGGCGCCCACCGGCTCACTCTGCACCTCGGGCTCAGGATCGAGGAACTCCTCGCCCCGGGCGGCGGCGGGGCCGTCTGACCACGGCCCCTCCGACCACAGACGTGCTTCGACAAAGCGAGGAGGATCCACGGCCCGATTCCTACAACTCGCGGTGGTGCGGGCGGCGGGCCCCATTCGATGATGTTCGGGACGGGCGGGACCGATGTACCGCCTCTGACCAGGGGAGAGGTCATGAAGGAACTGATCACGACGGACGGCGCACGGCTCGCGTACCAGGACACCGGCGGCGAGGGCGTCCCGCTGGTGATGCTGCACGGCTGGGGGCAGACGCAGGCGATGTTCCGCCACCAGATCGAGGGGCTGGCGCCCGGTCGTCGCGTCGTCACCGTCGACCTCCGCGGCCACGGGAAGTCCGGCAAGCCGCGTCACGGCTACCGCATCGCCCGGCTCGCCCGCGATGTGCTCGAACTCGTCGACCATCTCGGTCTTGACCGTTTCGACGCACTGGGCTGGTCCATGGGCGTCTCGGTGTGGTGGAGCTTCATCGACCAGTACGGGACCGGACGGATCCGGCGCTTCGTCGCCGTCGACCAGCCCGCGGCGGTCGCCGCCGTGCCCTGGATGACCGAGCGGGAACAGCGGGACTCCGGCGCCATCTTCGATGTGTCGGGGCTGTTGTACCTGGGTGCGGCCCTCGCGGGGCCGGAGGGCGACACGGTCCGCGCCGACTTCGTGCGCGGCATGTTCTCCGGCGAGCCCGACCCCGAGGTGCTGGCCTTCGTCGGCGAGGAGATCCGGTCGACACCCGCCTACGCGGGCGTACCGCTGCTGTTCGACCACTGCGCGCAGGACTGGCGCGACGTGCTTCCCCGGATCGATGTGCCGACCCTGGTGATCGGCTGCGAGGGAAGCCATGTGCACCCCGATTCGCAGCGCTTCGTCGCCGAGCGGATTCCCGGCGCACGCCTGCACGTCTTCGCCTCCGACGTGGCGAGCTCGCACTTCCCCTTCCTGGAGAACCCGCCGGCCTTCAACGCCGTGGTGGAGAAGTTCCTGGCCGAGGAGCCGGCGAACGGGGCGTGAATCCGCCCGCCGCCCGCACGCACCTACGGCTAGGAATCCCCATGCCCCTCACACTGATGTCTCGTGCGCCCGAACGGGTGCCCAGGCAAGCGCCCGATCCGGCCTCGCCCTCCTCCCGCTCGGGGTGGCTGGTCCAGATGCTTTCCGAGATGCCGGACACGAACGACCGGAACCATGTCTACCTCGGCGTCCATGTCCGTGGGCCCGTCACCGTCGTCCAGGAGCGTGCCAAGACCCTGTTGGAGCCGAACGACCTGGTCTTCTGCGACCCGGCCCGACAGCACCTGCTGCAGTTCGGCGAGGACTGCCAGATGATCTTCTTCCGGGTGCCCCGCCACTATTTGGGCGTCACGGAGTCGGAACTGAACCAGGTGCTCGGCGTACCCGTACGCGGCGGGGAGGGAATCGGGGCGCTGGCGTCCGACTTCCTGACCGCGCTAGCCGCCGAGGCGGAGTTCCGCCGGTCCACGATCGGGGACCGGCGTGCCCGGACGGCCGTACACCTCCTCTCCGTCCTGGTCATGGAGCTCCTCGAAGCGGACACGACGGACGAGGCCGACGACGCGTCCGGGGCCGTCAACGAGATGCTGTCCCGTATCCACGGCTACATCGAAGAACATCTGATGGACCCGGACCTCTCACCGGAGTCGATCGCACGCGCCCACCACATCTCCGTCCGGTACCTGCAGAAGCTCTTCCAGAACGACGGCAGCACGGTGAGCCAATGGGTGCGGCGGCGCAGGCTCGAATTCTGCCGCCTCGAACTGGGCCGCTCCAACCGGAGGGTCACCATGGCCGCGGTGGCACACCGCTGGGGCTTCAGCAGCCCCTCGCACTTCAGCCGCACGTTCCGCGGGGCCTACGGCATGAGCCCCAGCGAATGGCAGGCGTTGGCGACCTCGGCCTTCGCATCGACGACTGCCGTCGCCCAGGACGAGCGAAGGCGCTGAGACGCGTGTGCGCTGTCATGACAGCGCGGATGCGCGCACGTACAAGAGGTGCCACTTCCATGGCTCTACCGTGCGTAACAGTCGCACGGACCTCTTGCCGCACTCCGGGCCGCGCCCTGACCGTCGTGACGACGCCCCACACGTGGCCCGACACCGAGAAGAGAACTCGCATGCCCCACCCCACGGTCGTCCTCGTGCACGGTGCCTTCGCCGACGCGACAGGCTGGATAGGCGTCATCTCGGAACTGCGGAGCAGCGGTATCCCGGTGATCGCTCCGTCGAACCCGCTGCGGGGCCTGACGTCGGACGCCGCCTACCTCGCCTCCGTCCTGGCCCAGGTCGAAGGCCCGGCCGTACTCGTCGGCCACGCGTACGGCGGTGCGCTGATCACCGTGGCCGGCGCCGCGGAGAACGTCGTCGCGCTCGTCTACGTGGCCGCCTACGTGCCCCACGAGGGCGAGAGCCTCGGCCGGCTCCAAGAGAGCTTCCCCGAGTCCCCGCTGACGGGCCACCTGAAGGAGTGGACCTACCCGCTCCTCGACGGCGACTCGGCTGTCGAGGTCACCATCGAGGAGACGGCCTTTCCCTCCGTCTTCGCGGCGGACGTGCCCGAGGACGTCGCCGCCGTCCTGGCAGCGACCCAACGCCCGCTCGCCACGGCCGCCTTCACCGAGACCGCGTCCGCGGCGGCGTGGCGGACCAAACCGTCCTGGGCCTTGGTGGCCGGGGCGGACCGCACGATCAGCCCCGAGGTCCAACGCTTCGGCGCCGCACGAGCCGGCGCCGTCGTCGTCGAACTCCCGGACGCCTCCCACGCCGTCGCCCTCTCCGAGCCCACACGGGTCGCCGACCTGATCAGGGACGCGGTACGGGCAACGAGCTGACCGCCCGACCTCGGCGACGACAGGAGCGGGACCGGGCCGGTCGGGGTGCCACGCTTCGCTCGGTCCGAGCTCGGACCGGAAGGCCTCCAGACCTGGCCGCGCGAGCGCAAGTAGCGGTAGCGGTGCCGGGACTGCGTCCACCTCAAGGCGGCGTCGTTGATCCGGGGGTTGGATCACCTCGACGAGCACCGCGGCCGAGGTGATCACCCGTAGGTCGGCGTCGCGGGCGGCGGTGAGCCACTCGTCGACCTCGCGGTCGCGCTGCACGGCCTTGGCCAGGCCCTCGCTGTCCAGGACGAGCGCGCCGCTCACGCGGCTGCCCCGGCATCGGAGGACGCACCGCCGGTGAGCTTGGCCCCTCTTGGCCGCCACGGCCTCGGGATCGGCGGGACTGTTGACTCGTGTCCTACCGGCTTGAGGCGCGGCCGGCCGCCCCCGCTACGTCCTACTTCTCCTCCGGCTCCCAGGCGCGGAGCAGGTCGAGCAGCCCTGCGTCTCCGTCAACGTGCAAGGAGTCGGCCTGGATCCGGTCGTACAGGTAGAGGACCAGCTCACTGGCCGTGCCGTGGACGGAGGCGCCGGCTGCGTCCGAGTCTTCGCCGGTCGCGGCGGTGGGCGCGGGGATGCGGGTGGTGCGTGCCCCGTCGCCGTCGACGGTGAGGCGCCAGGAGCGGCCCTCGGCGGCGTGGAAGTCGAAGGCCGTGGGCTTGTGCGGCCAGGCACTCGGCGTTGCGCAGACGGTGAACAGGAACTCCTCCACACCGTCGAGTGCCAGCTCGACCGGCAGCGGCTGCGGGGCGCCCCCGGCGAGCTGGGCGTCGTAGGTGTGCACCGCGCTCTCCTGGACCCGGTGCCGGGCGGTGCCGCCGGCGGTCTGCGGTGACTGCGACGCGGGCCACCACGTCCAGCAACCGCTCTCCGGTCCCGCCGCGCGCAGGGCGTCCAGCAGAAGCTGCGTCGACGCGGCCAGCCAGGCCAGCAGGGCCTCCCGTTCCAGCGGCACTTCCAGAGCGGCGCGCGCGGCGACGGCCTCGGCCGGGGGAGCGTCGGCAGGCCCCGCGCCGACGATGGCGGCCCAGAAGCGGTCTCCCCCACCCAGGTGCTTCACCAGATCGAACAGCGTCCAGTCGGGGCAGGTCGGCACCTGCGCGTCGAGACTGGGCGCGGCGGCCACCGTGGCGCGGAAGGTGGTCGACCGTTCATCGATCAGTCGCAGCAGGTCAGGGAACTCAAGATTCTTTTCCACGCCGGATGTCTATCACCGTGCTCCGGTGATCGGACAGCGATTTTTACAGTCGCCGCCGGTTGGCCATTGCGGAAGCCCTCGCCTCCCACCGCTCGGGTGACAAGCTGCGCACTGCTGCGAGGACGCTGGTGGTGGCGGTACGCCAGGCGTCGTGCCTGTGGGTGCTCTGGCCTCGCCGCGCGGCCGGGCACCTCGGCGACGTGACGTCCACCCGGTGTGCGCGGTCATGCTGCTGCTCGATCAGCGACGACTAGCTGAAGCCGCTCGGCTGAGCCGCGTCGTAAGGCACATGCGGAACAGCAGGTGAGGAGAGTGATGGCCCGCTCCCCAACGCCGCGCATTCTCCCCGGATTCTCCCCAGGACTCCGAAACCGACCCGCACGGTTATTCGCAGACGCGAAGTTGATCAAGTGATCCGGCTTGCCGCCTACAGCCAATCCCGCCGCTTGAAGATGAAGTACAGGCTCACGCACACCCCCGCCATCAGCAGAATCGCGAACGGATACCCGAACCCCCACCCCAACTCCGGCATGTTCTCGAAGTTCATCCCGTAGATCGTTCCCACCAGCGTCGGCGCGAACAAAATTGCCGCCCACGACGAGATCTTCTTGATCTCCTCGTTCTGTTCGAAGCCCGCCTCCGCCAACGCCCGCATTTCTGCGTTCTGTTGCTGGGTGACCAGTGTCGCGTTGACCGTGAGGATCTCTGTCAGGGCCTGGCGGAAGCCGTCTACGCGTTCGCTGGTGTGGGTTACGTGGTCGGCGACGTCTCGGAGGTAGCGCTGGAGTTCCTCGTCCGTGCCGTACTTGGCGAATCCCGCCATCAGGCCGTGCAGCATGCCGACCAGTGGGCGGGTGGCGCGCTGGAACTCGACGATTTCGCGGGAGAGTTCGTAGATGCGGCGGGACACCTCGGGGTCCCCGCGGAAGACTTCCGTCTCGATCTCGTCGATGTCGTTCTGGACGCCGGAGACGACGGGTACGTAGCCGTCCACCACCGCGTCCAGGATCGCGTACAGCACTGCCTCCGGGCCCAGGGCCATCAGCTCGGGTGTCTCCTCCATGCGGCGGCGCACCGCCGACAGGTCGGGGGCGGCGCCGTGGCGGACGGTGATGAGGAAGTCGCGGCCGATGAAGACGTGCAGCTCGCCGAAGTCGACCTCCTCCGGGGCGTCCAGATAGCGGGCCGCGCGCAGGACGACGAAGAGGGTCTCGCCGTACCGTTCGAGCTTCGGGCGCTGGTGGGCCTCCAAGGCGTCCTCCACCGCGAGCGGGTGGAGGTCGAACTCCTCGGCCAGTGAAAGCAGTTCGGCCTCGGACGGGCGGTGCAGGCCGATCCACGCCATGCCGTCGGGGGTCTCGCGCAGCCGGCGGAAGGTCTCGGCGAGGGTGTCGGGGGACGAGACGCGGCGGCCGTCCCGGTACAGTGCGGACTCCACGACACTGCGGTGGTCGTGCCGTACGGGCCCGGGGGAGGCCGGCGCTGCGGACGCCGGGGGCGTGGACGCGGGCGGGTTCGGCGGCGGGGCGATCTGGCGCCGCCAGGAGTGCTTCTTCGAGGGCGGCGGCGACTGGCCGGGGCGTGCTCCCCGCTCGGTCATGGCGTCACCAGGCCCGGGCTGACTCCTCGCTCGGTCATGGCTTCACCTCCCGCGCGCGACCGCTTCCGGCGTTGTTCCGCAGCGGGCCGGGGTGCGCCCGCCTGGTCTCGGTGCAGGATATACGGCTCAAATGGCACCGGCTCGGCGTCGTTCCGGACGCCATCCGGGTCGTTGACGTACACGCCGGACGCCACCGGGGTGCCCCGTTGCCCCGCTGTCCGTTTGCGGACGTTGCTTGCCCCGCCGCCCCCAGTACCCCCGCGCCCCCAATACTCCGCCGCCCCCCGTACCCCCATCGCGGCCAGAACCTGTCCTAGATCCGCACTACCGTGCCCCCTATGGCCCCGCAGAAAACGCGCTCCTCACGCCCCGCTTCCGCCCCCCTCCTCACCACCCGCGCCCTCAACCGCGCCACCCTCGACCGTCAGCACCTGTTGCGCCGCACCTCCGCGCTCGGGCCGAAGGACGCGGTCGCGCATCTCGTCGGGCTGCAGGCGCAGAACGTGAAGCCTCCGTACTTCGCGCTGTGGGCCCGGCTCGCCGGGTTCCGGCCGGAGCAGCTCTCCGCGCTCATCGAGGCGCGCGAGCTCGTACGGATCGTGACCCTGCGGTCCACCATCCACCTCCACACCGCCGACGACGTACTCACCCTGCGGCCGCTCGTCCAGGCGGCCCGGGACCGTGAGCTCAAGCAGTTCCGGGGGCAGCTGGAGGGTGTGGACCTGGAGCGGCTCGCCGCGACCGTGCGTGGGCTGGTGGAGGAGCGGCCGTACACCATGAAGGAGATCCGGGACGTGCTGAGCGAGCAGTGGCCCGACGCCACGCCCTTCGCGCTGTCCCTCGCCGCGCGCTGCGCGCTGCCGCTCGTGCAGGTCACGCCGCGCGGGCTGTGGGGTCGCAGCGGGCGGGTGGCGCTGACCACCGCCGAGAACTGGCTGGGGCGGGCGCCGGGGCAGGTCCCGGCGCCCGACGACACCGTGCTGCGCTATCTCGCCGCGTTCGGGCCCGCTTCGGTCAAGGACATGCAGACCTGGGCGGGACTGACCCGACTGGGTGAGGTCTTCGAGCGGCTGCGGCCCGTTCTCGTCACCTTCCGTGACGAGAACGGGGTCGAGCTCTTCGACCTGCCGGACGCGCCCCGCCCCGACGAGGGCACCCCGGCTCCGCCCCGTTTCCTGCCCGAGTTCGACAACCTGCTGCTGTCGCACGCCGACCGCACCCGGGTGATCCCGGCGGAGCACTGGGGCCGTACCTGGAAGGGCAGCCAGGCCTTCTGCACCCTCCTCGTGGACGGCTTCCTCGCCGGGGTGTGGCGCCTGGAGGAGGGGAAGGGAGCGGGGGAGGGGCACGCCGTCCTCACCGTTCAGCCGTTCGGGGACCTCGGTCGGGTCCGGCGCGACGAGGTGGCCGCCGAGGGCGAGCGGCTGCTCGCCGAGATGACCTCGGCCACCTCGTACGACGTGCGGTTCGGGGACGTCATGGGATGAGCGCCCCGGACCCCCGGACCCCCGGACCCCCGGAAGGGCGGACCCCCGGAAGGGCGGATCCCCGGAAGGGGCCGTCACACCCCCACATCCCGCGCCCGCTGGTCCTCGAACGTCTCCCGTCGCAGCAGCAGCCGCGACCGCCCCCCGGCGACCGCCACCACGGGTGGGCGGCCGGTCATGTTGTAGCCGGACGCCATCGAGACCTGGTACGCCCCGGACGCCGGTACGGCGAGGACGTCTCCGGGGCGTACGTCGTCCGGCAGTTCGACGTCCTCCGCCAGGATGTCGCCCGCCTCGCAGTGCCGCCCGACCACCGTCGTGGCGCGCATCGGCGCCGATGTCGTACGGCCGACCATGCGGACCGTGTACCGGGCCCCGTACAGCGCCGGGCGCGGGTTGTCGCTCATCCCGCCGTCGACCGCCACGAACACCTGCGCGCCGGTGCGCTTCACAGAAAGCACGCGGTACAGCGCGACCCCGGCCGGAGCCATGATCGAGCGGCCCGGCTCGACCGTGAGCCGGGGCAGTGGAAAGCTGAACTCGGCGCAGGAGCGGGCCAGTTCCTCGGTGATCCGGCGTCCGTACGCGGCCGGGGACGGCGCCGGGTCGCCCGGCAGGTACGCCGCCGCGAAGCCGCCGCCGAGGTCCAGCTCCGGGAGCGTGACGCCGTGCCGGTCGCGGATGCGGGCCAGGAACGCGACCACCCTGCGCACCGCCTCCCCGTACGGCTCGGTCGACGTGATCTGGGAGCCCAGATGGCAGTGCAGACCGACGAGTTCGAGTCCGGGCTGGCCGAGGACGCGTGCGACGGCGTCCTCCGCGTCGCCGCCCGTGATCGACAGGCCGAACTTCTGGCCCTCCGCCCCCGTCATGACCTTCCGGTGCGCGCCCGCCTCGATGCCCGGCAGCACCCGGACCAGGACCTTCTGGGCCGCGCCTTTGGGGACTTGGGCCGCGATCCGGGCTATCTCGGAGTCCGAGTCGATGACGATCCGGCCCACGCCCAGGCGCAGGGCCGTACTGAGGTCCCGCGGGGACTTGGCGTTGCCGTGCAGTACGACGCGCTCGGGCGGGAAGCCGCGGGTCGCCGCCAGCTCCAGTTCGCCCGCCGAGCAGACGTCGAGCCCGAGGCCCTCCTCGGCCATCCAGTCGACCACGGCCCGGGAGACGAAGGCCTTCGCCGCGTAGACGATCTCGGCGTCCGGCAGCGCCCGCCGCCAGGTCCGCGCCCGGGCCCGCACCTCGGTCTCGTCGAGTACGTACACCGGCGTCCCGTGCCGTTCGGCCAGCTCCGCGAGGGACACCCCGGCGAGCGACACATCGCCGCCGGGCGCGTTCACGGCGGAGTCCGGCCACACCGAGGGTGAGCTCAACTCCCGTACGAGAAAGTCTGGTTCGGTTGTCATGCGGCGAAACTCCCTGTCGTCCTGGCGGAAACCTCTGTCATCCGGGAATCCCCGGAATTCCCCATCCGGGGACTCCTCCGTCAGTCCACGAACGCGTGGATCGCGGTGACGGCGGTCCAGACGGCCGCGGCCGCGCCGGTCACCCGCAGCACGCCGACCATGTCCGGGTCCCAGTTGCCCCGGCGCGCGCACGGCTGCCCGACGGGCTCGGCGCGTACGGCGGTCGGGGCCGGGGCCGCGAGCTGCGGGTCGACCGTCACGGTGGTCACGCCGAGCGGCGCCGCCAACGACCGCAGCGCGGGCTCGGCGAGCCGGATCCAGCTCTGGTCGGGGCCGAGCACCGCGCACAGCCGCTCGGGACTGGTGAAGCCGACGGCGGTCCGTACGCCCAGCGGGGTGCGCGAGAAGCGCAACTGCTGTCCTCCGGCAGAGCCGAGCCGAACCGGCACGTAAAGGGCTGCTGCCGGGCGGCGTTCGTCGGGGTCCGCGTCGTCGATGGTGAGGCTTTCCATGGTGCTGCCCTCCGGTGGGAGTACGAGGCCGGGCGGTCGCGAGTACGAGGCCGGTCGGTGCGGCGCCGCTGTGTGCGACGCTTCGACGTTATGACGGCTCCCCGGGCCGGGAGCCGTCTCCTGACGCCGTGTTGATCCCATTCCGCCCGACTTTGATGCTCCTCTAGCGCGGCCCCGGCACCGGCCGCGCCTCATCCACCCTTGGCGACGCCCAGGGGCTGCCGCCCCTCCTCCCCGGAGGGCGGGCGGAATCCGCCGCGCGGACTTCCCCCGCACCCCCCTACGGGGGTAAAGAGGCCTGGTCACGCACCGCAGGGTGGTAGAGAGTGGCGCCAGGCAACTAGGAGGGCACATGGACGCACGTGGCGCCACACAGGAGTTCCGGGCCGGACGGGACTTCCTGCTGGAGCACCGGGAGGACTATGCGACGGCCTGCCAGGGGTTCACCTGGCCCCGTCCCGAGCGGTTCAACTGGGCGCTCGACTGGTTCGACGTCATCGCCGAGGGCAACGACGCCACCGCGCTGCACATCGTCGAGGAGGACGGCCGCGAGATCACCCTCTCGTACGCCGAGATGTCCCTGCGCTCGGACCAGGTCGCCAACTGGCTGCGCGCCCAAGGGGTACGGGCCGGGGACCGCGTCCTCGTCATGCTCGGCAACCAGCAGGAACTGTGGATGACCGCGCTGGCCGCGATGAAGCTGCGGGCGGTCGTCATCCCCGCGACCCCGCTGCTCGGCCCTGCCGACCTGCGGGACCGGATCGAGCGCGGGCGCGCCCGGCATGTCATCGTGCGGGCCGAGGACGCGGCCAAGTTCGCGGACGTGCCCGGGGAGTACACCCGGATCGCCGTCAATCCGCACGGCGCCGACCCCGTTCCCGGATGGCTGGACTTCGACGGGGCGTTCGGGGCGGACGCGCGGTTCGAGCCGGACGGTGTCACCCTGGCCGACGACCCGCTGATGCTCTACTTCACCTCCGGCACCACGGCCCGCCCCAAGCTCGTCGAGCACACCCATGTGTCGTACCCCGTGGGGCACTTGGCGACGATGTACTGGATCGGGCTCAGGCCCGGCGACGTGCATCTGAACATCTCCTCGCCCGGCTGGGCCAAGCACGCCTGGTCGAACCTCTTCGCCCCGTGGAACGCCGAGGCCACCGTCTTCATCTACAACTACACACGCTTCGACGCGGCCCGGCTCATGGCCGCCATGGACGCGGCGGGCGTCACCAGCTTCTGCGCACCGCCCACGGTGTGGCGGATGCTGATCCAGGCGGACCTGAGCGCGCTGCGGAACCCGCCCCGCGAGGTCGTCGCGGCCGGCGAGCCGCTCAACCCGGAGGTCATCGAGACCGTCCGGCGGGAGTGGGGCCGGGTCATCCGGGACGGCTTCGGGCAGACCGAGACGGCCGTCCAAGTGGCCAACACACCCGGCCAGTTGCTCAAGACAGGATCGATGGGACGGCCGAGCCCCGGCTACCAGGTGGAGCTCCTGGACCCGGTCACGGGCGAGCCGGGCGCGGCGGAGGGCGAGATCGCCCTCGACCTCTCGGCCCGGCCGGTCGGCCTGATGACCGGCTACCACGGCGACGAAGAGCGTACGGCCGAGTCGATGGCGGGCGGCTACTACCGCACCGGCGACATCGGATCCCGCGACGAGGACGGCTACATCACCTATGTGGGCCGGGCCGACGACGTCTTCAAGGCCTCCGACTACAAGATCTCGCCGTTCGAGCTGGAGAGCGCGCTCCTGGAGCACGAGGCGGTGGCCGAGGCGGCCGTCGTCCCCGCGCCCGACCCGCTGCGGCTCGCCGTGCCCAAGGCGTACATCGTGCTCGCGGCGGGCTGGGAGCCCGGCCCGGACACCGCGAAGGTGCTGTTCGAGCACTCGCGCGCGGTCCTCGCCCCGTACAAGCGCATCCGCCGGATCGAGTTCGGCGAACTGCCCAAGACGGTCTCCGGGAAGATCCGCCGCATCGAGCTGCGCGAGGCGACGGCGGCGGGTTCGAAGGCCGAGTACGACGAGGGGGACCTGCGGTGACGGACCTCTCGTACGCCCACGGCACCAGCGGCACGCCGCTGCTCGGCGACACCATCGGGGCCAGTCTGGACCGGGCGGTCGCCGCCTGGCCGGACCGCGAGGCGCTGGTCGACGTGGAGTCCGGGCGGCGCTGGACGTACACGCAGTTCGCCGCCGCCGTCGACGACTTGGCCCGCGCGCTGCTCGGCAGCGGGGTCCGCAAGGGCGACCGGGTCGGCATCTGGGCGGTGAACTGCCCGGAGTGGGTGCTCGTGCAGTACGCCACGGCCCGGATCGGCGCGGTCATGGTGAACATCAACCCGGCGTACCGGGCGCACGAGCTCGCGTACGTACTGAAGCAGGCCGGGATCTCTCTGCTGGTCGCCTCGCAGACACACCGGACGAGCGACTACCGGGCGCTGGTGGAGCAGGCGCGTCCGCAGTGCCCGCAGCTGCGGGCGGTGCACTACATCGGGGACGCGTCCTGGGAGGCGCTCCTGGCGGCGGGCGCGACGGTGACGCCCGGTCAACTGGCCGCCTGTCAGGCCGAGTTGTCGTGCGACGACCCGATCAACATCCAGTACACCTCGGGGACCACCGGCTTCCCCAAGGGGGCGACGCTCTCCCACCACAACATCCTCAACAACGGCTATTTCGTGGGCGAGTCGATCTCCTACACCGAGCGGGACCGGATCTGCGTGCCGGTGCCGTTCTACCACTGCTTCGGCATGGTCATGGGCAACCTCGCGGCCACCTCGCACGGGGCCTGCGTGGTGATCCCGGCGCCGTCCTTCGACGCGGCGGCGACCCTGCGGGCGGTGGAGCGGGAGCGGTGCACCTCGTTGTACGGCGTGCCGACGATGTTCATCGCCGAGCTGAACCTGCCGGACTTCGGCTCGTACGACCTGTCCTCGCTGCGTACCGGGATCATGGCGGGGTCGCCGTGCCCGGTCGAGGTGATGAAGCGGGTCGTCGCCGAGATGAACATGGCCGAGGTGTCCATCTGCTACGGCATGACGGAGACGTCCCCGGTCTCCACCCAGACGCGTGTCGAGGACGACCTGGAGCGCAGGACGAGCACGGTGGGGCGGGTGCTGCCGCACATCGAGGTGAAGGTGGTGGACCCGGCCACCGGCGTCACGCTGCCGCGCGGCCAGGCGGGTGAGCTGTGCACCCGCGGCTACAGCGTGATGCTCGGCTACTGGGACGAGCCGGAGCGGACCGCCGAGGTGATCGACGCGGGGCGCTGGATGCACACGGGCGATCTGGCGGTGCTGCGCGAGGACGGTTACGTCCAGATCGTCGGCCGGATCAAGGACATGATCATCCGGGGCGGCGAGAACGTCTACCCGCGCGAGATCGAGGAGTTCCTCTACGCCCACCCGAAGATCGCGGACGTCCAGGTGGTGGGCGTCCCCGACGAGAAGTACGGCGAGGAGATCCTGGCCTGCGTGATCCCGCGCGACCCCGCGGACCCGCCCACGGCAGAGGACATCGCCGCGTTCTGCCGCGACCGCCTGGCGCACTACAAGGTGCCGCGACGGCTGCGGATCCTGACGGAGTTCCCGATGACGGTGAGCGGGAAGGTGCGGAAGGTGGAGCTGAGGGAGGGGTACGGGGAGTAGGGGGCGGGGCTCGGGGCGCGGTGGGCTCCCGGCTCAGGGTCCCCGGCTTACGGCCTGTGGTTTACGGCCTGTGGCTTACGGGCCCGTCGCGACCAGCTCGTCCGCCGCGTCGTTGACCGGCTGGGGCGTGCCCGTCAGGTCCATCACGAACAGCGGGATGGACAGTTCGTCGCCGCGGGCCCGGGCGTCCTTGGTGTATCCGGCGAGTGAGAAGTAGACGCCGGTGGCCGAGCTGCTGAGCGCGTTCAGCCACAGGCACTCCACCGCGCGCAGCGACGCCGGGCGGGTCGTCGGGTCGACCTGGGCGACCAGGCCGGGGCCGCGCAGATCGATCCCGGAGGCGGGGCGCGCCTCGGACTGCAGGACGTCGCGGAAGCCGAGCCACTTCAGATAGAGCGCCGCGGCGGTCACCGCGTCCCGGGCGGTACGGATGGTCACCGGCCGGAACGCCGGGCGCGGGGGTGCGGCGGTCGGTGGAACCGGGATGTGGACCGGCAGCCGGGCGGACGGCGCGGAGACCGGCCGGACCGGAATCCGCAGCACCGTGCCGCACGAGCACCCCAGCTCCGGCTGCGGCCACTGGTCCTGCCGCCCGCACACGTCGCAGCGCACGACGACCCAGTCGTCGGTCCAGGTGCGGTGGGTGATCGGCTCGGGCGCACCCCCGCGCTGGAGCGGCGGCGCGAGCGGGGCGCCGCAGGGGCAGGGGTAGGTGGTCGCGGCGTACCGGTGCTCGCGCCGGCACATCGGGCACCGCACGACGAGAGTCTCCCGCCCGAGCCCGGCCATGGGGTACGCGGATCCGGTGTGGTGGCCGGGGCCGCCCGGGTATCCGGATCCACCCGGGCGTCCGGGGTTGTCGGCGCCGCCGGTGTGCCCGGCTCCGCTGTGGTGCCCGGGGTTGCCGGGATGTCCGGCTCCGCCGGGACTGTCGGCCCCGCCGGGGTGCCAGGCCCCGCCGAGTCCGCCCCCGGGCAGGCCGCCGCGCCGCTCCGGCCCGCCGGGTCCCGGCGCCCCGCCGTACCTGCCGCCGGCTCCGCCGGCCCCGTCGCCGATTCCGTCGATGCCCATGTCGTCCACCCCGCGCTCGCCGCCCGTACGGTCCATCGTCCCCCACCCGCGCCCGCCCGGGAGGCGTCTTCGGGGATCCCTTGACGCGCCTGCGTACGCCCCCTATGTTTCTTCCATATAGCAGAACTAAACTTCCGCATTACGGAATCAAGGCTCTCAGGTGGCGCGACAGAGCCCGATCCGCCAGGCCGAAGCAGGAGCACTCCATGCCTCGTATGACCGCTGCCCGAGCGGCAGTTGAGATCCTCAAGCGCGAAGGCGTCACCAACGCGTTCGGCGTGCCGGGCGCGGCGATCAACCCCTTCTACGCGGCCCTCAAGGCCGGTGGCGGCGTCAAGCACACGCTGGCCCGCCACGTCGAGGGCGCGTCCCACATGGCCGAGGGGTACACCCGGGCCAACGCCGGGAACATCGGCGTCTGCATCGGTACGTCCGGCCCCGCCGGCACCGACATGATCACCGGCCTGTACTCCGCGATCGCCGACTCGATCCCGATCCTCTGCATCACGGGCCAGGCGCCGGTCGCCAAGCTCCACAAGGAGGACTTCCAGGCGGTCGACATCGCCTCGATCGCCAAGCCGGTGACGAAGGCGGCGACCACGGTCCTGGAGGCCGCGCAGGTCCCCGGCGTCTTCCAGCAGGCGTTCCACCTGATGCGCTCCGGCCGCCCCGGCCCGGTCCTCATCGACCTGCCGATCGACGTCCAGCTCACCGAGATCGACTTCGACCCGGACACGTACGAGCCGCTGCCGGTCTACAAGCCGTCGGCGACCCGCGCGCAGGTCGAGAAGGCGATCGGGTTCCTCCTGGAGTCCGAGCGCCCGCTGATCGTCGCGGGCGGCGGCGTCATCAACGCCGACGCGTCCGAACTGCTCGTGGAATTCGCCGAGTTGACGGGCGTTCCGGTCATCCCGACCCTGATGGGCTGGGGCATCCTCGCCGACGACCACGAGCTGAACGCCGGCATGGTCGGCCTCCAGACCTCGCACCGCTACGGCAACGCGAACTTCCTGGAGTCCGACTTCGTCCTCGGCATCGGCAACCGCTGGGCCAACCGCCACACCGGTGAGCTGGACGTCTACACCAAGGGCCGCAAGTTCGTCCACGTCGACATCGAGCCGACCCAGATCGGCAGGATCTTCGCGCCGGACTACGGCATCGCCTCCGACGCCAAGGCCGCGCTCACGCTCTTCGTCGAGGTGGCGAAGGAGCTGAAGGCCGCGGGCAGGCTGCCCGACCGCAGCGCGTGGGCGGCCTCGACCCAGGAGCGCAAGGCGCAGCTCCAGCGCCGTACGCACTTCGACAACGTCCCGCTGAAGCCGCAGCGCGTCTACCAGGAGATGAACCGCGCCTTCGGCCCGGAGACGCGGTACGTCACCACCATCGGCCTCTCCCAGATCGCGGGCGCGCAGATGCTGCACGTCTACAAGCCGCGCCACTGGATCAACTGCGGCCAGGCGGGCCCACTCGGCTGGACCATCCCGGCCGCGCTCGGCGTCGCCACGGCGGACCCGGAGACCCCGGTCGTCGCGCTCTCCGGCGACTACGACTTCCAGTTCATGCTGGAGGAGCTGGCCGTCGGCGCGCAGCACAACATCCCGTACGTCCACGTCCTCGTGAACAACTCCTACCTGGGCCTGATCCGCCAGGCCCAGCGCGGCCTGGACATCAACTTCCAGGTCAACCTGGAGTTCGAGAACATCAACTCCCCGGAGCTGGGCGTCTACGGCGTCGACCACGTCAAGGTCGTCGAGGGCCTCGGCTGCAGGGCGATCCGGGTGACCGAGCCGGACCAGCTGCTGCCGGCCTTCGAGGAGGCCAAGAAGCTGGCCGCCGAGTACCGCGTCCCGGTCGTCGTCGAGGCGATCCTGGAGCGGATCACCAACATCTCGATGGGCGTCAAGATCGACGCGATCAACGAGTTCGAGGAGCTGGCGACGGAGCCGGGGCACGCGCCGACGGCGATCCGCCCGCTGCAGACGTCGTAGCCCGGTAGCCCGTACGAGACCGGCGGCTCCGGTGCTTCCCGTGGGGGGTGGCACCGGAGCCGTCGCCGTTCACTCGTTCGAGTTCATACGGCGGGGTTTCGGCAGGGTTTCGGCGGCGCTCCGAGGGGCTCACGGGCCAATCGTGTCGAATCCGAGACGGGCGGAGGCGGTGCGACGGGCCGCGACGGCGCATACTGGATAGACCATGACGCAGCCGTCCGCGCCGAGGCGCCACCTGCCCACCAGTCCCTTCAAAGCTCCGGTCGAGCCGCAGGCCAAGACCTTCGCCCTGGGCGACCGGGTCTCCCACGACCAGTTCGGCCTGGGCACGATCGTGGGCGTCGAGGACGGAGTCGCCATGCTCGTCGACTTCGGCTCGCGCCGCGCCCGCATCCTGAGCCCCTACACCCGCATGCACCGTCTCTGAAGACAGAGCCGCGCGCCACACACAACAGCAAGGCCCCGCCCGCGAGCCGCGGACGGGGTCTTGAACACGTCTGGCGTGGCCGGACGGAATTGGTCGCCCGTCGACTACTACAAATTGACGATGGGGCGGCAGATCCAGGGCTGGGTATTCCTGCACACCTGGTACTTGGATATGTAGTTGCCCGGCCAGACGTCACCGCAGGGTTCTTCGGCGCCGTTCGGGTCGCCGACGTATCCGTCCCGGCCGTCAATGGTCCACCAGCGGGTGAGGAACCCCTCGCCGTTGGCGTAGGTGTCGCAGGCGTAGACGCGCTGGTTGTTGCCGTTGACGCCGCCGTGGCCGCAGATCTTGCGCCCGAGGAACCCGCAGCCACCGAGCTGACTGTCACTGTCGGCGACCGCGCCCGGCGCCAGCCACAGCCCCGCACTCACGATCGCGGCCAGGGCCCCGCTGAACGCGGCCAGCCGATTCCTTTTCCCAGCTTTCATACGGATCATTCCCCCGTTTCTGGTTGGTCGAGGTTTCGCCGCTTCCTACTCCCTCCCGCCGCACAAAAACAGCCTCTTGGTTTGCCGTTCCGCTGAATGTCCGATACCGCCACATTCTGTGACCGTAATGACATTCTTGACGCGGGATATGCGGGATGAGAACGACCGCGGCGCCACCTGGGCGCGCGGGCAGGGCGGGCTCGGAAGCCGCCGTGGTCGTGATGCCGGGCGGTGTGCCGGATCGCCCAACCCTCCGGTCCCTCCGATGCGCCGGCGGGCTCGGAGGTGGCGAGACAGGTCATGCACTCCATCACGTGCACCGGGGCGAAGGCGCCCGGAGTCGTGTCCGCTCCGAGGACCCACTCCGCGTAGTGGATCACAGAGCGGGGGCTCACAGCATCCGCTCCGCAGCCGGAACGACGACCAGCCGATCCCGCCCACGCAGCACGAGTGCAGCCACGGCGCGGGCATCACAGACGTTGCCCACCGCTCGCGGGGGCAGTGCCCAGTACGGGCCGGGCCGCGAGAGCAGGTCCAGCCGTGGCACTCCCAGCCACGTCCCCGGCGTCAGGCACTCCACACCCGGCACCCGCCAGTGGGCGTACGTGCGGGGCGGGACGAGGGCGTAGTACCAGACGCCGACGCCGTACGCGTCGTGGATGACCGCCCCGCCCTTCAGTCCCTCGGCGAGGAACGCTCCAACGACCTCGGGCATCGAGCTGCCAGCGGCCGCGTGAACGACCGGGGCTGGCAGGCGGATTGCGTCGAACACGGCTCCGGTCCGCAGGAGCGCGACCCCTACGTCGAACTCGCGCCGGGCCTGCGCCGGCACGGCGTGGGCTGAGGCGAGCCATCCGGTGATTGCCTGGTCGATCATGACGAGACCACCTCGGCGCTGTTCTCGGCGGCCTGTGCGTAGGCGATGAACGCGGCAGCGGCGCGGCTGCGGAGCGGGAGCGCGACGGCGAGGTGGGCCGCCGACAGCGTCACCACCCCGCCGACCCGCCCGTCCTCCATGAGCCGTAGCGTGCGGGTGAGTCCCGGTCGCTGGTCCTTCGGTGAGTCCAGCGGGCCAACGTCGTACAGCGCCGCTGTCACGGTCCACTGCTGTGCCGTGGCGTACTCGCGCAGCGCAGCGAGAACGGCATCCGGAGTGCTGCCGTCTGAGATGCAGGCGTACAGCGCGACGCTGACACGGCTGTCGCTCCTGCCCGTTCCGATGGGGATGGCGAACACAGGTGAGCCCCTGTCGTGAGGTTCGTGGGTGCCTCAACAATCGCGCTCTGCTGGGCCCGCCGTCACGGGCAGGGATGTCCAACTTTTCTGGCGGGTCTAGAGCCTGCTGACCTGGAGCAACGCCGTTTCTTGGCTATGGAATTGGACGCAGTGTGCTCCGCGGAATCGAAGGGACGGCCACTCAGGGCTGACAGATTGACTACCGTGAGTAAGAACGTGTCGTCAGGGAGCGCGATGTCACCACCACCAAAGCCAGGAGCGAAAGCGGACCGTGACGCTCTTCGCCACGAGATGGCCGCCGTCGGATGCACCACCGCGCAGATCGCCACGGAGATGCGCGTCCGCTTCCATCTGCGTCCCCGAGAAGCATGGCGGCACGCCCTCGGGTGGACCTTGCAGGAGACCGCAGAGCGTGTGTCCTGCGCACCCGGGCATACCATCGCGGCGGACGCCTCCCTGGTGGCCAAGTGGGAGAAGTGGCCCGGCGCGAGCGCGCGACGTCCGAGCCTCCAAGTCCTCGTAGCCCTCGCCGGCATCTACGACTGTGATGTCGAGGACCTTCTCGACATCGACGACCGTCGGGCACTGCCGAACAGCGACCTGCGGATCCTTCAGCACCACGCGCCCGAGCAGTCACAGACGACACCGCACCCGCCTGCCCCGGCCGAGCCGAAGCCTGACCGCGTACTCGCAGCCGCCGCAGAATCTGCGACCTGGGCACTGTGGGCCGAGTCCACCAACGTCGGTGACATCGCCCTCGAACAGCTCTTCGTCGACGTGCAGACCCTTGCCCGGGACTACCTCACCGACGACCCCCTGCTGATGCTCCGCCGCACCTGCGACCTCCGCGACAGGGTGTTCCGCCTCCTCGAAGGGCACCAGCCGCCCCGCCAGGCCGTCGACCTGTACGTCTCGGCGGGCTACCTGTGCGGACTCCTCGCCTGGATGTCGTCCGACCTCGGCAACCTCCGCGCCGCCGACACGCACGGGCGTACCGCGTGGCTGTGCGCCGAGACCGCCGGCCACAACGGGCTGCGCGCTTGGATCTGCTCGACTCGCTCCAAGATCGCCATCTGGGACGGACGCTTGCGGGACGCGGTGAACCACGCCCGGCGGGGAGCGCTTGTCGCCGCAGACGGAACCGTGGGAGCGCTACTCGCCTGCCAGGAGGCCGATGCATGGTCCATGCTCGGCGTGCGGAGTGAAGCCCTGGGAGCCCTCGCCAGGGCAGAACACGCACGTGAGGCCATTCAGGGGACAGACGAAATCGGCGGACTCTTCTCCTGCCCGCAGGCCCGACAGGAGAACTACGCGGCCGGCGTCCACCTGCTCATTGGCCAGCCGCACGCGGCGTTGCGCGAAGCGCAGACCGCCCTCGACCTGCTCGCAACCCAACGGGTCCGCGCGTACGGCACCGAGGCGCAGATCCGAATCAGCCAGGCCGCAGCCCTGCTCGCCTGCGGCGAGCCAGACGGCGTCGTGGAGGCACTGCTGCCCGTGCTGGCCATGCCCAGGGAACGACGCATGGGTCCCGTCACCCAGCGCATGAGCGACCTCGCCACCGCCATGGGCCACGGGCCCGCCGCAGACGCGAGCGCCACAACCGTGGCACGCCGCGCGATCCTTGAGTGGTGTGCTGACTCCGCCCCGCGACACCTTGCGCTCTCGTCAGGAGACGGGCCGAACTGATTGGATTCCGGGGCATGACGACAGAACCCGAGCACATGCGTGATCACTGGTGGTGGCGGCCGGGCTGGAGCGTCGGCCGCAGTTTCTACACATGGCACCTGACGTTCGAAGGTCAGCCGGACGTCCACCGCTTCGCGGCCGATTACCGCGCGGCACTCGGGCCCGTCGGCGGCCTCGACCTCATCCCTGACGAGTGGCTGCACCTCACCATGCAGGGCCTCGGCTTCGTGGGCGAGTTCCCCGAGAGCGCCGCGACGGCCATCGAGCAGGCCGCCCGGAGGCGCCTCGCCGAAGTGCCAGCGTTCGAGGTCACCTTGAATGCTCCGATCGTCGACCCGGAGGCGATCCTCGTCCCTGTGCGGCCAGATGCGCCGGTGCGTGCCGTGCGGGACGCGATCCGTGCAGCTGTCGGTGACGTTCTACCGGAGGTCCCCGAGCGTGCTGAGGGGTTCACCCCGCACGTCTCGCTCGGGTACAGCCACGGGACCGGACCGGCGGAACCGTACGTTAAGGCGCTGGCAACGCTGGACGTCGAACCCGCACGTGCCCGCATCAGCCATGCCGAGCTGATTCTCATCAACCGAGACGACCTCATGTACGAGTGGACGCCCTTTGCCAAGGTGCCGCTCGGGTGATGCTGGCACGACGAAAGCGCCCCCTCCCGCCCGAAGGCGAGAGGGGGGCATCGGCCCGGCCGCGCTCGGGGCAGTGACCGGGCCGGGCCGATCGTTACCCGCCGAGGAGCCGGGCCTTCTGCGTCGCGAACTCCTCGGGCGTGAGAAGACCCTGCTGCACGAGCTCGTTGAGCTTCGTCAGCTCATCAGCCACCGAGAGGGGCGCGGCCGGTGCGGATTGTGGGCCGTGCTGCGCGGCGATCGCCGCGTCCAGGGCGGCGCGCAGCTTCTCGAACTCCGGCATCTGCTTCTTGGCGAAGATCACCGAGTTCTCGTCCTTGGCAGCCGTGTTGGTCTGCGTGCCGAAGCGGCCCCGGACCTCGTTGCCGCCCGGGACGGTGAACTGGATGAAGCCGTTCATCATGGGCCCGGCGGGCTTCCACTGGATGGCGCTGATTTGGCTGATGTGGAGCCGCTTCTCGCCCTTGCCGTAGGTGGCGCGGGCTACGAAGCCGTGCCGGTTGATGGTGAGGTACTGGCCGTCGAAGGTGACGGTGGTGCCGCCGTGCGCATCGATTGTGATCATGTGCCCCCTTGCTGGTGGGGGGATGGTGGCATGGTCGTGGTCGTGGTATGGAGGAAATGGCGAAGCCCCGCGCGGTGGCGGGGCTTTGTCCGGGCACGCCAGACGTGGAGCCAGGGTGCGGCATGATCCGCTGGAACGCAACCACGGATGTGGGGCGGCGTGTTGTCCGCAGGCGGGCTGAGCCCATGGCGGTTGCCGATCGACTTGGCGTCGGCCGGGCGCCGAACCCACTTCGTTGGGTCAAGGTCGTCGCGCTCCCCGGCTCATCGACGCGAACCCAGCCATGCGGCCAGCGGCCTCTGTGTCCCTCGACGAGATCGCGGAACTGTTCTGCGTCGTCCACTTCACCGAAGTTCTCGCTCTGCCACTTTCCGCTTTGGCGCCACTTCACCTGGTAGGTGACCGTGCCGCCCTTCTGAGGGCGCTTCACGATGCTCGCCATGCCGTGAAGATAGGGGAGTTTCTCATGATCGTGTTCCCACGGTGTTCCCATGCTCTTGACGCAGATCAAGGCCTCACCCAAACATGCAGGTGAGGCCTTGATCATCGAGCGCTCGATTCGGGACCGTAAACCGAACCCAGCACCCGGGCTCTGAAGTGGTGACCGCCCGACGGAACGAGGCTGGCGCGACAGGACGTTCGCACCGCCGGGCGGGGCTTGGTGGGGGAGGAGGTGCACGGACTCCCCAAAGACCGTGCCCCGGTTGCCACGGGCTCCCCCAAGCCCGTGGTGCGGGATCGCGGCGGCGGGGCGATTGGTGTGGCCCGGCGTTCCTTCTTTCAGGTCAAGAAGGGGCCGGGGCAGACCTTGACCACCGCACTGGCATCGTCCACGCCGCCGCGATCACCGAGTCGTCCGAAACCACCGGCCACCCCTCATCCGGGTCGGCGGTTCGGACAGCGTACGAGGACCTGACCTCCCGTCAGATCTCGTACGCGGTCTGGGAGGTGAGGAACCTCAGTCCTCGCGCAGGGCGCGGACCGCTTCCTCCACGCGCTTGCCGTATTCGGCGTCCGCCGCGTGGAAGTGGGCGAGGTTCTTCTCGATCACGTCGTCGCGGGAGACCTGGGAGAGGCCGCCGGCGATGTTGGCGATCAGGCGGGACTTCTCGTCGTCCGACATCAGGCGGTACAGCTCGCCCGCCTGGAAGAAGTCGTCGTCCTTGACGTGGGACGGGGCCGCGTGGGTGCCGGTCCAGCCCGCGATCGCGAGCGGGGCGGAGAGTGCCGCGTCCGTCTGGGACGGGCCCGCGTAGGAGTTGGGCTCGTAGTTCTTGTCCGAGCGGCGGCCGTTGCGGGTCGCCATCAGGCCGTCGCGGCCGTAGTTGTCGGCCTCCGTCGCCTTCGGGGCGTTCACCGCGAGCTGGGTGTGGTTGACGCCCAGGCGGTAGCGGTGCGCGTCCGCGTACGCGAAGAGGCGGCCCTGGAGCATCTTGTCGGGGGAGGGGCCGATGCCCGGAACGAAGTTGTTCGGGGAGAACGCGGCCTGCTCGACCTCCTGGAACACGTTGTCCGGGTTGCGGTCCAGGACCAGGCGGCCCACCCGCTGGAGCGGGTAGTCGCTGTGCGGCCACACCTTCGTCAGGTCGAACGGGTTGAAGCGGTAGTCGGCGGCCTCGGCGGCCGGCATGACCTGGACGTACAGGGTCCAGGACGGGTTCACGCCCCGCTCGATCGCCTGGAGGAGGTCGGTCTGGTGGCTGTTCGCGTCCTTGCCGACCAGCTCGGCGGCCTGGTCCGACGACAGGGAGCGGACGCCCTGGTTCGTCTTGAAGTGGTACTTCACGAAGAAGGCCTCGCCCGCCTCGTTCGTCCACTGGTAGGTGTGCGAGCCGTAGCCGTTCATGTGGCGGTACGACGCGGGGATGCCGCGGTCGCCCATCAGCCAGGTGATCTGGTGCGTCGCCTCGGGGGCGTGCGCCCAGAAGTCCCAGACGTTGTCCGGCTCCTGCTTGCCCGTGAACGGGTCGCGCTTCTGGGAGTGGATGAAGTCGGGGAACTTGATGGGGTCCTTGATGAAGAAGACGGGCGTGTTGTTGCCTACGAGGTCGTAGTTGCCGTCTTCCGTGTAGAACTTCAGCGCGAAGCCCCGCGGGTCGCGGACCGCGTCCGCGCCGCCGAGCGAGTCCGCCACGGTGGAGAAGCGGATGAACGTCTCGGTGCGCTTGCCGACCTGCGAGAGGAAGTCTGCCTTGGTGAGGCCGGTGACGTCGTCGGTCACCTCGAAGTAGCCGTACGCGCCGGAGCCGCGGGCGTGGACCACGCGCTCCGGGATCCGCTCACGGTTGAAGCGCGCGAGCTTCTCCAGCAGGTGCTGGTCCTGGAGGAGGATGGGGCCACCGACGCCGGCGGTGGCGGAGTTCTGGTTGTCGGCGACGGGGGCGCCGGACTCGGTCGTAAGCACGCGCTTCGACATCGTGACCTTCCGTACGGGAGCTGCACTGCTGAACGGTCTGCGGTGTCTGGAGCGTAGGTACGCCCCGAAGCGAACGTCAACAGTTTGTTGAAAATGAAGTGGGGTGTTCCGGGCGGCGGTGACGCCTGGGCGCGACAGGACAGGTGTCAGCGCCACCGCCGCCCGGAAGTCGAGAGGAGCCCGAAGGCTCAGACCTGGGCGCCCGAGAGGCGCTCGACCGCGCGCAGCAGCGCCGAGTGGTCGAGACCGCCGTCACCCTGGGCGCGCAGCGAGGCCACCAGCTGGGCGACGACCGCGCCGACCGGGAGCGCCGCACCGACGTTGCGGGCGGCGTCGGTGACGATGCCCATGTCCTTGTGGTGCAGGTCGATGCGGAAGCCCGGCGCGAAGTTCCGGTTGAGGAAGTTGTCCTTCTTGCGGGTCAGCACGGTCGAGCCGGCCAGACCGCCGTTGAGGACGTCGAGCGCCGCGGCGAGGTCCACCCCGGACTTCTCCAGGAAGACCACGGCCTCGGCGCACGCCTGGATGTTGACCGCCACGATCAGCTGGTTGGCGGCCTTCACCGTCTGGCCGGAGCCGTGCGGGCCGCAGAGCACGATGGTCTTGCCCAGCGCGTCGAAGATGCCCTTGGCCTCGTCGAAGTCGGCCTTCTCGCCGCCGACCATGATGGAGAGCACGGCCTCGATGGCGCCGGCTTCGCCGCCGGAGACCGGGGCGTCGAGGACGCGCACGCCCTTCTCCTTGGCGTTCCTGGCCAGGTCGACCGAGGTCTGCGGGGTGATCGAGGACATGTCGATCAGGAGGGCGCCCTGCTTGGCGTTGGCCAGGATGCCGGCCTCACCGTAGGCGATCGCCTCGACCTGCGGGGACGCCGGGACCATGGTGATGATCACGTCCGCGTCCTCGACCGCGTCGGCGATCGAGGCGGCCGCGGTGCCACCGGCGGCGGCCAGGCGGTCCAGCTTGTCCTGCTCCAGCGTGAAGCCGGTGACGGAGTAACCCGCCTTGATCAGGTTCTCGGCCATGGGCGAGCCCATGATGCCGAGGCCGATCCACGCGATCGCCGGGCGGGTGGGCTGGGAGGAGCCAGCAAGGTTGCTCATTGGGGTGCCTCTCTAACTGCTGTGTTACGTAAGGAAGTTCAGCGGGCCGCGCGGGCCTCGGCCGGGAGCCACTCGAAGGAGGCCGCGGCGTCGGCGGCCTTGTACTCCAGGCCCACCCAGCCGTCGTAACCGGCCTTCGCGAGCTGGTCGAGGAGGGCCTCAAGGGGCAGCGAGCCGGTGCCCGGCGCGCCGCGGCCCGGGTTGTCGGCGATCTGCACATGGCCGGTCTTGTCCGCGTAGGCCTCGATGACCTGGGAGACGTCCTCGCCGTTCATCGACAGGTGGTAGATGTCGAGGAGGAACTTGGCGTTGCCGAGGCCGGTCGCCGCGTTGACCTTGTCGACGACGTCGATCGCGGACGGGGCGCTCACCAGTGGGTAGAGCGGCGACTCCGGCTTGTTGAGGGCCTCGATCAGGAGGATCGCGCCGACCCGGTCGGCGGCGCGGGCGGCCAGCACCAGGTTCTCCAGCGCGAGCGCGTCCTGCACCTGCGGGTCGGCCCCCTCCACCCGGTTGCCGTACAGCGCGTTGAGCGCCTTGCAGCCCACCGAGGCGGCGAAGTCCGCCGCGACCTCGATGTTGGCGCGGAAGCGGTCCGACTCCTCGCCGGGTACGGAGAGGGCTCCGCGGTCGGGGCCCGGCAGGGCGCCCGCGTAGAAGTTCAGGCCCACCAGCTGGGTGCCGGCCTCGTCGAGCGCCTTCTTCAGGGCGTCGAGCTCGGCCTGCGGCGGGGTGGGGGTTTCGATCCAGGGCCACCACAGCTCGACCGCCGTGAAGCCTGCCGCGGCGGCGGCCGCGGGGCGCTCCAGGAGCGGGAGTTCCGTGAAGAGGATCGAGAGGTTCACATCGAAGCGCTGGTCCGAGCCGCGTCCATGCTCAAGAAAAGGGGCCATGAGGGTCGGCGCTCCTTCCGTATTGCGGAAGTTAGTTTCTGCTTGATGGAAGGTTGCAGGGCGAGCGGCGGGCTTGTCAAGGGGCCCCCTCCGATTGGCCTGCCGGATTCCCGAATCCGCGCAGTAGGTTGTGCGCGTGCGATTGAGAGTGGAGTTCACGACCGAGCCCTTCGACCTGGACGAGGCGCCCCCGCATGCCGTGGCCGCCCGCGAGGTCCTGCAGACGGCGGCGCTCGACGCCGTGGACGTGGGCCCCTTCGGCAACACGGCCGAGGGCGGCGCCGACCAGGTGCTCACCGCCGTCGACGCGCTGCTGCGCAAGTCCCTGGCGGCCGGTGCCACCCGGGTGTCGCTCCAGGTCAACGTGGTCGGGGAGGGCGAGAAGTGACCGAGCCTGCCGACCACCCGCTGGTCGCGGCGGTCAAGCCGCTGGTGGACGCCATGGGGGCGGAGATACTGGGGCCCGACCAGGCCGAGCCCGACGACGTGGTGCTCAGCTGGGAGGGCGAGGACGTCATCGCGGTGCGGCTGCCGCAGCTGTCGGACTCCCTCGACCACATCCTGGCCGCCATGGAGCGCCGCCACGGCCGGCCGCTGGCCGAGCTCGACCGCAGGGCCAAGCAGTCGGTCGTACGGACCCTGGAGGCGCGCGGAGCCTTCTCCGTACGCCATGGGGTGGAGACCGTCGCGTCCGCCCTCGGGGTGAGCCGGTTCACCGTGTACAACTACCTGAACAGGGAAAACGCCGCCAAAGGCGAGTAATCGCGCCCGCCTGTGAGCCGTGCTCGCGCAGCCGCCGTCCGGATCCCCGGGCGGCGGCTTTTTGTTGCTCCAAGTTTTCAACAAAGTGTTGACGGGATGTTTCCGAGGGCGTTAGCTATCCGCAGCCCGTCCAGCACCAAGGCCACGGAGGCCGTTCGTGACTTCGACCTCGACGCCGGGCCTCGCCCGGTTCAACACCTCCGACGACAGCACGGCGCTCGCCGCGCTCCACGAGGTGTGCGCCAGCTCGGTATGGGGGAGCAAGCTGCTCGCCCGGCGCCCTTACGCCACCCCCGACGAGCTCTTCACCGCCAGTGACGCCGCCATGGCCGAGCTGACCGCGGCGGACCTCGAAGAGGCGATGGCCGGGCACGCGCCGATCGGGCGGCCGAAGCCCGGCGACCCGACCTCCGCCCGCGAGCAGCGGGGGATGGCCGGCGCCACGGAGGAGCTCAAGGCCGAGATGCTCGAACTCAACCTGGCCTACCAGGACAGGTTCGGCCATGTCTTCCTGATCTGTGCCACCGGGGCCACCGGTGAGCAGATGCGCGACGCGATGAAGGCCAGGATCGGCAACACCGCCGAGGCGGAGCGCGAGATCGTGCGCGCCGAACTCGGGAAGATCAACCGAATCCGGCTGACCCGTCTCGTAGAAGCAGAACCAGAAGAGGACAAGGACTGATGAGTACCGCCACCACCGCATCGGTGTCCACGCACATCCTCGACACCAGCATCGGGCGCCCCGCCGAGGGCGTCGCCATCTCGCTCTCGGCCCGCTCGGGCCGCGACGCCGGGTGGGTGGCGCTCGGCGGCTCCGCGACCGACGCGGACGGGCGCTGCAAGGACCTGCCGGCGCTGCCGGAGGGAACGACCCACGTACGGCTCGACTTCGCCGTTGAGACGTACTTCGAAAAGAAGCAAGCCGAGGCGCAGCAGGACGCCCCCCGCGTAAGGGACAGCGGTGCGTTCTTCCCGGAGGTGGCGATCACGTTCGCCGTCGTGCCGGGCGAGCACTTCCACGTACCGCTGCTGCTCAACCCGTTCGGCTACTCCGTTTACCGAGGGAGCTAGCAGACATGCCCACGATTCTCGGCCAGAACCAGTACGGCAAAGCAGAGAACCGCGTCGTCAAGATCACGCGGGACGGCGACACCCACCACATCAAGGACCTGAACGTCTCGGTCGCCCTCTCCGGCGACATGGACGACGTCCACTACTCCGGCTCGAACGCGAACGTCCTGCCGACGGACACCACCAAGAACACGGTGTACGCGTTCGCCAAGGAGTACGGCATCGAGTCCGCCGAGCAGTTCGGCATCCACCTCGCCCGTCACTTCGTGACGTCGCAGGAGCCGATCCACCGGGCGCGCATCCGCATCGAGGAGTACTCCTGGGAGCGCATCGCGACCTCGGACAACAACTCCAGGTTCATCGGCTCGGACGAGGTCAACCACTCCTTCGCCCGCAAGGGCCAGGAGCTGCGCACCACCCAGATCACCTTCGACGGTGAGAACTGGGAGGTCGTCTCCGGCCTCAAGGACCTCACGGTCATGAACTCCACCAACTCGGAGTTCTGGGGTTACGTCAAGGACAAGTACACGACGCTGAAGGAGGCGTACGACCGCATCCTGTGCACCGACGTCTCCGCCGCCTGGCGTTACAACTGGACCAGCGACGAAGACCGGATGCCCAACTGGGAGAAGTCGTACGAGCAGGCCAAGAAGCACATCCTGCAGGCCTTCGCCGAGACGTACTCCCTCTCGCTCCAGCAGACCCTGTACCAGATGGGTTCGCGGGTGATCAACAGCCGCAGCGAGATCGACGAGATCCGCTTCTCGCTGCCGAACAACCACCACTTCCTGGTCGACCTCGAACCGTTCGGGCTCAAGAACGACAACGAGGTCTACTTCGCGGCCGACCGCCCCTACGGTCTGATCGAGGCCACCATCCTGCGGGACGGCGTCGAGCCGCGGATCCCGGTCGACATGACCAACCTCTGACGCGGAGCGCCCCCGGACTCCGCCGCCCGGGGGCGCTTTCCCTACTCGGCACCCGTGGGCCTCCCGGCCCCGGCACTCAAATCCTCTAGGGTCCTGCCGTGCCCACTCTCGTTTTCCAGTGAAAGAAGAGGAAGCACGATGGCACCATCGGCAGCCCAGCGCATCGTCATCGAGAACTGCGCGATCGCGACCGTAGACGCCGACGACACCGAGTACGCCTCGGGGTACCTCGTCGTCGCCGACAACACGATCGAGTCGATCGGCGCGGGCAGGGCCCCGGAGGGCCTTACGAACGTGGTCCGCCGCATCGACGGCACCGGTCACCTGGTGACCCCCGGTCTGGTCAACACGCACCACCACTTCTACCAGTGGATCACGCGCGGCCTGGCCACCGACCACAACCTCTTCAACTGGCTCGTGGCGCTCTACCCCACCTGGGCGCGCATCGACGAGCAGATGGGCCGCGTCGCCGCGCAGGGCTCGCTCGCCATGATGGCCCGCGGCGGTGTCACCACCGCGATGGACCACCACTACGTGTATCCGCAGAACGCGGGCGACCTCTCGGGCGCCATCATCGGTGCCGCGAGCGAGATGGGCGTACGGTTCACCCTCGCCCGCGGCTCCATGGACCGCAGCAAGAAGGACGGCGGACTGCCGCCGGACTTCGCCGTGGAGACCCTGGACGGAGCGCTCTCGGCGACCGCCGAGACCGTCGACCGGTTCCACGACGCCTCCTTCGGCTCGATGACCCAGGTCGCCGTCGCCCCCTGCTCGCCGTTCTCGGTCTCCACCGAACTCATGAAGCAGGGCGCCGAGTTGGCCCGCTCCAAGGGCGTACGGCTGCACACCCACGGGTCGGAGACCGTGGAGGAGGAGCAGTTCTGCAAGGAGCTGTTCGGCATGGGCCCCACCGACTACTTCGAGTCGACCGGCTGGCTCGGCCAGGACGTGTGGATGGCGCACTGCGTCCACATGAACGACTCCGACATCGCCGCGTTCGCCCGCACCGGCACCGGCGTCGCGCACTGTCCGTCCTCCAACGCACGCCTCGCGGCCGGCATCGCCCGCGTCCCCGACATGCTGAAGGCGGGTGTCCCGGTCGGTCTCGGTGTCGACGGAACCGCCTCCAACGAGTCCGGCGAGCTCCACACCGAACTGCGCAACGCGCTCCTGATCAACCGCCTCGGCGCGCACCGCGAGGCCGCCCTCAACGCCCGCCAGGCGCTGCGGCTCGGTACGTACGGCGGCGCCCAGGTGCTCGGCCGCGCGGCCGAGATCGGCTCCCTCGAAGCGGGCAAGCTCGCCGACTTCGTGCTCTGGAAGCTCGACACCCTGGCCCACGCCTCCATCGCCGACCCGGTGACCGCCCTGGTCTTCGGCGCCGCCGCCCCGGTGACGGCGTCGTTCGTCAACGGCAAGCAGATCGTCGAGGACAACCGCCTCCTCAACGTCGACGAGGACGCCATCGCCCGCGCCACGCGGGACGAGGCGCAGCGCCTCGCGCGGATCGCCGCGCAGGGCTGATCCGGCCCGGGATTCCCGCCCAGGAGTCCGGCCGAGGGGGACGGCCCTCGGCCGGTCGCCGTGGACCCGAGCGGGGTCCGCGGCAGCCGCGCCCGGTGGGTGCGCACCACATGGACGTGCGCACCCACCGGGACGGTGACCCGTGCCCATCCCCGCACGGTGCACCGCCGTTCCACGCCGCACGTCGTACCCGTACGAGACCCTGCCGTACGCCGTACGTAACACCGCCGCATCACGCACGCGTCACACTGCACCACCTCCCTGACACCCGCGTCACCGCCGACGCGTAACCGACCGGAGGAACCGCCCGTGGCCCCGCAGCCCAGGTTTCGCAACGATGCAGTCACTCCCGACCCCGCCAGTCAGAAGCACCCGGTCGACGAGACCCTGCCCCCACTGAAGATGTTCACCAGCGGCCTCCAGCACGTGGCCGCGATGTACGCGGGTGTGGTGGCCCCGCCCATGGTCGTCGGGCCCGCCGTAGGGCTCACCCCCAAGGAGACCGCGTTCCTGATCGGCGCGAGTCTCTTCACCGCCGGGCTCGCCACCCTCCTCCAGACCCTCGGGTTCTGGAAGGTCGGCGCCCGCCTCCCGTTCGTCAACGGCGTCTCGTTCGCCGGTGTCACCCCGATGATCGCCATCGGCAAGGACCGCGGCCATGAGGGCATGGCCGTCATCTTCGGGGCGGTGATCGTCGCCAGTGTGCTCGGCTTCGTGCTCGCCCCGTACTTCAGCAGGCTGCTCCGCTTCTTCCCGCCCGTGGTCACCGGCACCGTGATCACCCTGATAGGCGTCTCGCTGCTGCCGGTCGCCTTTCGCTGGGCGCAGGGCGGCAACGAGGCCGCCCACGACTACGGTTCGACGAAGAACATCGGCATGGCCGCGCTCACCCTGGTGATCGTGCTCGCGCTGCGCAGGCTGCTGCGCGGGTTCCTCCAGCAGATCGCGATCCTGCTCGGCCTGGTCGTCGGCACCCTGGTCGCCGTGCCGTTCGGCATGACCAGTCTGGACGCGATCCGGGGCGCGGACGCGGTCGGCTTCCCCACGCCGTTCCACTTCGGCGCCCCGCACTTCGAGGCCGCCGCCATCGTCTCGATGTGCATCGTGATGCTGGTCTGCATGACCGAGTCGACCGCCGACATGCTGGCGCTCGGCAAGATCGTCGGACGGCCGGCCGACGAGCGGACCATCGAGGGCGGACTGCGCGCCGACACCCTCGGCAGCGCGGTCAGCCCGCTCTTCAACGGCTTCATGGCCAGCGCCTTCGCGCAGAACATCGGCCTGGTCGCGATGACCAAGGTGCGCAGCCGCTTCGTGGTCGCCACCGGCGGCGGCATCCTCATCCTGCTGGGCCTGTGCCCGGTGGCCGCGTCGGTGATCGCGCTGGTGCCGCTGCCGGTGCTCGGCGGCGCGGGCATCGTGCTCTTCGGGTCGGTCGCGGCCAGCGGCATCCAGACGCTGGCCACGGCGGCCCTGGAGCAGGGCGAGAACGCCCTGATCGTCGCCGCCGCCCTCGGCATCGGGTTGATCCCGATCGCCGCGCCGACCTTCTACGACGCCTTCCCGGAGAACGTCCGGGTGGTGCTCGACTCCGGCATCTCCACCGGCTGTGTGGTCGCGATCGTACTCAACCTGGCCTTCAACCACCTTGGCCGGAAGGCGAGTTCGGAGGAATCCGCCGTGCTCGTGGAACCCGTGGTGGCCGCGCACTGAGCCCGCCGGCCCGGCCCGCGCGCGAGCGGCGCGTACGACACCTACCCGTGTCGTACGCGCCGCTCTGTCATGAGGCCCGATCAGCCGATGTGGTACGGGTCGCCGTAGACCTTCCAGTCCAGCGGGGTGTTCAGGTTGAGGTTGCCCTTCTTCAGGAACACCCGCTGCTCGGTGTCGACGCGGCTGGTGTCGCTGTGCGCCTCCTCCTGCTTCATCGCCCAGACGCGGGCGTCGAGGAAGGCGCCCAGGTATTTCGTCTCGTCGCCGCCCTGGGACGGCGGCTTCGCCTTGGCCAGCGCCTTCTTGCGGATGCTGCTGAAGCTGGTGGGGTCGGTGCCGTCGCCGTGCATGACGATGGCGTCGTAGTACATGAACTGCCCGAGCGTGCCCACTCCGTCGGCCTTGCCCTGCTTGACGGCCGGGTCGAAGTAGACCCGGTCCCGCTCGTCGTTCTGGGCGTTCTTGAAGGCGGTCTCCGAAGAGGCCGTCTTCCAGTCCTTGGTGAAGTTGGGGTCGAGCCCGGCGTGCGAGTCGCTCCCGTTCACCTTGCGCAGCGCGGGCAGGTACTTCTGGAGCACGTTCCCCGGCTCGCGGTCGGCGTAGAGCTCGACGAGGTCGAGCATGTCGCCGGTGCCGGAACAGAACCCGATGATGCCGGCGGTGTAGCCCCGGCCGTCGCCGATGTCCTCGATGTACTTGTACTGGGCCTTCCAGTTCAGTGAGGAGTTCTCCGCGCTGGAGACGAGCTCCATCGCTATTTCCTTCTTGGCCGGGTCGTCGAGCCCGGTCGCCGCTGCTGCCATGGGGGCATTGTGGCTGGTCGCGGCGGTGGCCGTGGCCGCGGGTACGGCGATCACGGCGGCGCCGAGCACGGCGGACGCGGTGATCCTGAGACGACGTGCGAGGGCGCTGTGGTGGGGGGTGAGCACCAGACCTCCTGGGGGGAGTTCGTCGTTCACTGTTTTGTTAGGAAACTTTCCTACCACTGGCCGGGCGGAGGCGTACAGCCTTGTGTCACAAGGAAGTTGAAGAATCCGGCCGCGTCGGGTTCAGTTCACCCGGTGAATGAATCGAGCCGGGTCGAGGCGTTCAGCGACGGCGTTTTCGCCATCGCGATCACCCTCCTGATCCTGGAAATCAAGGTGCCCCCGCACGCGGGCGACCACCTCTGGAGCGATCTGGGCCACCAGTGGCCCTCGTACGCCGCCTATGTGGTGAGCTTCCTGGTCATCGGCATCATGTGGGTCAACCACCACACGCTCTTCAGCTACGTGGTACGCGTCGACCGCACGCTGATGTTCCTCAATCTGCTGCTGCTCATGACCGTCGCGGCGATCCCCTGGCCGGCAGGGCTGATGGCCGAATACCTCAGGGAGGACAACGCGTCACACGTGGCCGCCGCCGTCTACAGCGGACTCATGGTCGTCATGGCCATCAACTTCCAGGCGCTGTGGTGGCATGTGACGCGGACCGGCCATCTCTTCGACGACCGCGTCGACTCCGCGGCCGCCCGGGCCACCCGCGCCCGCTTCGCGCTCGGCTCGCTCGCCTACCCGGCGACGGTCCTGCTCGCCTTCGTCTCGGCGCCGCTGACGCTCGCCGCGCACGGGCTGCTCGCGGTGTACTACGGCTTCAACCAGCTCAGGATCCCCACGAAGGAGGCGCAGAAGACCGGTTGAGGTTGCCCGGCCGGGAGGCCGCGGGCACGAGCGGGCCCGCGGCCTTCACCGTGCGCGGCACCGGGCCGCCGGGCTCAGGCTGCCCAGCCCGGATCCCGCCCGCTGAGCCCGACCACCCGGTCCAGCAGTGGGGCGTTCTTCGGCACCTCGACGACCGGCCCGAACGCGGGGGCGCGCATCGCGTCGTCCCGGCTCGCGTCGAAGAAGCCGTGCACCACCTCCAGGCTCGCGGCGCCCGGGTCGTACGGCTGGCCGGTGGCCCGGGCCAGGTCCCAGCCGTGGACGACGAGTTCGTTGAGCGCGACGACGCCCGCGATCGCGGCGGGGAAGGTGATGCCGCCCGCCTGGGTGTCCCCGTCCCAGGCGTCCGGCGCGCGCCACGCCTCGGCCAGTGCCGCCAGCCGCCCGGGCAGCCCGGTGCGCCAGTCCTCGGGCAGTACGGGCGTGACGGACCCGGGGTCGGTGGCGGTCGAGGGCCCGAACTCCTTGCGGGCGGCCGAGTCGAAGGCGGTGGTGAGCCCGGCGATGTGCCCGAGGAGCTCGCGTACGGAGTACTTCGGGCAGGGCGTCGGCGCCCCGAGCTGCTCGTCCCGTACACCGTCGAGCAAGGCGGCCACGGCGCGGGCGGCGGGGCCGAGGTCGGGCCGGGGGGTCTGCGTCTGGGTATCCATGACAGTGCAGACCGGCCCGGCGGCCGGAACTCATCGCGTCCGGCGCGACTTCCTTTACGGGAACGGTGCGACCGGAGTCGTCCGCCCTCTTGCCGAGCGCCGCCACCTGTGCGATATAGGTCTGGACCATCTCGTACGGAGGAGGGCCCGACTGTGCGACGCCCCACCGGATACGCCGTGTTGGTCTGCGCCGTCCTCGTCCTCGCCGCCTGCTCGGCCACCGCCGACGAACGGGACGGGCGGGCGCCGACGGTGCCGGGCACCGTGACCGCGCAGGCGAGCAGCGCCACCTCCGTGCACGTCATGTGGGAGGCGTCGGCCGACGACAAGGGAGTCACCGGGTACGAGGTCCTCCAGCGGGGCACCCGGGCCAAGGCGGTGCCGGGCGAGAAGCACATGATCGACGTCGACGGGCTCGCCCCGGCGACCGCCTACAGCTTCACCGTGCGCGCCCGCGACGCCGCCGGGAACCTCTCCGCCCCCAGCGCCCCCGTGGCCGTCACCACGCCCGCGCCCGGCCCCGCCGACCACGGGCCGCCCACCGCGCCGGGGGCGCCGCGGGGCCGGGCCGACGGGAGCCGCGCGGCGACGCTGAGCTGGCGGCGAGCCACCGACGACGTGGGCGTCACCTCGTACGACATCTACCAGGAGGACGTGCGGATCCACAGCGTCTCCGGGCGCGAGAGCGGCGCCCGGGTCACCGGGCTGCGGCCCGGGACCGTCTACAGCTTCACCGTGCGGGCCCGCGACGCCGCCGACAACTCCTCGCCGGACAGCGCCGCCGTCGACCTCACCACGGCTTCGGCTCCGGGCGCGCCCGCCAGTACGGCGCCCACCGGGCTGAGCGCGCGCTACGGGGAGGCGGCGGGGGTGCCGACCGTCGAGCTGTCCTGGCGCCCGCCGGACACGGGCGGCCCGGTCACCTCGTACCAGCTCTTCCTCGACGGACGCCTCACCACCACGATCGTGTTCGGCGCGTCGCCGCCCCCGGGCCGGGTGTCGTACGGCCTCACCGTCTCGGCCGAGAAGCCGGGCACCCGCTACAGCGTCAAACTCCGCGCCCAGCTGCCCGACGGGAAGTGGGGCGACTTCTCGGCCCAGCGCACGGTCGTCATCGGAGGCTGAGGCTCTACGAGTTGAGCTGCCGTCCGCCGAACGCGCCCGAGCCATCGGCCTGTTGCCACCACTTCTCCAGGCCGCTCTGGTCCATCGCGCTCCAGTCCGGCGTTTGCTCCACGAGGCCGAGGCCGAGTTGCCGGCCCAGTTCGACCATGGACCGGCCGGTCGCAGCCCGGCCCGTGTCGTACGCACTCAGCGCCGCCCGCCAGTCCGGTGCGGTGGTGAGGCACGCCTCCAGGGCGGTGGCGTCCTGGAGCGCCTTGACCGCGCCGCCGCCGGTGTGCGGGCGGGCCACCGTCGCCGCGTCGCCCGCGAGGACCAGCCGGCCGGTGGCGTAGTGCGGCGCGGTGAAGTCGTACATCGGCTGGACGAAGAGCTCGTCGGCTGTGGTCGTGCGCACCAACTGACCCCAGTAGGGCGCCAGTTGCGTGTCCGCGATGTGGGCGAGCCGGGTGTGCAGGGTCGCGGCGAGGGTGCCGGGCGGCAGGCTGGTCGGATTGTCGAAGCGCAGGTCGAGGTCCGGGGGAGGTGCGGTGTACAGCACCCAGTTGACCCGCAGCCCGCCCCGGCCGTCGGGGATGCGGTAGATGATGACGTGCCCGCCGGGGAACACGGCGTACACGCAGTCCTCGTCCGGCCACAGCTCCGGGGCCAGCAGCCGCTCGGCCGCGAAGGCGCCCCGCCAGGCCAGATAGCCCGCGTACTTCGGACGCACCTCGGGGCACGCGGCCGTGCGCACCGCCGAACGGTACCCGTCGGCGCCGATCACCAGGTCGAACCGCTCGCTCCTGCCGTCGGACCCGGTCGCCAGCTCCACGCCGTCCGGGGTGACCTCCACCGCGGTGACAGCCGTCCCGGACCGGAAGTCGGCCGACTCGGGTACCCGGTCGCGCAGTTCGTGCCACAGCGGGCCCCAGTTGTACGTACGGAACGGGAACGGCAGCACCCCGATGCGCCGACCCAGCGGCGCCGAGCCGTCCTTCACGTACCAGCAGCGCCGGTTCAGCTGGAGCCACGGCATCGCGGCTGCCATGTAACCGGCCGCCTCCAGCTCCGCGTACCGGCCGTTGTGCATGGCGAGTCCCACGCCCCGGTCCGCGAGATGGCCCGAGGCCCGTTCGAACACGGTGACTTCCGCCGCGCCGCCCCGGTGTGCGGCCAGCGCCGCGGCACACCCGGCGATACTGCCGCCGACTACGGCGACCCTGCCTCCACGTAACATCCGCTCATTCTGGCAGGGCGGACCCGGCGCGGGGCCGGAGGCGAAGGATTCGCCCCGGCCCCGCGTGGAGTGACGTCGGGTCAGCCGACCAGCTGCTCGTACGCGGGCAGCGTCAGGAAGTCCGCGTAGTCCGCGTCGAGGGAGACCTTCAGGAGCAGGTCGTGGGCCTGCTGCCAGCGGCCGGCCGCGAAGGCCTCCTCGCCGATCTCGGCGCGGATCGCGGCCAGTTCCTCGGCCGCGACCTTGCGGGCGAGGTCGGCGGTGGCGAGCTCGCCGTTCTCGAACACCACACCCGCGTTGATCCACTGCCAGATCTGCGAGCGGGAGATCTCGGCGGTGGCCGCGTCCTCCATGAGGTTGAAGATGGCGACGGCGCCGAGGCCGCGCAGCCAGGCCTCGATGTAGCGGGTGCCGACCTGGACGGCGTTGCGCAGACCGTCGTAGGTGGGCTTCGCGTCCAGCGAGTCGATGGCGATCAGGTCGCCGGGCGCCACCGAGACGTCCTCGCGCAGCCGGTCCTTCTGGTTCGGCCGGTCGCCGAGGACCGCGTCGAAGGAGGCCATGGCGATCGGGACGAGGTCCGGGTGGGCGACCCAGGAGCCGTCGAAGCCGTCGCCCGCCTCGCGGTCCTTGTCGGCCTTGACCTTCTCGAACGCGACCTTGTTGACCTCGGCGTCCTTGCGGGACGGGATGAAGGCCGCCATGCCGCCGATGGCGTGCGCGCCGCGCTTGTGGCAGGTGCGGACGAGCAGTTCGGTGTACGCCCGCATGAAGGGCGCCGTCATCGTCACGAGGTTGCGGTCCGGCAGGACGAACTTGGCGCCGCCGTCACGGAAGTTCTTGACGATGGAGAAGAGGTAGTCCCAGCGGCCCGCGTTGAGCCCGGCGGCGTGGTCGCGCAGCTCGTAGAGGATCTCCTCCATCTCGTACGCGGCCGTGATCGTCTCGATCAGGACGGTCGCGCGGACCGTGCCCTGCGGGATGCCGACGTAGTCCTGGGCGAAGACGAAGACGTCGTTCCAGAGGCGGGCCTCCAGGTACGACTCGGTCTTGGGGAGGTAGAAGTACGGGCCCTTGCCGAGCTCGATGAGGCGCTTGGCGTTGTGGAAGAAGTAGAGGCCGAAGTCGACCAGGGCGCCGGGCACCGGGCGGCCGTCGAAGCGCAGGTGGCGCTCCTCCAGGTGCCAGCCGCGCGGGCGCATCACGACGGTGGCGAGCTGGTCGGCGTCCTTGAGCGCGTACGACTTGCCGGACCTCGGGTCGGTGAAGTCGATCCTGCGCTCGTACGCGTCGATCAGGTTGAGCTGGCCCGTGACGACGTTCTCCCAGGTGGGGGCGGAGGCGTCCTCGAAGTCGGCGAGCCAGACCTTGGCGCCCGAGTTGAGCGCGTTGATGGTCATCTTGCGGTCGGTCGGGCCGGTGATCTCGACCCGGCGGTCGTTGAGCGCGGCCGGGGCCGGGGCGACCTTCCAGTCGCCCTCGCGCACGGCGGCCGTCTCGGGGCGGAAGTCGAGCGTGGAGGTGCGGGCGATCTCCTCGCGGCGCTCCTGGCGGCGGAGCAGCAGCTCGTCACGGCGGGGCGTGAACAGCCGGTGCAGCTCGGCCACGAAGGCGAGGGCCGCGTCGGTGAGCACCTCGTCCTGCCGGGGCAGGGGCTCGGCGTCGACGATGGCCAGCGGGGACGGCGCTGGTGCGGACATGTGCTGTCACTCCTTCGCGGGCGGTGCCCTCACCGGCCGCCGGAAGTCAGAAAAGGCACTCAGTGCCAGGACCCCGGAATGCGACTGGGGGCGCCGTCTCAATCAATCGGGCGCTTCTGAACAGTGGATACTAGTTTCCTCATAGTGGAAGTTCAATGGTTTGTTGATATCGAGATTCTCCGGGTCGACAGACCGTGGCGCTCGGTGCCACCGCGTTCACTCCAGGTGTACCGGAGGATCAGTCCAGGCGCCCGAGATCCGCCTCCGTGTCGATGTCGTACGGCTCGGCCACGTCCCCGCACTCGACGAGCGTGATCTCCGGCTCGTGCGCCGCGAGGTAGGCGCGCGCCCCGCGGTCGCCCCGCGCGCTCGTCGCCACCGGCTGCCACCGGTCGGCGCCGAAGAGCACGGGATGGCCGCGCCTCCCCTCGTACGCGGCCGCCACGAGCGAGGCCGGTGAGCGGTACGCGGCCCTGACGCGGCCGATCGCCTCCGCGCCGATGCCGGGCTGGTCCACCAGGCTCACCAGGGCGGCCCCGGCTCCCGTCGCGGCCAGCGAGGCGAGGCCCGCGCGCAGGGAGGAGCCCATGCCCTCGGGCCACTCCGGGTTGTCGATCAGCACGCAGCCGTCCAGCAGGGCGCGGGCGCGCACCTCGTCCGCGGCGGCGCCGAGCACCACGTGCACGGTGGTGCAGCCGCCCTCGCGCAGCACCCGTACCGCGTGCTCCACCAGCGGGCGGCCCCGGTGCGTCAACAGGGCCTTGGGCCTGCCGCCGAGGCGGCGTCCGCCGCCCGCGGCCAGCAGCAGGCCCACGACCTGCGGTTCGTCCTTCGTCGGTTGTGTCATGGCACCACGTATACCGAATGCTCCCCCCGAATTCCGTCCACACGGTGGCGCGCGCCCGGCGCGATGGCGTTAACTGGCCCGCAACTCCCGTCAGTTGACCTTCGCTGACGGGCTGTGAGCACCGGCACGAAGATGTGCGTGGGGAAGGAATTTTGTTGCGACGCGTGGAGCAGTGGCCCGTGACCGGCAGTGCGGATCCCAGGGTGGCGGGGCTGCGCGTTGCCGTGGCGCGGCTGCGGCGGGAGCTGGCGGGGTATCCGGGGGAGTTCCCGGACCGGGCCGTCGCGGAGGACGAGCTCGCGGCGCTGGATGCGATGGCGGTGTCCGGGGCGCCGGAGGTTTTGCGGCTGCGCCGCTCGCTGTTGCTGATCGCGGGGTCCATCGGCTCGGTGAGCGCGCTCTCCGTGGCCGTGAAGGCGGTTCGGGAGGCGGTGGACTTATTCGGGGAGCCGCGACGCTAGCGCGTTGGCCCGGGATTCGTCTGCGGGTTGTCTGTGGCTGGTCGCGCAGTTCCCCGCGCCCCTAAGAATGCCGCTGCGCGGCAATCCCCTGGGCGCCCCGAAGGGGCGCTTCAGGGGCGCGGGGAACTGCGCGACCAGCCCCCCCACTCACCCGCAGACGAACACCGGGCCGGCTACGCCACCCAGTGCGGGCGGTCGAGTTCCCTCGGGGTCGCGGGCAGGCCCGCGGACAGGGTTGCCGCGAGGCGGCGGACCGCCTCCCGCGTCACATCCGGCGGCATGCAGTACGGGATCCGCAGGCGATGCTCGTGCGTGCCCGGGTCCGCCGCGAAGCGGGCGCCGCCCTGGAGGCGTACTCCGTGGGCCAGGGCCGCCTGGCACAGGGCGCCCGCGATCGGGCGGCCCAGGTCGACCCAGAGCGTCAGGCCGCCCGGCGGCAACTGCCAGCGCCACTCGGGCAGGTGGTGGGTCAGGGCGTCCGCCAGGGCCGTGCGGCGCTCGCGCATCTGGGCCAGCCGTGCCACCAGCACCGCGTCCATCCCGGGCAGCAGCTCCAGCGCCACCAGCTGGTCCAGGACCGAGGACGCCATGTCCCGGTGGATCCGGGTGGCCGCCAGTTCGGTGATCAGCCGCGAACTCGCCCGCACCCAGCCGATGCGCAGCCCGCCCCAGTGCGTCTTGCTCAGCGAGCCGACCGTCACGATCTGCTCCGCCTCGCCGTGCCGCGCCAGCGACGCGAGCGGGACGGGCGCCGGGACGTCCAGCGCCATCTCCGCCATCGTCTCGTCGACCAGCAGCCACGTCCCGGTGGCGCGCGCCGAGCGCAGCAGCCGGGCGCGCTGCTCGGGCCCCATCAGGGCGCCGGTCGGATTGTGGAAGTCCGGGATCAGATAGGCGAGCCGGGGCGCGGTCTGCCGCAGCGCGCACTCCATCAGCTCGCCGTCCCAGCCGTCGTCCGTCACCGGCACGGGCGTCATGCGCAGCCCGGCGTACCGGATCGCGTCCAGGCCGTTGGCGTACGACGGGCTCTCGACCAGGACGCGGTCGCCGGGGCGCCCGAGCAGCCCAAGCACCAGTGAGAGGGCCTGCTGGGCACCGGTGGTGATCAGGATCTGGTCGGGGAGCGTCGGCAGCCCGCGCCGGGTGTACCGCTCGGCGACGGCCGCGCGCAGCTCGGGCAGGCCGAGCGGGTGGTAGCCCGGGGTGCGCAGATGGCCGGTCAGCCGCGCCCCGGCGAGCGCCAGCGCCTCGGCGTACTCGGCCTCCGGCGCGGCGGGCGCCGCCATCGCCAGGTCGATGGTGTCCGCGCCGTCCGGGAAGCTGGCCACATTGGCCGGGCGCTGGCCGGCCGGCAGCTCGGTCCAGGTGCCCGCGCCCCGGCGGCTCAGCGCGTACCCGCCCTCGCGCAGCAGGTCGTACGCGGCGGTCACGGTGGCCCGGCTCACCGCGAGGGCGACGGCCAGCTCCCGCTCGGCGGGCAGCCTCGTGTGCAGCGGAATACGCCCGTCGAGCAGGAGCGTGCGGACGCCCTGGGCGAGTGCGCGATAGCCGGGGCGCTCCCCGGCGGTGGCGGCGACCAGGGTGGCCAGCTGACGGCTGCCCAGTGTCCGGCTGCTGTCGGCCACGCCGCCCAAGGAGTGGACCGTTCCCATCCCTGCCATACCAACTCCCTTGGATTGGCCCTGCTGTCCAGGCCAATCACCCTACAGACTCAGGAGGTGTCAACGCATTGGTCTGGTACGGCTGGAAAGGACGAGAACCATGCAGGGCGAGGCGACGGTCATGGGCACAGTGACAGGCACGGTGACGGACCGGTTCGAGCGGGAGATGCAGCGGCGCAGCGAGGAGCGGCCGAGGCCGGTCTCCCTCGGCCGGCTGCGGGCCCTTCGGCTGTGGAAGGGGCGGGACGAGTGAACGGGCGGCACGGCGGGCCGGGCGCGGGGCGGGTGGTCGTGGGCGTGAGCGGTTCGCTCGGCAGCCTGGCCGCCCTGCGCGCCGCCGCCGAGGAGGCGCGGCGCGGCGGCCGCACCCTGCTCGCGGTGATCGCGTGGGAGCCGCCCGAGGGCGAGTATCTGTATCTGCGCCGACCCGACCCGGCATGGGCGGCGCACTGGGAGCAGGACGCCCGGCAGCGCCTCGACGAGGCCTTCGCGGACGCGTTCGGCGGGCTGCCGCCGGGCGTCGAGGTCCGCGAAGCGGCGGTGCGCGGGCGGCCGGGGCCCGCGCTGTGCGCGGTCGCGCACCGCCCGGACGACCTGCTGGTGGTGGGCGCGCGGACGCGGGCCCGGCGGGCCCGGGTGCGCCGGTACGTGCTGCGGCACGCGCGGTGCCCGCTGCTGGCCGTGCCGGCGCCGCGCGCCCCCAAGGGCGGGGTCCGGGAGCTGCGCCGGGCGACGGCACAGGACTTCGCGCTGCGGGTGTGAGCCCCCGGCGGCAGGGGGCTCACGGGCGGGAGCCCGAAGGGCGTCAGCCCCCGCCCCGGTCAGCCCCCGCCCCGGTCGTCCTCCGCCTCCGGCGGCAGCACGTCCTGCGGCGCGTTCCGGGCGAGCAGCGCGAAGAGCTCCGCCACCGGATACGCGCGGTTCGCCTCGATGCCCGGCGGTGCCGGGGCCGCCGGGACCAGGGTGTCCGAGGCGGGCGAGTGCAGCCAGACGGCGATCAGATGGACGGCCGGCAGGTGCAGCAGCCGCACCTCCGCGTCGCCCGGCTCACGCCCGGCGGCCGCCAGCGCGCCCGCCGTCCCGGCCACGAACGGCCCGTAGTTGAGCTGGCTGAAGACATGGCCGCCCGCCTCGTCCCGTACCGTCTCGGCGAGCGCGACCGGCCCCGAGTCGTGCTGGACGAGATAGCGCCAGGCGACCGGTTGGGCCCGGTCCAGGCCGCCCGGCAGATCGCCGAGCCCGATCACGTACATCTGCAGCGGATGCGCCAGCCGGAGCTCGTCGGCCGCGGCGGGCAGCAGCATCGCGGTGCGGACCCGGCCGAGGCCCGCGAGGAGCTCGACCCCGGCCTCGGCGGCCGAGCGCGACTCCTGGGGTGGCTGCGGTACTTGAAGCGCCATGGTCCGTCCCTATGCCCGGGTGTAGTAGCTGTGGGTCCAGGTTCCGCTGCCCTGGTAGTTGGTCGCGAGCGTGTTGTAGACCTGGTCGGAGCGGCCGTAGATCGGGTCGTCGACGGCCACGATCGCGTCCGAGCCGCTCTGCGGCGCGTCCACGCCCATCGCGGTGAGGAAGTGGCCGCCGCCGGTCGACCAGCCGATCCGGACGCACAGCGGGCGGCCCGCCTTGATCTCGGACTCGACGGTTGCGAAGTCCACCCGGTTGGAGACCATCCGGTCGAAGTGGCCGACGATCCTGAGCGGATTGTCCAGCGGCTGCTGCGAGTTGCAGCCCGCCCCGCTCGCCCCGCCGCCGCAGCAGTCGGTGCGCCCGGTCTGCGAGTTGGCCACCGCGCACTGGGTCCAGGTGCTGCCCGCGTTGTAGAACAGCGCGATGCTGGTCGACACGGCGGCCCAGCACCAGTTGGTCTGCTGCTGGCGCTGCATCGCAAAGGCCAACCGGCCGCCGTCCCACAGCCGGTAGACCGGCTTGTCGTCCAGGACCGTGATGTCGGTGACGATGTGCAGCCGGGCGCCCCAGTCGACGGTGACCACGAAGGTCACCCCGTGGTTGGGGTCGTACGGCGGCGAGTGCGGGCTGATGTTGCTGACCCGCACCGGCGCCGCGCCGAGGAACCGGGGGCTGTGCTTGAGGTCGTTGGGGTCGACGCTGTACTCGGAGACCGTGACCACGACCGTCGAGTCGTGGTCGATGATGCCCCAGTTGAAGTTCAGCGCGGTGCGGCCCTGGAGGCCGGCCCAGTACTGGCGTGCGGTACGCGGCATCGGCCCCCCTCAGCCGTTCTGGTACTCGATGGCGACCGGCGGGCCGTCCAGGACCGTGATGTCGGTGACGATGTGCAGCGGCGCGCCCCACTCCACGTTGACCGTGAATGTGACGCCGTGGTTCGGGTCGTAGGGCGGCGAGTGCGGGCTGATGTTCTCCACCGTGATCGTGGCGGCGCCGACGAACCGGGGGCTGTGCCGGGGATCGTTGTTGTCCACGCTGTACTCGGACGCGGTGATGATCACGGTCGAGTCGTGGTTGATGATGCCCCAGTTGAAGTTGAGTCTGGTGCGCCCTTGCAGATTCCACCAGTACTGGCGGGCTGTCTGTGGCATACGGGCCTCCGCGCGGGGTCAGGCCGGACACATGCCGCATGCATGCCCGCCCGGGGCGCCCGGGACGCGTGGGCGTAGAGGAAATCAGCCCGGCTGCCGGATCAGCCGGCGCGCGCCGGCCGCCGCGACCGCCGCCGTGCGCGACTCCACTCCCAACTTGGCGTAGATATGCACGAGATGGGACTTGACGGTCGCCTGGCTGAGGAAGAGCCGCTTGCTGATCTGCAGGTTGGAGAGCCCGTCGCCGACCAGTTGCAGCACCTCCAGCTCCCGGCGGGTGAGCGCCTCGGCCGGGGTGCGCATCCGGTCCATCAGCCGGTGCGCCACCGCCGGGGCCAGCGCCGACTGACCGGCCGCCGCCGTCCGTACGGCCGCTGCCAGCTCCTCCGGCGGCGCGTCCTTCAGCAGATACCCGGCCGCGCCCGCCTCCACGGCCGCCAGGATGTCGGCGTCCGTGTCGTACGTGGTGAGGACGAGCACCCGGGGCGCGCCCGGCCGGGCGGTGATCGCGGCGGTGGCGGCCGAGCCGTGCATCCCGGCGCCGAACTGAAGGTCCATCAGCACCACGTCGAAGCCGCCCGAGGCCGCCAGCTCCACCGCCCGCTCGGCGGTCGCGGCCTCCCCGGCCACCGTGAAGTCCGGCTCGGTGCCGAGGACGGCCCGCAGCCCCGCCCGTACGATCGGGTGGTCGTCGGCGAGCAGCAGCCTGATCGGCGAGGTGGTCACACCGCACCCCGTTCCGGCACCGGCAGCGGCAGGGTGATCGCGACCGCCGTGCCCTGGCCCGGCGCCGACTCGACGCTCAGGGTGCCGCCGAGCGAACGGGCCCGCGACCGCATCGCCGGCAGCCCGAAGCCGCCGGTGCCGGACGGGCGCTCGCGGCCCGGGTCGAAGCCCTTGCCGTCGTCGACGACATCCAGTGCCACCGAGGTGTCCATGAAGCTCAGCGTGATCTCCGCGCGCTGTGCCGCCGCGTGCCGGACCGTGTTGGCGAGCGCCGACTGGGCGATCCGCAGCAGCGCGACCTCGTACGGCGTGGGCAGCTCGACCGGTGTGCCGCTCACCCCGAACTGCACGGCGGGACCGGGCGTCGAGGCGCACAGGCGCTCCAGGGCGCCGGGCAGCGAGGCCCGCTCCAGACCGGGCGGGGTCAGCGCCCGTACGAAACGGCGGGCCTCCGCCAGGTTGTCCTGGGCGGCCGCACGGGCCTGCTCGACATGGGTACGGGCCGGGTCGTCCGGCGCGAGCGCGCGCTCGGCGGCCCGCAGCAGGAGCTGGATGGAGGACAGGCCCTGCGCCAGCGTGTCGTGGATCTCCCGGGCGAGGCGTTCGCGCTCGGCCAGCGTGCCCGCCGCGCGCTCCGCCCCGGCGAGCTCGGCGCGGGTCGACACCAGCTCCTCGATCAGCTCGCGCCGCCGCTCGCTCTCCCGGTACAGCGCGTCGTAGCCGAGGACCGTCGCCACCGCCACGGCCGCGCCGAGCGGCGGCCCGATGAAGGTGCCGGGCGTGACCTGCTCGCCGTGGAGCAGGAAGCTCGCGATGGCCGCGCCCGCCGTCGCCGCCACGGCGGGCAGGCCCCAGCGCTGCGGCAGCAGGTGCAGCTGGAGGAAGTAGAGGGGGAAGGCCACCCACAGGGCGTCCGGCGAGAGGGTGAGCAGCACCAGCCAGACCGCGCAGAGCGCCCCGAGCCAGACGGCGCCCGCGCGGGTGCGGGGCCGCACGGCGGGCGTCAGCACCCCCGCCGCGTACACCGCCGCCATCGCGCCCACCGCCGCCAGGACCACCGCGTCGCCCACCGCCCGTGCCGCGACGAGCGCGAGCAGCCCGGCGAGCAGCGCGTGCAGACACAGGCGCAGCAGCCGGGCGACCGGGGTGTGGGGGCGGGAGTCCATAGGTCTTCCAGCGTAAGCGGGCCCGGCCCCGGCCCGGTCAACCGAAAGTTTGATGTGCGCATCCGTCCTTCGATCCGGTCGATGTGTGCTGTGGCGCGATGTCCCGGCGCCCCTGGGCCGGAAGGCTGGAGCCATGTTCGTCGCATGGAGAGACCTCCGGTTCGCCAAGGGCCGGTTCGCGCTGATGGGCACGGTGGTGGTGCTCATCACCCTGCTCGTCGGCCTGTTGTCCGGGCTGACCGCCGGGCTCGCCCGGGACAACACCTCGGCCGTGGTCGGGCTGCCCGCCGACCGGCTCGCCTTCGCGGCGCCGCCGGGCGGCCGGGCCGTGTCGTTCACGAGCTCGGTCCTTCGCCCGTCCGCCTGGGAGGGGTGGGGCCGGGCGCCCGGGGTGCGCGGCGCCGAACCGATCGCGATCTCCACGGTGAACGCGAAGGCGGGGGAGCGGACGGAGGCGGTGTCGGTGTTCGCCGTCCGCCCCGGCTCGGGTCTGGCTCCGGTACGGGAGGGGGCCGTGGTCCTCTCGCGGGGCGCGGCGGACAAGCTGCGGGCCGGGGCCGGCGACAAGGTCCTCGTCAACGGGCGCGCGCTGACGGTCTCGGCGGTGCGCGGTGAGGACTCGTACAGCCACACCCCGGTCGTCTGGACGGCGCTCGCGCCCGGGGCCCCGGCCACGGTGGTGGCCCTGACCCTCGGCGACGGTGTGGACCTGGCGGCGGCGGACCGGGCCCTGGGCACCACGACCCGCACCCCGGACGGCGCGCTCTCGGCGCTGCCGTCCTACCGCGCCGAGAACGGTTCGCTCCAGCTGATGCGCGGCTTCCTCTTCGTCATCTCGGCGCTGGTCGTGGGCGCGTTCTTCACCGTGTGGACGATCCAGCGCAGCGGGGACATCGCGGTCCTCAAGGCGCTCGGCGCGTCCACGCCCTACCTCCTGAGGGACGCGCTGGGGCAGGCCGTGCTGATGCTGTGCGCGGGGACGGCGACCGGGACGGGGCTGGCGGCGGCGGTCGGCGGGCTCGTCGAGGGCGCAGTGCCGTTCGTCCTCGACGTACGGACCACGCTGATCCCCGCGCTCGTCCTGATCGTCCTCGGCGTGCTCGGCGCCGCCCTGTCCATCCGGCGGATCACCGCCGTCGACCCGCTGACCGCGCTGGGGAGTGCCCGATGACCGCGCCGCTGTTCCTGGACTCCGTGACGCTGACCTACCCGGACGGCGACGGGCGGCTCACCGCGCTCGACGAGGTGTCGCTGGCCGTGCCGCCCGGCACCCTGACGGCGTGCGTCGGGCCGTCCGGTTCGGGCAAGTCCAGCCTGCTCGCGGTGGCGGCGACGCTGATCGCGCCCGACCGGGGCCGGGTGGTGCTCGCCGGGGCCGAGACGGGGGAGCTGAGCGCGGCCGAGCGGGCGGCGCTGCGGCGCGAGCACGTCGGGATCGTCTTCCAGCAGCCGAACCTGCTGCCCTCGCTGACGGCCGCCGAGCAGCTCCAGGTGATGGCGCACCTGGCGGGTCGGCGGCCCGGGGCGGCCCGGGCGCGGGCCCTCGACCTCCTGGACGCGGTCGGTCTCGCCGACCGGGCGGACCGGCGTCCGCACCAGCTGTCCGGGGGGCAGCGGCAGCGGGTGAACATCGCTCGGGCGCTGATGAACTCGCCGTCGGTGCTGCTGGTGGACGAGCCGACCAGTGCGCTCGACCATGCCCGGGGGGCTTCTGTACTGGACCTGTTGGTCCGGCTCACCCGGGAGCGTGGCACGGCGACTGTGCTCGTCACGCACGACGTGGCCCACCTGTCTCGGGTGGACCACGTGGTGGAGATGGCGGACGGGAGGCTCGGTGTGGGGCGCGTGGTCGGCTGACGGTCGGTGGGGGCTGGTCGCGCAGTTCCCCGCGCCCCTAGGAGGTGCGGCGCCCCGTTGCTTTTAAGGGGCGCGGGGAACTGCGCGACCAGCCCCCACCGGCCCGCACCCGAAATGCCTAGCCCTGGCCCGTGTTCGCCAGTGCTGCGGACAGCTCCTCCGCAACCCCCTGCAGGATCGGCACGATCCGATCCGTGGCCGCCTCCGTCACACGGCCCGCCGGGCCCGAGATGGAGATGGCGGCGGCCGTGGGGGAGTTCGGCACCGACACCGCGAGGCAGCGGACTCCTATTTCCTGCTCGTTGTCGTCGATCGCGTACCCCGCGTGCCGCACCTGCTCCAGCGCGTCGAGGAAGCCGTCCGGGGTGGTGATGGTCTTCTCGGTCGCGGCGGGCATGCCGGTGCGGGCGAGCAGCGCCCGGACCTCCTCCGGCGGGGTGTGCGCGAGGAGCGCCTTGCCCACGCCCGTGGAGTGCGGCAGCACCCGTCGGCCCACCTCGGTGAACATCCGCATCGAGTGCTTCGAGGGCACCTGCGCCACGTACACGATCTCGTCCCCGTCGAGCAGCGCCATGTTCGCCGTCTCGCCGGTCTCCTCGACCAGACGGGCCAGATACGGCCGCGCCCAGGTGCCGAGCAGCCGGGACGAGGACTCGCCGAGGCGGATCAGGCGCGGGCCGAGCGCGTACCGCCGGTTGGCCTGCTGGCGTACGTAGCCGCAGGCCACCAGGGTGCGCATCAGACGGTGGATGGTCGGCAGGGGGAGGCCGCTGCTGGCGGAGAGCTCGCTGAGGCCGACCTCGCCCCCGGCGTCGGCCATCCGCTCCAGAAGGTCGAAGGCGCGCTCAAGGGACTGGACGCCACCGCTCGCGGCGGATGGCTTGGAGGCGTCGGTGGTGCTGGCGCTGGACGTCGGCACGGGCGCGGTCCTTTCAGCTGGCAGGCGAGGCAGCAGCCTACCTGTGTGTTCTCCGCCGTACAGTGCGTACGTAGGGCGTCCTTGCCGGTCAGAGTGGGTTTGTCCGTTCCGGTGGGGCACCCCGTGGCGATAGCTACATTCTGGGAAGCGAAATTCTAATTCCATTCTGTGGAAACCTCCAGACCCACGCCGTTGGCCGTCACCCGGACCCGGAGCACCCTTGACGGCTCCCTGATCGGCGTGAAGACTCCTTCAACAGTTCGTTGAATTTTTGCCGGCTGTACTCCGCCGAGGGAACGGTTCCCCCGCGCGGGTGCACCCCACCGCGGAAGTGAGGGCTCGGGTGTCCGACGTCAACCTGGTACTGCGCTCGTCGCGCGTCATCACGCCCGACGGCACCCGCCCGGCCTCCGTCGCCGTCGCCGGCGGCGTGATCGCCGCGGTGCTGCCGTACGACGCCGAGGTGCCCGCCGGGGCGCGCCTGGAGGACTTTGGCGACGACGTGCTGCTGCCGGGCCTCGTCGACTGCCACGTGCACGTGAACGACCCGGGCCGCACCGAGTGGGAGGGCTTCTGGACCGCCACCCGGGCCGCGGCCGCGGGCGGCATCACCACCCTCGTCGACATGCCGCTCAACTCCCTGCCGCCGACCACCACGGTGGCCAACCTCCGCGTCAAGCAGGACGTCGCCCGCTCCAAGGCGCACGTGGACGTCGGCTTCTGGGGCGGCGCGCTGCCGGACAACGTCAAGGACCTGCGGCCGCTCCACGACGCCGGTGTCTTCGGCTTCAAGGCGTTCCTCTCGCCGTCCGGCGTGGCCGAGTTCCCCGAGCTCGCCCAGGACCAGCTGGCCCAGTCGCTCGCCGAGATCGCGGGCTTCGACGGGCTGCTGATCGTGCACGCCGAGGACCCGCACGAGCTGGCGGCCGCGCCGCAGACGCCCGGCCCCAAGTACGCCGACTTCCTGGCCAGCCGCCCGCGCGTCTCGGAGAACACCGCCATCGAGTCCCTGATCGCCGCCGCCAGGCGGGTCGGCGCCCGGGTGCACATCCTGCACCTGTCGTCGTCCGACGCACTGCCGGTGATCGCCGCCGCCAAGCGCGAGGGCGTCCGGCTCACCGTCGAGACCTGCCCGCACTACCTCACCCTCACCGCCGAGGAAGTCCCGGACGGCGCGAGCGAGTTCAAGTGCTGCCCGCCGATCCGCGAGGCCGCCAACCAGGACCTGCTGTGGGCGGCGCTCGCCGACGGCACCATCGACTGCGTCGTCACCGACCACTCGCCGTCCACCGCCGACCTCAAGACGGAGGACTTCGCCACCGCGTGGGGCGGGATCTCCGGCCTCCAGCTGAGCCTCTCGGCCGTCTGGACGGAGGCGCGCAGGCGCGGCCACACCCTGGAGGACGTGGTGCGCTGGATGTCCTCCGCCACCGCGGGCCTGGTCGGCCTGGGGCGCAAGGGCGCCATCGAGGCCGGCCGCGACGCCGACTTCGCCGTGCTCGCCCCCGACGCGACCTTCACCGTCGACCCCGTGGAACTCCAGCACCGCAACCGCGTCACCGCGTACGCGGGCAAGACCCTGCACGGTGTCGTCAAGTCGACCTGGCTGCGCGGCGAGCGCATCCAGGAGAACGGCACCCTCACCGAGCCCACCGGCCGCCTGCTCGAAAGGAACAACTGAAACCGTGAGCGAACTGCATTCCATTCCTCTGGCTTCTTTCACCGGTGACGCCAGCCCCTACGGTGGCGGCGACCCCTACGCGGACTACCGCACGGCCGACTTCCCGTTCACGCGGTACGCGGACCTCGCCGACCGGCGCCTGGGCGCGGGCGTCACCGCCGCCAACGACGAGTTCTTCGCCGAGCGCGAGAACCTCCTCAAGCCCGACGCCGCCGAGTTCGACCCCGAGCACTTCGGCCACAAGGGCAAGATCATGGACGGCTGGGAGACCCGCCGCCGCCGCGGTGTCTCGGCCGCTCAGCCGCACCCCACCGACGACGACCACGACTGGGCCCTGGTACGCCTGGGCGCCCCCGGCGTGGTGCGCGGCATCGTCGTCGACACCGCCCACTTCCGGGGCAACTACCCGCAGGCCGTCTCCGTGGAGGCCACCTCGGTGGCGGGCTCCCCGTCGCCCGAGGACCTGCTCGCCGACGACGTGAAGTGGGTGACCCTGGTACCCCGTACGGCGGTCGGCGGCCACGCGGCCAACGGGTTCGCCGTCGACGTCGAGCAGCGCTTCACGCACCTGCGCGTCAACCAGCACCCCGACGGCGGCATCGCCCGGCTGCGCGTGTACGGCGAGGTCGCCCCGGACCCGGAGTGGCTCGCCGTCCTCGGCACCTTCGACCTCGCGGCGCTGGAGAACGGCGGGCAGGTCGAGGACGCCTCCGACCGCTTCTACTCGCCCGCCACCAACACCATCCAGCCGGGCCGCTCACGCAAGATGGACGACGGCTGGGAGACCCGCCGCCGCCGCGACAAGGGCAACGACTGGATCCGCTACCAGCTGGCCGCCCAGTCCGAGATCCGCGCGGTCGAGATCGACACCGCCTACCTCAAGGGCAACTCGGCGGGCTGGGCGGCGCTCTCGGTGCGCGACGGCGAGGCGGGCGAGTGGCGCGAGATCCTGCCCCGCACCCGTCTGCAGCCCGACACCAACCACCGGTTCGTGCTGGACGCCCCCGCGGTCGCCACGCACGTGCGCGTCGACATCTTCCCCGACGGCGGCATCTCCCGCCTGCGTCTGTTCGGCTCGCTGACGAGCGACGGCGCGGCGCGGCTGAACGCCCGCCACCAGGAGCTGGGCGGCTGACGACACCCGCCCCTGCGCGGGGAGCTCCGCTGGAAGTGCGGTGATTCGTCTGCGGACCGTGCTGGGTTGCTCGCGCAGTTCCCCGCGCCCCTGGAAGCGCCCCTCCGGGGCGCCCAAGGGGATTGCCGCGCAGCGGCATTTTTAGGGGCGCGGGGCTGTGACATTTGCGGCTCCGCCGCGCGGGCGCGACCAGCCCACCACCGGTCCGCAGACGAATCACCGCACTTCCAACCGCACTTCCAGCGGAGCGCCGTCGGCCTTCCGGCTCGTCCGGCGCGGCGAAAGTCTCGACCCGTACGACTTTGGTAGCGCGCCCCGGGCGGAACCCGCCACGCCACCCCTGACCTGCGTAGCTTGGGTGGCATGACACGTGCTGGTCCCGAATACCGCTGGCTGCTGCCGTCCGCCGTCGTCGCCCCCGAACTGCCGGGCGACCGGTCCGAGGGGAGCCGGCCGCGCCGTACCGTACGGGACTGGATCGTCGACACCTGCGCCTTCGTCGGCGCCGTGGTCATCGGCATGCTCGCCGCCGACGCCATGAGCCAGGCGTCCGACTACTCCGGGCCCCTCCAGGCCGCCGACCAGCTGGTGGGGGCCCTCGCGTGCTGCGCCGTCTGGCTGCGCCGGAGCCGGCCGGTGGGGCTCGCCGCGGCGCTGGTCGTCGTGACCACCGTGGCGCCGGTCGCCGTCGGGGCGCTGCTCGTCGCCCTCTTCAGCCTGGCCGTGCACCGGCCGCTCAAGCCCGCCGTCGCGATCGTCGGCGCCGCCGCCGTGGCCGGCTCGGTGGTGCAGCCGGTGATCCGCCCCGACCCGAGCATGGGCCTGGTGGCCAATGTCGTCACCGGCACGGTGATGGTTCTCCTCGTCATGGGCTGGGGCATGCTCGTACGCGCCCGGCGCCAGCTCGTCGCGGCGTTGCGCGAGCGGGCCGTGCGCGCCGAGGCGGAGGCGGCGCTGCGGGCCGAGAACGCCCAGCGGCTGGCCCGCGAGGCCATCGCCCGCGAGATGCACGACGTGCTGGCCCACCGGCTCACCCTGCTCAGCGTGCACGCGGGCGCCCTGGAGTTCCGCCCGGACGCGCCCCCGGCCGAGGTCGCCCGCGCCGCCGGGGTCATCCGCGACAGCGCCCACGAGGCCCTCCAGGACCTGCGCCAGATCATCGGCGTACTGCGCAGCCCCGACGAGGGCGCCGAGGACCGCCCCCAGCCGACGCTCGCCACCCTGGAGGCGCTGGTGGCCGAGTCCCGCGAGGCCGGGATGAAGGTCACCCTGGACAGCCGGATCGGGGATCCCGCCACCGTCCCCGCGGCCACCGGGCGCAACGCCTACCGCATCGCCCAGGAGGCCCTCACCAACGCCCGCAAGCACGCCCCCGGCGCCGAGGTCACGGTGACCGTCAACGGCCGCCCGGGCGACGGGCTCACCGTCGAGGTGCGCAACCCGGCGCCTGTCGGCGACGTACCGGAGGTGCCCGGGTCGGGGCAGGGGCTGATCGGGCTGACCGAGCGCGCCACGCTCGCGGGCGGCCGCCTGGAGCACGGGTGCACGCCCGGTGGCGGGTTCGAGGTCCGCGCCTGGCTACCGTGGCCCTCATGACCATCCGGCTGCTCGTCGTCGACGACGACCCCCTCGTCCGCGCGGGACTCACCTTCATGTTCGGCGGCTCCGACGACCTGGAGATCGTGGGGGAGGCTCCGACGGCTCCCAGGTCGAGGAGCTCACCGACCGGCTGCGCCCGGACGTGGTCCTGATGGACATCCGGATGCCGAACGTCGACGGGCTCACCGCCACCGAGTCCCTGCGCGCCCGCCCCGACGCCCCCGAGGTCCTGGTCCTGACGACGTTCCACGCCGACGAGCAGGTGGTACGGGCGCTGCGTGCGGGGGCCGCCGGATTCGTTCTGAAGGACACGGCGCCCGCCGAGATCGTCGCCGCCGTACGCCGGGTGGCGGCGGGCGAGCCGGTGCTCTCCCCGGCCGTCACCCGCCAGCTGATGCACCAGGTCGCGGGCGTACCGGAGGGATCCGGCGACCGGGCGGCCCGGGCCCGGGCGAAGATCGGCCAACTCGCCGAGCGGGAGCGGGAGGTGGCGGTCGCCGTCGGCCGAGGCCAGTCGAACGCGGAGATCTCCGCCGCGCTCTTCCTCAGCGTGCCCACCGTGAAGACCCATGTCTCGCGCGTGCTGGCCAAGCTGGGCCTCAACAACCGTGTCCAGATCGCGCTGCTGGTCCACGACGCCGGACTTCTCGACGAGGACGGCGACGTACGCTGAATCGAACAACTGGAGGGGGAACAGCGCCATGCCGCTCGTCGATCTGCGCGAACACGAGGACTTCACCGCCAACCCGTATCCGTACTACGCGAAGCTGCGCGCGGAGGGGCCGGTGCACCGCGTCCGCACCCATGAGTCGGACGAGGTCTGGCTGATCGTCGGGCACGACGAGGCGCGGGCCGCGCTCGCCGACCCCCGTTTCTCCAAGGACTGGCGGGCGATCGCCGCGGGGGACTACGAGTTCACCGCGGTCAGCGCCAACATGCTGGACTCGGACGCGCCGCAGCACACCCGGCTGCGCAAGCTGGTGGCGCGCGAGTTCACGCCGCGCCGGATCGAGGCGCTGCGCCCGCGCGTGCAGGAGATCACCGACGGGCTGCTCGACACCATGCTGGCCGCCCCCGGCCGCACGGCCGACCTGGTCGACTCGTTCGCCTTCCCGCTGCCGATCACGGTCATCTGCGAACTCCTCGGTGTGCCGGACCTGGACCGGGAGACCTTCCGCAGACTCTCCAACGAGGCCGTCGCCCCCACCCAGAACGACGGAACGAACACCTCCGCGCTGGAGATGAGCGCCTATCTGGTGGAGCTCATCGAGGACAAGCGCGCCACCGCCCCCGCCGACGACCTGATGAGCGCCCTCATCCGCACCCGGCACGAGGACGGCGACAAACTGTCCCCGGACGAGCTCATCGGCATGGCCTTCCTGCTGCTCGTCGCGGGCCACGAGACCACCGTCAACCTCGTCTCCAACGGGGTACGGGCGCTGCTCGCGCACCCCGAGCAACTGGCCGCGCTGCGCGCCGACTTCGACGGGCTGATCGACGGGGCGATCGAGGAGATGCTGCGCTACGACGGCCCGGTGGAGACGGCCACGTACCGGTTCACGCGCGAGAGCGTCGAGTGCGGCGGCACGGTCATCCCGGCCGGGGCGCCCGTCCTCGTCGCCCTCGCCTCCGCCGGACGCGACCCCGCCCGCCACCCCGACCCGGACCGCTTCGACATCCGCCGCGCCCCGCAGAGCCACCTCGGCTTCGGGCACGGCATCCACTACTGCCTGGGCGCCCCGCTCGCCCGGATGGAGGGCCGCATCGCGGTCCGTACGCTCCTGGAGCGCGCCCCCGGCCTCGAACTCGCCCCGGACCAGGGCCCGTTGGAGTGGCTGCCGGGGATGCTCATCCGCGGAGTGCGTCATCTGCCGGTGCGCTGGTGAGCGGCGCTCACGCCTTGCGGGCGGCCGCCGCCCTGCGGCGGTGCTCGCCGCGCAGCACCAGGCCCGGCCACTCGTCCCCGTACGCGCCGCAGGCGGAGACCGACCACAGCGACCACTGCTGCGGCACCGAGTAGTACGGCACCAGCATCCGCGCGGTGCGCAGCCGCGACACCTTCACCGGGACGAGCGCGGGCAGCACGTCCGGCTGCTGGCCCGCCAGGATCGCCTTGCGGCAGGACGGGCAGGCGGGACGGCGGTCGGCCGCCGCCTCGCGCGGGCCGGTCCGGCGGCGGGCCCGCTGCCGGTGCTGTTTGCGCGCGGGCGGCCCGCCGCTCCCGGCCGCCGTGTGCAGCGGGTTGTAGTAGCAGCGCTCGGGCGGTCTCGGCGCCGACTGCCCCGCGCGGCGGGCGTGCAGTGCGGCGAACCGGACCAGGGCGCGCTCGGCCAGGACCGCGGCGGCGGCCAGGTCCGGCAGGTCGGCCGCCTCGTCCAGGAGCTTGCCCGCGGCCTGGAACGCGTCGAGCACCCACGAGTAGTCGCGCTCGTCCTGGGCGTCCCCGCCGGGCCGCGGCGCGTCCGCATCGCCCCGCCCGACCGGGAGTTCGGCCGCGCGCAGCACGTCACCGACGGCCGTGACCCGGGCCGACACCAGCCGCTCCAGGCGCTCGCGGGCCGTCTCCCACTCGTCGAGGACCCGCTGCTGCTCCTCCTTCGACGGTTCCCACGTCCGCTGTGCGGGCATGGCCGGACGGAGCACCCCCATGAACCACCAACGCCTCAGCACCGAGCCTCCCCTCGCTGCGCCCAGGGTAGAAGCCCCCGAAGCTACTGGAGAGTTAGGGTGAGCAGCTCCGTCACGACGCCGTGAAAGGAACCGCGTTGACCAGCGATGCCATAGAGGACGCCGTCGTCGATCTCGCCGCTCTCGGTGACGGCTTCACCCGCGACCCCTACCCCGTCTACGCCGACCTGCGCGAGCGCGGCCCCGTGCACCGCGTCCGGATGCCCGAGGGCGCCGACGCCTGGCTCGTCGTCGGCTACGAGGCGGGCCGCGCCGCGCTCGCCGACCCGCGCCTGTCCAAGGAGTGGCGCAACGCCGCCCCCGACCTCGGGGTGAAGGCGGTCGCCTCCGGCACCACCATGCTCAGCTCCGACGCCCCCTCCCACACCCGGCTGCGCAAGCTGGTGACCCGGGAGTTCACCCCGCGCCGGGTCGAGCTGCTCGCCCCGCGCGTCCAGGAGATGACCGACGCGCTGCTCGACGCCATGCTGGAGCGGCCGGATCGCAGGGCGGACCTCGTCGAGGCGCTCTCCTTCCCGCTGCCGATCACCGTCATCGGCGAGCTCCTCGGGGTGCCCGCCCTCGACCAGGACAGCTTCCGCGAGTGGTCCAACACCTCGGTCTCCGCGCCCGCCCTCGCGGACCGGATGGCGGCGGCCAAGGCCATGTCGGAGTATCTGACCGCGCTCCTGGAGAGCAAGCGCGAGCAGCCCGGCGACGACCTGATGAGCGCGCTGATCAGCACGGCCGACGAGGACGGCGACCGGCTCTCGGGCCCCGAACTGCTCGGCATGGCCTGGCTGCTTCTGGTCGCGGGCCACGAGACGACCGTCAACCTGATCTCCAACGGCGTTCTCGCACTGCTCGGCCACCCGGAGCAACTGGCCGATCTGCGCGCCGACTTCGACGGGCTGATCGACAACGCGGTGGAGGAGATGCTGCGGTACGACGGCCCGGTGGAGACCCCGACGTACCGCTTCACCACCGAGCCGGTCGACATCGCCGGGACGGTGGTCCCCGGCGGCGGCCGGCTCGTCCTGGTCGCCATGGCCGACGCCAACCGCGACCCGGCCAAGTACGCCGAGCCGTCCCGCTTCGACATCCGGCGCGACGCCCGCGGCCATGTGGCCTTCGGCCACGGCATCCACTACTGCCTGGGCGCGCCGCTGGCCCGCCTGGAGGCGCGGATCGCCATCCGCTCGCTCCTGGAGCGCTGCCCGGACCTGGCGCTCGACATCCATCCGGCGGCGCTGACCTGGCGTTCGGGGATGCTGGTGCGCGGCCCGGAGAGCCTGCCGGTCAGCTGGTGAACGCCACCTCGTGAGCGTCAGCCGGTGAACTCCGCGACGGCGACCGGCCGGCGCTCGTGCCGCGAGCGCTCGCACGCCTCCGCGACGCGCAGCGCGTGCAGCGCCTCCCGGCCGTCGCAGGGGTTCGCCAGCTCGCCCCGTACGACCCGTACAAAGGCGTCGAGCTCGGCCCGGTAGGCGGGGGCGAACCGCTCAAGGAAGCCGGGCCAGGGCTTCGCGGCGGGTGCCGGCGCCCCCGGCTCGGCCGAGGTGAGCGGTGTGCGCTCGCCGAGCCCCACGGCCAGCTGGTCGAGGTCCCCGGCCACTTCCATCCGTACGTCGTACCCGGCCCCGTTGCACCGGGTCGCCGTCGCCGTGGCGAGGGTGCCGTCGTCGAGGGTGAGGAGGGCCGCGGCCGTGGCGACGTCACCGGCCTCGCGGAACATCGCGGGCCCGGCGTCCGAGCCGGTCGCGTACACCTCGATGACCTCACGGCCGGTCACCCACCGCAGACTGTCGAAGTCATGGACCAGACAGTCCCGGTAGAGGCCGCCGGAGAGCGGCAGATACGCGGCGGGCGGCGGCGCCGGGTCCGAGGTGATCGCCCGTACGGTGTGCAGCCGCCCGAGCCCGCCGGCCCGTACGCGCTCGCGGGCCGCCGCGTACCCGGTGTCGAAGCGCCGCATGAACCCGATCTGCAGGACCGTCCCCGCGCTCTCCACCTCGTCGAGGGCCGCCAGCGTCCCGGCCAGGTCGAGGGCGATCGGCTTCTCGCAGAAGACGGGGAGACCGGCGCGGGCCGCGCGGGCGATCAGGCCGGCGTGCGCGGCGGTCGCCGAGGCGATCACCACCGCGTCCGGGCCGGCCGCGAAAAGCTCGTCGACCGTGGCGGCCGTGGCGCCGGTCCGCGCGGCGGCGTGGGCGGCCCGCGCGGGGTCGGCGTCGGCGACGACGAGCTCGGTGACCGAGGGATGGCGGGCCAGCACTTCCGCATGGAAGGAGCCGATACGTCCCGTTCCGATGAGTCCGATACGCATGGCCAAAAGGTGACGGTGCCCGGACGTCCTGTCAAGAGTTTGTCCTGACAATCAGACTTCACGACTTCCCGTCAACATGGCCTGAGCACTACGCTCACCCCGTGTCCAAGCAGCCCAGAACCGCGCCGGATCCCGCCGTGCCGCTCCAGCTCAGCGTGGACCGCACCAGCCCGGTCCCGCTCTACTTCCAGCTGTCCCAGCAGCTGGAGGCGGCCATCGAGCGGGGCACCCTCACGCCCGGCAGCCTCCTCGGCAACGAGATCGACCTCGCGGGCCGCCTCGGCCTGTCCCGCCCCACCGTCCGCCAGGCCATCCAGGCCCTGGTCGACAAGGGCCTCCTGGTGCGCCGCAGGGGCGTCGGCACCCAGGTGGTGCACAGCCAGGTCAAGCGCCCGCTGGAGCTGAGCAGCCTCTACGACGACCTGGAGGCGGCCGGGCAGAAACCCGCCACCAAGGTGCTGCGCAACACCGTGGAACCGGCCACCGCGGAGGTGGCGGCGGCGCTCGGCGTGCCCGAGGGCAGCGACGTCCATCTGGTGGAGCGGCTGCGGTACGCCCACGGCGAGCCGATGGCCGAGCTGCGCAACTACCTGCCGCCCGGGCTGCTCGCGCTCGACACCGCACATCTGGAGGCCACCGGCCTGTACCGGCTGATGCGCGGCGCGGGGATCACGCTGCACAGCGCCCGGCAGTCGGTGGGGGCGCGGGCCGCCACCGCCGCCGAGGCGGAGCTCCTCGCCGAGGCCGAGGGCGCGCCGCTGCTGACCATGCAGCGCACCACGTTCGACGACACCGGGCGGGCCGTGGAGTTCGGCACGCACGTCTACCGGGCGTCGCGGTACGCCTTCGAGTTCCAGCTGCTCGTACGGCCGTGAGCGTGCGGCTCGTACCCCGTGCTCGTACACCGCATTCGTACATCACGTAAGAATGTTCGGACAAAGTATTGACGGGTGCGCGCGCCCGCCGCTAGAACTCACGTGCCGCAACCGGGCGGCCGGGACGGAAGGCGGACCCCATGCGCATACCCCGCACGGCAGCCACGGCGACAGCGGTCGTCGCCGCGCTCGCACTCGCGGTCGCCGGATGCAGCAGCTCGGGCGGCAAGAGCTCGCAGGACAAGGCCGAGGACGGCGCCTCGGGAGGCAAGGGCGTCTCCACGCCCCGGATGAAGATCGCGATGATCACCCATTCGGGCGAGGGCGACACCTTCTGGGACATCGTCCAGAGCGGCGCGAAACAGGCCGCCGCCAAGGACAACGTCAACTTCCTCTATTCGGCCAACAAGGAGGGCCAGCAGCAGTCGCAGCTGGTCCAGGCGGCCATCGACCAGAAGGTCGACGGGATCGTGGTCACGCTGGCCAAGCCGGAGGCGGTCCAGGACGTCGTCAAGAAGGCGGTCGCGGCGGGCATTCCGGTCGTCACCATCAACTCCGGTGCCCAGTACTCCAAACAGCTCGGCGCGATCGGCCACATCGGGCAGGACGAGGGCGTCGCCGGCGAGGCCGTCGGCGAGCAGCTGAACGCGGGCGGCAAGAAGAAGGCCGTCTGTGTGATCCACGAGCAGGGCAACGTATCGCTGGAGGAGCGGTGCGCCGGGGTGAAGAAGACCTTCAAGGGCTCGGTCGAGAACCTGAACGTCGACGGGACCAACACGCCCGCCGCCACGTCCTCCATCGAGGCGAAACTCCAGACCGGCTCCTCGGGAACGGCCATCGACGCGGTGGTCACGCTCGGCGCGCCGATGGCGGCCGCGGCGGTCAAGGCCAAGGCCGGCGCGAAGAGCTCCGCCGAGGTCGACACCTTCGATCTCAACGCGGCCGTGATCAAGCAGTTCAAGGCCAAGGAGATCGGCTTCGCGGTCGACCAGCAGCCCTATCTCCAGGGGTATCTGGCGGTCGACGAGCTGTGGCTCCAGAAGACCAACGGCAATGTCGTCGGCGGCGGCAGGCCGGTCCTCACCGGCCCCGCGATCGTCACCGAGAAGGACGTGCCGGCGCTGGAGAAGTACACCGCTCGCGGTACCCGATGATCCGCCGCCGACCTCACGTGACCCATACTTGGGCGGCCGGGGCAGGTCCGCACCAGTCCCGGACGCACCTGGGAGTACAGCAAGAGGAGCACGGCGTCGTGGCAAGGGTTCGGACAGGGGTACGCGCGATCGGCGCGGTGCTGGCGGCGGTGCTCGGAGCTTCCCTGGTGGGATGCAGCAGCACCGGGGGCAAGCGCGCCGAGGATGCGCGCAAGGCCGCCTCGGCGCAGGGCAAGGCGGCGGTGAACACCCCCCGCTGGAAGATCGCCATGATCACCCACTCGGGCGACGGCGACACCTTCTGGGACATCGTCCAGAGCGGCGCCAAGCAGGCCGCCGTCAAGGACAACATCGACTTCCTGTACTCGCACAGCGACCAGGGCCAGCAGCAGGCGCAGTTCGTGCAGGCGGCCATCGACCAGAAGGTCGACGGCATCGTCGTCACCCTCGCGAAGCCGGACGCGATGAAGGACGTCGTCGCCAAGGCCGCCAAGGCCGGCATCCCGGTGATCACGGTGAACTCGGGCTCCGAGAAGTCCAAGGACTTCGGCGCGCTCACCCACATCGGGCAGGACGAGACCATCGCGGGCGAGGCCGTCGGCGAGGAGCTCAACAAGCGCGGCAGGAAGAAGGCGCTCTGCGTCCTGCACGAGCAGGGCAACGTCGGCCACGAGCAGCGCTGCGCCGGCACCAAGAAGGCCTTCAAGGGCGACCTGCAGAACCTCTACGTCACGGGCACCAACATGCCCGACGTCCAGTCCTCCATCGAGGCCAAGCTCCAGGCGGACAAGTCCATCGACTCCGTGGTCACCCTCGGCGCGCCGTTCGCGGACACCGCCGTCAAGGCCAAGGACTCCGCGGGCAGCTCCGCCGAGGTCGACACCTTCGACCTGAACGCCAAGGTCGCCGCCGAACTCAAGGACGGCACCCTCGGCTTCGCCGTCGACCAGCAGCCCTACCTCCAGGGGTACGAGGCCGTGGACCTGCTCTGGCTCTACAAGTACAACGGCGATGTGCTCGGCGGCGGGCTGCCGGTGCTGACCGGACCCCAGATCATCACCAAGGACGCGGCCGCCGAGCTGGAGGAATACACGAAGCGGGGGACCCGATGACCGCCACCGCACCAGCGCCGGCGTCCACGAAGGACGAGCGGCTGATCCACCGGTCCGTGCTGCGCAAGCTGCTCGGCCGCCCGGAGCTCGGCTCGGTCGTCGGCGCCATCGCCGTCTTCATCTTCTTCTCGATCGTCGCGGACAGCTTCCTCCGCGCCTCCAGCCTCTCGACGGTCCTGTACGCGGCGTCGACCATCGGCATCATGGCGGTGCCGGTGGCGCTGCTGATGATCGGCGGCGAGTTCGACCTGTCGGCCGGTGTGCTGGTGACGACGTCGGCGCTCGTCTCGTCGATGTTCAGCTACCAGATGACGGCGAACGTCTGGGTGGGCGTCGGCGTCTCGCTGCTGACCACGCTCGCCCTCGGCGCCTTCAACGGCTTCATGCTGACCCGTACCAAACTGCCCAGCTTCATCATCACGCTCGGCACCTTCCTCATGCTGACCGGGCTCAACCTCGGCTTCACCAAGCTGATCAGCGGCACGGTCTCCACGAAGTCCATCGCCGACATGGAGGGCTTCGTCTCCGCGAAGAAGGTGTTCGCCTCTCAGCTGACCGTCGGCCCGGTCGACCTCAAGGTCACCATCCTGTGGTGGTTCGGCCTGGTCGCGCTCGCCACCTGGATCCTGCTGCGCACCCGCTTCGGCAACTGGATCTTCGCGGTCGGCGGCGAGGCCGACGCGGCCCGCGCGGTCGGTGTGCCGGTCTACAAGACCAAGATCGGCCTGTACATGGGCGTGGGCTTCGCCGCCTGGATCTCCGGCCAGCACCTGCTCTTCTCGTTCGACGTGGTCCAGTCCGGCGAGGGCGTCGGCAACGAGCTGATCTACATCATCGCGGCCGTCATCGGCGGCTGCCTGATCACCGGCGGCTACGGCTCCGCGATCGGCTCCGCGGTCGGCGCGTTCATCTTCGGCATGACCAGCAAGGGCATCGTCTACGCCGAGTGGAACCCGGACTGGTTCAAGTTCTTCCTGGGAGCGATGCTCCTTCTGGCCACCCTGCTCAACGCATGGGTACGCAAGCGGGCGGAGGCGACGGCATGACGGACGCGACCCTGGCCAAGAGCACCGAGAGCGCCCTCGTGGAGCTCGACGACGTCAGTAAGTACTACGGCAACATCCGCGCCCTCGAAGGCGTCTCCCTTGAGGTCCACGGCGGCGAGATCACCTGTGTGCTCGGTGACAACGGCGCCGGCAAGTCCACCCTCATCAAGATCATCGCGGGGCTGCACCGGCACGACTCCGGCGCCTTCCGCATCGAGGGCGAGGACGTCTCGCTCAGCAACCCCCGCGAGGCGCTCGACCGGGGCATCGCCACCGTCTACCAGGACCTCGCGGTCGTCCCGCTGATGCCGGTGTGGCGCAACTTCTTCCTCGGCTCCGAGCCGACCAAGGGCGCGGGCCCCTTCAAGCGCCTCGACGTCGACCTGATGCGCCGCACCACCCGCGCGGAGCTGCTGCGCATGGGCATCGACCTGCGCGACGTGGACCAGCCCATCGGCACCCTCTCCGGCGGCGAGCGCCAGTGCGTGGCGATCGCCCGCGCCGTCTACTTCGGCGCCAAGGTCCTGGTCCTGGACGAGCCCACGGCGGCGCTCGGCGTCAAGCAGTCCGGCGTCGTGCTCAAGTACGTGGCGGCCGCCCGGGACGCGGGCCTCGGCGTGGTCCTGATCACGCACAACCCGCACCACGCCTACCTGGTCGGCGACCGCTTCGTCCTGCTCAAGCGCGGCACGATGACCGGCAGCCATCTGCGCACCCAGATCACCCTGGACGAGCTCACCCGCCAGATGGCGGGCGGCAGCGAGCTGGAGGAGCTCAGCCACGAGCTCCAGCGGGCCCCCGAGCCGCACCTCGGCGGCCGGCCCGCCGACACCGCCGGGTAACGGCCGGGGCCACGGGGGCGGCAAGGGCACACGAGGTCGGGTCCCGGCCGGGGTGGCAGAATCGGGCACGGCGGGCGCCGTCCGCCGCCGGTCACCCCGGCCCCCGAGACCCCCAGGGACGACACCAGTCGTGCGAGCACTCCAGGACACCCCTCTCCCTCCGCGAAGGGGTGCGGCCCGATGAACACCTACCGAGGCTCCGCCCGGGCCACCGTCCTGCGCACCGTCGGCACCCGCGAGCGCCGCTCGCACCTGACCGCACCCCGTGTCCCCACCGTCGGCATCGACATCGGCGGCACCAAGGTGATGGCGGGCGTCGTCGACGCCGACGGCAACATCCTGGAGAAGATCCGCGCCGAGACGCCGGACAAGTCCAAGAGCCCCAAGGTCGTCGAGGACACCATCACCGAGCTGGTCCTGGACCTCTCGGACCGCCACGACGTGCACGCCGTCGGCATCGGCGCGGCCGGCTGGGTCGACGCCGACCGCAGCACCATCCTCTTCGCCCCGCACCTCGCCTGGCGCAACGAGCCGCTGCGGGACGCCCTGCAGTCCCGGCTCGCCGTCCCGGTCATGGTCGACAACGACGCCAACACGGCCGCCTGGGCCGAATGGCGGTTCGGCGCGGGCCGCGGCGAGGACCACCTCGTCATGATCACGCTCGGCACCGGCATCGGCGGCGCGATCCTGGAGGACGGCCGGGTCAAGCGCGGCAAGTTCGGTGTGGCCGGCGAGTTCGGCCATATGCAGGTCGTGCCCGGCGGCCACCGCTGCCCGTGCGGCAACCGCGGCTGCTGGGAGCAGTACAGCTCGGGCAACGCCCTGGTCCGCGAGGCCCGCGAGCTGGCGCTCGCCGACTCCCCGGTCGCGTACAACATCCTGGAGCGGGTCAAGGGCAACATCCCGGACATCACCGGGCCGCTGATCACCGAGCTCGCCCGCGAGGGCGACGCCATGTGCGTCGAGCTCCTCCAGGACATCGGCCAGTGGCTCGGCGTCGGCATCGCCAACCTGGCGGCCGCCCTCGACCCGTCCTGCTTCGTCGTCGGCGGCGGCGTGAGCGCGGCCGACGACCTGCTGATCGGCCCGGCCAGGGACGCGTTCCGGCGCCATCTGACCGGCCGCGGCTACCGGCCCGAGGCCCGTATCGCCAAGGCGCAGCTGGGACCCGAGGCCGGTATGGTCGGCGCCGCCGATCTGGCCCGCCTCGTCGCCCGCCGCTTCCGCCGCGCCAACCGCCGCCGCGTCGAGCGCTACGAGCGGTACGCCCAGGTCGCCGAGGCCGTACGCAAGTCGAGCTCCGCCCGCACCACTCAGGGATCGCCGTGATGACCCCCGCAGACCGGCCCGCCGTGCCGCGCCAGTCCCCGTCCCCGGACCAGCCCCAGGCCCCGGAGGACCACCGCCACATGATCCGCCGCCGCTGGCTCACCGCGGTCATCATCGTGCTGCTCATCGGGGTCCCGGCCGGGTATCTGGCCATCTCCGCCGGGCAGAGCCGTGACAGCGGCCGCGACAAGGAGAGCGAGGCCTCCGCGACCGGCTTGCAGAATGACTGGCCGTCCAAGACCCAGCGCCGCATCTACGACGTGCCGGTCCCCTCCTCCGCCACGGACGTCAAGTACTACGAGACCAACACCTGGGCGGTCAGCAAGCTGTACGTGCAGTTCCGAACCACCGCGGCCGGTCTCGCCGAGTTCCTGAAGGACTCCGGCACCGGTACGGCGGCGCTGCGGCCCGGTTCGGTGGCGATCGGCGCGTCCGACGCGAAGAAGGTCGGCTGGTCGTTCCCGTCGGGCCACGACTGGGCGGGCACCCGGCACGCCCAGAAGGACCCGCTGCCCACGCAGGACATCACGGTGGACGAGAGCGACCCGGACAACCCGGCCGTCTTCGTGGTCTCCACGGCGACGCCGTAGGGCGGCGGCGCGACCGGAAGGGGGCCTATCGCGACCCCCTGACCGGAGTGCGCCGGTCCGCTCACTAGTCTGGAGCGAGTGAGCGACGTGACTGAGACGCCTGTGACCCAGCAGCCCGAGCCGGCGAAGGCCCCGACCCTGCAGTACCGGATCGACGGCCCCGACGACGCGCCGGTACTGGTGCTCGGCCCCTCGCTCGGCACCACCTGGCACATGTGGGACCGCCAGATACCCGAACTCGCCGGGAGCTGGCGGATCGTCCGGTTCGACCTGCCCGGCCACGGCGGCGCCCCGGCCCACCCGGCGGTCTCGGTCGCCGAGCTCGCCGACCGGCTGGTCGCCACCCTCGACGAGCTGGGCGTACAGCGCTTCGGCTACGCGGGCAGCGCGATCGGCGCGGCCGTCGGCGCGGACCTGGCCCTGCGCCATCCGCAGCGGCTCGCCTCGCTGGCGCTGATCGCCGCCTCGGCCCGGTTCGGCACCGCCGACGAGTTCCGCCAGCGGGGCGTGGTGGTGCGCAGCAACGGCATGGACCCGATCGCCCGCGGCGTGCCCGAGCGTTGGTTCACGCCCGCGTACGCCGCGGCCCAGCCCGCCATCGTGGAGTGGGCCGTCCAGATGGTCCGCACCACCGACCCCGGCTGCTACATCGCCGCCTGCGAGGCGCTGGCCGCCTTCGACATCCGCGCCGACCTGGCCCGTATCGGCGTCCCCACGCTGGTGCTGGCCGGCGCCGAGGACCGGGTGACCGGGCCCGGCGACGCGCGCACCCTGGTCGCCGGGGTGCCCGACGCCCGGCTCGCGGTGGTGCCCGGGGCCGCGCACCTGGCGCCGGTGGAGCAGCCCGCCGCGGTCACCGATCTGCTCGTCCACCACTTCTCGACGGCCTGGCACGAGACGCTCCCGGCGATCCCGGTACCGGCCGCGCCGCCGGTCGCCGCCCTGCCGCAGTCGCCGCAGACCCTGCACGTCCCCGTCCCCATGGCCGCCGAGCCTGCACCGTCCCCGGCGCCCGTGGACGCCGGGCGGCCCGACCCGTACGAGCGGGGCATGAAGCTGCGGCGCGAGGTCCTCGGGGACGCGCGCGTGGACGCCGAGATGGCCGACGCCGACGGCTTCACCGGCGACTTCCAGGAGCTCGCCACCCGCTATGCCTGGGGCGAGGTGTGGGCCCGCGACGGGCTCGACCGGCGCACCCGGGCCGTCGTCGCGCTCGCCGCGCTGGTGGCGGGCGGCCACCTCGACGAGGTCGCGGCCCACACCCGCGCCGCGCTGCGGGCCGGGCTCACCCCCGACGAGATCGGGGAAGTGCTGCTCCAGACGTCCGTGTACTGCGGCCTCCCGGCGGCGAACGCGGCCTTCCGGGCGGCCGCCGTGGTCATCCGCGAGGAGACCACCCCGCAGCCCTGAGCCGTCCGGGCGGTACGGCGTCCGCCGTAGCAGGATGGGGCCATGAGCCTGAAGCTGACCAAGAAGACCCACGCGTGCGTCCGGCTGGAGAAGGACGGCCGGACGCTGGTCATCGACCCCGGCGCCTTCAGCGAGGCGGACGCCGCGCTCGGCGCGGACGCCGTCCTCATCACCCACGAGCACCCGGACCACTTCGCCGAGGACCGGCTGCGGACCGCTCTGGAGGCCAACCCGGCGGCCGAGATCTGGACCCTGCGCAGTGTTGCGGAGAAGATCTCGGCGGCCTTCCCCGGCCGCGTCCACACCGTCGGGCACGGCGACGCCTTCAGCGCGGCCGGGTTCGACGTCCAGGTCCACGGCGAGCTGCACGCGGTGATCCACCCGGACCTGCCGAGGATCACCAACGTCGGCTTTCTGGTGGACGGTTCGCTCTTCCACCCCGGCGACGCGCTCACCGTCCCGGACCACCCGGTGGACACGCTGATGCTGCCGGTGCAGGCGCCGTGGAGCAAGATCTCCGAGGTGATCGAGTACGTACGGGAGGTCGGGCCGCGCCGCGCCATCGACATCCACGACGCGCTCCTGACCGACCTCGCCCGGCCGATCTACGACACCCACCTCGGCAATCTGGGCGGGGCCGACCACGCCCGGCTGAGCCCCGGGGACTCGACGGACCTGTGACGCCGGTGAGTGTCAGACCCCGCCGTTAGGCTGTCGGACATGCGCATCGCGACCTGGAACGTCAACTCGATCACCGCCCGGCTGCCCCGTCTCCTGGCCTGGCTGGAGAGCACCGGCACGGATGTGCTGTGCATCCAGGAGACCAAGACCACCCTGGAGGGCTTCCCCGCCGCCGAGCTCCGCGAACTGGGCTACGAGTCGGCGGTCCACGCGACGGGGAGGTGGAACGGAGTGGCGCTGGTCTCCCGGGTCGGCCTGGACGACGTGGTGCTCGGCCTGCCCGGCGACCCCGGCTTCGAGGACACCCTGGAGCCCCGCGCCGTCTCGGCGACCTGCGGCGGAGTCCGCCTGTGGTCGGTGTACGTGCCGAACGGCCGGGAGGTCGGCCACGGCCACTACGCGTACAAGCTGGCCTGGTTCGAGGCGCTGAAGGCGGCCGTCGCCCAGGACGCGGCGGGGGAGCGGCCGTTCGCGGTGCTCGGTGACTTCAACGTCGCCCCGACCGACGAGGACGTCTTCGACGTGGCGTTCTTCGAGGGCCAGACCCATGTCACCGCGCCCGAGCGGGCCGCGCTCGCCGCGCTGCGCGAGGCGGGCCTGTCGGACGTGGTGCCCCGCCCCCTGAAGTACGACCGGCCGTACACGTACTGGGACTACCGCCAGCTGTCCTTCCCCAAGAACCGGGGCATGCGCATCGACCTGGTGTACGGCAACGGGCCGTTCGCCGAGGCCGTCAAGGACAGTTACGTGGACCGCGAGGAGCGCAAGGGCAAGGGCGCCTCCGACCACGCCCCGGTCGTCGTCGACCTGGAGATCTGAGAATCGCACTCCGCGTGCCCTGTGGTGCGCAGGTCTGTGCGAATGGGACGCTTGACGCCATGAACATCCTGGACAACTGGCGCAAGCGGCACGGCTCGCAGCGGACGCCGGCGCTCGCCGACGCGGTGGAGACCGATCCGGCGGGCGTGGGCGAGCTCCTCGCGGAGTGCGAGCTGCTCCGGGTCAGGGCCCAGCAGGCCGGGCTCGAACTCGACGACAGCCCAGCGTCGTTGGCGGCGCTCGACCAGCTGCCGCCGCACTGGCGGGACGACCCGGAGGAGCTGCCCTGGCTGGGCAACGACGCGGGGCTGTATCTGGGGACCGTGCTCGTCCGGACGGTCGAGGGCGCGTCCTGGCAGGTGTGGCCGGGCGGGGAGCCGGTGGTGCGGCTCGCCTCGGGGCGCGAGATCGACGTGGTGGGCGCCGGGGTCGAGTGGGCGGCGAGCGGTACGCCCGAGCTCTCGCAGGTGTACGCGGAGGCCTCCGAGGTCTGACCGTTGCGCACGCGGCGGCCCACGCGTCGGTGACCCGACCCACCGGTAACCCAAAATACGGTTTATGTCCTGTTCGTGCGTGTCGAGGTGAAGTCCCTTTCCGGGCTGGATAGTTTGCGCTGACCTCGACACAGCGATGAGTGGGCAGGACAGCGTATGGCCGTCGATCCGTTGATCGAGCTGCGTGACGTCAACAAGCACTACGGGAAGTTGCACGTCCTCCAGGACATCAACCTCACCGTCGGACGCGGGGAGGTCGTGGTCGTCATCGGCCCGTCCGGCTCGGGCAAGTCGACGCTCTGCCGGACGATGAACCGCCTGGAGACGATCGAGTCGGGGTCGATCTCCATCGACGGCAGACCGCTGCCCGAGGAGGGCAAGGGGCTGGCGGCACTGCGTGCCGAAGTCGGCATGGTCTTCCAGTCCTTCAACCTCTTCGCCCACCGGACCGTCCTCGCCAACGTCTCGCTCGCCCAGATCAAGGTCCGGGGCCGCAAGAAGGAGGAGGCCGACCGGCGCTCGCACGAACTCCTCGACCGGGTCGGCCTCGCCTCCCAGGCGGACAAGCTGCCCGCGCAGCTCTCCGGCGGCCAGCAGCAGCGCGTAGCCATCGCCCGCGCGCTCGCCATGAGCCCCAAGGTCATGCTCTTCGACGAGCCCACCTCCGCGCTCGACCCGGAGATGATCAACGAGGTCCTCGAAGTCATGCAGCAGCTGGCGCGCGACGGCATGACGATGGTCGTCGTCACGCACGAGATGGGCTTCGCCCGCTCCGCCGCCAACCGCGTCGTCTTCATGGCCGACGGAAAGATCGTCGAGGACCGTACCCCCGACGAGTTCTTCACCAACCCGCACAGCGACCGGGCCAAGGACTTCCTCTCCAAGATCCTCAAGCACTGAACGGGGAGTGGACGCAACCATGACGCGTACGCGACGCGCGCTGGCCGCCCTTGCACTGGTCCTGGCCGCCGCCGGGTGCGGCAAGTCGGGCAGCCCGCCGGTCAAGGGGCCCCAGTCCGACCAACTGCCCCACTACCAGGTCATGACGGGCTTCTCGCTGCCCGACTCCCCGGTGTGGCGGCGGGCGAAGAACCGCGGTCACCTGGTGGTCGGTGCCAAGGAGGACCAGCCGTACATGGGCGAGAAGGACCCGGCCACCGGCGTCTACTCGGGCTTCGACATCGAGATCGCCAAGATGATGTCCGCCTCGCTCGGCTTCGACCCCAAGACGATCGCCTTCAAGACCATCGCCTCCGCCAACCGCGAGACCGCCCTGCAGAACGGCCAGGTCGACTACTACGTCGGCACCTACACCATCAACGACAACCGCAAGAAGCTGGTCGGCTTCGCCGGGCCGTACTACCTGGCCGGCCAGGGCCTGCTCGTGCGCACCGACGAGGACGACATCAACGGGCCGCAGGACCTGGGCGGCAAGCGCGTCTGCTCGGCCGCGGGCTCCACCCCGTACCAGCGCATCCAGAAGGACTACCCGAAGGCCGATCTCGTCGCGTACGACACGTACTCCGTCTGTGTGGACAACCTGCTCACCTACCAGGTCGCCGCCGTCACCACCGACGACACCATCCTCAGCGGGTACGCGGCCAAGGTGCCCGACGAGCTGAAGGTGGTCGGCAAGCCCTTCTCGAAGGAGCCGTACGGCGTCGGTGTGCCGCGCAGCGACAACGCCCTGCGCTTCGCCCTCGACAACGCCATCGAGACCCACGAGAAGAACGGCGACTGGCAGAAGGCGTACGACGCGACGCTCGGCCTGTCGGGACGCAAGGCCGCGCCCGCCCCGCCCATCGACCGCTACCCGGCGAGCTGAGGCCCCGCATGGACGTAATGACCAAGAACTTCTCGCTGTACGGCAAGGGCTTCCTCGGCACCGTCGAGCTCACCGTCTACGCCTCGGCCGTGGCCCTCGTGCTCGGCTTCCTGATGGCCTCCTTCCGGGTCTCGCCGGTCGGCTCGTTCCGGGCGCTCGGCACCGTCTGGGTGAACGTGCTCCGCAACACTCCGCTCACGCTGCTCTTCTTCGCGGTGCTGCTCGGGCTGCCGCGCTTCGGCCTGGTGCTTCCCTTCAAGCTGTTCGCGGTGATCGCGCTCGGCTGCTACACCTCGGCGTTCATCTGCGAGGCGCTGCGCTCGGGCATCAACACCGTGCCCACCGGCCAGGGCGAGGCGGCCCGGAGCCTGGGGATGACCTTCGGCCAGACGCTCTCCGCCGTGGTCCTGCCGCAGGCCTTCCGCTCGGTGATTCCGCCGGTCGGCTCCACGCTCATCGCGCTCGCCAAGAACTCCGCCATCGCGGGCGCGTTCAGCGTCACCGAGCTGCTCGGCACGTACAAGACGCTCAGCGAGCTCGGCTACGACATCATCTGGACGTTCATCTGGATCGCCGTCGGCTATCTGATCATCACGCTCACCATCAGCGCCGTCTTCAACCTCCTGGAGAAGTACTGGGGAGTCGCCCGATGACCGCACAGCTGTCCCCAGAAGCCACCGCCCTCTACGACATCCCCGGCCCCAGGACCCGCCAGCGGCACCTGCTCTACGGGATCGTCTCGACGGCCCTGATCCTCGCCCTGGTCGGCTGGATCCTCTATCTCCTGTTCGACACCGACCAGTTCACCTCCACCAAGTGGACGCCCTTCGAGTACGAGGGGATCCAGCGGCTGCTGCTGCGCGGGCTCGGCAACACGCTCAAGGCGTTCGGGTTCGCGGCGCTGTTCTCGCTGGTGCTCGGCGCGATCCTGGCGACCGGGCGGCTCTCCGACCACCGGGCGGTCCGCTGGCTCGCCACCCTGCTGGTCGAGTTCTTCCGCGCCATGCCCGTCCTGGTCATGATCTTCTTCATCTTCGTGGCGCTGAAGGTGCAGCCGTTGCCGGCGCTGGTGGCCGGACTGACGCTCTACAACGGCTCGGTGCTCGCCGAGGTGTTCCGCTCCGGCGTCAACTCCGTGGAACGCGGACAGAAGGAGGCGGCATTCTCGCTCGGGATGCGCAAGACGCAGGTCATGACGTACGTGCTGGTCCCCCAGGGGATCCGGGCGATGCTGCCGACCATCATCAGCCAGCTGGTGGTCGCGCTGAAGGACACCTCGCTCGGCTATCTGATCACCTATGAGGAGTTCCTGCACGCGGGGAAGCTCATCGCTTCGAATCTCGACTACGATTTGCCGTTCATCCCCGTGGTGATGGTGATCTCGCCGATCTACATCGGGATGTGCATGCTGCTCTCCTGGTTCGCCACCTGGATGGCCAGGAGACAGAAGCGCAATCCCAAGACGGAGGCCGTGGAAGTCGCCCCGGCTGAACCAGGGACGCTGCTGCCAGGTGCGCAGTAGCAAGGGGGCAAGGCCCACCCGGCAGCAGCCGGTGATCACTCCTCGCGGAGAGGGACCGTCAGATACGACGGGTCTGACGCGGGTGAGGAGAAGGTCAGCTGCGCGCCGGTCGGGTTGTGCTCGATGTAGAGCGGGTCGACGGTGTCCACCACCAGTGCCAGACGGTGGCCGGCCGGTACGTCGTACGACGTGGAGAACAGCTCCAGGTCGACGGCGAACGGGCGGCCGGGCGTACGGCCGTGGAAGGTGTAGGGGGCGTTGCTGACCAGCTTGCCGAGGCCGAGCGGGCCCACGTCGTACAGGTACGCGACGAGGGTGCCGCTCTCCTTGGTGGGAGTGACGGTGGTGTGCAGCGCGGCCGTGCCCCGGATGCGGCGGGGCGTGTCGTACCGCTCCGACTGCCAGACCGCCGCGAACGCGCGCGGCAGCAGCGGGATCGAGGCCATCGGCGGGAGCTTGGTGAACTGGTCCAGGATGTTCGACAGGAACAGGATGCCGCCGTCGGCGCCCGAGTCGACGTTGGCGAAGATCCGCTTCGAGCCGCCCAGCGGCAGCTTCTCCTTGGCCGCCCCGACCGCCTGCCAGCTCGGATAGCCCTCGTAGGACCCGTCGGTGCGGGACTTGAGCTGGACCGGCTGCTCCTTGTCGATGCCGTTGGCGTCGCCCTTGAGGTAGTGGTCGAACCAGCGGTGGGCGTCCGTCCAGACGTCGTTGGGCAGGCCGAGCAGGCCCGTGGCCTCGGCGGTGGCGTGGTCGCCGGGGCGGAACTCCAGCCGCTTGGGGCCGGTCAGCTTCGTGTAGAAGTCGGCGTACTGGTTGGGCGGGAAGAGCGTGTCGCCCCAGGCGTTGCCCAGCATGATGGCGGCGCCGTTGCGGTTGATGTCGTCCAGATAGGTGATCGGCGAGCGCTTGCGGCCCCACTCGATCATGTCCTGTTCCTTGGCCAGGTTCGAGCCGAGGAAGTCCTTGAGGGTCTGCTGGAGTTCGGCGCCGGGGCGGCCGGTGAGGGCGCCGCTGACGCCCAGCATCGCGGCGGCCTCGAGGTGCTGGGTGCGGCCGCTGTAGATCGACTGGATGAGGTCGGCCCAGCCGCTCATCGCGACGACGGCCTTGATGCGCTTGTCGTGCGCGGCGGCGAGGAGGCTGATGCCCGCGCCGTAGGAGACGCCGCCCAGGCCGACGCGGTCCGGGTCGGCGGGGGTGTGGGCCAGCGCCCAGTCGATGACGGCCGAGACGTCGGCGCTGTCCTTCGGGCCCGCGACCTCGATCTCGCCGCCGGAGAGCCAGAAGCCCCGGGAGGTGTAACTGACCACGGTGTAGCCCGCGTCGGCGAGCTTCTGGGCCTGGGCGATGTATTCGATCTGCGGCGAGGCCCAGCTGGCCGGGAAGACGATCAGCGGGTAGCGCTCACCGGCCCTGGCCCCGGCGGGCGTGAAGACGTTGCCCTTGAGGGTGATCCCGCCCGACCCGGGAATGTCGTGGAAGGAGACACCGGCGGCCGCCACCGGCGCCGCCTTCACCGGCGCGGCCTGGGCCGATGGGGCGAGGCCGAAGGCGGCGCCGGCGAAGAGGGCCGCCGCCGTGACGGCTGCGGCGGTGGCCTTGCGCGGATGTCCCATGAGTCGCTCCCCGTTGCGTCGTTGCAAAGTAAACCGACGCTAACCGGGAGCCTTACCGGAAGTAACTGGTCGGTAAGTTACGCGTGGGTAACGATTGTTGGACGAGTTGTCAGCTGCTCGCGGCACCAGCGGTGCTTGCGGTGCCCGCGGTAGAAGCGCCGGTCAGGGCGCTCTTCTTCTGCCACTGCTCCCAGCTGAGGTTCCACTCGCCGTAGCCGTTGTTGACCGCCTGCGGGCCCTTGGTGTCGTCGCCGACGATCTCGAACGGGTCGCCGACCTGCACCGTGCCGTACAGCTCCTTGGCGTTGGCGTCGCTCATGCCGATGCAGCCGGAGCTGTGGTTGGTGTTGCCGAAGTACGCGGCGTTCCAGGGCGCGGCGTGCGCGTACATCCCGGACCAGGTCAGGCGCATCGAGTAGTCGACCATCTTGTTGTAGGCGTCGCCGAGGCCGACCGTCTCGGAGTTCATGTTGATCGTGCCCTCCTTCGACATCAGGACGGCCTTGCCGCGCCAGGACCGCTTGTCGCCGCCCGGCGTGCCCCCCGACACCGGGATCTCCTTGACCACGGCCCCGTCGCGGTACAGCTTGAGGCGGTGGTTGTCGAGGTCGACCTTGACGACCTGGTTCTTGCCGACGGTGAAGCCGGTCTTGTAGTCCTTGACGAACCAGCCGCCGCCCGAGTCGACGCCGTTGAGGTCCGCTTCGAGGGTGACCTTCGTCCCGGCCTTCCAGTAGTCCTTGGGCCGCCAGTCGACCCGGGACTTGCCCGAGTAGTCCTCCATCCAGCCCCAGGACCCCACGGTGTTGTCCGAGGTGGTCACCTTGAGCTGCTTCTCCACCGCCGCCTTGTTCTTCACCGGGTGGTCGAAGACGATCGACAGCGGCTGGGCGACGCCGACCGTGGTGTCCTTGCCGGGCGCGAGCGACAGCTTGTTCACCTTGTCGGCGGCGACGGTCGCGAAGCCGGCCTTGGCGGTGGAGCCCTTGTCGTCCTTGGCCTCGATCGCGTACGTGCTGCCGGGTGCGGCCACCCGGTCCGAGGTCCAGGTCCTGCCGTCGGCGGCTATCTTCCCCGCCAGCTTCCCGCCCTTGGCGTCGGTGACCGTGACCTGCTGGAGCTTCCCGGAGGCCAGCGTGACCTTGACCGGCTCGCCCGCCTTCGCCTGCTGCCCCGTCAGGTTCACCGAGATCTGGGCCTTCTTGGCGCCCGCCAGGTCGGCGGCGCCCCCCTTGCCGTCGCCGGAGCCGCCCGAGCCGCCGGAGCAGGCGGTGAGAGCCGCGGCGAGGACCGCGGTGCCGGCGATCACGGCGTTACGGACGGGGCGGCGGCGGGGCGGGGTGTGGCGGCGTATGCGGCTCAACTGGAAAACCTCCGTAGCAATGCTTCTCCGTAGGAGAGAGTCGGTAACTCGACTCTAGGTTGCGGAAAACGCCGGGAATCTCGGGAATTCCTTTGTGACGAGGACCGCAGAGGAACTGTCACCGTCCGGTCACATGCGCCGCGCGGCTCGGTCATGGACCGCTGTGAGCATCCTGTGCATCCCCGCGGCACCGACGGCGGGGCGTACTTGGAGGTCACCCACGTGTCCGCACTGCTCGTGACCGGCGACCGCGACCGCGACCAGGATTTGCGGGTGCGCGGTCTCTCCGTCGCCGAGTACCGGTCCTATCTGGCGGGCCGGACCGGCGTGAGTTTTCTGCAGCACCCTTCCTGGGCCGAGGTGAAGGACCAATGGTCTGCGGAAAGGGTCGGCTGGCACCTTGACACGGGTGAATTGAAGGGTGCGGCGCTCGTGCTCTACCGGCAATTCCCGGGCACCCGGAAATACTTCGCCTACCTCCCCGAGGGACCGGTCGCGGACTGGGCCGACCCCGAAATCGACCGCTGGCTGGGGCCGTTGCTGCGCCATCTGCGCCGGTCGGGCGCCTTCGCCGTACGCATCGGACCCTCGCCCGCCTACCGGCGCTGGGACGCCGCCCTGCTGAAGTCCGCGACCGGGCCCGGCCGCAAGGTCGGCGATGTGCTGGCCACCGAGGTGGACCCGCTCGGCTCGGCCGTCGCCGAGCGGCTGCGGGCGCGCGGCTGGCGGCGCTGCGGGGGCGACGACGGCGACGCCGACGCCCAGCCGCGCCATGTCTTCCAGGTGCCGCTGGCCGGGCGGACTCCCGACCAGCTGTGGTCCGGGCTCAACCAGGAGTGGCGCCGCAATGTGCGCACCGCCAAGAAGGCGGGCGTCGAGGTCGTCACCGCGGGCGCGGCCGATCTGCCCGAGTTCTACCGGCTGCTGCGGGTCACCGAGGAGCGCGACGGCTTCCGGCTCGGCCGGTCGCTGGCGTACTACGAGCGCCAGTACGCGGTGCTCAACGCCGAGCAGCCGGGCCGGATGCGCCTCTACCTCGCCGTCCACGGCGGCGAGGTCCTGGCCGCCCACACCATGATCACGGCCGGCCGGCGGGTCTGGTACCAGACCGGCGCCTCCGCCGACCACCGCCGCGAGGTGCGCCCCAGCAACGCCCTGCAGTGGCAGATGATGCTCGACGCCCACGCACTCGGCGCCGATGTGTACGACATGCGCGGGGTACCCTCCACCCTTGATCCACAAGATCGCCCGTTCGGCCTGCTGCGCTGGAAACTCGGCACCGGCGGGCAGGTGGTCGAGACCCTGGGGGAGTGGGAGACACCGATGAGCGGCACCACCAACCACGCGCTGTACCGCGCGTTCCAGGCCTATCTGGCGCGCCGGTGAGCGCCCCCGTCCACGCCGGGCCCCGCCACGCGGCCAAGGCGTCCCTGGCGCGCAGCGGCGCGGTGATGGCGGCCGGGTCGATCGTCTCGCGGGCCACCGGCTTCGTGCGGTCGGCGGTGGTGGCGGCCGCGCTCGGCGTCGGGCTCGTCGGCGACGGTTTCGCCGTCGCCAACAACATCCCCAACATCCTCTACACCCTGCTCATAGGCGGCACGCTCAGCGCGGTCTTCGTGCCCGAGCTGGTCCGCGCCGCCAAGGAGCACGCCGACGGCGGCGCCGCCTACACCGACCGGCTGCTCACCGCGTGCACCGCCGCCCTGGTGGCCATGACGGCCCTCGCGGTGCTCGCCGCACCGCAGATCGTCGACTTCTACACCGACTACACCGGCGCCCAGCGCGACCTCACGGTCGCCTTCGCCCGCTACTGCCTGCCGCAGATCCTCTTCTACGGCCTGTTCACGCTCTTCGGGCAGGTCCTCAACGCGCGCGACCGGTTCGGCGCGATGATGTGGACGCCGGTCCTCAACAACCTCGTCGTGATAGCGGTGTTCGGCCTCTATCTGGCGACCGCCGGGACCTCCGGCGCCACCTTGAGCGCCACCGACACCAAGATCCTGGGCTGGGGTACCACCGCCGGGATCGCCGTCCAGGCGCTCGCCCTGGTCCCCGCGCTGAGCGCGGCCCGGTTCCGCTGGCGGCCGCGGTTCGACTGGCGCGGCAGCGGTATCACCCGCCCGCTGCGCTCGGCGGGCTGGCTGATGCTCCTCGTCCTGACCAACCAGCTCGCGTACTGGGTGGTGACCCGGCTCTCCACCACCGCCGGGCAGCGCGCCCACGACCAGGGCGTCGCCGGCGGCGCGGGCTACACCGCGTACACCAACGCGTACATGCTCTGGGTGGTGCCGCACGGCATCGTCACCGTCTCGATACTCACCGCGCTGATGCCCCGGATGAGCCGGGCGGCCGCCGACCAGGACCCGGCGGCGGTGCGGCGCGACCTCTCCCACGGGCTGCGCACCAGCGCCGCGATGATAGTCCCGGCCGCCTGCGCGCTGCTCGCGCTGGCGCCCTGGGTGATGGGCGCCGCCTTCGGGTACGGCAGGACGGCCCCGGCGGACGTGAAGGTGATGGCGGGGATGCTGATGGCGTTCGCGCCCGGGCTGATCGCCTTCTCCGGGCAGTACGTGCTCTCGCGCGGGTTCTACGCGCTGAGCGACACCCGCACCCCGTTCGTCCTCAACCTGGTGATCGCCGGGTGCAACGCGGGCCTGTCCGCCCTCGCCTATGTGCTGCTGCCCGCGCGCTGGGCGGTCACCGGGATGGCCGGGGCGTACTCGCTCGCCCTGTTCGCCGGGTGGGCGGTCACCGCGTACACCCTCGACCGCAGGCTCGGCGGCGGCGTTGGGCTGCTGCGCTCGCCGACGCTCGCCGTCCACGGGCGGCTGCTGCTCGGCTGCGTCCCCGCCGCGCTGCTCGGGTACGCGGCGGCCCGCGCGGCCGAGGGGCTCGGCGACTTCGCGGCGACCGGGGCCGGAGCGGCCGTGCTGCTCGTGACGGTCGCGCTGCTCGCGCGGCCGCTGCGGCTCGACGGGATCAACGACGTGATCGGCAAGCTGCGGGGCGGCCGGAAACGCTGACCGGCCCCGCGGCCGCCCGCACATCCTCCGCGACCTCTGTGACCTCTGTGACAAGTGATACCTATGCGACATCCGAGACCCCTGAGACTCCTGGGATACTGACGCTCATGCCACGCGTGCTGCTCATAGAGGACGACCCCTCCGTACGGGAAGGGGTCGAGCTCGGCCTGCGCCGACGCGGTCACGAGGTGCGCGCGGCCGAGACGGGCGAGGCGGGGCTCGCGGCGCTCAAGACCTTCCAGCCCGAACTGGTCCTCCTGGACCTGATGCTGCCCGGCATCAACGGCGTCCAGGTCTGCACCCGTATCCGCGAGACCAGCCAGCTGCCGATCATCATGCTCACCGCGCGCGGCGACGACTTCGACGTGGTGGTCGGGCTTGAGGCGGGCGCCGACGACTACATCGTCAAACCCGCCCGCACCGAGGTCATCGAGGCCCGCATCCGGGCCGTGCTGCGCCGCCTCGCCGACCCCGGCGGGCGACCCGGCCTCGAATTCCACGACGAACTCGCCCTCGACCGGGCCGGCCTCACCGCCGCCAAGTCGGGCGAGCGGCTCCAGCTCGCGCCCTCCGAGCTGAAGCTGCTGCTGCACCTCGCGGCCTCGCCGGAGCAGGTCTTCAGCCGCCAGCAGCTCCTGGAGTCGGTGTGGGAGCACAGCTACCACGGAGACGCGCGGCTGGTGGACGCGTGCGTGCGGCGGCTGCGGAACAAGATCGAGGACGTGCCCGGCAGCCCCCGCTACATCCAGACCGTCCGCGGCTTCGGCTACCGCTTCGGGCCGCTGCGGTGATACGCGCGCTCAAGCGACTCCGGCGCATCGGGCTGCGGGCCCGGCTGGTGGCCGCCTTCCTCCTGGTCGCCGCGATCGCCGCGGGCACCACCGCCACCCTCATCTACCAGAAGGCCCGCTCGGCCATCCTCCAGCAGGCCCAGGACACCGCGGTCGACCAGCTGCGCGAACAGATCGGCGCCCAGAAGGTCACGCTGCCGATGACCCGTGACTCCCTGCGGCAGCTGAGCCTCACCGTGGGCCGCCAGGGCAAGCCGCACCCCTGGTACGTGTACGCCGAGTACGGCACGCTGCGCGGCTCCAACGTCAGCCAGACCACGTCCGCCATCCTCACCGAGGACCTGCGCCGCCGCGCCCGCGGCAATCCGCACGGCACCTTCCAGCGGGTGGTGAAGGACGGCAAGCCCTGGCTGACCATGGGAATGCCGGTGATGATCGGCGTGGAAGGGCAGCAGTCGACGAACCCCAGCGGGATCATGATGTACGCGGTGATGCCGCTCAGCACCGAGGAGGACACCGTCCAGGCGATGGTCAGCGCCGCCCGCGACGGAGCGCTGCCCGCGCTCGCCGTCGCCCTGGTGCCCGCGCTGCTCGCCGCGCGCAGTGTGCTGCGGCCGGTGCGCGATCTGCGCCGGGCCGCCAGCAGCATGGGCAAGGGGCGCCTCGACACCCGTATCGAGGTGAAGGGATCGGACGAACTGGCCGATCTGGCCTGGACGTTCAACGAGTCCGCCAAGGAGCTGGAGCGGTCCGTCGAGGAGCTCCAGAAGGCCGAGGCCAGGGCCCGCCGGTTCGCCGCCGACGTCTCGCACGAGCTGCGCACCCCGCTCGCCGGGATGCTCGCCGTCACGGAGGTGCTCGACGAGGACGCCGACGGGCTCGACCCCGACACGGCCGCCGCCGTGCGGCTCGTCTCCGCCGAGACCGGCAAGCTCGCCACACTCGTCGACGACCTGATGGAGATCTCCCGCTTCGACGCCAAGGCCGCCGAGCTCAACCTCGACGAGGTGGACGTGGCCGAGACCATCGCCAAGACGCTCCAGCGCAGACGGTGGGAGGAGGAGGTCGTCGTCGAACTCCCCGACGGGGTACGGGCGATGCTCGACCCCAGGCGCTTCGACATCGTCGTCGCCAACTTGGTCGGCAACGCGCTGCGGCACGGCGCCGCGCCGATCCGGGTGACCCTGCGCACCGAGGAACTCCCCGAGGGTCCGCGGGTGGTGACCGAGGTGCGCGACAGCGGCCCCGGGCTCGCCCCCGACGTGCTGCCGCACATCTTCGACCGCTTCTTCAAGGCCGACGCCGCCCGAACCCGCTCGGTGGGCAGCGGCCTCGGGCTCGCCATCACCCTGGAGAACGTCCGGCTGCACGGCGGCACGGTCCGGGCGGCCAACCACCCCGGCGGCGGCGCCGTGTTCACCGTCGCGCTGCCGCCGCGCCCGCCGGTCGCGGAGCCGGTGTCATGAGGTGGTCCAGGGCCGGCGCGATCGCGCTGCTGCTGCCCGCCGTGCTGGCGCCCGCCGGGTGCGGGGTGCGGCCCTCCGAGGTCGTGGAGGTGGGCGACCCGGCGAACGTGCAGACGGTGCCGGACTCCGCCCACGGCGGTGTTTTCGTCTACCTCAAGGGCTCCGACGGAGCGCTGCCCGTCACCCGGACCACCGACGAGGAAAGGGTGGCCGAGGGCGGGGTGCTCCTGATGCTCTTCGACGGTCCCACGGAAGCAGACCGGGCTGCCGGGCTGACGTCCGACGTGCCCAGTTACCACGGCGAAGTGGATGTCAGCACGAGCGGCACCACCATGAAGATCACGCTGACCCGCCCCGTACGCGACTTCTCCGCCGTGGCCCGGCAGCAGCTGGTCTGCACCGCGGCCCACTCGATGGAGGACAGCAGCGCGATCACGGTGGTCCTGCGGGGCAGCGACACCAGTCTCGATCCCGAGCCCTGCCGCTACTGACCCGGCCCGGGCGGCCTTGCCGCGGGCGTCCGGTTGCCGTCACCTTGGTGCGATGAGTGATCTGCCGGACGTCTTCGACCCGCGCCGGTACGCCGCCGGGCCGCCCCACGACGACTACCGGGAGCTGCGCGAGCGGCACCCGGTGGCCTGGCAGGAGGAGTACGAGGTGCTGGGCTGGCCAGCCGGACCCGGCTTCTGGGCGGTCACCCGGCACGCCGACGTCGTACGGGTGCTGAAGGACCCGGTCACCTACTCCTCCATGCTCGGCGCCACCCAGATCCGCGACCCCGACCCCGACGACCTGCCGTTCATCCGGCGCATGATGCTCAACCAGGACAGACCGGACCACGGCAGGCTGCGGCGCGTGGTGAGCCGTGCCTTCACACCCCGCCGCACCGACCGGTTCGCGGCGGCGATACGGGCCCGGGCACGCACCCTGCTCGGCGCGGCCCGCGACGGCGCCGAGGACGGGGTCCTCGACCTGGTCACCGAGGTCACCGACGACTACGCGCTGCTCAACCTCGCGGATCTGCTCGGGGTGCCCGGCAGCGACCGGGGCCTGCTCCTCGAATGGACCGAGCGGGTCATCGGCTACCAGGACCCGGACGAGCCGCTGGCCCTGGGCCCCGACGGGCGGCCGGTCAACCCGCGCTCGCCCGCGATGCTGCGTGAGATGTTCGCGTACGCCCAGGAGCTTGCCGCGTACAAGCGGCGCGAGCCCGCCGACGACATCATGACCGCGCTGGCGCACTCCGAACTGGCCGACGCCGAGCTGGAGATGGTCTTCTTCCTGCTGACCGTGGCGGGCAACGACACCGTGCGCAGTGCCGCGCCCGGCGGCTTCCTGGCGCTGGCCGAGCACCCGAAGCAGTGGCGGGCGCTGCGCGAGGGCGAGGCGTCCCCGGGCACGGCCGTGGAGGAGCTGCTGCGGTGGCACCCGCCGGTCCTCACCTTCCGCCGCACCGCCGCCCGGGACACCGTGCTCGCCGGGCAGCGGGTGCGCACGGGCGACAAGGTGGTGGTCTTCCACGCCTCGGCCAACCACGACGAGCGCGTCTTCACCCGCCCCCAGCGCCTGGACCTGACCCGTACGCCCAACCCCCACGTGTCGTTCGGGGAAGGCCCGCACATCTGCCTCGGCGCCCACTTCGCCCGGCTCCAGCTGCGCGTCCTGCACGAGGAGGCGCTGCGGCTGCTGCCCGGCGCGGCGCTCGCCGGGCAGCCGCGCAGGCTGGTCTCCAACTTCATCAACGGGGTGAAGTCGCTGCCGCTCCGGCTGTCGGGGCCGGGGTCAGGGCCGCGCGGGTGACGTCGGCGACGACCTCCACCACGTCCGGGCCGTACGCAAGGGAGTTGACGACCTTGAGGAGCAGGCAGAAGGTGCCGTTGCCGTGCTTGCGGGCCAGCTTCTCCTGGTTGCGGACGAGATAGCGGGTGGCCGCCTGGTTGGTTATCGCGCGCTGGCCGCAGAAGAGGAACACCGGCCGTCGGCCCTCGCCCGCGGTGACCCGGGCGAGGATCACATACTCGGTGACCCCGCCGTCCACCCGGTACTTCTCGCCGCCGATGGTCAACGAGCCCCGGTCCGGGCCGGGTTCGGTGTCCACGTTCATCGTCACACCGGGCAGCAGCGCGGAGAGATGCGCCGCCATACGGCGGTTGGAGTACGGGCCGCCCAGACAGAACTCGGTGCGCTCTCCGAAGCCCTGCTGCGTCAGATCGTGCTGGACGATCCGCGCGTGGGCCCCGCAGTCCGTGATGAGCGAGGCCAGTTCGAGGAGCGCGAACACGTCGAACCGGTGCACCGCGCCCTCGGCCCCCGCGTCCCGGTTGACGACGAGCAGGCACTCGGAGTGGGTCGGCAGACCGAAGAAGGCCTGCTTGCGGCGGAGCCTTCGGTTCCAGAGATAGGTGCGGGTGAGCCAGCCCAGGGCGGCGCTGATGCCCGCGGCGACCATTCCCAGCACGATGTTGCGCACGTCGTCGTTCATGGGCGGGCATGTTAGCGGGAGTCCGGCGCGGTGTTCGAGACGGTCCTGACGCGACGGCGGGCGCGGCGTTACGCTGCGCGGACATTCGCCCCCAGGAGGTACGCATGCGTCGCTCCGCCGTCCGCAGTCTCTCGTTACTGGCCGTCGCCGCGGCCGTGGCGACCTCGGTCGCGGCCGCCCCGCCGAGAACCGCGCCACCGCCCGTCAAGACGCCCGAGGCGATCGGCTACGGCGGCGCCGTCGCCAGCGTCGACGTGGACGCCACCGCCGCCGGCATCGACGTGCTCAAGCACGGCGGCAACGCGGTGGACGCCGCCGTCGCCACGGCCGCCGCCCTCGGCGTCACCGAGCCGTACTCGTCGGGCATCGGCGGCGGCGGATACTTCGTCTACTACGACGCCAAGTCCCGCACCGTGCACACCATCGACGGCCGCGAGAGCGCGCCGCACTCCGCGACCTCGTCCCTGTTCCTGGAGAACGGCAAGCCGCTCCCGTTCCCGGACGCGGTGACCAGCGGGCTCAGCGTCGGCACCCCCGGCACCCCGGCCACCTGGGACGCGGCCGTCGACGCCTGGGGTTCCAAGCCGTTGAGCCGGCTCCTGGAGCCCGCCGAGCGGATCGCGCGCGACGGCTTCACCGTCGACGGCACCTTCCGCCAGCAGACCGCCGACAACCAGGCGCGGTTCGCGGACTTCCCGGACACCGCGAAGCTCTTCCTGCCCGGCGGGCAGCTGCCGGTGGTCGGCTCGAAGCTGAAGAACCCCGATCTCGCCCGCACCTACCGGGAGTTGGGGCGCGCGGGCGTCGACGCCGTCTACCGCGGCGACCTGGGACGCGACATCGTACGGACCGTCCGCAAACCCCCCGTCGCGTCCGGCTCGACCCGCATCGCGCGCCCCGGCGACCTCACCGAGAAGGATCTGCGGTCGTACGCGGTCAAGCGCCAGGCCCCGACGAAGGTGGACTACCGGGGCCTGAAGGTCTACGGCATGGCGCCCTCGTCCTCGGGCGGCACCACGGTCGGCGAGGCGCTCAACATCCTTGAGCACACCGACCTGTCGCAGGCGTCCGAGGTGCAGTATCTGCACCGCTACATCGAGGCGACCCGGGTGGCCTTCGCGGACCGGGGCCGCTGGGTGGGCGACCCGGCCTTCGAGGACGTACCGACCAAGGGGCTGCTCTCGCAGAGGTTCGCGGACTCGCGGGCCTGTCTCATCAGCGACACCAAGGCTCTGACCAGCCCGCTGGCGCCCGGCGACCCCCGCCACCCGGCGCCGTGCGCCACCTCCGGCCAGGCCTCGCCCACCACGTACGAGGGCGAGAACACCACGCATCTGACGGTGGCCGACAAGTGGGGCAACATCGTCTCGTACACCCTCACCATCGAGCAGACCGGCGGCAGCGGCATCACCGTCCCCGGCCGGGGTTTCCTGCTCAACAACGAGCTCACCGACTTCTCGTTCGCCCCGGCGAGCCCGGCCGTCCACGACCCGAACCTGCCGGGCCCGGGCAAGCGGCCGCGCTCCTCGATGTCGCCGACGATCGTCCTCGACGGGCACGGGAAGCCGGTGATGGCGCTCGGCTCGCCGGGCGGCGCGACCATCATCACCACGGTGCTCCAGTCCCTCGTCGGGCACCTCGACCGGGGCCTGTCACTGGTCGACTCCATCGCGGCCCCGCGCGCCAGCCAGCGCAACGCGGCGAAGACCGAGCTGGAGCCCGAGCTCTACAACACCCCGCTCCGGGCCCAACTGGAGTCGCTGGGGCAGGCGTTCACACTCAACCCGGTGATCGGCGCGGCGACCGGGGTGGAGCGGCTCGGTGACGGCCGCTGGGTGGCTGCGGCCGAGAAGGTCCGGCGCGGCGGCGGTTCGGCGATGGTGGTGCGCCCAGCTGGGTGACACCTCGTCAGAATCCGTCCGCCGGGCGGGTGAAGCGGGCGCGGCCCTCGTCCCTCGGGGGACGGGGGTCGCGTTTCATTTGATGTGACCAGTGTTGACGCGCTCATGTAAACGGGTCAGATTGTTCGGGTCAGGTAAGGAAACTTTCCTAACAGAAGGGTCCCCACGTGCGTACGCGAACGCTCGCCCTCGCCGCCGCCTCCGGTGCCGCGCTGCTCGCCACCGCGGCCCTCCCCGCCACCGCCCAGAACACGGCCCGCGCCACCAACGCCCCCACCCGTACCGAGGAGGGCTCGGTCAGTGCGGCCGATCTGCTGGCCAAGGTGAAGAGCTGTTCGCAGATCTCCAGCGGCAAGTACAGGACCGACAGCGAGACCGCCGCGACGGTCCCGGTCTGCGGCAAGAACGGCGCCGTGTTCTGGAAGGCCGACCTGGACGTCGACTGCGACGGCCAGACGACCACCGCCTGCAACCGCGGCACCGACCCGTGGTTCCAGGGCGACACCGCCTTCCACCAGTCCAACGGCAAGCCGCTGAACGCCGAGAAGCTGCCCTACGTCGTCGTGCCGAGCTCCAGCTCGATCTGGAGCTACTCCTCGGCCGGGATGAAGGGCGGCGGTGTGGTCGCCGTCATCTACGGCAACAAGGTCGAGTACGCGGTGGTCGGCGACACCGGCCCCTCCAAGATCATCGGTGAGGCGTCCTACGCCACCGCCAAGGCGCTGGGGATGAACCCCGACCCGGCCACCGGCGGCGCCGAGTCCGGCGTCACGTACATCCTCTTCACGAACTCGCAGGCGAAGCCGATCGAGAGCCACAGCGCGGCGGTATCGCTCGGCGACGAGCTCGCCAAGCAGTTCGTCGCCGACAACTGATCGCCGACGACTGACGGGGTGCGGGTCGCCCGCTGTGTGCCGGGCGGCCCGCGTGCGTGCTACTTCGGCGGGCACACCTTCCACGAGAAGTGGTAGATGGTGTTGATGCTGGCATCGGTCGAGTCCATGCTGATGAAGCTGGTGGTGTTGGCCGTGTCGGAGGTGCCGGCCCCGGCCCGCAGTTCGGTGTTGATGTTCAGATAGCGCTCCTCACCGCAGGGCTTGTAGACGAGGGCGGAGACGTCCGTGGAGTCGTTGGTCTGCCAGTCGTCGGAGAACGGCCCCTTGAACGGGTGCGTGGCGGAGACCGTCTGGGGCATGCCCTGGAAGTAGTAGTTCGCCCGCTCCTGCGCGGTGGCGCCCTTCTCCAGATGGGCGAAGCCGCGGTAGTCGGCCGAGGCGATCGCGTAGGTGAAGCCCTGCGGGACGTGGACGTTCAGCGCGAGCTGGCAGTTCTTTCTGATGTCGGTCGGCGAGGAACCCTTGCCGACCTGCGCCAGGTAGGTGCTGTACGTGACGGTGAACGCGGTGTTGTCGGTTGAGACCGCGACGGCCGCCGTACCCGCCGGACACCCCGAGCCGTTGACGGTCACGAGGTCGATCACGATCTTGTCGGGCGGCGGGGTGCCCCAGCCGCCGGGGGTGTGGCCGGACGAGCTGAGTGGGGCGGCCAGAAGGACGGCGGACGCGCCGCCGATGGCCAGTGCGTTGAACATGACGCTCCTTTCGGTCATGTCGCCAGCCCGGTTCTCCTGTGGGGGGTTGGCGGGACCATGACAGCAGAACGTCACGTTCCGGGACAGGTACGGACCAGCCAGCGTGAGGCCGTTCCCGGGGGCGTTATTTGGCCCGAACCGGTTGCCCGGTTCGGGCCAAAAAGCTGCGCCTCACGCCGTCGTGACGGAACGTCGATGAAGGGCTCGGCTCACACGAGCGTCAGAATGCGCGGCCCGGAGTCCGTGATGGCCACCGTGTGCTCGGTGTGCGCCGCGCGGACGCCGGTGACCGTGCGCAGCGTCCAGCCGTCCGGGGCGGGGTAGTACCCGTCGGTGCCGTCCGCGATCAGCATCGGCTCGATCGCCAGGACCATGCCGTGCCGCAGCACCATGCCCCGGCCCGGACGGCCCTCGTTGGGCACCCCCGGGTCCTCGTGCATCTGGCGGCCGATGCCGTGGCCGCCGAAGTCCTCCGGGATGCCGTATCCGGCGCCCCGGCACACCTTGCCGATCGCGTGCGCGATGTCGCCGATGCGGTTGCCCACGGTCGCGGCCGCGATGCCCGCCTCCAGCGCCTCGTACGCCGTCGAGATCAGCCGGACGTCCTCGCTCCGCGCCCGGCCCACCGTGAAGCTGATCGCCGAGTCCCCGGCCCAGCCGTCCAGGACCGCGCCGAAGTCGACGCTGACCAGGTCGCCGTCGCGCAGCCGGTAGCCGTCCGGGACGCCGTGCACGATGGCGTCGTTGACGGAGACGCAGGCGACGGCGGGGAACGGCACCGGGGCGAAGTCCGGGTGGTAGCCGAGGAACGGTGAGGAGGCGCCCGCCGCGCGCAGCACCTCATGGGCCGCCGTGTCGATGTCCAGCAGGCTGACGCCGACGCCGGCCGCGTCCCGCGCCGCGGCGAGCGCCCGCGCCACCACCCGCCCGGCCTCGCGCATCGCGTCCATCTGTGTGTCCGTCTTGATCTCTACCATTCCAATTACTATACCGGTCGGGTGGAGCGGTCACGCAGGCGGCCGTACGGGTGACACGGGCTGAGGCGACGTCAGAGGGCTTCCAGGACCGTGGCGTTGGCGAGCCCACCCGCCTCGCACATGGTCTGGAGGGCGTAACGCGCCCCGCGCCGGTGCATCGCGTGCACCAGCGTGGTCATCAGCCGGGTGCCGCTGGCGCCCAGCGGGTGGCCGAGCGCGATCGCGCCGCCCTGCGTGTTGACCTTCGAGAGGTCGGCGCCGGTCTCCTGCTGCCAGGCGAGCACCACGCTCGCGAAGGCCTCGTTGACCTCGAAGAGGTCGATGTCGGAGAGGCTGAGTCCCGCCTTGCGCAGCACCTTTTCCGTCGCGGGGACGACTCCGGTGAGCATCAGGACGGGGTCGGAGCCGGTGACCGCGAAACTGTGCAGCCGGGCGAGCGGACGCAGCCCGAGCCTCGCCGCGGTCTCGCTGGAGGTGATCAGGACGGCGGAGGCGCCGTCGTTGGTGGGGCTGCTGTTGCCCGCGGTCACCGACCAGTCGATCTGCGGGAACCGCTCGGCGAAGTGCGGGTCCACGAAGGACGGCTTCAGCCCGGCGAGGATCTCCGGGGTCGTCGTGGGACGTACGGACTCGTCCCGCGTCAGCCCGGCGATCGGCGCGGTCTCGGCGTCGAAGAGCCCGGCGCCCCAGGCCGCGGCGGCCTTCTGGTGCGAGGCGGCGGCGAACTCGTCCATCCGCTCCCGCCCGATCGACCACTTCGCGGCGATCAGCTCGGCGCTGATGCCCTGCGGGACGAGGCCCTCGGGGAAGCGGGCGGCCACCCCCGGGCCGAACGGGTCCTTGCCGGGCGGCACGTTGGACCACATCGGCACCCGGCTCATCGACTCGACCCCGCAGGCCACGACCAGGTCGTACGCCCCCGAGAGCACGCCCTGGGCGGCGAAGTGGACGGCCTGCTGCGAGGAGCCGCACTGGCGGTCCACGGTCGTCGCGGGGACGGTGTCCGGGAACCCGGCGGAGAGCCAGGCGTACCGGGTGGTGTTCATGGCTTGCTCGCCGACCTGGTCGACGGTGCCGCCGATCACGTCGTCGACCAGTGCCGGGTCGACACCGCTGCGCTCGACGAGGGCGCGCAGGGTGTGGGCGAGCAGCTCGACGGGGTGCGTCTGGGAGAGCGCCCCGCCCGGCTTTCCCTTTCCTATCGGGGTACGGACGGCTTCCACGATCACGGCGTCACGCATCGCGTGCTCCTCGGCTCTGCTCGGTCCTGCTCGGGTCCTACCCGTGCCACTACCCGCGAGTAGGTTGGAAAACTGGATTCACTGTAGCTCGCTGGGTTGGAAAATCCAATGCACTGCCGGTCCTGGCTTACCGTGGAGCCATGACGACGTCGCAGAAGAACTCCCGCCCCTGCTCGATCGCCGACGCGCTCGGGGTCGTGGGGGAGAAGTACGCGCTGCTCGTCCTGCGCGAGGTCTTCTTCGGCGTGCACCGCTTCGACGCGATCGCCCGCAACGTGGGCGCCCCCCGCGACATCCTCACCGCCCGGCTGCGCCGGCTCGTCGACGCGGGCGTCCTGGAGAAGGTGCTCTACAACGAGCGGCCGGCCCGGTACGAGTACCGCGCCACCGAGGCGGGACAGGAGCTGCGCCCGGTGCTGCTGATGCTGATGCGCTGGGGCGACCGCCACCTCGCGGACGTGCCGCCCACGGTGTGGCGGCACACCTGCGGCGCGGACCTGGACCCCGCGATCATGTGCCGCTCCTGCGGCGAGGAGGTCCACCGGCGCGATGTGACTCCGCGGTTCCAGGTGGCGGGGTGGGATGCGGAGGGTGGCCCGGCGGGCTGAATCGCCGGTCGACCTGTCGAAGTGGGGTGAGCACGGCCCCCTAGGGGCGCGGGGAACTGCGCGACCAGCCACGCACGGTCCGCAGACGAACCGCCACCGGCGAAGTGCTTACGCCGCCAGCGGCGTGCAGTGCCCCGCGACCTCGTCCAGCGAGAGGCCGAGTACGGAGGCGAGCGCGGCCACGGTGAAGAACGCCGGGGTCGGGGCGCGGCCGGTCTCGATCTTGCGCAGGGTCTCGGCGGAGAGACCGGCGGCCGCAGCGATCTCGCTCATGCTGCGCCCGTCCCGCGCGGCCCGCAGCAACCGGCCGAGCCGCTCGCCGCGCTCGCGCTCTTCGGGGGTGAGAGGGGTGCGGACCATGAGGGCGAGTCTAGTCCCGTAGCCCCTTCGTTCGTCTGCGGACCGTGCATGGCTGGTCGCGCCCACGCGGCGGAGCCGCACATGTCACGGCCCCGCGCCCCTTAGGGGGACGTGCCTGAGCCGGGAGGCTCGGTCGGCCCAATAGATCCTGCGGCCCGCGCCGGGTGGCCCCACCGTGGAAGCGTGCTCAAGCAGCCCGCCCCGAAGTGGCCCCGCCGCGCCGCCGCCCTCGCCACCCTGGTCGCTTTCGGCGCCCTCGCCGCCTGTGCCCCCGCCTCCCGTGTCTCGGCCACCTCGGCCGGCCAGGACGCCGTGACCGCCTTCCACCACCCCGGTGTGGTGATCGGCAGGAGCCAGCTGGACGCCGTACGGGCGAGGGTGCGGGCCGGGCGGGAGCCCTGGCACGCGGCGTACGAGAAGATGCGGACCAGCCGGTACGGCTCGCTCGCGTACACCGCGCACCCCGCCGAGGTCGTCCCCTGTCCGCCGAACGCCGGGCCGCCCTCGTGTCTGGCCGAGCGCGAGGACGCGATCGCCGCGTACACCCAGGCGCTGCTCTGGTCCGTCGACGGCGACGAGGCGCACGTCCGCAAGGCCGTCGAGATCATGGACGGCTGGTCGAAGGTGATGAAGGAGCACACGGAGGGCAACGCGGGGCTGCAGACCGCCTGGGCGGGCTCCTCCTGGGCGCGCGCCGCCGACATCGTGCACGCGGGCTACCCGAAGTGGGGCGCCGCTAACGTCCAGCGCTTCAAGTGGATGCTGCGCAAGGCCTATCTGCCCGCCGTGACCGCCAAGGTCCCCGACTACAACGGCAACTGGGAACTGGCGATGACCGACGCGGCCATCGGGATCGCGGTGTTCCTGGAGGACCGCGAGCTGTTCACCCAGTCGCTGGACCGCTACCGGGCGCGGGTTCCCGCGTACTTCTACCTCGGTTCCGACGGGAAGCTGCCCAAGCCGCCGCCCGGCGGCACGATGAACACCCCGGAGAAGCTGGCCACGTACTGGTTCGGGCAGCGCACCTACACCGACGGGCTCGGCCAGGAGACCTGTCGCAACTTCATGCACATCGGCTATTCGCTGGCCGCCTCCGGGCACATCGCGGAGACCGCCTGGCAGCAGGGCGTCGACCTGTACGGGCCGACGGCCGAGCGGCTGCGGGCCGCCCTGGAGTTCCACGCCCGCTACCAGCTGGGTGAGGTGGCCCCGGCGTGGTTGTGCGGCGGCAAGGTGGAGCGCACGATGGGGCCGGACGTGGAGGTCGCCCTCAACCATCTGCGCAACCGGATGCACCTGAAGCTGCCCGAGACCGAGAAGCTCGCCGAGCGGCAGCGCCCGTCGGGGACGGACGACCTGTTCGTGGCCTGGGAGACGCTGACGCACGCGGAGAACCCGGGGCAGGGTTCGTCGGTGTGACGGGCGCGGGGGCGCGGAGGGCGCTGCCAGGGGGCGCGCGACTTCTTCCATCACCACCCCGTTCGGCGCGCGGCCATACGCCGGTATCGCGGCGAAGACCTCGGCGTAACACGGGCGCAATGCGGCGGGTATCGAATGCCCACGGACCGTGGGGGTTCAGTCGGCGGTTGGGGGATTGAGCTATGACAGTGAATCAACTCCCGGTGGACATCGGGGTGTTCGTGCAATACATGGGCCGGATGGCGGCCCTGCTCGACCGGTACGGCGGCTGGTCCGGCGTCTTCTGGCGGCGCGACCCCGGCGGCATGGCGGCCTGTCTCGACGGCAGCGAGATCCCGCCCTGGGACGTGGTCGAATCGCTGCTCCAGGACCTCGCGCCGACGCACGGCCCGGAGGCGGTGGCCCGGGAGACGGTACGGGCGCGGGCGCTGCACACCGCGGCCGCCACCGCGTACGACGCCCGCCCGGGCGGCCGCGAGGCACTGCGCGAACGGCTCGCCCTGATGCTCCGCGAGCAGGCGTACGCGGCCGACCGCCTGCCGGGCGCCGCCCCGGACGAACTGGCCTGGATCCAGGACGACCTGGCCCGGGCGACAGCGCGCTGCGCCGAACTGCGCGCCCGTATCGCCGCGTTGGGCCCGGAGGTCCCGAGGGGCTGGTTCAGCGATCGGGCGGTCGCGCGGCCCAGGGAGTCGGCCGAGGGGGAGGGCGGCCCGGGGGAACCCGGTGGCGGGTCCGCCGGGCCGGTTCTCCCCGCCGGACCTGCGGCAACCGACCCGGCGCCCCGGGTACCCGCACCCCGGCCCGCCGCGCGGCGCACCTCGCGCGGGGCCCGGTTCGCCGGGCTGGAGGACGGCGGGGCCGAGGCGGAGGACGGCGGGCCCTTACTGCCGCCGGTCGCCGCCACCGCGCCCACCGGCGCCCGGTTCGGCGGCGGTTGGCACACCCGCAGACAGCCCGGGCACGCCCGGGGAAAGAGCGAGCCGCAGCAGCGGGAGGAGCGGGCGGAGGACCGCGACCGGCGCCGGGGCGTGCGCGAAGCCGTCGTCCGACTCGTCCGGCTGCGCGCCAGGGGCCGCACCGGCGAGGCGCACGCCGTGCTGTGCGAGGCGGCCGCCGGGCCCGCCGCCCTGCTGCCGCTGTTCGCGGGCGAACTCCACCGCGCCGGCCTGGGCGCCGACTGGGCCACCCTGCTGTGGGAGGCGGCCTCGCTGCCGCCCGACCGGCTGGCCGCGGCGGCCGCCGCGCTCGCCGCCGCCGGGCAGGGCGCCGACTGCCACCGGCTGCTGCGCCAGGGCGTGTCCCGGCCCGCCGACCAGATCGCGGACGCGGTGCTCGCGCTGGGTGACGCCGGGCGCGAGCGCGAGGCGGACGCGCTGCTGAGCGCCTTCGTCCGGGTCCGCACGCCGGAGGACGCGGCGCATCTGGCCGCGCACGCCCCGGCGCGGCTGGGTCCGCAGCTGCTGGCCGCCGCCGGTGCGGTCTCCGAGGGGCGACGACGGGACGTCGTCCACGCCTTCCGGGTGGCCAGAATTGCAACAGAACGTTGAAAATGCTGGATTGAGGTGAGGGCGCGGCTGGGCAGGGTCCGTACCGATGGACATGGACTCCCGCACAGCCCAGCCGCGTACATGTGCGCCGCGTACGCCCACCGCCGCCGCGTTCTTCGACGTCGAGGGCACGCTCCTGGCCGTGCCCGAGTTGCCCGAGCCGCACCACGGCGGCCCCGGGCCGCCGCTCGGCCGCCTCTGGCACGCGCCGGTCCTCGCGGCGCTGCACGACCACGCCGCCCGGGGGCACCTGGTGGTCCTGGTGACGCCGTCGTCCGCCGCGGCCGTCGCGCCCGTCGCCCGCGAGCTGGGCGCCGACGCCGTGCTCTGCGCCCGGCCGAGGGCCCCGATGACCGGCCAGGGCAAGGGGTACGCGGCCCGCGCCCTGCTGCGCGAGCACGCCCTGCTCGCCGCCGACTGCTACGCGTACGCGGACGAGGCGGCCGACCTCCCGCTGCTCGCCGAGGTGGGCAACCCGGTGGTCGTCGGCGACGACCCGGTGCTGCTCAGGCACGCCCGGCGGGGCAACTGGGCCCGGCTGCCCGCCCCCGTACCGAGGGAAATGTGATCGACTTCGTGGCGTAATGGAGATGGTCTTGCCACGGTGCGTGACGGGCTTTACCGTCTCTCCACACGCAATCTACGCGTGTGGATGCCTGGCTGACGGCCCGTCTAAGGAGCAGCTCATGGCCACTGTTGTCCGCGCCGCACTGGTCCAGGCCAGTTGGACCGGCGATACCGAATCCATGATCGCCAAACATGAGGAACACGCCCGCGAGGCGGCCCGGCAGGGGGCGAAGATCATTGGGTTCCAGGAGGTCTTCAACGCCCCGTACTTCTGCCAGGTGCAGGAGGCCGAGCACTACCGGTGGGCGGAGCCGGTGCCGGACGGGCCGACCGTGCGGCGGATGCAGGAGCTCGCCCGCGAGACCGGGATGGTGATCGTCGTCCCGGTCTTCGAGGTCGAGGGCTCCGGTTTCTACTACAACACCGCGGCCGTGATCGACGCCGACGGCAGCTACCTCGGCAAGTACCGCAAGCACCACATCCCCCAGGTGAAGGGGTTCTGGGAGAAGTACTACTTCAAACCGGGCAACCTGGGATGGCCGGTCTTCGACACCGCCGTGGGCCGGGTCGGCGTCTACATCTGCTACGACCGCCACTTCCCCGAAGGCTGGCGGCAGTTGGGCCTCAACGGCGCCCAGCTCGTCTACAATCCGTCGGCCACCTCGCGTGGACTTTCGGCCTATCTCTGGCAGCTGGAACAGCCCGCCTCGGCGGTGGCCAACGAGTACTTCGTCGCCGCCATCAACCGGGTCGGCCGCGAGGAGTACGGCGACAACGACTTCTACGGCACCAGCTACTTCGTGGACCCGCGCGGCCAGTTCGTCGGCGAACCCGCCAGCGACAAGGAAGAGGAACTCCTCGTCCGGGACCTCGACTTCGGCCTCATCGACGAGGTGCGCCAGCAGTGGGCGTTCTACCGCGACCGGCGGCCCGACGCCTACGAAGGGCTGGTGAAGCCGTGACCTCCCTCTTCGACCGCCACCGCGCGGTCCTGCCCGACTGGCTCGCGCTCTACTACCGGCACCCGATCGAGATCACCCACGGCGAGGGCCGCCACGTCTGGGACTCCGAGGGCAAGCGGTACCTCGACTTCTTCGGCGGCATCCTCACCACGATGACCGCCCACGCCCTGCCCGAGGTCACCAAGGCCGTCTCCGACCAGGCCGGGCGGATCATCCACTCCTCGACGCTCTACCTCAACCGCCCGATGGTGGAGCTCGCCGAGCGGATCGCCCACCTCTCCGGAATCCCGGACGCCCGGGTCTTCTTCACCACCTCCGGCACCGAGGCGAACGACACCGCGCTGCTGCTCGCCACCGCCCACCGCGGCTCCAACCAGATCCTGGCGATGCGCAACAGCTACCACGGCCGCTCGTTCAGCGCGGTCGGCATCACCGGCAACCGCTCCTGGTCCCCGACGAGCCTGTCGCCGCTGCAGACGCTGTACGTGCACGGGGGCGTCCGCTCCCGGGGCCCCTACGCGGAGCTGAGCGACAGCCAGTTCATCAACGCCTGTGTGGCCGACCTCGAAGACCTGCTCGGCCACACCCGCGAGGTCGCCGCGCTCATCGCCGAGCCCATCCAGGGCGTCGGCGGCTTCACCTCGCCCCCCGACGGGCTCTACGCCGCCTTCCGCGAGGTCCTCGACCGGCACGGCATCCTGTGGATCAGCGACGAGGTGCAGACCGGCTGGGGCCGCACCGGCGACCACTTCTGGGGCTGGCAGGCGCACGCCGAGAACGGCCCGCCGGACATCCTCACCTTCGCCAAGGGCATCGGCAACGGCATGTCCATCGGCGGTGTGGTGGCGAGCGCCCGCGTCATGAACTGCCTGGACGCCAACTCCATTTCGACCTTCGGCGGCTCCCCGGTCACCATGGCCGCCGGCCTCGCCAACCTCTCGTACCTCGTCGAACACGACCTCCAGGGCAACGCGCGCCGCGTCGGCGGCCTGCTCATGGAGCGGCTGCGAGCCGTCGCCGCCCAGCTCCCCCTCGTACGCGAGGTGCGCGGCCGGGGCCTGATGGCGGGCATCGAACTGGTGAAGCCGGGCACCGACGAGGCGCACCCGGAGGCCGCGGCCACTGTGCTGGAGGCGGCGCGCGAGGGCGGACTGCTCATCGGCAAGGGCGGCGGGCACAGCACCAGCGTGCTGCGGATCGCCCCGCCACTGACGCTCACCGTCGCGGAGGCGGAAGAGGGCGCCGCGATCCTCGAACGCGCGCTGCGGAGCGTTTAGTTCCTGTACGTGTACGAAAGGGAGCACCACCCATGAGTACCCGCACCCTGATCACCGGCGGTCTGGTGATCACCGCCGCCGACGAGATCCACGCCGACGTACTGATCGAGGACGGCCGCATTGCCGCCCTCGCCGCGCACGGGTCGAGCGCGGCGCAGAGCTGGAGCGCCGACCGTACGCTCGACGCGACCGACAAGTACGTCATCCCGGGCGGAGTCGACGCCCACACCCACATGGAGCTCCCCTTCGGCGGGACCTTCGCCTCCGACACCTTCGAGACCGGGACCCGGGCCGCGGCCTGGGGCGGCACCACCACGATCGTGGACTTCGCCGTGCAGTCGCCGGGCCACGCGCTGCGTGAGGGCCTGGACGCCTGGTACGCCAAGGCGGACGGGCAGTGCGCGATCGACTACGCGTTCCACATGATCCTCTCCGATGTGAACGAGCACACGCTCAAGGAGATGGACCTGCTGGTCGAGGAGGGCATCACCTCCTTCAAGCTGTTCATGGCGTACCCCGGCGTCTTCTACAGCGACGACGGCCAGATCCTGCGGGCGATGCAGCGCTCGGCCACCAACGGCGGGCTGATCATGATGCACGCCGAGAACGGCATCGCGATCGACGTCCTCGTCGAGCAGGCGCTCGCCGCGGGCCGCACCGACCCGCGCCACCACGGCGAGGTGCGCCGCGCCCTGCTCGAAGCCGAGGCGACCCACCGGGCGATCCAGCTGGCCCGGGTCGCCGGGGCGCCGCTCTACGTCGTCCATGTGTCGGCCGAGGAGGCGGTCGCCGAGCTGGTGGCCGCCCGGGACAAGGGACTTCCGGTCTTCGGCGAGACCTGTCCGCAGTACCTGTTCCTCTCCACCGACAACCTGGCCGAGCCCGGCTTCGAGGGCGCCAAGTACGTCTGCTCGACACCGCTGCGGCCCAAGGAGCACCAGGCCGCGCTCTGGCGGGGGCTGCGCACCAACGACCTCCAGGTGGTCTCCACCGACCACTGCCCGTTCTGCTTCGTGGGGCAGAAGGAGCTCGGCCGGGGCGACTTCTCCAAGATCCCCAACGGTCTGCCGGGCGTGGAGAACCGGATGGACCTGCTCCACCAGGCGGTGCTCGACGGCCACCTCACCCGGCGCCGCTGGATCGAGATCGCCTGCGCCAGCCCGGCTCGGATGTTCGGGCTCTACCCGAAGAAGGGCACCATCGCACCGGGCGCCGACGCCGACGTCGTCATCTACGACCCGCACGCCGAGCAGACCATCTCCGCCGAGACCCACCACATGAACGTGGACTACTCGGCGTACGAGGGCAGGCGGATCACCGGCCGCGTCGAGACGGTCCTCTCGCGCGGCGAACTCGTCGTCCACGAGCGGCAGTTCACCGGGCGGGCCGGACACGGCGTCTACACCCCGCGGGCCACCTCCCAGTACCTCGGCCAGTAACCAGGAGCAGCACCACATGGACTTCGGACTCGTCCTGCAGACCGACCCGCCCGCCTCGACCGTCGTCGGCCTCATGCGCCGCGCGGAACGCAACGGCTTCCGCTACGGCTGGACCTTCGACTCCGCCGTCCTCTGGCAGGAGCCGTTCGTCATCTACAGCCGCATCCTGGAGCACACGCGGCAGATGCACGTCGGCCCGATGGTGACCAACCCGGGCACCAGGACCTGGGAGGTCACCGCCTCCACCTTCGCCACCCTCAACGACATGTACGGCAACCGCACTGTCTGCGGCATCGGCCGCGGCGACTCCGCGATGCGCGTCGCCGGGCGCAAACCCAACACCCTGGCCCGCCTCGGCGAGGCCATCGGCGTCATCCGCGACCTCGCGGAGGGCCGCGAGGCCGAGGTCGACGGGCAGCGGCTGAAGCTGCCCTGGGTCAGGGACGGCAAGCTGCCCGTCTGGATGGCGGCGTACGGACCGAAGGCGCTGGCCCTCGCCGGGCAGAAGGCCGACGGCTTCATCCTCCAGCTCGCGGACCCGTTCCTGACGGAGTGGATGGTCAAGGCGGTCCGCGCGGCCGCCGTGGAGGCCGGGCGCGACCCCGCCTCCGTGACCATCTGCGTTGCCGCCCCGGCCTACGTCGGCGACGACCTCGACCACGCCCGCGAGCAGTGCCGCTGGTTCGGCGGCATGGTCGGCAACCACGTCGCGGACCTGGTGGCCCGGTACGGCGAGCACTCGGGCCTGGTGCCGGACGCGCTCACCGACTACATCAAGGCGCGCCAGGGCTACGACTACAGCCACCACGGCCGCACCGACAACCCGGACACCGCCTTCGTCCCCGACGAGATCGTCGACCGCTTCTGCCTCCTCGGCCCCGTCGAGGCGCACATCGAGAAGCTGAAGGCCCTGCGCGACCTGGGCGTCGACCAGTTCGCGGTGTACGCGATGCACGACGCGCGGGAAGCGGTCATCGACGCGTACGGGGAGCGGGTGATCCCGGCGCTGAGCTGAGGAATCCAGGGGGCGCCCGGCCCGCACCGGGCGCCCCCGTTCCCGTAACCCGCCCCCACCCACGGCCCGTTCGCCCTCCCCCCTCGTCCCCCGAACGAATGGCCTGCGCATGACCGACACCGCCATACCGACGGACACCGCCCCGCCGGACAGCCGCTTCACCAACGACGACCTACGGCCGGTGCCGCCCGAGGAACGCAGTTGGACCACGTACAACTTCGCCGCCCTCTGGGTCGGCATGGCGCACAACATCCCCTCCTGGACGCTCGCCTCCGGTCTGGTCGCCCTCGGCATGGACTGGAAGCAGGCCGTGTTCACCATCGCGGTCGCCAATGTGATCGTTCTCGGGCCGATGCTGCTCACCGGGCACGCGGGACCGAAGTACGGCATTCCCTTCCCGGTGCTCGCCCGCGCCTCCTTCGGGCTGCGCGGCGCCAACCTGCCCGCGCTGATCCGCGCGGCGGTCGCCTGCTGCTGGTTCGGCATCCAGACCTGGATCGGCGGCCAGGGCGTCTTCGTCCTGCTCGGCAAGGTCTTCGGCGGCTGGGCCGACGCCTCCGAGATCGGCGGCGAGCCATGGACACTCTGGCTCTGCTTCGTCCTCTTCTGGGCCCTGGAACTGGCCATCATCCACCGGGGGATGGAGACCCTGCGCCGGTTCGAGAACTGGGCGGCGCCGTTCGTCCTGGTCGGGGCCGTGGTGCTGCTGATCTGGATCGCCCACAAGGCGGGCGGCCTCGGCCCACTGCTCGACCAGCCCTCCAAGCACGGCTGGGGGCGGGACTTCTGGCCGGTCTTCTTCCCGTCGCTGATGGGCATGATCGGCTTCTGGGCGACGCTGTCCCTGAACATCCCGGACTTCACCCGCTTCGGCAAGGGCCAGCGCGCCCAGGTCTGGGGCCAGACCCTCGGTCTGCCGACCACCATGACGGCCTTCGCGCTGCTGTCGGTGCTCGTCACCTCGGGCTCGCAGGCGGTGTACGGGGTGCCGATCTGGGACCCGGTGGACCTGGTGGCCCGGACCGACAACGTCTTCGGGCTGCTGTTCGCGCTGCTCACGGTCCTGATCGCGACGATCTCCGTCAACATCGCGGCGAACGTGGTCTCCCCGGCGTACGACCTCGCCAACCTGGCACCCCGCTTCATCAACTTCCGTACGGGCGCGCTGATCACGGGCGTCGTCGGGGTCGTGATCTTCCCGTGGAAGCTGACATCGACGCCCGAGCTGTACATCTTCACCTGGCTGGGAGTGGTCGGCGGCCTGCTCGGCACGGTCGCGGGCATCCTGATCGCCGACTACTGGATCATCCGCCGCACGGTCCTCGACGTGGCCGACCTGTACCGGCCGGGCGGCCGCTACTGGTACACGGCCGGCTGGAACTGGCGCGCGGTGGCCGCGTTCGCGGTCGGCGGCGTCCTGGCCGTCGGCGGCTCCTACTCCACGGTCGACCCCAAGGGCAAGAAGCTCGGCCCCTTCCCGGTGGACGGCCTGATCCCGGCCCTGAAGCCGCTGGCGGACTACGGGTGGGCCGTGGGGCTGGGGGCGGCGGTGGTGGTTTACACCGGGTTGATGGGGGCCGGGAGGCGTGAGGTCTGAGGGAGATGCGGTGCCGACTAGGGCCTGTCCGGCGGATCTGGTCGCCCGCGAAGTGCCTTCGCCTTTCGGTGCTGGTGAGCGGGGGTCTGGTGCGTCCAGCTGCAAGGCGGAGGAGGGCGTCGACGCGGAGCGTCGGCAACCGACGACAACGCGGCAGATGGGCGTGCCAGACCCCCGCGTCCCAGACAAGATCCGCCGGACAGGCCCTAGGGGACCCGCGCCGTCCACTCCTCGTGGGAGAACTTCGTCTCCGCCAGCTTGCGGGCGCGGGACATCTCCTCGTCCGTGACCTTTCCCTCGGCCAGCCCGTACCGCCCGCGGAACGAGGCGATCATCCGCTCGATGACCGCCTCGCGGGGCAGGCCCGTCTGGCGGCGCAGTGGGTCGACGCGCTTCTTCGCGCTCTTGGTGCCCTTGTCCGAGAGCTTCTCGCGGCCGATGCGGAGGACTTCCAGCATCTTGTCGGCGTCGATGTCGTACGCCATCGTCACGTGGTGCAGCACCGCGCCCTCGTCCGCGACCACCCGCTTCTGCGCGGCGCCCGCGATCTTGCCCGCGTCCGTGGCGATGTCGTTCAGCGGCTGGTACCAGGCCTTCACGCCCATGTCGCCGAGCGCGCCCAGGACCCAGTCGTCCAGATAGGCGTAGCTGTCCGCGAAGGACAGGCCCTGGACCAGGGCGTCGGGGACCGAGAGCGAGTACGTGATGGTGTTGCCCGGCTCGATGAACATGGCCCCGCCGCCCGACACCCGGCGCACCACCGTGATCCCGTGGCGCTCGGCGCCTTCCGGGTCGACCTCGTTGCGCAGCGACTGGAAGCTGCCGATCACCACTGCCGGTGCGCCCCACTCCCACACCCGCAGCGTGGGCGGGCGGCGCCCCGCCGCGACCTCGGCGGTGATCACCTCGTCCAGCGCCATGTGCAGGGCGGGGGACTGGGGGCCGTCGTGGATCAGCTGCCAGTCGTAGTCCGTCCAGTCCGTCGCGTGCGCGAGGGCGCGGCGGACCGCGACGCCGATCCCTTCCGACGTCAGTCCGTACATCGTCGTGCCCGGCGGCAGCGCCGCGTCGATACGGGTCGCGAGCCCGGCGGCGTCCGTGTCGGCCGGGGCGCCCTCCAGCGCGCTGTTGATCGCCAGGATCGCCTCGTCCGGTTCGAGGAAGAAGTCGCCCGCCACCCGCACACCGCTCAGGACGCCGTCCTCGACGTCCAGATCCACCACCACGAGCTTGCCGCCGGGGACCTTGTACTCACCGTGCACCGCTGCTCCTCCATCCGTTCCGAGCAGAATCAACGGTAGACGGGGGGTCTGACATTCCACGATGGGCGTCGCTAGCCTGCCCGGATGGCCGATCACATAGCCCATGCCTTCCATGTGCCGGAGACGCCGTTCACCACCCGGCCCACCCTCCAGGGCACCTTCGGGATGGTCTCCTCCACCCACTGGCTCGCCTCGCAGTGCGCCATGGCCGTCCTGGAGGACGGCGGCAACGCCTTCGACGCCGCCGTCGCCGCGGGCTTCGTCCTCCATGTCGTCGAGCCGCATCTGAACGGCCCGGCAGGCGAGGTGCCCGCCCTGCTCGCCCCGGCCGGGGGCGCGGTGCGGGTGCTCTGCGGCCAGGGGCCCGCGCCCGCCGGGGCGACGGCCGCCCACTACCGCTCGCTCGGCCTGGACCTGGTGCCCGGCACCGGCCCGCTCGCGGCCGCCGTTCCCGGCGCCTTCGACGCCTGGATGCTCCTGCTGCGCGACCACGGCACCAAGCCGCTCACCGACGTACTGAAGTACGCCATCGGATACGCCGAGGACGGGCATCCGCCCGTCGAGCGGGTCGGGGAGACCGTGGACGGCGTGCGTGCGCTCTTCGAGAGCGAGTGGCACTCCTCGGCCGAGGTGTATCTGCCGGGCGGCCGCGCCCCGCGCCCGGGGCGGCTGCTGCGCAACCCGGCCCTGGCGCGCACCTGGCGCCGCGTCCTCGCCGAGTCGGCCCCCACGCGCGCGTCCGCGACCGGTGACGGCCGGGTGCGGCAGATAGAGGCGGCCCGGCGGATCTGGCGCGAGGGGTTCGTCGCCGAGGCGTTGGTCGCGCAGGCGCACCGCCCCACCCTGGACACCAGCGGCGAGCGCCGCACCGGCACCCTGACGGCGGCCGACCTCGCCGGGTGGTCCGCGACGTACGAGGACCCGGTGACGTACGACTGGAACGGCTGGACCGTCTGCAAGGCGGGCGGCTGGAGCCAGGGCCCGGCGTTCCTTCAGCAACTGGCGCTACTTCCGGACGAGTTGCCGCCGTACGGCTCCGCCGAATACGTCCACCTCCTCGTCGAGGGGTGCAAGCTCGCCATGGCCGACCGGGAGGCCTGGTACGGGGACGCGACCGGGGTGCCGCTCGCCGAGCTGCTCTCGGACGACTACAACGCGGCCCGCCGCGCACTCGTCGGCGCGGCGGCCTCGTACGAGCTGCGGCCCGGCAGCCCGGGCGGGCGCCCGCCGCGGATCGCCCGCGAGGCACTACGCGCGCGTGGCCGCGACGCCGACGTACGGGCGGCGGGCGCGGGGGAGCCGACCGTGGCCCCGGACGGCGCCACCCGGGGCGACACCTGCCACCTGGACGTGGTCGACCGCTGGGGGAACATGGTCGCCGCGACCCCCAGCGGCGGCTGGCTCCAGTCCAACCCGGTCGTCCCCGAGCTCGGCTTCCCGCTCGGCACCCGGCTCCAGATGGCCTGGCTGGAGGAGGGGCTGCCGAACACGCTGACCCCGGGGCGCCGCCCCCGTACGACGCTGTCGCCCACCCTGGCGCTGCGCGACGGCGTACCGGTGCTGGCGTTCGGCACGCCCGGCGGGGACCAGCAGGACCAGTGGCAGCTGCACTTCTTCCTCGCCGTCGCCCTCGGCGCGGGCGAGCGCGGCGGCCTCGGCCTCCAGGGCGCGATCGACGCTCCGAACTGGCACAACGACTCCTTCCCGAGCTCGTTCTACCCGCGGGCGGCCCGGCCCGGCAGCGTCACGGTCGAGGCGCGGACCGCCGAGGAGGTGGTGGCGGGGCTGCGGCGGCGCGGGCACCGGGTCACGGTCGGCGGCGCCTGGTCGGAGGGGCGGCTGTGCGCGGTCGCGCGCGACCCGGAGACCGGAATCCTGTCCGCCGCCGCGAATCCGCGCGGGATGCAGGGGTACGCGGTGGGGCGGTGACCGGGGAGGGTGCTCGCCGACGTCACCTCGATGACGTCCGGGGTTGGGACCACGTTCGCCGATTGTCAGTGGGGCATGTTTTGCTGGACGCATGATCGAAGGGTTGCTCGCAGAGTTTCTGGAAGACCGGTCGTCCGACGTCGAAGAGGCGGTCCGCAAGGCGGCGGCCGTCGAGATCATGCCGCGCTTCCGCCAGCTCGCCTCGCACGAGGTCCTGGAGAAGAGCGGCCCGCACGACCTGGTGACGGTCGCCGACCGGCGTGCCGAGGAGTTCCTGACCCAGGCCCTGACCGAGCTGCTGCCCGGCTCGGCCGTCGTCGGCGAGGAGGCCGTCGCGGCCGACCCGTCGGTGTACGACGCACTGGGCGGCGACGCACCGGTGTGGATCGTCGACCCGGTCGACGGGACCCGCCAGTTCGTGCGCGGCGAGGAGGGCTTCTGCACGCTGGTGGCGCTCGCCCACCACGGCGAGGTGCTGGCGTCGTGGACGTACGGGGCGGCGCTCGACGTCATGGCGGTCGCGGTCCGCGGCCGCGGCGCGAGGCTCAACGGCGAGGCGATACGGTCCGGGGCGCCCGCGCCCGGCGCGGTGATCGAGGTCGCCACCTCCCACCCGGACTACACGACGGACGACCAGAAGCGCGCGCTGCTCGGGCTGCGCACCGACGGCGTCAGCCCGCGCCCGTGCGGCTCGGCCGGGCTCGAATACCTGGCGGTCGCGCGCGGCGGGCTGGACGCGGTCGCGTTCTCCTGGGAACTCGCCTGGGACCATGCGGCGGGCCTGCTCCTGGTGACCGAGGCGGGCGGGGCCCACACGACCCTGACGGGCGAGCCGTTCCGGATAACCGGCGGCAACGCGCTGCCGTTCACGGCCGCCCGGGACGCGGCGACGGCGGAGCGGGTGCGGGGACTGCTGGCGGGGGAGTGAGCGGGCGCGGTCGAACGCCCGGCCCCGGGTCGCCGCGCGGCCTCCTGGCGCAACCGCGCCCACCCCGGACCGGATTGTCCGTGGCCCGGAATATGCTGGGTGTCTTGGCCACAAGGGCGTGAGGAGTCCAAGGTGCCGTCGATGCTCGATGCCGTCGTCGTGGGGGCGGGGCCCAATGGACTGACCGCCGCGGTCGAACTGGCCAGGCGCGGTCTGTCCGTTGAGGTCTTCGAGGCCAAGGACACCATCGGGGGCGGTGCCAGGACCGAGGAGCTCACCCTCCCCGGCTTCCGCCACGACCCCTGCTCCGCCGTGCACCCGCTGGGCATCGGCTCCCCGGCCTTCCGCCGGATGCCGCTCGACCGGTACGGACTGGAGTGGCTGCACCCCGAACTGCCCATGGCGCACCCCTTCGACGACGGCACCGCGGCCGTGCTCGCCCGCTCGGTCGCCGAGACCGCCGCGTCGTTCGGGCCGCGCGACGCGGGCACGTACCGCAGGCTGGTGGCGCCGTACATCGGCAAGTGGGACGTCCTGGTGCGCGACTTCATGTCGCTGCCGCTGAGCGCGCTGCCGCGCGATCCGATCGGCCTCGCGCGCTTCGGCATCGACGGGCTTCCGCCGTACGCGTGGACGATGCGCCGCTTCCGGGACGACCGGGCGCGCGCCCTGTTCGCCGGGCTCGTCGGCCATGTCATCGCGCCGCTGAACGGGCTCGCGACCTCCGCCGTCGGCCTGGTCTTCGCGCTCGCCGCGCACGAGAACGGCTGGCCGCTGCCGCGCGGCGGCTCGCAGTCGATCTCGGACGCGCTCGCCGCGTATCTGCGCGACCTGGGCGGCTCGGTCCACACCGGCTTCGAGGTGAAGCGGCTCGACGACCTGCCGCCGGCCCGGGCGTACGTCTTCGACACCTCACCGACCGCGCTCGCCCGGATCGCGGGCCTGGGGCGGGCGTACGAGGGGTACAAGTACGGCGCGAGCGTCTTCAAGATCGATTACGCGCTCGACGGCCCGGTGCCGTGGACCGCGGCCGAGCCGCGCCGGGCCGGCACCGTGCAGATCGGCCCGTCCACCAGCGAAATCGGCGCCGCGCTGAGCCAGGCGTCCGGGGGCACCGCCCCCGAGACCCCGTTCCTGATCACCGCCCAGCCCAGCCTCGTCGACCCCTCGCGGGCGCCCGAGGGCAAGCACGTGTTCTGGGTGTACGGACACGTGCCGAACGGGTGGGACGGCGACCTCACCGACGCGATCGAGCGCCAGATCGAGCGCTTCGCGCCCGGCTTCCGCGACCGGGTCCTCGCGCGCGCCACGGCGGGGCCGCCGCAGCTCGCGGCGCACAACGCCAACTATGTGGGCGGCGACATCGCCTGCGGCGCGGCGCGCGGGCTCCAGCTGATGCTGCGGCCCACCCTGTCGCTGTTCCCCTACACGACCCGGCACCCGTCGGTGTTCCTCTGCTCCTCCGCCACCCCGCCCGGGCCCGGGGTGCACGGCATGTCCGGGCACAACGCGGCCAAGGCGGTCTGGCGGGCTCTGCGGAAGGCGGACCGGCGATGACCGGTGCGTCCGCCGCTCCGCGCCTTGAGATCGTGCTCGTCCGGGGCGACATCACGGACCAGTCCGTGGACGCGGTGGTCAACGCGGCCAACTCCTCGCTGCTGGGCGGGGGCGGGGTCGACGGCGCGATCCACCGCCGGGGCGGGCCGGAGATCCTGGCCGAGTGCCGCCGACTGCGCGCCTCCCACTACGGCAAGGGCCTGCCGACCGGGCGCGCCGTGGCCACGGCTGCCGGCCGGCTCGACGCGCAGTGGGTGATCCACACGGTGGGCCCGGTCTGGCAGCGCGACGAGGACCGCTCGGCCCTGCTCGCCTCCTGCTACCGCGAATCCCTGCGGGTGGCGGGGGAGTTGGGGGCGCGGACGGTGGCGTTCCCGGCGATCTCCACGGGGATCTACGGGTGGCCGCTGGACGACGGGGCGCGGATCGCTGTGCGCGCGGTGCGGGAGGCGGCTGTCGCCGCCGGGTCTGTGGAGGAGGTTCGGTTCGTGCTCTTCGACGAGGCGGCGTATCGGGCGTTCGAGGGGGCGGTGGGGTAGGCGGGGTAGTCGCTGTTCGGCTGCGGGCCGTATGTGGCTGATCGCGCAGTTCCCCGCGCCCCTGGGGGGGGTAGGCCTCGGGCTGGTCCTTGGGTGCGGCTGCCCGTCGCGGGGGTGGTTGCTTGGCTGCGGGCCGTGCGTGGCTGGTCGCGCAGTTCCCCGCGCCCCTGGGGGGTTGGGCCTCGGGCTGGTCCTGCGGCGCGGCAGCCCCTCCCGGGAGCGGTTGGTCGGCTGCGGGTGGGGGTGGGCTGGTCGCGCAGTTCCCCGCGCCCCTAGGGGCGCGGGGCTGGGGGGCTGCAATGCTCAGGAGCACGGGGTTGCTGCCCCCAGCCGCCCTTCGGTGGCCGGGGCTGCCCCCCAGCAGCCTGTCGATGGTCGGTGGTCCGGCCCCCACCAGCCTCTCGGTCGCCACGCCCCCAACCCCCTAGGGGCGCGGGGAACTGCGCGACCAGCCCCCACCCACCCGCAGCCGAAGACGCACCCGGGGGCGACCAGCTCAAGGTAGATGTCGGATTTCTGCCAGCCGCGCCCCCTCCCCGTAACCGATCCTTGAGCCATGAATTCCGCCGCCCCCGCGGCCCCCGCCGCCATGCACACCGATAACGAGCGCTGCGTGCGGGCCGTCCAGTCCAAGGACGCCCGTTTCGACGGCTGGTTCTTCACTGCCGTGCTCACCACCCGTATCTACTGCCGGCCCAGCTGCCCGGTGGTGCCGCCGAAGGTCGAGAACATGACCTTCTATCCGAGCGCCGCCGCCTGCCAGCAGGCCGGGTTCCGGGCCTGCAAGCGGTGCCGCCCGGACACCACGCCCGGCTCGCCGGAGTGGAACGCCCGCGCCGACTCCGTGGCCCGCGCCATGCGGCTCATCCGGGACGGCGTCGTCGACCGCGAGGGCGTGTCCGGGCTCGCCGTGCGGCTCGGATACAGCGCCCGCCAGATCGAGCGCCAGCTGCGCGCCGAGCTCGGCGCCGGACCCCTCGCCCTGGCCCGTGCCCAGCGTGCCCAGACCGCCCGGATCCTCATCGAGACCACCGCGCTCCCGATGGCCGACGTCGCCTTCGCGGCGGGCTTCGCCTCGGTGCGCACCTTCAACGACACCGTCCGCGAGGTCTTCGCGCTCGCCCCCACCGAGCTGCGTGCCCGCACCGCGCGGGGCGTCGCCCGCCGGGCCCCCGGCTCGATCGCCCTGCGGCTGCCCTACCGCGCCCCGCTCAACCCGGACAACCTCTTCGGGCATCTGGCCGCCACGGCGGTTCCCGGTGTGGAGGAGTGGCGCGGCGGCGCGTACCGCCGCACGCTCTCCCTGCCGTACGGGCACGGCATCGTCGAACTCACCCCCGGGCCCGACCACATCGGCTGTCTGCTCTCGCTCACCGATCTGCGCGACCTCACCATCGCCATCAGCCGCTGCCGCTGGATGCTCGACCTGGACGCCGACCCGGTCGCCGTCGACGACCGGCTGCGCGCCGACCCGCTGCTCGCCCCGCTGGTCGACAAGGCTCCCGGCCGCCGGGTGCCGCGTACCGTCGACGCGGCGGAGTTCGCGGTACGGGCGGTGCTCGGCCAGCAGGTCTCCACGGCCGCCGCCCGCACCCACGCGGCCCGCCTGGTGACCGCGCACGGCGAGCCCGTCGAGGATCCGGCGGGCGGCCTCACGCATCTGTTTCCGACATCGCAGGCGCTGGCGGGGCTCGATCCGGAGGCCCTGGCCCTGCCGCGCAGCCGCCGCGCCACCCTCACCACACTGGTCGCGGGACTGGCCGACGGCAGCATCCCCCTGGGCTTCGACACCGACTGGGACCGGGCGCGGGCCCAGCTCCTTGAGCTGCCGGGCTTCGGCCCCTGGACCGTCGAGGTGATCGCGATGCGGGCGCTCGGGGACCCGGACGCCTTCCTCCCCTCCGACCTGGGAGTGCGCCGCGCGGCCCAGTCGCTCGGCCTGCCCTCCTCGCCCGCCGCCCTCACCGCGAGCGCCGCCGCCTGGCGCCCGTGGCGGGCCTACGCCGTCCAGTACCTCTGGGCCACCGACGACCACCCCATCAACAACCTCCCTGCGTGAGGACGTTCACGATGACCACCACACATACCGTCACCGACAGCCCGTACGGCCCGCTCACCCTCGTCGCCGAGGACGGCGTGCTCAGCCGCCTCTACATGGAGAACCAGCGACACCGCCCGCCCCAGGAGACGTTCGGCGAACCCGATGACGGCGGCCCGTTCCCCGAGGTGATCCGCCAGCTCGGCGCGTACTTTGCGGGTGAACGCACCGAGTTCGACCTGGAGCTCGACCTGCGCGGCACCGACTTCCAGCGCGCGGTGTGGGACCAGCTGCGCCACATCCCGTACGGCGAGACCCGCTCGTACGGCGAACTCGCCCAGTTGCTCGGCAACCCCGGCGCCTCCCGCGCCGTGGGCCTGGCCAACGGCAAGAACCCGGTGGGCATCATCGTCCCCTGCCACCGCGTGATCGGCTCCACCGGGAGCCTGACGGGGTACGGCGGCGGCCTCGACCGCAAGCAGCGGCTGCTGGCCTTCGAGAAGGGGGCGGGGGAGGACGCACTCTTCTAGTGCCGCGATCCCCAGCTCTCAGTCGCTCACCAGCAGCGCGCCCAGGCGCAGGAACGCCTTGTACGTCTCCGGCGCCAGCCACGACAGCTCGACCGTGCTGCCGGTCGTCAGATGGCCGTCGCGGGGGATGGTGAGGACGCCCCGGCAGCGGGAGCTGAGGCTGCGGATGGTGGCCGCGTCCAGGGTCCAGCCGGCGGCCGGGCGGCTGTGGTTGAGGACGACCACGGCCTCCGCCACCAGGTCGGGGCGGCCCAGCGCCACCAGACGGTCGACGGCCTGCTGGGCCTGGGTGACCCCGGCCGGGTCGGCCCGGGAGACGATCACCACCCGGTTGGCGAGCTCCAGCATCGCCTGCGGGAACCTGTCCGTGTCGGCGAGCGTGATGTCGAAGTACGGCGCAGTCACCTCCGCCACCTCGCGGTACTCCTGGTCCGAGAACTGGCCGGCCGTCGGCGGATGGGACACCGAGTCGTTGGCGAGCACCATCAGCCCCGAGCGGTGCTGGGAGAGGAAGAGGCGCAGCACCTCGAAGCCGGTGATCTCGGGGGCGGAGTGGGCCAGCTCGGTCAGCCGGGCCGCGGTGGCCCGGTAGACCCGGCGCGCGAGGTGGATGTGGCTGCCCGCGTGCCGGTCCGTGTCGACGGCAAGGACACGCTCCTGGCGCTGCTCGGCCAGGATCGCCCCGAGCACGGTGGTGGTCGTGGTGCAGCCCGCCCGGTCCTTGACCCCGAGGACCGCGATCCGCAGCGGCTGGCGCAGCGGCGCCCGGATCGCCCGGATCCACTCCTCGCGGACCGAATCGTCCTCCGGGCCCTCATCGGCGTCGGCCGCTGCCTCGGCGTCGGCCTCGTCGTCCCACTCCACCGGCATCAGCATCAGCGCGCCGAACGCCTCGGCCATCTCCCGCGCGGTCGGCCGGGCCTCCGGCTCCTCGTCCACCGAGCGCAGCAGCAGATCGCGCAGACCCTCCTCAAGGCGGCGGAACTCCGGGTGGTGGCGCAGCACGTCGTGCTCGTACCAGCGCCAGTGCCGCCCGGTCACGGCTTCGAGCAGGATGGTGCCGACCGCGTACACGTCGCCGGCGGCGATCCGGGACTCGCTCCACGACGTCACCTCGGGTGCCCGGTAGGGCGAGTTGCTGGGCATGACCAGCGAGGACGCGCTGGAGGCGCCGTCGATCCGGGCCGACGCCCAGCTGATGATGTGCAGCGTCCGCTCGGTGACGAGGACCGTCCCGGGCGTGAGTGAGCCATGGACGAGCCCTCTGCGGTGGCAGCGGTTGACCGCCCGCGCCAGGCTCCAGCCCAGCCAGGCGAGGAGCGAGGAGTCGCGCAGCGGCCCGGCGGCCTGGAGCACCGCGCGCAGGGTCGGCGCGGGCAGCCCGGTGCTGAGGGTGTCGAGCCGCAGCGCGATCCAGGGCGTGGTCTCGTCGAGGTCGCTGGCGAGCACCCCCGGCGCGTACACCCCGTCCATCCGCCGCAGCGCCCGGTACTCGGTGGCGAGCAGCTCGCGGGCGACCGGCGGGTCCGAGGTGTGGGCGACCCGCAGCAGCGCCTCCTGGCCGTCGATGTCCGCGCCGATGTACGCGACGGGCTTGGTGCCGGTGTCCTGGCGCATCAGCAGCGTGTACGGGCCCAGCCCGTGCAGGTCCTGGAGCCGCAGCGGCAGCCAGGACGGCGCCCTGTCCAGACCGGACGGCAGCCGCACCTCCTCGTACTCGGTGACCGCCGGGGGCGGCGGCACCGACGCCATCGGACGGGCGCCCAGATGCGTGAGCAGCCGGTCCTCAAGCCAGGCGAACGGCCTTGTCCCCGGCAGGAGTTCGCCCGTCCCCGACGGATGGGCGAGCCAGGCCGGGAAGTCGGGGGAGCGGCCCACCAGCGTGGCCAGGCGGTCGGTCACCGCTCGGGTGGTGCGCAGCAGGTCGATCGGGGAGGCGGTGTCGAGCAGGATCTCCTGGACGCCGTCGAGGAAGCCGAAGCGGCGGTGCTGGGCGGGGAGTCCGGCGCCGGGCGGGTCGGCCTGGCGCATCAGTCCGCCGAGGAACACCTCGGCCAGGTGTGCGGTGTCCGAGCGCCACGGCACGGCCGCCTGCACCAGCCGCATCACCGGCACCGTCAGCGGCGAGATGGCCGCGAGGTGCGCGGCGAGCCGGTACGCCTGCGGGGACGCCGCGTCCCGGAACCGCAGCACCGCGTCGGCCGGGTCCGTGCCCCGGGTGGCCGCCTCGCCCCGGAGGCCGCGCGCGCCCGGCGGCGCGAGCAGCGGCAGCTCCGCGCTGGCCCCGGGCGAGGCCACCAGACGCGCCCAGGTGGCGACGGCAGGGGGATACGGCTCCAGTACGGGGACGGGCACCCCCGGGAAGCGGTCGCCGAGGCCGGGCGGCAGCAGCGGGTCGGTCACCTCCCAGGTGTGGTTGGCCGCGCCGCGCCGCCGCGTCGTCACCGACCACTGCTCCGAGCGGATGCCCGAGGCGTCCCACATGTGGGAGGGCAGCGCGTGCACCACCGCCGTCGGGCCCTGCCTGGCCCAGCGCTCCAGGGCGGTGTGCATCCGCCCGTCCCGCCAGCACGCCCCCACCCCGTCGCTGATCACCAGGACCAGGGTGCGGCCCGACGGGTCGGCGGCGGACGCGGGGGAGAGCAGCGGCCCGCCGGGGTCGAAGGGGCGCACCTTGAGGCCGGGGGCGGTGTCCGAGCGGGCGTCCAGACCGTGCACCCGGATGTCCCGGAAGGCGCCCAACCGCTCGAAGACGGACCGCAGTTCGGTGGCGAGCCTGCGCCACAGCAGCATCGAGAGGCCGTCGTCGATGAGCAGGGTGAGATCGAGCCAGCGCCGCCGCGCGGGCCGCAGCACCACGTCGGGCAGGCCGCTCTCGGCCATCGCGGTGGCGGTCGCCTCCTCGTCGAACTCCCAGAAGTGCGAGCCCGGATGGGGCTGCTTCAGCAGTCGCAGGGACCGGCTCAGACGGAGTTCCCCGTCGCCGAGCGCCTTCGCCTCGGGGACCCGTACCGGCAGCGCCCCGGCGCCGCGTTCCGGGCGGCGCGGGGAGGCGCTCGCGCCGGTGAACTCGGGGGCGCTGCGGGCGGCCGCCGCCGCGTGCAGGGCGCCCAACAGCTGGGTGGGGAGCGGTGGTTGGGAGCCCGCCCCTTCCTTCGCGGCGCCGTCCCCGGCCCCGGGCACCACCGCCGTGCCTTCGGGCGGTGTCGGCGGCCCCGCCCACGCCTCCGGGCCCGGCTGCCGCGCGCGGTCCGGGGCCAGGGCGCTCGCCAGCGGGGCGTCGGCACCGCTCGGCAGCCGGGCGGCCAGCCACAGCGTGTCCAGGAGCTCGTGCGTGGACAGCTCGTGGCCCACCAGGGCGGCGAGTCCCGCCAGGGCGTCGGAGGGCTCCGCGCGCGGCACGGCTAGACCGATCCGCCCAGCCGGTGGAGCACCGCGTCCAGCAGGCCCTCGGCGTTCAGGTTCACCCCGCCCTTGCGCAGGAACACCGCGTTGAGCAGCTGGTCCGTGGCGAGCTCGCCCGGCGCCCGGCGGTTCAGGAACGCGTGCAGCAGGTCGTCGACGCCTTCGAGGGCGTGCTCGCCCAGGTGCGCGGCCACGATGTCCCGCAGCCGCTCCTCGTCCGGATCCGGCAGATCGAGGCGGACGCAGCGCCGCAGGAACGCGGGCGGGAAGTCCCGTTCGCCGTTGCTGGTGATCACCACCACCGGGAACTCGCGGCAGCGCACCACACCGCGGGTGATCGTGACCCGCCCGCCCTCGGGGTCATGGGTGAGCACCGGCACCTCGGACTGCGCCTCCGGCAGCCGTGACAGCTCGGGGATCTCGAACTCGCCCTCCTCGAACACCGTCAGGAGGTCGTTGGGAAGATCGACGTCGCCCTTGTCGAGCTCGTCCACCAAAAGGACCCGCGGTCGCTCGCGCGGCACGAGCGCGGTGCCCAGCGGTCCCAGGCGGACGAAGGTGCCGATGTCGGGCTCGGGCGCGCCGCGCTCCTGGCGCAGATGGGTCTCGCGCAGCCGCCCGATGGCGTCGTACCCGTACAGCGCGTCCTTGAGCACCGACCGGCTGTTGACCGGCCACTGGAGCACCGGGCCGAGCGACAGCTCGTGCGCGACGGCGTGCGCCAGCGAGGACTTGCCGGTGCCGGGGTGCCCGGTGACCAGGAGGGGGCGGCGCAGATGCAGCGCGGCGCTCACCACGTCGGCCTCGGTGCGGCCGATCAGATACGGGCGGTGGCGCACCCGCGTCCCCGGGGCGCCGTTGGCGAACTGCCGCCACGGCGGCGCCTCGGGGAAGGCCACCTCCCGGGCCGTGCGGTCGCCGCGGAAGAGCCGCCACCCGTCGTTCTCCGTCATGTCGCCTGATCCGTTCCTTCCGAGGGGCGGGCGGTTCCTTCCGGTCCCAGCGAGGGGTCGGCGAGCTGCAGCTCGTCGGGGAGCGGCAGCTCGGCGTCCTCCCACACCAGCGCCGGCCGTGCGGGCACCTCCGGGTCCATATAGGCGCGGACCCTGAAGTGCCGGACTCTTTCGGGGAGTTCGTCGACGGGGCCGTACGGACCCGCCCCGTCGAGCCGGGCGGCGTCACCCGGCTCCCCGGCCGCGCGGTCCCACAGGACGATCGGCACCCCCATCGCCAGACAGAAGTGCAGCAGCCGGGTCCGGCTGCCGGGGGGCCCGTGCACTATGACGCGGGCGGCGTCGTAGTGGGTTGTCTTGAGCAGCCGGATGAGCTCCATCTCGTCGGAGATCCGGTGGTCCGCGACGAGCGGTTCGCTCTGGTGCCGGGCGCCCCAGCGGCGCTTCAGGTCGCCCGCGCCGGTGCGCGAGCGGCGTCTGATCTGCGGACAGCGCAGTACGAGGTGGAAGTCCTCGCCCAGCGGCGCCGGGAAGAACTCGTCGGCGCTCGCCCCGTCCCACTCGTCCACCGCCAGGTGCAGCGCGTCCGGGGCGACGGACACCGCGACCAGCGCCACGTTCTGCCCGGCGCCCTCCGCGCCGCCGGCCACCTCGCGCACCAGACGGGCGATCTCCCGCCCGGTGCGCGGCCGTTCGGTGCCGGTGGCGGTGCGGGCCGCCGTGCCGTCGGCGCGCATCCGCCACACCGCGCACCGGTAGCGGTCGGCCGGGTCTTTGGGGTGGCGGCTGAGCTCCACCAGGACGCGGACTCCGGCGCCGGCCGACCGGTTCGACCAGCGCGCCGCGTCCGCCCGGCGCTCACCCAGGGCCGCGGCGTGGATGCCGAGCCGGGCCGCGACCCGGCCGCTCCACTCCTGGAGCGCCTGGCAGGCGATGCCGCCGGTCTCGGCGGCCGCGTACTCCACGACCCGCAGCAGCGCGGGCAGCCGGGGCGTCTCGTCCGGCACCGGCGAGCCGTCGCCGGGCCACTCCTCCAGCTCGCGCACCGCGCCGGGCACGTCGTCGGGGTCGAGCCGCGCGGCCGTCAGTGAACGGGGCAGATCCACATAGGGCAGCGCCGCCGTCGCTGCCCGGGGGAGCAGCCCCGGGTCCTGTCGGGTGAGATGGTCCCACTTCACCAGCAGCGCCCGGTGTTCGGCGACGGAGAGCAGCCCGGCCGCGTCGGTGAGCCGGCCGAGCGCGAGCAGCCGGTCCAGCTGGGTGCGGCCCCGCGCGTCCGTCAGGGACGGGGCGAGCGACTCGGCCAGCGTGGGCAGCGCGCGCTCGACCGTGCACAGCAGCACCGCCAGCTCCTCCACCGACGGCGCCGTCCCGTCCGCCCGGGTGCGCAGACCGAGGGCCGCCCCGAGCGCGGTGGAGTGCGCCGCCCGTACGGTCGGATCGCCCAGCAGGGCGTGCAGCGGGCCGGCCATCATGTCCCGCACCGACTCGTCGCCCGCCGCACCGGCGGACTCGCCCGCACCCGGCGGCGCCGGGTCCGGGGCCGCCCCGACCCGTAACAGCTCCTGCCGGACCGACTGCCAGGTCAGGCCCCAGCTGCGGCGCACGGTGTGCTGGGTGTCGAACGACCCGCCCGGCGGGGTGATCCTGCCCATCACCAGGCCCACCGCGGCGCCGTCGGCAGGTGACCACAGGGGCCCGCCGCTGTACCCGTCGTCGACGGCCGCGCCGGAGAGCTTGCCGTCGAGATAGCCGATCCGCCCGTCGCACGAGCCGACCTGGACGTCCGCGTACGAGAAGGGCTGGCCGCCGCCGTACCAGGCCCGCACCAGCTGCCCCGCCCGCATGTCCAGCCAGCGCACCGGGCCGACCGGGGGCGGCGGTTCCTCGTCCAGCTCCAGTACGGCCAGGTCGCCGCCCCACTCCAGGGAGCCGTCGGCCACCGGCCCCTGGTGGTGCGCGGCGCGCGGCGGCACCCAGGCCACCAGGCGCGCCTGCCGGGCGCCCGCCGTGCCCGCGGCCAGCGCCGGGAAGGAGACGTCGAGGGTGACCGCGCCCGGGTCGCGCGGGCTCAGCATCCGCAGGCCCAGCGCCGCGTTGACGACGTGTGCGCAGGTCAGCAGTCTGCGGCCGGCGAGATAGACGCCCGCGCCCGCGGTCCGCCCCCGGTCGGCCGAGAGCACCCGCACCAGCGCGCCGCGCGCGTCGGCCGACGGGTCCGCGCCCGGCGCCTTGAACCAGCCCACGGCTCAGTTGCCGCCGTCGGCGCCTTCGGCGCCGTCGGGCCGCAGCTGCCAGGTCGCCGAGACGGTCATGCTGGCCTGGCCGTTGACGCCGACGATCCCGAGCTTGAGGTCCTGGCCGATCTGGAGGCCGAAGCCGACGTCGAGGGAGTCGGGCGGGTCGGGGATGCCCCGTACGGAGTCGTGGACCTGCTGGAGGAAGGGCCCCAGCGGTCGCAGTACGGCCGCGAGCGTGTCCGTGGCGAGCGCGGCGACCCGCTCGCCGCCGCGCCCGACGGGTGTCGACCCGCCGATCCCGCCCGGTAGGTCGTCGTCCGCTGCCGGGGCGGTCCGGGGCCCGCCGACGGGTGTCAGTTCGACTCTGACCCGGGCCCCGTCGTCGAGGATGAGTTCCATGTAGTCGTCATGCGGCACGGAGATATTGTGGGGCCAACTGGCGTTCGGGGCAGCATGGTTGACGGAATGCGCCGAGGGAGCCGTTGCCGCCGTCAGCCCACTGTCCGGCCGTTCTCCAGCTCCGCCGCGCCCGCCCCCGCCGTGAGCACGTCGAGCGCGGCGAGCACCCGATGGCCCAGCTGGCCCGGCAGATACGCGGTGATCTCCTCGCGCGGGACCAGCCGCCAGTCGAGCAGCTCCTCCTCCTGGAGGCGGATCGCCTTCAGCCGCTCCTCGGTGAGGACGCCGCCGTCGTACACGTACGCGGCGATCGGGGGCCGGTCCGGGCCCGGCACCCAGTCGACCGCGAGCAGGCGTCCGGGGCTCAGGTCCAGACCGATCTCCTCCAGCGTCTCGCGCCGGGCCGCCTGGCGGGGGGTCTCGCCCTGGTCGGACTCGATGGTGCCGCCGGGGAGGGCCCAGCCGTCACGGTAGTTGGGCTGGACGAGCAGTACGTGGCCCCGGTCGTCGCGGATGAGGGTGGCTGCGCCGGCGAGGATGCGGGGGAGGGCGGCGATGTACTTTGCGTAGTCGTCGGTGGTCACGCGTGACAGGGTAGGTGCGGTTGTTCGGCCGCGGGTTGTCTGTGGCCGGTCGCTCGGTTCCCCGCGCCCACGCGGCGGGGCCGCACCATGCCACAGCCCCGCGCCCGTCATCCTTCCGGGGTACCCGACGGTGTGCCGGAACCGCCTTCACCCGTACGGTACTTGGCCGTACGGCGACCCTGCTCGGTGAGGGCCTCGCCCACCATGGCCCGCACCGCGTCCCGTACCCCGTGCAGTGCGTGGCCGCGCGCGGGCCCGGCGCCCGGGTCCTCGCGCAGCTCCTTCAGGAGCGCCCAGCACAGCGCGAGCATCACCAGGACGAACGGCAGCGCCACCAGGATCGTGGCCGTCTGGAGCGACTTGAGGCCGCCCGCGACGAGCAGCACGGCCGCGACCGCCGCCATCAGCACACCCCAGAGCACCACCAGCCAGGTCGGCGGGTGCAGCGAACCCCGGCTGGTCAGCGAGCCCATCACCAGGGAGGCCGAGTCGGCGCTGGTGATGAAGTACGTCATGACCAGGACCATCGCGAGGTAGGACGTCACCGTGCCGATGGGCAGCGCGTCCAGCATCGCGAAGAGCGAGGCCTCGGCGCCGTCCTTCACCTTGGCCGCCAGATCGGCCGTGCCCGTGGAGTCGAGGCGGATCGCGGACCCGCCCATCACACAGAACCACAGGACGGTCGCCCCGCTCGGCACGAGCAGCACCCCGACCAGGAACTCGCGGATGGTGCGGCCGCGCGAGATCCGGGCGATGAAGGTCCCCACGAACGGCGCCCAGGACAGCCACCACGCCCAGTAGAAGATCGTCCAGGCCCCCAGCCAGGCCCGGTCGGTGAAGGCGCCCGTGCGGCTGGCCATCGGCAGCAGTTGGTGCAGATAGCCGCCGACGGACGCCGGGATCGTGTCCAGGACGTACACGGTCGGCCCGAGCAGGAACACGAACAGCATCAGCGCGGCGGCGAGCACGATGTTCAGCGTGGACAGCCACTTCACGCCCTTGTGCAGCCCGGAGAACGCCGACAGGACGAACGCGGCCGAGAGCGAGGCGATGATGACCAGTTCGGTGGTGGTGGAGTCGTCGACGTCCGCCGTGAGGTTCAGGCCCTTGGCGACCTGGAGCGCGCCGAGGCCGAGGCTGGTCGCGGTGCCGAAGACGGTCGCGAAGACCGCGAGCAGGTCGATGCACCGGCCGGGCCAGCCGTCCGCGCGCCGGGCGCCGATCAGCGGCACGAAGGCGGCGGAGAGCCGGTTGCCGCGCCCCTTGCGGAAACCGGCGTACGCGAGGGCCAGCCCCGCCGTGCCGTAGATCGCCCAGGGGGTGAGCGTCCAGTGGAAGAACGAGTACTCCAGGGCCGTGCGCGCCGCGTCGCCGGTCCGGGGCGCCGCGCCACTGGACGGCGGCGGGGTGAGGTAGTGCGTGAGCGGCTCGCCCACCCCGTAGAACATCAGGCCGATGCCCATGCCCGCGCTGAACATCATCGCGATCCACGCGAGGTTGGTGAACTCGGGCTCGGAGTCGTCGGCGCCGAGCCGGATCCGCCCGTACCGGCTGATCGCGAGTACCACGCACAGGACGAGGAACGTATCGGCGGCGATCACGAACAGCCAGGCGAAGTTGGCGAGCACCCAGGCCAGGGCCGTGGCGGAGGCGCTGTCGAAGGAGTGCTTGCCGAGCGCGGCCCAGGCGACCACGGCCACCACCGCGGCCACCCCGATCGCGACGACGGTGAGGTCGGGGGCCGGGTTCTCCGGGTCGCCGGGCGGGGCGCCGGAGCCGGAACGATCGATCGAATCCGTGCTCATGGCGCCCCACTATGGTCCGCACTATGGAGGTTTCGTGGGGTGGCACGCCGTCCCGCCGTACATGACACCTATGGGCAGGGGCGCGCGCGGCGGATAGGGTCGGAGCGGCGCGACTGCCTGTTCGATAGCAAGGGATTAGCAAGTGACGGACGGAGCAGTTTTGGAAGCCGCGCGCGTGCTGGTGGCGGCGGACAAGTTCAAGGGCTCGCTCACGGCCGTACAGGTCGCGGAGCGGGTGACGGCCGGGCTGCGGCGGGTCGTCCCCGGTCTGGCGGTGGAGACCCTGCCGGTCGCCGACGGCGGCGACGGCACGGTCGCGGCGGCGATCGCGGCCGGGTTCGCCCGCCGCGAGGCCCGGGTCACCGGCCCGCTCGGCACCCCGGTCACGGCGGCCTTCGCGGTACGGGACGGGGTGGCCGTGGTGGAGATGGCGGAGGCGTCCGGCCTTCAGCACCTCCCCGACGGTGTCTTCGCCCCGCTGACCGCCACCACGTACGGCTCGGGCGAGCTGCTGCTCGCCGCGCTCGACGCGGGCGCGCGGACCATCGTGTTCGGGGTGGGCGGCAGTGCCACCACGGACGGCGGCGCGGGCATGCTCTCGGCGCTCGGCGCCCGCTTCCTGGACGCGGCGGGCGAGCCCGTGGCGCCGGGCGGCGGCCCCCTGGCGACGCTGGCGACGGCGGACTTCTCCGGCCTCGACCCCCGTTTCGCCTCGGTCGACCTGGTCCTGGCCAGCGACGTGGACAACCCGCTCACGGGGCCCAAGGGGGCGCCCGCGGTGTACGGGCCGCAGAAGGGCGCCACGCCCGAGGACGTGGCGACCCTGGACGCGGCACTCGGCCACTTCGCCGAGGTCCTGGAGGCGTCCGTGGGCGCCCGTGCGGCCGAGGCGGCCCTCGCCCCGGGCGCGGGCGCGGCGGGCGGTATCGGCTACGGCGCGCTGGTCGCCCTGGGGGCCACGTTCCGGCCGGGCATCGAGGTCATGCTGGACGTCCTCGGCTTCGCCCCGGCCCTGGCCCGGGCCACCCTGGTGATCACCGGCGAGGGCTCGCTCGACGAGCAGACCCTGCACGGCAAGGCCCCGGCGGGCGTGGCGGCGGCGGCCCGGGCGGCCGGCATCGAGGTGGTCGCGGTCTGCGGCCGCCTGGCCCTGCTCCCGGAGGCCCTCGGTACGGCGGGCATCCGCCGGGCGTACCCCCTCACGGCCCTGGAGCCGGACCCGGCGCGCTGCATGGCGGAGGCGGGGCCGCTGCTTGAGCGCGTGGCGGAGCAGATCGCGAAGGACTTCTTGGCCTGAGCCGAGCGGCCGCCTGCGGACCGTAGCGGGTTGCTCACGCAGTTCCCCGCGCCCCCTGAGGCATGCCGGCCGGCCCGGAACCCCCTAGGGGCGCGGGGAACTGCGCGCTCGGCCACGCACGGTCCGCAGCCGCAAGGGTTGTTCTTCGTCCGCCGCCCGGTGGGGGCTGGTCGCGCAGTTCCCCGCGCCCCTGATGGGCACCCCAGCCGCCCGGCACGACACGAAGGGCCCCGGACCAAGTGGTCCAGGGCCCTTCACGTACAGGCACAGCGCCCAGCGCTACGGCAGCTGCGCCGCCCGCGCCTCACGGCGGTTGTCGCGGATCGAGTTCACCCGGCGGGCCGTGGCGAACAGGGGGATCACCGCGCCCAGCACGACCTGCAGCACGCAGCCCGTCTGGAGCAGCAGCTGACCGCCCGGCGCTTCGAACGCCCACGCCGCGAGCAGCCCCATCGCGCCGACGATCCAGCTGAGCATGGCCACCGCGAGGATGCCCCGCGGCTTCGGGTACTCGACCCGGCTGACCATCAGCCACGCGACCCCTATGACGGCGAGCAGCGTCGGGACGAACGGCAGCTCAAGGAGCACGATCGAGACGACCGTCAGCGCGCCGAAGGGGCTCGGCATGCCCTGGAACATGCCGTCCTTCATCGTCACGCAGGAGAACCGCGCGAGTCTGAGCACCACCGCGAGCAGCACCGTGATCGCCGCCACGGCCGCGACCCGCTGGTGTGCGTCGTCGGCGACCATGCCGTACACGAGGACGAAGTACGCCGGGGCGAGCCCGAAGCTGATCAGGTCCGAGAGGTTGTCCAGCTCGGCACCCATCGGCGAGCTGCGCAGCTTCCGCGCGACCAGGCCGTCGCAGAGGTCGAAGATCGCCGCGAGCAGCATCAGGATCACGGCGGTCGCGGCGGAGTGCCGCGCCATGCCGGTCTCGGAGCTGCCCGACAGGTGCGGGATGAGGATTCCGGTGGTGGTGAAGTACACCGCCATGAACCCGCAGGTCGCGTTGCCGAGCGTCAGGGTGTCCGCTATCGACAGCCGCAGGGAGAGGGGCATCTCCTCCGCGTCGTCGTCGGCGTCCGCGCCCGGCACCCAGTCGGCCTGGGTGTCCGGATCAATCACGGTCAATTCGAGTCACCCCCGCAGTGGTCTTCTGCCCGACCTCGACAGCGACCTCGACCCCCTCCGGAAGATAGATGTCGACGCGGGAGCCGAACCGGATGAGACCGATGCGCTCGCCCTGCTCCACCTTGGTGCCCTGGGGGATGTAGGGGACGATCCGCCGCGCCACCGCACCCGCGATCTGCACCATCTCGATGTCGCCGAGCTCGGTGTCGAAGTGCCAGACAACGCGCTCGTTGTTCTCGCTCTCCTTGTTGAACGCCGGAACGAACCCGCCGGGCACGTGCTCGACGGACGTCACCGTGCCGGCCAGGGGCGCGCGGTTGACGTGGACGTTCAGCGGGCTCATGAAGATCGCGACGCGGGTGCGTCCGTCCTTCCACGGCATGATGCTCTGCACCACGCCGTCGGCGGGGGAGATGACCCGCCCGGTAGCGATCTCGCGCTCGGGGTCGCGGAAGAACCACAGCATGCCCGCCGCGAGCGCGGTGGCGGGTACGGCCACGGCCTTGGCGGCGCCGGAGCGGCGCGCGCGGGCGAGGCTGAGGGCTGCGGTGGCGACGGTCGGCAGAAGCCACGGCGATGCTCCGCGAGCAAGACGTCCCTGGAGGAAACCGTCGCGAGATGCAGAGGTTTGGCTGTGGGGCATGGATGACCTTCGTAGCGGATGATGCCGCGCTGGCAAGTGGGGGACGGCGGCTGGTTTACCAGCGATGGTATCGGTTGCGAGCCGCAACTGGGAAAGCCAGAAGCCGAGTCGGTCGGCCGGAAGCCCTCGGAAAACGCCTACAGGGTGTGATGTTCTTCGCGGCCGAACCGACCTAAAAGCGGCAATCAACCCTGGAATCGGTACTCTTCGAGAAGCCGACGCCCAATGATCATTTTTTGGATCTCGGCGGTACCTTCACCGATGAGCAGCATCGGCGCCTCGCGGTACAGGCGCTCGATCTCGTACTCCTTCGAGAAGCCGTAGCCACCGTGGATACGGAAGGCGTCCTCCACGACCTCCTTGCAGTATTCGGAGGCGAGGTACTTCGCCATCCCTGCCTCAAGGTCGTTTCGTTCCCCGGAGTCCTTTTTGCGTGCTGCGTTGACCATCATGGCATGAGCGGCCTCGACCTTGGTAGCCATCTCGGCCAGCTTGAACTGAATCGCCTGGTGCTGGGCGATCGCTTTGCCGAAAGTGTGACGTTGCTGGGCATATGAGACACCCAGTTCGAATGCACGCTGAGCGACTCCGCAGCCACGCGCCGCGACGTTGACGCGGCCGACCTCGACTCCGTCCATCATTTGGTAAAACCCTCGGCCGGTGACCCCGCCGAGGACCCGATTGGCCGGAATGCGCAGTCCGTCCATGATGAGTTCGGTCGTGTCGACGCCCTTGTAACCCATCTTGTCGATCTTGCCGGGGATGGTCAGGCCGGGCCGGACCTCTCCGAAGCCGGGCTCCTTCTCCACCAGGAAGGTCGTCATCGACTTGTGGGGGGCGGTGCCCTCCGGGTGTCCTTCGTCACTCCGGCACAGAACGGCGACGAGCGATGACGTTCCGCCATTGGTCAGCCACATCTTCTGGCCGTTCAGGACGTACTCGTCGCCGTCCTTGACGCCCTTGGACGTGATCGCCGACACATCCGAGCCGAGCGCCGGCTCCGACATCGAGAACGCGCCGCGCACCTCGCCCAGCGCCATCCGGGGCAGGAAGGTGTCCTTCTGCTCCTGGGTGCCGTGCTGCTTGAGCATGTACGCCACGATGAAGTGCGTGTTGATGATGCCGGAGACCGACATCCAGCCACGCGCGATCTCCTCGACGCAGAGCGCGTACGTCAGGAGCGACTCGCCCAGACCGCCGTACTCCTCGGGGATCATCAGCCCGAACAGGCCGAGCTCCTTGAGGCCTTCGACGATCTGCGTCGGGTACTCGTCCTTGTGCTCCAGCTGCGTCGCGACCGGAATGATCTCCTTGTCGACGAAGTCCCGGACGGTGGCCAGGATTTCCTGCTGGACGTCGGTCAGACCTGCGGTCTGCGCGAGACGGGCCATGGCTACTTCTCCTGCGACTTGATCTCCGGGCGGCCGGGCTGCTCGCCGCCGCGCTCCTTGATGTACGTCTCGGTGGGGACCATCACCTTGCGGCGGAACACGCACACCAGCGTGCCGTCCTGCTTGTAGCCCTTGGTCTCGACGTAGACGATCCCGCGGTCCGACTTGGACTTGGAGGGCGTCTTGTCGAGGACCGTCGTCTCGCCGTAGATGGTGTCGCCGTGGAAGGTCGGCGCCACGTGCTTGAGCGACTCGACCTCCAGGTTGGCGATCGCCTTGCCGGACACGTCCGGCACGCTCATACCGAGCAGCAGCGAGTAGATGTAGTTGCCCACGACGACGTTCTTGCCGAAGTCGGTCGTCTTCTCCGCATAGTTGGTGTCCATGTGGAGCGGGTGGTGGTTCATGGTGAGCAGACAGAACAGGTGGTCGTCGTACTCGGTCACCGTCTTCCCGGGCCAGTGCTTGTACACGTCGCCGACGGTGAACTCTTCGTAGGTGCGGCCGAACTGCATGGTGTTACGCCTCCGGGATCTCGAACTTCGACGTGCGCTGCATACCGGCCGCCCGGCCCTTGCCCGAGATGACCAGCGCCATCTTGCGGCTGGCCTCGTCGATCATCTCGTCGCCGAGCATCGCCGAGCCCTTCTTGCCGCCCGCCTCGGAGGTGAAGTACTCGTACGCGTCGAGGATGAGCTCGGAGTGGTCGTAGTCCTCCTGCGAGGGCGAGAAGACCTCGTTGGCCGCCTCGACCTGGCCGGGGTGCAGCACCCACTTGCCGTCGAAGCCGAGGGCGGCGGCGCGCTGGGCGACCGCCTTGTAGCCGTCGATGTTCTTGATCTGGAGGTAGGGGCCGTCGATCGCCTGGAGGTTGTTGGCGCGGGCGGCCATCAGGATCTTCATCAGGATGAAGTGGTAGGCGTCCGCCGGGTAGCCGGGCGGCTGCTCACCCACGACCAGCGACTTCATGTTGATCGACGCCATGAAGTCGGCCGGGCCGAAGATGATCGTCTCGACGCGCTGGGAGGCCGTCGCGATCGCGTTGACGTTGTTCAGACCCTGGGCGTTCTCGATCTGCGCCTCGATGCCGATCTTGCCGACCTCGAAGCCCATCGTCTTCTCGATCTGGGTGAGCAGCAGGTCCAGCGCGACGATCTGCTCGGCGCTCTGCACCTTCGGCAGCATGATGCAGTCCAGGTTCTGCCCCGCGCCCTCGACGACCGTCACGACATCGCGGTACGTCCACTCGGTCGTCCAGTCGTTGACCCGCACGACCCGGGTCTTGCCGGTCCAGTCGCCCTCGTTCAGGAACTTGACGATGGTGTGCCGGGCCTCCGGCTTGGCGAGCGGCGCACAGGCGTCCTCCAGGTCCAGGAAGACCTGGTCGGCGGGGAGGCCCTGCGCCTTCTCCAGGAAGCGCGGGTTCGAGCCCGGAACGGCGAGGCACGAACGGCGCGGGCGGAGACGGTTCACAGTCATGCGGGGACCTCCAGAGGGTCGAGCTTGTTCGCTTTCCGGATCTCGTCGACGATACGGCCGATGATCTCCGTGATACCGAAGTCCTTCGGGGTGAATACGGCGGCCACACCCGCCTTGCACAGCTCCTCGGCGTCCGCCGGCGGGATGATCCCCCCGACGATCACCGGGATGTCGGGGGCGCCGGCCTCGCGCAGCCGCGCCAGCACGTCCGGGACCAGCTCGGCGTGCGAGCCGGACAGGATCGAGAGGCCCACGCAGTGCACATCCTCCGCCAGGGCGGCGTTGACGATCTGCTCGGGGGTCAGCCGGATCCCCTGGTAGACCACCTCGAAACCGGCGTCACGCGCGCGTACGGCGATCTGCTCGGCCCCGTTGGAGTGCCCGTCGAGCCCCGGCTTGCCCACCAGGAGCCGCAGCCGGCCCGCTCCCAGCTCATCGGCCGTACGGGTCACCTTCTCGCGCACCAGCGCCAGCGGCGTGCCCGCCTCGGCCGGGACCGCGACCGGGGCCGAGGAGACCCCGGTCGGCGCCCGGAACTCGCCGAAGACATCGCGCAGCGCCCAGGACCACTCGCCCGTGGTGACGCCCGCGCGGACGCACTCCAGGGTCGTGGCCATCAGGTTCTCGGACCCGGCGGCCGCCTTCTTCAGGGCCGCCAGCGCCTCCGAGGCCCGGGTCTCGTCCCGGTTGTCGCGCCACTCGTGGAGCTTGGCCACCACCCGCGCCTCGTTCGCCGGGTCGACCGTCATGATCGCGGTGTCCAGGTCGGAGGTGAGCGGGCTGGGCTCGGTCGACTGGTAGCAGTTGACGCCGATGATCTTCTCCTCGCCGCTCTCGATGCGCGCCCTGCGCTCGGCGTGCGAGGAGACCAGCTGCGACTTGAGGTAGCCGGACTCGACGGCTGCCATCGCGCCGCCCATCTGCTGGATCCGCTCGATCTCGGCCAGGCACTCCTCGACCAGCGAGTCCACCTTGGCCTCGATGACGTGCGACCCGGCGAAGATGTCCTCGTACTCCAGGAGGTCGCTCTCGTGCGCGAGGACCTGTTGGATCCGCAGCGACCACTGCTGGTCCCAGGGGCGCGGCAGGCCGAGCGCCTCGTTCCAGGCGGGGAGCTGGACGGCCCGCGCGCGGGCGTCCTTGGACAGCGTCACGGCCAGCATTTCGAGCACGATCCGCTGGACGTTGTTCTCCGGCTGCGCCTCGGTCAGACCCAGCGAGTTGACCTGGACGCCGTAGCGGAAGCGGCGCTGCTTGGCGTCCTCGATGCCGTACCGCTCGCGCGTGACCTTGTCCCAGATACGGCCGAACGCCCGCATCTTGCACATCTCCTCGACGAACCGGACACCCGCGTTCACGAAGAACGAGATCCGCGCGACCACCTCGCCCTTGCGGTCCTCGGGCACCTGCCCGGACGCGAACACCGCGTCGAGCACGGCGATCGCGGTGGACATCGCGTACGAGATCTCCTGGACCGGGGTGGCCCCCGCCTCCTGGAGGTGGTAGCTGCAGATGTTGATCGGGTTCCACTTGGGGATGTGGTTGACCGTGTACGTGATCATGTCGGTGGTCAGCCGCAGCGACGGACCGGGCGGGAAGACGTGCGTCCCGCGCGACAGGTACTCCTTGACGATGTCGTTCTGCGTCGTGCCCTGCAGCCTGGTGATGTCGGCGCCCTGCTCCTCGGCGACCACCTGGTACATGGCCAGCAGCCACATCGCGGTGGCGTTGATGGTCATCGAGGTGTTCATCTGCTCCAGGGGGATGTCCTGGAACAGCCGCCGCATGTCACCGAGATGGGACACCGGGACCCCGACCCGGCCCACCTCGCCGCGGGCGAGGATGTGGTCCGGGTCGTAGCCGGTCTGCGTCGGCAGGTCGAAGGCGACCGACAGGCCGGTCTGGCCCTTGGCGAGGTTGCGCCGGTAGAGCTCGTTGGACGCCTCGGCGGTCGAGTGACCGGCATACGTCCGCATGAGCCAGGGCCGGTCCTTTTGACGCTCAGTCATATGTCGCTCCGTGCTCAGATGTTTCGGAAGCGGTTGATGGCGTCGAGGTGCTGGGCGCGGAGCTCGTGGTCGCGGACGCCGAGGCCCTCACGGGGGGCGAGGGCGAGGACGCCGACCTTGCCCTGGTGGAGGTTGCGGTGGACGTCGTAGGCGGCCTGCCCGGTCTCCTCCAGGCTGTAGACCTTGGAGAGGGTGGGGTGGATCTTGCCCTTGGCGACGAGGCGGTTGGCTTCCCAGGCTTCGCGGTAGTTGGCGAAGTGCGAGCCGACGATCTTCTTCAGGCTCATCCACAGGTAGCGGTTGTCGTACTCGTGGTTGAAGCCCGAGGTGGAGGCGCAGGTGACGATGGTGCCGCCCTTGCGGGTGACGTACACGGAGGCGCCGAAGGTCTCGCGGCCCGGGTGCTCGAAGACGATGTCGACGTCCTCGCCGCCGGTGAGCTCGCGGATGCGCTTGCCGAAGCGCTTCCACTCGCGCGGGTCCTGGGTGTGCTCGTCCTTCCAGAACTTGTAGCCCTCGGCGTTGCGGTCGATGACCGCCTCGGCGCCCATCGCCCGGCAGATCTCCGCCTTCTCCGGACTGGAGACGACACAGATCGGCGTGGCACCGCCCGCGAGTGCGAACTGGGTGGCGTACGAGCCGAGTCCGCCGCTGGCGCCCCAGATCAGGACGTTGTCGCCCTGCTTCATCCCGGCGCCGTTGCGGGAGACGAGCTGACGGTAGGCGGTGGAGTTCACCAGACCGGGGGCCGCGGCCTCTTCCCAGCTCAGGTGGTCCGGCTTGGGCATCAGCTGGTTCGACTTGACCAGCGCGATCTCGGCGAGGCCGCCGAAGTTGGTCTCGAAGCCCCAGATGCGCTGCTCGGGGTCGAGCATCGTGTCGTTGTGGCCGTCGGAGGACTCCAGCTCCACCGACAGACAGTGCGCCACGACCTCGTCGCCGGGCTTCCACGCGTTCACGCCCGGGCCGGTGCGCAGGACCACGCCCGCCAGGTCCGAACCGATCACGTGGTACGGCAGGTCGTGGCGCTTGGTCAGCTCGCTGAGCTTGCCGTAGCGCTCCAGGAAGCCGAACGTCGAGAGCGGCTCGAAGATCGACGTCCACACCGAGTTGTAGTTGACCGAGGAGGCCATGACGGCCACCAGGGCCTCGCCGGGGCCGAGTTCGGGGACCGGCACCTCGTCGAGGTGCAGCGACTTGCGCGGGTCCTTGTCCCGGGTGGCGAGCCCGGCGAACATCTCCGTCTCGTCCTTGTGCACGGTGATCGCGCGGTACGACTCGGGGATGGGCAGGGCCGCGATGTCTGCGGCCGTACTGTCCTGCGACTGAATCGCGTCCAGGATTTCCTTCACGGTGTTGCCTCCGGCGAAGCGCGTTGGGAACGCTGAGGGGACTGCTGCTGTGGAGGTGTGCCGTCGGTTCGGCGGTACTACGGGATCGGCGGCGCCTGGTGGGCGCGGGAGGGTGCCTGTGACGCAGGCGTCCGGGCGCGCTCGCTGGGGAAGCTTGCGGGGACAGCCGGCGTACGAAAGGTCTCTGCACGCCGGCCGCCCGGACAACATCAACGTATGGCACCCGGTGCCAGTCGGCAAGACACTGCGTGCCAACAATTTCTCTCAATTGCGTAATGACCTGCACGGATGAGCGATGATCGATCGATTCCGCTTCCGGCGGCGCTCCAGAAACGACGAAAGCCGCCCTGGTGGGGCGGCTTTCATCCGTTGTATTCGGGTTACGTACTGTTTCAGCGCTGCCGGAGCGCCTTCTTGATCGACTGCATGATCTCGTCCAGCGGCGCGTCCGTACGCGCCACCGCGACCAGCACCTCGTCGCTGGTGGAGACGGACGCGGCGGGGGGCTTCGGCTCGGCGGTGCGCCCCGCCCCGATCCCGGAGCCGAAGGTGTCCCGGACGATCGCGAAGGCGTGGTCGAGCTGGGTCTCCACATCGCCCTGGCCGCCCGCCCGCAGCCAGCGCCGCAGCACGTGGTTGTGCGCGGTGACGACCGCGGAGGCGGCCACCTCCGCGAGCAGCGGATCGTCGTTCCCGGCGTGGTGGTCCTTCTCGTCGAAGTGACCGAGCAGATAGCGCGTGAAGAGCCGCTCGTAGCGGGCCACCGAGGCGATCTCGGCCTCCCGCAGGGTGGGCACCTCACGGGTCAGCTTGTAGCGCGCCACGGAGACCGAGGGGGAGGAGGCGTACATCTTCATGACCTCCTTGATCCCCCGGCACACCGTGTCCAGCGGATGCTCGTGCGGGGGCGCGGCGTTGAGCACCGCCTCGGCCCGTACGAGGGTGTCGTCGTGGTCGGGGAAGATCGCCTCTTCCTTGGAGCGGAAGTGGCGGAAGAAGGTGCGGCGGGCGACCCCGGCGCGGGCCGCGATCTCGTCGACCGTGGTGGCCTCGTACCCCTTGGCCGAGAAGAGCTCCATTGCCGCGGCCGCCAGCTCGCGGCGCATTTTGAGCCGCTGGGCGGCCGCGCGGCTGCCGGCGGCACTTTCCGGGGCGTCGGACGTGGCGGACGTTCGGGTCGGCCGTTTCGATGAGGCAGCGGGCTGGGGCATGGACCGAACGTACTGCATATGTGCAGGAAGTCGCGCTCGCGGGGGCGGACCGCCCGACGGATCGAGCAGGCCGCCCCAGCCCTCCCCCGGCCGGTGGACGGGGGAGCCCCACGGGTCAGCGGCGGGCATACTCGCGGAATCCACGACCCGTCTTGCGGCCCAGGCACCCGGCCGCGACCAGGTGCTCCAGGAGCGGGGCGGGTGCGAGTCCCGGGTCGCGGAACTCGGCGTGCAGCACCTTCTCGATGGCCAGGGAGACGTCGAGGCCGACCACGTCGAGGAGTTCGAACGGCCCCATCGGGTAGCCGCCGCCGAGCCGCATCGCCGCGTCGATGTCGTCGAGCGTGGCGTAGTGCTCCTGGACCATCTTGATCGCGTTGTTGAGGTACGGGAAGAGCAGCGCGTTCACGATGAACCCGGCCCGGTCCCCGCAGTCCACCGGGTGCTTGCGGATCTTCGCGGTGACCTCGCGGACGGTGGCGTGCACCTCGTCCGAGGTCAGGACCGTGCGGACCACCTCGACCAGCTTCATCGCGGGCGCCGGGTTGAAGAAGTGCATCCCGATGACGTCCTGCGGGCGCGAGGTGGCGCGGGCGCAGGCGACGACCGGCAGCGAGGAGGTGGTGGTGGCAAGCACCGCGCCCGGCTTGCAGATCTTGTCCAGGGACGCGAACAGCTGCTGCTTGACCCCCAGGTCCTCGGCCACCGCCTCGACGGCCAGGTCCACCTCGGCGAAGGCCTCAAGGGCACCGGCCGGGGTGATGCGGGCGAGCGTCTCGTCGCGGGCCTCGGCCGTCATCCGGCCCTTGTCGACAGAGCGCGAAAGGGACTTGGCGATACGGGACTTGGCGGTCTCGGCCTTCTCCAGGCCGCGCGCGGCGAGCACCACGGCGTACCCGGCCTTGGCGAAGACCTCCGCGATGCCCGAGGCCATGGTCCCGGACCCGGCCACGCCGACCGAGCGGATCTCGCGGCCCGCGCTCGTGCCCGCCGCCGTGGCGCGGGTCTGCGCGTCCGGCACCACGACCGAGCTGCCCGGGCCCTCGTACGTGTAGAAGCCGCGGCCCGCCTTGCGGCCGGTCAGGCCCGCCTCCGCGAGCTGGCCGAGGATGGGCGCGGGGGCGTGCAGCCGGTCCTGCGAGTCGGTGTACATCGCCTCCAGGACCGTGCGGGCGGTGTCGATGCCGATCAGGTCGAGCAGCTCCAGGGGGCCCATCGGCAGTCCGCAGCCCAGCTTCATGGCCGCGTCGATGTCCTCGCGGGAGGCGTACTTCGACTCGTACATCGCGGCGGCCTGGTTGAGGTAGCCGAAGAGCAGCCCGTCCGCGACGAAGCCCGGGCGGTCGCCGACCGCGACCGGCTCCTTGCCGAGGTCGAGGGCGAGCCGGGTGACCGCCTCCACGGCGGGCGGCGCGGTCAGCACCGAGGAGACCACCTCGACGAGCTTCATCGCCGGGGCCGGGTTGAAGAAGTGCAGGCCCAGGACGCGCTCGGGGTGCGTCGACTCGGCGGCGAGCCGGGTCACGGAGAGGGCGTTGGTGCCGGTCGCCAGGATCGCGGTGGGCGCGACGATGGCGTCGAGCGCGGCGAACACCTGCTGCTTGAGCTCGTACGACTCCGGCACGACCTCGATGACCAGGTCGGCGTCGGCCGCCGCCTGGAGGTCGGTGAAGGTACGGAACCGGGCGAGGATGTCGCGCCGCTCCTCCTCGGTGATGCGCTCGCGGGCCACGGCCCGGGCGGTGGACGCCTCCAGGGAGGCCACGGCCCGGTGGGCGGCCTGCTCGCTGATGTCGATGCCGATGACCTCGCGGCCCGCGCGGGTGAGCACGTCGGCGATGCCGGTGCCCATGGTGCCGAGACCGACCACGGCGACGGTGTTCAGGGGGGTGTCCATCACGGGACTCCAGGGTGAGTGACGACTGAGGAGAGGGCGCACGCGACCGGCATCCGGCTGTCGCGAAGGCGTCAACGAAGACGCGGGTGCGCAGAGCGGCGCACGGCGTGCGGGAGGTGTGTCGTGGTGGTGCTGAGGGCCGACGGACCCGGTCCCGGGGCCACGCCGTGAAACTGCCGAACCGACGAACACTCGCGGTGGCTGCGTCACCAGGCCACCGGAGTTCGCGGGGGGTACCCGCTCACTTGAGATTAACTGGTGAGTAACGAGCGCGCCATAGGGCGGAGGTAAGGAGTCCATGTGATCTGGCTCGCGTCGGGCGCGGCCGCCGTCCGCCTGCGGACCGTGGTGGGTTGCGCGCGCAGTTGCCCGCGCCCCTAGGCATTCAGGGGCGCGGGCAACCGCACGGCCGGCCCGCCACGGCCCGCAGGCGACGCACTCCACCCCCCGCGCCCGCAGACGACGCACTCCCCATACTCCACGCCCCGCGGAGCGCCTACGCTTCCCGCATGGACGAGGAGCTGCGGTCCCTGGCGGATCGGCTGCGGGACGAGGCCAGGGCGTCGGACGCGGTGTCCGCGTACGAGCGGCTGCTCTCGACCCGTGACCAGGACGAGCTGGCGGCGGTGCTCACCGAGCGCGAACGACCCCTGTGGGCGCGGGAGATCGCGGCCTTCCGGCTCGGCTGCGCGGGGGACCGGCGCGCCTTCGAGGCGCTGGTGCTGCTGCTCAACCACCGGGACCCGGAGCGCTGTGTCTCCGCCGCGCACGCCCTGGCCCGGCTCGGCGACCCGCGCACGGCACGCGCGGCGGCCGCGCTCGCCACCAACCAGCTGCGCACCGCGTACGCCCTGCACCCGGTGCGGCTGCTCACCGCACTGCGCGCCCCCGAATCCGTACCGGCGCTGATCACTACCCTGCGGCCGCTGCTCTCGCCCGACACCCCTTACTGGCGGGTGGCGCTTGCCTGTGTGGAGGGGCTGGGTGAGCTGGGTGACAAAAGGGCGGTCGAGGCCCTGGAAACGGCACTGGCCCGCCCCCGCCTGGCCTCGGCCGCAGCCGTGGCACTCAGACGCATCGCGTAGCGCACCTCGGGCACCGCGACCCCGTCCACGACGAAGTCCTCCCCGGCGCCGTCCGGGACGAAGCCGGCACGCCCGTAGAACCGCCGGGCCCGGTCGTTGGCCTTCAGGACCCACAGCAGCAGGCGCGGATACCCGGCGTCGGCCGCGGTCATGTCCCGTATGCGTGCGGGGGCGCTCAACGGTCGGCGACCACCGCGAACGCCTCGATCTCCATCAGGAGTTCGGGGCGGAACAGCGCCACCACCTGCACCGCCGAGCTGGCGGGGAGACGGCCGCTGTCGAGGTGTTCGTCCCGCGCCTCGCGGATCGCGGGCAGATGGGCGATGTCGGTGACGAAGACGGTCAGCTTCACCACGTCGTCGAAGGTCGCCCCGGCGGCCTCCAGGCAGCGGCGCAGATTCTCGAAGATCTGCCGCGCCTGCGCCACCGGGTCGCCCTCCCCGACCACGTTCCCCTTCTCGTCGAAGGCGCACTGGCCGGATATCGCGATGAACCGGCCGGTGCCCCAGACCACATGGCTGTAGTTGACGCCGGGTGCGACGCCGTCGGGGGTGGCGATGTGCGTGAGCGAGGTCATGCGTCCATCCTGACCCATGCCACTGACAATCGGGCATCCGGTTCCGGTCAGAGCAGGGTGAGCTGGGTCGGTCCGGCCGGTTCCGGCTCCACGCGCTGCGGAACGCGCCGGGCCGCGCCCCGGTGCGCCGGTCCGATGCCGAACTCGGTGGCCAGGTCGTGTACTTGGCGGGTGATCCGGCGCTGGTACCACTTCGGCGCGTACGCACCCTCCGCGTACAGCCGCTCGTACCGCCGCACCAGATGCGGATGGTGCTCGGCGAGCCACCCCATGAACCACTCGCGCGCCCCCGGCCGCAGATGCAGCACCAGGGGCGTCACCGAGGTCGCGCCCGAGGCGGCGATCGCGCGGACGGTGGCGCGCAGTTGGTCGGGGTGGTCCCCGAGGAAGGGGATGACCGGCGCCATCAGGACCCCGCAGCCGATGCCGTGCCCGGTCAGCGTCCGTACGACGTCGAGGCGCCGCTCGGGCGCCGGCGTGCCCGGCTCGACCGTGCGCCACAGCGCGTCGTCCACGAACCCCACGGAGACGGAGATCCCCACCTGGGTGACCTCGGAGGCCTGCTGGAGCAGCTCCAGATCGCGCAGGATCAGCGTGCCCTTGGTGAGGATGGAGAACGGGTTGGCGTGGTCGCGCAGCGCCTCGATGATCCCCGGCATCAGCCGGTAGCGGCCCTCGGCGCGCTGATAGCAGTCGACGTTGGTGCCCATGGCGATGTGCGCGCCCTGCCACCGCTTGGAGGCGAGGTGACGGCGCAGCAGCTCGGGCGCGTTGACGTTGACGACGATCTGCGAGTCGAAGCCGAGCCCGGTGTCGAGGTCGAGATAGCTGTGCGTCTTGCGGGCGAAGCAGTACACGCACGCGTGCGTGCAGCCCCGGTACGGGTTGACGGTCCACTCGAACGGCATCCGGGACACCCCGGGCACCCGGTTGACGATCGAACGCGCGCGGACCTCGTGGAAGGTGACCCCGCGGAACTCGGGGGTAACGAAGATTTGTAAAGGCACTCCAAAATCCGTATAATACGGACATATGTAAACGGAGTGCCTGGAAATGCTCACAGCGGATACCGCATGGGCTGTAAAAGTCAAGGAGTTCCCGGACGGACGTGGTGGGTATGCCCGCGTCTCGATGAATCGGAACGGTCAAAGCGTGAGTGTCGTCAACCAGTTTGGCGATGTTCGCTTGACCTTCGATGACCAGGGCTGGCCGGTAAGCGAAGGGCTTCTGTTCTCGGACGACGATATTTCGGCGTCGGAGTTCTCGACCAAAGAACGTCCGGGTTTCATCTTGCTGCGCGAGGCAATCCGGCAGCGTCGTCTATGGCTGATCGTGGTCACGGAAGTTGCGCGCATCACGCGCAATATGGAAGTGGCGATCGACTTCGTCAAGCTCCAGAAGGCGGCTGGTGGCGTGGTCGTCATGACCACGGACGGGCGGACGTTTGACCTGAAGACGCAGACTGGAATCCACGATTTCTATGCTGCTGTGGTCGAGGCGAGCCGGGAATCTGGCGTCAAGTCCGACCGGATGAAGCGAAACAAGCGCAACGTCTCGGCGAGCGGCCGCTACCACGGTGGTCGTCCCCGCTATGGTCGCGTGCGCGCGGTCAAGGACGAGTTTGGCCGCGTGGTCAACACTGGCAAGGTCGGCCACGACATCGTGGAGGAAGAGGCTGAAATCCTGCGCGAGACGATTGACCGGATCTGCGAGGGGTGGCCGCTGGCGTCAATTGTGCGCGACCTGAAAGAGCGCGGCATCGTCGGGGTGAACGGTGAGCCTTTCCAGCGGACTGTTCTGCGCAAGGCGATCTCCAGCAAGCACCTGATCGGTGTCCAGGAGTCGAAAGGCCGAGAGTACCCGGGGGCGTTCCCTCCTATCATCACGGATCGTGCGAAGTGGGAGAAGGCGATGGCTATCCTGCGCGCCCGGGGACGTACAAACAGCGAGGCAAGGTCGTACCTCACCAAAGCACGCTGCGGTAAGTGCGAGGGAGAGATGACTGGCCACTACCGCGACAACCGACGCACGTACCAGTGCCGCGCCTACAACGACCATGGCCAGAAGATCGGGTGCGGTATGCAGCGCATCGCTGATCCGGTGGAGTTGCTCATCCTCGATGCAGTCCAGTACCGCTACAACACCCCGGGGTTCATCGAAGCACTGCGCCGCGCCTACCAGGAAAGTAGCGAGCACGATGAGCTTGGGAAGCTCATCGACCAAGTCCGACAGATTCAAGGCCGCTTGGATGAGTTGGAAGACGCTTGGACGAAAGGAACTGAGGGCCTCGACCTGACGTCGATGCTGCGGATGAAGGCGACCATGCAGAGCGAACTCAAGATGGTGAACGCCAGGATGGAGCGGAGCGCTGCGGGTCAGATGGTTGCTGCGATCACGACGGGCGGCATCAAGGCGGCCTTCGACAAGGCCGACATGGCGCAGCTGCGCGTGTACGTCGATCTCATCGTTGAAGAGGTGCGGATTGAACCAATCGCGGACACGAGCACACGACCGCGTTGGAAGCATGAGGCAACTGGCAGGTCATGGCTGTTCGACTACAGGCTCGTAAAGATTAAGTTCAAGTACTAGTCGTCTTCGACGATAGAGGCCGTTAACTGAGCGGCCTGAGCAAGTATGGCGGCGTCTTCGACGAACTCGGGGACGCCGCTTTGTTTTGCTTGCTCCCGGACGTACTCGGCTAGGTCAAAATCTTCTTCCATTGGTTGGTTCTCCGTCTATGTTTTTATTGTACGTCAACCTCCGGTATTTGTATTCGTGTCGGTGTTGTGCTTTGTGCTGAACCTATGGAACTGGCCGGCTCACGCTGTCATAAATGGGAGTAGGCCGAGGGGATTCCCCGGCCCGAACCCCACATGAAGGAGCGTGAAGCAGCATGGCTATTGTGAGTCGTAAGGTCTCAGACCTGAGTGGCAACGAGGGAAGCGACGAAGAGTTTGCCGCTGTCGTTGTCCGGCAACACCCCAAGCTGGACCAGCCCAAGGCGCTGGATGTGTTGCTGCCTGAACTGGAGCAGTTCAAGGACATCAGTGGCGACCTTGTGATCCTGGAGGTCACTATGCCCGACAACCGTAAGCGTGACCTCTACGTGAGGCTCGCTGAGTTCAACAAGGTGTCGGCGAAGATGGATGACATCCTCGACAATGCGCGTGGCACACGTGGACGAGTGCCTGGCACCCGCGTTGGTGGCAACGGGTCGTAGATTTCCGCTCCTTCACCCACTCCGCCTCGTACCGGATGGTTCTGGTGGTTGAGGTGGTGGTTCCCCGTCCTGGTGGCCTGAGAAGGGTTGCTGGGGCGGGGGTTTTCATCGCACCATCCATCCCGTAGCCACTATTCGCACTAACGTGCGAGCTTTGGAAATGTTGAGTCCCCACGGACCCGTTGTCCTGTGCCGCCTTTGGCTGTCATAATTATTGGATCTTTATATGCGTGAAAAGAGGGTTGCATGTTGGATTTGAGTTTACTGGGGCTCCTGAGCATTGTTGCGGGAGCGGTCATTTCATCAACTATTGGCCTCTTCTTAGGGAGTACGTTGGAGTATCTCGCCGCGCGTACAATCGGAAGCATATGGCATGGCGGCGAGTATGATGTGCGTGGAAGGTGGAAGTCGACCTACACTTACAGGAGTAGGGGATCTAGCCACGTTGGCGAGCAGATTATGCAGTTCTATCAGGTTGGGCATTCCGTATACGCAAAGAATACAGGAGGGTCGTCCCCCCATCGGCACTTTCTGAAACTTAAGATAGATGGTGCCTTCCTGACGGGTTCCTGGAGGAACACGGCGCGAAATGCAAATCACTATGGCGTCGTACAGCTCAGGATCACGGCAGACGGTATTGAGATGACTGGCAAGTGGGTCGGCTTTGATAGCAGCAGCCTGATCCAGGCGGGTAGCTGGAAACTAACGCGACAGTAGGATGACCGTGGCTATTTGGAATCCTTCTAAAGGTGATTTACCTAGCATCGAGATTGCTAAGCTAGCCGAGTCCTGGCGTTTTTATTCAGTTCTCGATGTGGGGTGTGGATGGGGCCGCAATCTCGTCCCCTTTACGAACGTGGCGGAGATTCTACACGGATTTGACCTGGATGAACAGGCAGTCTGTGCGGCCCGGATGCAACTCAAGGAATCATCGGCTGAAGTGTCCGTTTGGCAAAGTGACCTCCTTTCTGTCGAATTAGATCACTCCTACGATCTGGTCATTTGCTATGGGGTGATGCATTTTCTCAAACGACAGCAACGTATGAGGGCCTATAGCCGCCTGCGCTCATGGGTGAAGCCAGGCGGATTGCTAGCAGTCGCTTCATTTAATGCACTCGTCCCGATCCCGGCGGACCTGCAACCTCTTATCGCTGAGCCGCCAGAGGATAGCAGCGAGTTGTACGAGCAGTTCTCGGGATGGGATACTTTATTTGCTCGTAGCTACGTGTATGAGGATGAGCACGAGGGTGGGATTAAGCACACCCACTCGATTGATCGTCTCATGGTGCGAGCCCCAGCGTAGCCCTACCGTCAGAATGAGTTTTCGGCAGATTCGATGCCGAGCTCATTGAAGCCAGTATCTTGGTCGAATCGACGGTAGAATCTGAACTGACGGTCTTCTGCTAAGACTACCTCTGCGGTAAGCCGGACAATGCAGCCCTCAGAGAGGTGTCCGCCTTTCACGTTTCCATGGATGTCCGACATGGATACATGAATATGGCAACCGTTTGGAGAGAGAGTTCCCTCAATCGACACGATTTCATAGTCTCCCTCAAGGTGCTCGAATGTCTTTGCTCCGGGCATGCGAAGTACAGCACCCGAGAATCCGCCGACGCAGGTAATAACGTATCCTGCCTGGATTTCTTGTGCTGTGACATAACTTTCGATGCTCTTTTTGAGGTCGTCTCCGTTGAGTAGGCGAAATGCGTGAGTCTTCATATGCATATAATAAGCTCCATTTCGATTTAGGTCAATCGTCGAGCCGGGCTCCACGCCTTATCTTCGCAATCTTGTGCAATATCCTTATTGAGCTCCAGTGCTGTCGCCCGGCAGGTAAACATTACCCGGAGTTTTGGATCTTTAATCATTGAGAAGCGCGACATTTTTCCAGGATTATGCCGCGAGAGTCTGATTTACTCGATTCTTCTCAATCTGATTGAATCATCGAAATTCTATCGGATGGCAATTTGAACCCTCAGCTATTACATGCCTCCCTCTAATCCGCCCCCGCCATACTGGAGCATGGGCGACGTTCCACTGGTGTCTAACCGCTGTCAGGCGCATTCGCCTCGCTGTTGTACAAAAAGCCAAACCCATTGAAGTAACCCCTACCTGTTCTCCATAGTGGAAGTAAGAGCGAGCCAGGTTGGCAATAAATGCCACGGACAGCAGCTCAAGACTTCCGCCACAAAGTTAGCGTGCGTTCAGCGCAAATGCCCACGACGGTCTGTCGTGAGGTTTGTTCTGTGTTCCCAACTTTCGGAGGTCGTGTAACTAAAAGGAGGGGGAACCATGACAAGAAACAACAGTCCACCAACGCGAGAGAGAACGTCTCCCAGATCTGAACTGAGCTGGTTCGAGGTGCACTTCCCGCACGAGCTGAGCGTGGCCCAGGTGACTCGGGTGCTTCAACCACTCGCCTACCGGCCGCTGCTGGGTTGGCGCAGGCGTACGCCGGTCGTCGTCTTTGAACTGCGGGCTGACGCCGACGCCGTCCGCTGGCTTGTCGGCATCGACAACCGCATCAGCGGGGAGCTGCCTGGTCAGCTCGTCGCCCAGCTCCCCGGCCTGGTGCTTGCTCGGCTCAATCGAACTTCGCAGCCTTCCCCGCTGCTCATCTCCGACATCCGACCCGTGGGTCTGTCGCAGCCGCTGCGGGTGGAGATGGCGGCTGGTGTCACGGCCGGGCTCCTGGAAGTCATGAATGCACTCACCAAGGGCGAGTCAGCCGTGGTGCAGTGGGTTGTTGGCTCGTCGCAGCAGCGCCGCACTAGACCGGAGACGTTCAGCGTGAGGCGCGCCCTCGGCTTGGTCGCTGTCACCGGGGAGACGCCGGAGCAGCGACGTGGATGGAAGCAGAAGGCGGCCGAGCCACTGCTGGCTGTTCATGGTCGGATTGGTGCACGCGCAGCCTCGCCTGAAATGGCGGCGGCCATCGTGCGCATGCTGGGCGAGGCGCTTCGCCTCACCAACGCGAGTCATGCCGAGCTGCGGGTCGGGCGCCCTACAGTGCGCCGTGCCCACCAGGTCGATGTCGTGAAGACAGCGGATCTTCGGTGGTCGGGCATCCTCAATGCTGCCGAGCTGGCCGCCGTCATTGGGTGGCCGGTAGATGGGGTGGCGTCTCTTCGCACTGCCCACGGCCGTCAGTACCCGGCGCCTTCCTCGCTGCTTCGGCCGGTAGATGGGCGGCATCTGCTGTCGGAGCGTGTGCTCGGCGCCGGCCTGCATGGAGGCCAGCGCGACCAACTGGTGACGATGCCGGTGGAGAGTGCCCTCCACCACCTGCACGTTGTTGGCCCCACGGGGAGTGGCAAGTCGACGCTGCTAGCGCGGCTGCTTCAAGCGGACATCCACGCCGGGCGAAGTGTCTTCGTCTTAGAGCCTCGGGGCGATCTCGTAAGTGAGGTCCTGGCCGGCGTGCCCGCGGAGCGCAGAGAAGACGTCGTCATCATCGAGCCGGGGGCGACCGATGAAGTTGTTGGGTTCAACCCGCTGGCCGGTGCACCCGTCGATGCTGAGCGCTTAGCCGACCACCTACTGCACCTGTTTCACGAGCTGTATGGCAGCAGCATTGGCCCGCGAAGCAGCGACGTTCTTTTGCACGCCTTGGTGGCGCTGGCCCGCAGCGACGAAGGGACGCTTGCGGATCTGCCGGTGCTGCTGACGAATGGTGCCTTCCGGCGCCGTACCCTCGCCGGTGTTACTGACCCGCTCGTCCTGGCGCCGTTCTTCGCCTGGTACGACGGGCTGTCGGAGGCAGAGCGGCAACAGGTGGTCGCGCCCGTCCTCAACAAGACCCGTGCTTTTTTGAGCCGGACGGCGATCCGAAGACTGCTTGGTCAAGCGAGGCCGCAGTTCCAGATGGACGAGCTGTTCAACCGTCCGCGGATCGTGCTGGTGAACCTCAACGCAGGCGTCGTTGGTGCCGAGACGGCTCAGCTCCTGGGTGCACTGCTGGTGACGCAGCTTTGGCAAGCCATGCAGCGGCGGGCGGTGGTGCCGGTGGGTATGCGTCGGCCGGTCACGGTCGTGATCGACGAGGTGCAGAACTACCTGAAGCTCCCGGTAGACCTTGGCGACATGTTCGCCCAGGCGCGCGGACTTGGTGCCTCGCTCACCGTGGCGCATCAGCACCTGGCCCAGCTGTCGCCCAAGATGCGTGCGGGGCTCCTTGCCAACGCCCGTTCGCGGGTGGTGTTCCGACCCAGTGTTGAAGATGGCCCCGCCTTGGCGGCGGCGCTCGGCGACGGGTTGGTTGCGAGCGACCTCGCGCTTCTTGGTGCACATGAGGCGTACGCCAAGATTCTTGTCTCCCAGCAGCCGGGCCGGCCGTTCTTGATTCGAACGCTTCCACCAGACGGCCGGGCGCTGGGAGGTGCCGACGACCTTCGCCGCGAAAGTGCGGCGAGGTATGGCGTCGATGGCGCTGAGCTCGATCAGGAGCTGCGGAGGCGGTGGCACGGTGAGGACCGGCCGCCCACTGGACCCATCGGGCAGGTGCCACGGAGGACCGTATGACGGCCTCGTGCTCTGGTTCGTGTCGCCCTTCGCATCGTGTTGTTCGCGGTGGTCGCGGCTCCTCTGTCAGGACGGACCAAGCGCCAACGAATGTCTTATCGCGAAGAGGACTCTTGCGATGAGCGCTCTTGGTCTTCACGCCGCCCGGGTGGAGGGGTTGCGCCAACGACTTAGCCAGCGTGACCTTGCTGTCCTTGGCGCACTGCATCGGGTGCGGCTGCTGAGTCTGAACCAATTGCAGCGCCTCGTGGTTGCTGATGGATCGCCAGCGGCACGTACTCGCCGCGCTCAACTCTTGATGCAGCGGCTTCATCGGCATGGCCTGGTGGTGCGGTTGTCCCGCGTTGTTGGCGGCATCCGGGCTGGATCATCTGGCTACATCTACGGCCTAACTGGGCTTGGGCAAGCAGTCATCGATGCGGGCGGGCCGCTCGGTGGCAGGCGTCGCCGGATCTGGGAGTCGAAGCCGTACTTCCAAGACCACTTGCTGGCCGTGAGTGAGTTGTACGTCCAACTGGTGGAGCAGCATCGGCTTGGGGAGGCGGACCTACTGGCCTTCGACGCCGAGCCGGGGTGCTGGCGCCACTTCACCGGCTCCGGCGGCGAGTTGGTCGTGGTCAAGCCGGATGCGTACGTACGGCTTGGTGTAGCCGCTGTCGAGCGCAGTGCGTTCATCGAGGTTGATCTGACGACGGAGACACTGCCGACCATCCGGCGCAAGTGCGATCGGTATGTAGCGTATTGGCGCTCCGGCGTCGAGCAGCAGTGGCGGGGTGTCTTCCCGAAGGTTGTTTGGCTGGTACAGAACGAGCGACGAGCGGAGCGGATTGGCAGCGTGATTCGGAAGCTCGCCAGCGATGCACAGACTCTGTTTGAAGTCGGCCTTCTCAGCGGGGCGTCCGGTTTGCTCAGCGGGATACCTCAAGGAGCTGCTGCCTGATGACGAAACGACAACCTCGCGGCCCACCGTGGGTGTTAACAAATTTGCGACTTTGAGTTTAACTAAGGAGGAAGATTATGAAGGAAGAAATGAATTACATCGAGGAGCGCCGTGGGGGAGATGGTATGCCGGAGCTTCTTACGGTGCGGGAGGCGTACGGGAAGCTGCGTATTAGCAAGTGGATGCTGTACCGCTTGATCCGCTCCGGCAAACTTGTGTCGATCCGTATTGGAAGACGGCGGCTTATACCGGCTCGGGCTGTTTCTGAGCTTGTGGAGCAACTTTCGCGGGAGTCTATGGTCTGATGGCTCGCCGTAATGCGAATGGTGAGGGATCGATTTACCGGCGGAGGGATGGGCGGTGGGTTGGTTCGACCTACGTCCAAACAACAAGCGGCAACGCAAAGCGGGTCTATGTCTATGGCGCGACGCGCGGCGAGGTTCATGGGAAGTTGACCGAGTTGAAGGCGAGGGATGCTCGGGGAATTCCGACGGCAGACAAGAGCTGGAAACTCGGGGCTTACTTAGATTATTGGCTAGCGGAAGTGGTGAAGCCGAACTTACGGCTATCCACCTACGAGCGGTACGAGAGTGGCGTACGTCTCTACTTGAAGCCAGGACTGGGCGCAAACATGCTCACCCGCTTATCCGTGCCGATCGTGCAGACATTTATGAATGAGCGGTTAGCCGCTGGGATGTCGGTGCGTAGCGTTCAAATCCTTCGCGAGATCCTGCGCTCCGCTCTAACGCGGGCACACGAGGAGGAGCTTGTCAGTCGTAACGTCGCTCGCTTCGTAAAGCTGAAACAGCGGGAACGTGACGACATCCAACCCTGGACGGTTGAAGAAGCCAAACGGTTCTTAGAGGCCGCCCGCGCCGATCCGCTCTACCCAATGTTTGTGCTCCTCGTGCTCTACGGCCTGCGGCGCGGTGAAGTGCTCGGGCTACGGTGGCAGGACGTGGACTTTGAAGGCTCGGTCTTACGGATTCGTCAGCAAGTGCAACGGGTCGGGGGAGCCCTACAACAGGGGCCAGTGAAGACAAAAGCGGGACGCCGGGATCTGCCATTGTTGAACCTTGCCTGCGAGGTTCTAAAGACACGCGAGCACAGCAGAGATAGGCTTGCCTTCACCACAAGAACCGGCCAACCAATCGAGCCGCGGAACTTCGTTCGCTCGTTTCAGAGGATCTGTGAGCGTTACGAAATCCGTCGTATCACGGTGCACCAGGTGCGCCATACGACGGCAACGCTCCTCAAGGACCTCGGTGTTCCAGCACGAGATGCCCAACTCATCCTTGGACACTCGGATATTTCTATCACGCAGCAGATCTACCAGCATGACAACATGGCAGGACGTCGTGAAGCGCTGGGGCGAGTTGAGGCTGTGCTTCTTGCATCCACACACAAAGATACCCAGGCTCTTCAGCCTGGGTATCTAGTGAACGCGGTTGACAGCAACGGTAGCTGTCAAAATGGATGTCATAGTCACGGTTTCGTTGACAGGATTACATCAATTCTATCTGGTACACCCGGCAAGATTCGAACTTGCGACACCTGGTTCCGAAGCTCCAATAGTTCAAGCGTGACGAGCCGCGTAACAGAGGTGGATACGTTCTTCAGGGTGCGTCGTAGGCAGGCATTGCTGGGCGTCGTTGCTGTCAGCGTTGCTGTCAAAGTCAACGAGCAGGACGACGTGGAGCTCGTGGCGTAGGACACCGGGACCAACCGCCCGCCGGCAGGGTTTTTTGGGGGCGTCGCATCACTGCAAACTGCTGGCACTCCATGAACTCGGGGATCTACACTGGCGCGTCGCTCCTCTTGTCCGTCTCCACCCACCTTGCGCGGTGTTGGCTATTGAGGTGTTCGTGTCACTGATCCCCAATGGCATCCCTGAGTCGCACCGGGCCATGGCCCAAGAGGCCGACCGCATCCACGAGAGTGCGTTGTGGAGTGCCCAAGGTCAGTTCGAGCAGGCCAAGTTGTGGCGGCTCATCAACTTGATGCTCGGCGTACCAGCAGCGGGGATGGCTGCCGTGTCGGGTGGAACCGCGCTCGCTGGTGACGTTGGTGTCTGGCCCGGCGTCCTCGCCCTAGCCGCGGCGGCCTTCAGCGCGACGCTGACCACTGTGAACGCGTCGCGTCGTATGACGCAGGCTCAAGCATCGGCGAACGCCTACCTCCAACTACAGACAGCCGCCCGGCAGTTTCTCGTGGTCGACCTGGTCGACATGAGCCGCGAGGACGCACGGGACACCTTGCGTAACCTCACCAACACCCGCGACGAACTCAACAAGACGGCCGACCCGCCGGGCCGCCTTGCTTACAGGCTGTCGGGCCGGAACATCAACAGCGGTGGCCAGAGCTACGGAGTGGACGGTGAAGAGTAGGCATGGCGACGACTACAGCAGGTGCCTTCGACGAGTTCAACACCAAGGTGACGCCGACCAATGACACATGGGACAAGGTGTACAAGCGCCGGGATGCCGTGGTGACATCCCTCAAGTCAGCGTTTCCGTCCACGTCGAACGTCCAGTACCAGTCCACCAAGATCATCGGATCCCTGGGGCGCAACACCGCCAGCAACCCCGTTGCAGATATTGACCTGATGACTCACCTGCATGTTGACGATGCCCTCTGGACGGACAGTTACCAGAAGAGCTCGACGGACTTCCTGTACAGGGTGCGCCGTAGCCTGAACAACGCGTCAGCCGTGAGGAAGATCGGTGCACGAGGGCAAGCCGTGCGGCTCTTCTACGCCGACGGCCTGGTGGTGGACGTGGCGGCCGTCGTGAAGTACGACACCGGTGGTTACGGCATCCCAGATGGCTCGGGCGGGTGGCTTACCACCGACCCCGTGAAGCACGAGACGTATCTGAACGAGCGCAATAACGCGTTGGGCGGCAATCTGAAGAAGGTTATCAGGTTCGCCAAGAAGTGGAACGAGGCGCATAGCTCACGGCTTGCCTCCTTCCACCTTGAAATGCTTGTTGCGCGTACGTTCTCGTCACTGGGTTCTAACTCCCGCACGGCGCTTCGGCTGTTCTTCGACTACAACCACAATTATCTTTCGGTGCAAGATCCAGCCGGATACAGTGGTGACTTGTCGAGCAATCTTTCGTGGGCTTCGCGTACAGCCATTAACGACAGCCTGGCCAAGGCCCGAGATAGAGCCGATCTCGCTATTGAAGCTGAGAACCGCGGCGACCACCGAGAAGCCATCCGTCTTTGGCGGATCATCCTCGGCGATGACTTCCCGACCTATGGCTGAGCGAGTCCGCCTGGAACGAGCTCACCAACCGCGCGCCAGCCACGCCCACTTGATCCGCCCGACCCAGCTGCGCAGCACGTAGGAGCTGTGGCGTAATGACTGCTGTGGATCGCAACTCGCTGCAGAAGCTCGTTGAAGGCCAGCTCCTTCGTCTTGAAGGCACCGCCTTCCAGGACTGCAGGGACCGGCTCGGCCTGGAGCTGTACCCGGGTGACTACCAGCCAGTGCGGGCAGCTGGGCCGAAGGGCGACACCAAGAACGACGGCTAGCCCGGCCCGGTGGCTCTTCGGCCACCGCCGCCTCACCGTCCACTACGAATGCAAGGGCAGCCACTTCCTCGCCTCCCTCGGCCTCGCCGTAGCCCTGACCTGCTACAAGAGACTCGCGAAACTCACCATGTGAGACATCCTCTACACGGCATTGCTACTGGTGACCTGTACCGCAGCGGCGAAATCCGGGTCACAAGAAGGGACAGGTCAAAAGCCCCATGCAGAAGGCCACCATCGCCACGATGATTACAGTCAGTTTGCTGTTGATCTCCTCTGCCTGCTCCACGCGACCATCGAGTGCCCTGACCTCGACATCGCTCAGAGCTGCCGCAAGGGTCAGTTTGGGGTCTGGGCCGTCGACGAGAAGGGAGAAAGAGAGCGAGCGACCTGCGGTGAAGAGGCAAGGATTGATCGCAAGCTTTGTTCCGGTGATGCTGTACACCGGGTCCGGTGTCCCCGTTGGCTGCCACGCGACATGCAGGACTTTGATGATGTGCGCGCCGACGTTGAGCGTGAGGGGCAGCGCGTGGTCGAAATTGCTGCTCAGGATGTCCCGCTGGCCACGGTTGACCAGCTGTACTTCAACGATGTGAGGGACGCTCAAAGAGGTGCCGTTGTGACTTACCGAGACTCCGGCACTACCTGGCGCGCTAAGAAGGTTGGTGACAGTCGGCATCCAGCAGTCGAGCCGTCGCCTTGGATGAGCGACATGCAGGGTTACCCACGATGCGAAGACTGCGGTGCAGACACCCACGCACAGTGAGAGCAGTGCCCAGACAGCCTCCGACTCTGGAAGTTCAACGGAAAGGATCATCGCAGTCTCGATCCAGTCAATGCCACATCAGTCAACCTGCCCACCAGTGGGCCAGGAATCAATTTCTCAGATCTGCTGAATCAGGTCTACGGACATCGCTTTCCTCGTTCAGGTCGATTAAAGATCCCTGCCTGGCTCGGAGTACGCGAAATGACGTAGGCGGTAGATATATCCACCCTCAATCGAACGCAATTGCCGGGAACGAGTGTTCGCAAAGGTGTCACGTCCACACCCTTGTGGCCGATCTTCAAGCAGAGTCGAATCGTTGCATTGCCCGGCGGAAAATTGGTGCCGTGCAGCTCCTTTTTCCCAGAGGGCGAGCATACTGTGTCTTCAGTAAGAACGTCACGTATCGGGGTTCGCGACTATAGCGACGCACGGCTCTCACAAGCCAGGCGATCAAGGAGGTCGGAGGTCGTACGCTGACGCGCGCGACGATCTCCGTCCATGCGTGGAGAATTAACTGGGGGGTGCCGGGGTGGATGTGGTGGTAGTTGCTGGAGCTCTTTCGGCGTGTGAGTCATAGAGATGGGCCAAACCAGGTACGTGCCGAATCGTCGGCAGAAGCTACTTGCCGTCATATTTGTGATGCTGATAGCTATCCTTCTGGTCGCGTGGATCGTGCATGTTCGTAGTACCTCTTCAGCTGAGCAGGTTCGCGACGATAGCCGACCTTCGCCGAGCTTTTCCGGATTCACTGGAACGACTACTCCGTCAGCCAGTTCGAGCGCGCCGACGGAATCCACGGGGGCATCGTCGCATTCCTCGGGGTCGACAGGCTCTAGCGCTCTTCCGGCTCGGGTCGTGAGTGCGGTCTCCGCTGACGGCCAGCCAGGTATTGGCAGTGAAGTATGGGTCAAGGTGGCGCGGGAATCTGAGGTTTCTGCGGGGTACTCGCTGTGGTTGGTAATAAAGGTGCCGTACGTCGGTCATCCGCCGAGTGCCAGGTTCTATGCCAAAGCCAAGATAGAATTTCCCGTGGGAAATGAGAAGATCTTCAAGTTCCCCATGAAAGATTCCACGGTCGGTTCGACTCGTGACTTCCTGATAGTGCTTGCCGACCCGACCGCCCGGCCGTCTTTGGAAGAGAATTTGGCAAACGACGGTGTTACCGCATGGGATGTGAAACGGGACGTTCTCCCCACTGGGACAAAAACAATATCGACCCTCTCGGTAGAGAAGACTCGCCCGTGAATCCGTGTATGTCGACAGCAGCGGATGACATGACGGATCTCGGTGCAGTCAATAGGTTTGCCCGAGTCGAGACGAGCACCATCAACCGCACTCGGCGCGCCTGATGGCCGAGCCGAACCACCTCACGCCGGTCACGGCCCGTACATACGCCGAACTCCTTGCGCCGCTGGCAGGAGGCGCACATCGCGATGGGCACCAACGTCGACTGCTACTAGTCTCTGGATGGTGGGGGGACTGCTCACGGTGTGGCGACGATGAACGGGTAGCCCAGCATCAAGCGCCGTGCTTTGTAGATCGCGCCGACCATGCTCACGCCAGCCCCAACCCTTGCGTCGGGTCTGTTCAGCGCATCCCGCGGCCACCCCTGTTACGACCTCATCCAACCGACATCGCCCGCGCCGTTGGTACCCGCCTCCTCGGCCGCAGCCGGCCAGGCCGGTAGATGGCGGCAAGCCACCGAGCGCTCGGCGACTCCTGGGTGCGCGTGGCTATCGACGTGCCGCAGTGCGGCCATAGAACCGACCGACCCAGCCCAACGCCGGCGGGGAGGCTGGTCGCCCCCGACCCAACCGCGACCGCGGTTGTCAAGGAACTCTGGGACCAACCTCCATGCTGACCAGACCGTTAGAGAGCTCTATTCAGTGCGCCCACAAGCTACACACCCGTAGCCCAGCACTCCCCAGAGCGCGAACACGTGGTCTGCGCTACGAGCTTTTCGTTGTCGTAGAGCGAGATACCAACCTGCTCAATACCAGATTCGTTGAAGGTCGAGCTGTAGCCCGGCTTTTTATCAGCGCCGCAGCCAACGTGTTCGTCGCGACCGACCACCTTGCCCGAGTGGTCTTTGACGACGATCTTCACCTTCACCGAGCAACGTCCGTCATTGAGTGTGACGCCTACGATGATCGGCCCGTTGCTTTGCCAACGAACAGCTCCGCCAGCAATCTTCTTTCCACTGGCATAGAGGCTGTATTCGGGGCGCTTGAGTGTGAGGAGGCTGGGGGATGAGGTGGGTTTGGGATCGCCCTTTTTGTCATCGCCGCCCAAAAGGAGAAAGACGCCTGTCACGACTGCGACGGTGATCAAACCTGCAGCGCTAATGCTCGCGACAATGATTTGTGTTCTGGATAGTAGCCTCTCAGATGCGGAAGGTGTGTCTGGGCTCGGCTCCGGAGGAGATGTCGGTGTCGGATTCTGCGGCGGGCGTTCCCTCCTGCCCCTGGATGGAGTTTCGGGGTAGTCCTGTTGGACAATGGTCAGAATCGCGTTCCGGCCATCGCGCATAATTCCATTGTTTAGGCTCGTGTCGACATCGAACCAGAATGCCTGCGGGTTTCTGAAATCGGGGATCCGGTTGGTCGGAAACCCTGCTCGCATGAGGAGTTGGCGTGCATCCTCACCTTGGTTGTAGAGCCTGCCCAACATCTCTTGTTCCGCTTCTGTGAAGCCGTTCAAGGCTCCTCCGTTCGCACATTGCGCCCGAGCGCATCTTTTGGATGCGTGGACAGCCCTGCAAATAGAAAGCCCTGGGGAACATGATCCCCAGGGCGAGCCGGTTACTCGGCGATAAAGCTAGATGGTTGTCGTGTGCCTGTCCATACCTCTAAAGGGTGAACGGCTACGAACGGCGCTCGGCGCCGAGCGCTACAGCAAGCAGCACAACTCTAACCAGTATCAGCCTGAACACGAATGATGTTACGCGAGAAATGAGTGCAGAACCTCACCAGCAGGTCAGTAGATGCGGCCCCGGACACGACGTCCCGGGGCCGCAGTTCTCAGTCGTGACTAGGCAGCACAGACTGCGGCAGCATAAACTGCGCGATCATCAGCGCACACGTGATGCCAATGTGCCGAAGCGATACTTCTTCACCAAGTACGAACCTCATGGTATCGAACATGGACAAGCTAAACGCAGCCCCGATACAGGCAGACGTAACATAGAGTGCCCATCTTTTCCTGCGATTCACAACGCTCTCCTTCAAACAAGGAACACCTAGAAGCCGTAGATGCCACGGGTTCGACCTGTTGCAGGTGAACGGTGTGAATGCGAATAGTTCGCTCTTCTATTTAAACGCGAGTGATCATTTTTGTCGATAGTGTTTGGAGGCGGCAAGAGTTGAAGCTGCATCGGCGCAGGGGTAGGCCGCCAAGGAGCCGCCCTGATAACTGGGCGTCTCCAGCCGCGTGTGCTGGACGTCATCCACCGCGATCAGAAGTTTCTACATTCAGACTATACGTACCGCTATCGAGGCCGTCAGTGATCGTTAATGTTCAAAATGTGGCAGCGATGAAGCACGGCATTCCTGTGCTATCCTCCCCGGGATTTCGCCAGCTCATAGGGAGCGTTACCTCTCCCTGAAAGGAAGTCCATTGAGGATCACCAGGCGGCTGGACACTCCAGAGCAGCAAAGGTGTATGTCAGATTCAAATTGTCCAGCGGCGTTCTCAACATCATCGGGTGACGTGGCTTTTATCGGGCGCACGGCGCCATCCGAGATGCGAGACTCGCTGCCTCCTGGTTCAGGGGTAGGCGAAGGAGAGGAACTAATCATCGTTCCTCGACATGTGTTGATTAGCGCTGGGTGGAACCCGCCGAGTAGCTGATTCTCTGGCGTGACTTAGGCGGACACCCCTGCCGGGTCACGCCTCATCAGCTTGCAATCGCAGGTAGGTAAGTTCCGCTAGGTCGTAGAACTTGCGCATGGTTCCGCCATGCGGTGCGTTCCGACTGCGCGCTTCCCGCGTCGTCTCCCAGAAGCTTCGCACTATCTCATTGGTGAAGATGTGTCGGAGCGTCTGTTCTACTTCATCGTCGCTATAGTACCCAAGCTCGTAACACATGCAGTGATGAGAGATGATTAGGTTGCAATAGAGGTATTGCCTCCTGCGTTCATCTGAATCTGCTATCCCGTAAACCGGCCAGCACTGCATCAACTCCGGGTCATTTATGGCCATCTCAAGCAATTTTATGTGCCGGGCCCGCACCGCCGCTTCTGCTGAACGTTGTACAGTTTTGTGCTGCCCCTGGGTGTCGTCGCGTTGCAAAGAAATCAGCTCACGGTTGATGCGGGCCTCGTCACCTTGGTGTCGAAACGTTCGCGCTATATAGACGAGGACAATGACGGAGGTAGCAGCAGCGGCAGCATCGTAGGCTTGCCCGGCGTTTCCAGCGGCGGTTGACTGGATGACGGGAAGGCTCGTGAGTACCAAAGTGAGTCCGACCGACCCAATACACGAAATGAGTGTGATGATACCGAGGATGTAGGTCTCTCGTATACGGCCCGAAATCGCCATGGTTTCCTCCGGCATAGCGAAGTGTTCCCCTGCACTTCTCGACCGGATTCTTCCCTGGCCTATATGACAGAAACGGACTAGTGGAAGCACACGCACGGCGCATGGCGGGGGTACGCCCCACCTACCTACGGAAACGAGGTAGATGGGTTGTAGGAGACGCCCCAATGTGCGACTCTACTGCCGCTGGCACCACTAGATTCAGTGGGCTCGTGAGAGTTTGCTAGGTATGCGACGAGGTGAGTTCCCTGGACCCCCTGCGATGAGCCAGTCGCAATAGGGTACGCATCGATGCGCCTCCCCGTGCGCCGTTGCCTTTTAGCTGAAGAAGGATCGAAACCTCCCAAAGCGGGAATCTCGACATCTCTGACTTGGGTGTACAGGATCATTTCGAGGATCTGGATGCCAGCCTATTCGATATCAAGCTCACCTTCCGGGCAAGTGCTTGAAGTCGGTAGCGGTTCACGTGGTCAGGGGTGCCAGAGTCGATCGTCCGGGTGCCGTCTCATTGCCTGCGACAGCTGCCTCGGAGCCACCACGACGTTCACCCTCGTTGCCGACCTCGGCGTCGACTCCTGGGTGCGCTCGACCATCGAGGGCCGCAGCCGCGGTCCAGGACCGCTCGACTCAGCCCCACGCCGGCACCGGCTCTTGATCCTGCCAACCAACGTGCGCCGCTGCCGTTGCTGGCGACGGGGCACATCCGGCGTGCAGGACATCGACCTCAGCCTTACCCGCCCCAGGCGACGTTGGGTGGCTCTGACTCTTTGGCGATCCGGAACACAACAACAGCCCCGCCGAAGAGAACGGAATCGCCGTTCTCAAACGTCACCCACACAGCTTCCTGCGTGGTGACACAGCTCTCCAGCTTCTTGCTAAGAGCTTCGCGTGGGGTGTCGCTGCCCAGCACCGGCGCGAAGGTGGTCACGTTCTCTCGGTCGTACGGAACGGGAGCGATGGCCTGCACTGGGATCCATGTCCCGTTGAGCAACGCTTCAACTCTGATATTGGCCATACCGCCAGTCTGTGCGTAGCCGCTAACTTGCGCATGATGAGTCGCCAGTGGGCCGAGCAGCCCACCCCAGCCCGACCACCCGATCCGCCGCGGGAAGCATGAACGTCCCGCACAACACCCCCGCCGGCCACGAGCCTGAGTCGGCGGGTTCATGTGACGCTCCACCAGTGCGGAAAACCAAAAGGGCTCCCGGTAGGGGAGCCCTGCGGTAGATCCGACGACGCTAGGCGATGGCAGCCCCACGTTCCTTGGCCAGGGCTTCAAGCCCATACCGCCCAACATGATCCGGGTTCCCCAGATCGATCGTCCGGATGCCTGCCGCCGCCAGGCGCTGGTTCACCTCGTCGAAGTGCTGTTGAACCAGCACCTTCTCTGCGTCCTGTGTCCGTCCCTTGTGGGGCTTGCCTGCATGTTCCAGGCTGGCGTAGTTGATCCGCTCCTTCTCGGGAGCAGCCGGCACGGCCTGCTTCGGCACGGGACTTACCACGCGCTTGGCATCCCGGAGAACCTCCGGCATCGGAGTGTCCGCGGCCAGCTTGTTGAAGGCGTCGACCTCCATGACGTAGCGCTGGGGCTCACCGCCAGGGACGTGCAGCTCAAAGCGCACCAGGTCGAGCGCCGCAGCCTCAACGTCAGTCAGCTCCTCGGCCAGGGCCTCGATCTCAACCGGGCCACCCGTAAGGTCTGGGTGCTCCTGGACGACGATGCGGACGAGCTGGTTGTCATCATCCACGAGCTTGCCGCTCAGATCCGAGAACCTGACGATTTTCTGGCCCATTGGCGCCCTCTCTCAACTGCGGTGGTTTCAGGGGGAGTTTAACAGAGGCAGTGTTTTTATTTCGGTATCGCCCTAGTGCTTGGAGATACGAGCCCTGAACTGACACGGCGACACACAAGAATAGCCCGGTACCAATCGCTGTCAGCGATGGCACCCAGGGGCGGTGTTCTTAAGGCAGTTGACGTCAGCTTGCCTGCTGAACCTAGCGGAGCCTGCCGGTGGTGACGACGTCGGTCTTGGCTACCAAAGCGTCGCCGTGGATCACAGCATCGCCGGAAACAGAAGCTTCATTGCCGATCTGAGCGTCGTCGGAGACGGGGGCGTTGTCAGAGACATTGGCATCGCGGAAGACCTGGGCGCTGTCAAATACCCAAGCGTTTCCGCCGACCCGGGCATTGCCCGAAACCCGGGCCTCATCGTGTACCCAGGCGTTGCCGCTAACGACAGCGTTGCCTGAGATCTGCGCTGTGCCGAAGACGCGAGCTTTGTCGTAGACGCGAGCACTACCGAAGACTCTGGCATTGCCGTAGACCTGAGCGTCGTCGAAGACCTCGGCGTTGCCCGAGATCTGTGCCTTGCCGAGGATGGTAGCTCTGCTGTGGATCCGAGCATTTCCGGAGACCCGAGCCCACCGCTCAACATAGGCTGTCGGATCAACGTGGGCAGTGACTGCTACGAGTCCACCACCATTGCAGTGGGGATAATGCTCGACACCGTCAATAAGGACCATGGTGGTCTTGTCTGGCTTGGTGTCGATCTTGTTGTTGTGTTCGCTCATATTATTCTCTCCCATTCAGGCGGTCGCACCACGCTGCTTTCCCAGCGGCGGGGTGTTCTCGCCTGAATGAGCGGAGCCGAGAATTAAACGAACCTCTCTGCGTATACTGCATTCGTTTCTCTATTTAAGCATTTATGGTAGATTGTGTCAATGCTGTCACCTCAATCCTCTTAATCTGGAACTTTAAAGCCCTATCAACCGCGAAACAACCTCCCCAAACATAAAAACCCGCACCATGTCTTGTTGCTCCTCTGGCAGCTTCCCAATGATGCGTTCAATCTCCCGTCGCCGTACCTCATGTTTGACGACGAATGCTACGTAGGGGAAGTACTCATCATCACTGCTCTCAGCTGCTTGCCAGTACCCAGCGATCTTCTCCCGGAGACGCACCGGTGCCTCGGTGCCAAGGTCGATCTCTAGAAAGTAGCGACTACTGCGTCGCTGCCCAGGGAAGTCCAGTGACACAAACAAGTCTGCCCGCACCGCAGGAGGAACAGGCAGTTCTACCTCCCATTCCTTCACGACGAGGACGCCTGCCTTTTCGGCTCGGCGCAGTTCGAGGTAGGTGTCAGCGATGAGGAGGGCGTGGTTGTTGACGCTTAGAGACTGGCGTCCCTCGATGTCGAGCAACACACGGCCATACCTCCCAAGTTGGTACGCGTAAGCACCCGCTCCGCCTTTATCTCCACTGGCACGTCGTCCCACTCGGTTCAGGTACTTGAGACGCACCAGGCGAGCCAGAACACGGTCAGGCACGCTGTGCGAGCGATCAGCAAAAACAAGCTCGCCAAGGTGCGAGGAAGCAAGCTGGGTAAAGCTGCCGACCAGTTTCAGGATTTCGTAGTCTCGATGCGTGAGTTCCATATGTGCCTCCTCCATGGGTAGTCATCCCCTGATACTTTCCACCGTTCCCCGTGGTCAGCGGCCTGTAGGTATGGGCGTACGCCTACTGTCTGCCTACGGCTGACCTACGGGGTTCGCCTACAGGTTGCGAACATTCTCGATTCGCCCCACCCACACTTCAGCCGAGCCCGCCGCACGGTCGAGGTCTTTCCGGATGTCCGAGCCCGCCAAGGTGGTCTCCATATCCAAGATGGCTTCCTGGGCTTCAGTGAGATCCGGCAACCGCCCAAGTTCACGCTCTACGTCACGCAGGGTCGACAGAAGGTACTCACAACTTCGCCGCAGGTACGCCACTTCCGACAGCGCATTTTGGGTGCCTGGCATTAGTCCTCCACTCTCGGTCCACCAAACCGCCGCCGGTTCGGCGGGGGTGCCGGCTGACCAGAGTCAGCCGGTTCAACCCGTCCACTCCGACGCCGACGAATCTCGTCTTCTACTTCTGACCGCGGCCGTCCGTAGCGCTCCCGTGAAAGCCGCCGCACCTCATCACCAAAGCCGGTCGGATCACTGGGCGGAAGCGTCACGCCTGAGACTGGCGAACTCACGCCGTCCTCGGTCGCCAGGCGCACCAGAATCTCGTAGCGGCTCAGATTGAGGAAATCTTCTTCAGTGACGCTGCGGCCGAACTGGCGGGCCCAGTCCCGGGCTTCATCTGCTGCCGTTTGGAAGACGACCTTCGAACGGCAGTTGTTCTGCGTGGCCGCCTGGAGTTCACGGGTCAGTTGGTCAAGGTGTTGGTGCGCGACCGTCACCGCCAAACCGAGCGAACGGGCCTGGGCGAACCACTCCGAGGGAGAAATCGGGAGCCCGATCAGGTCCTGAAATTCGTCCGCGTAGAGCTGGGTTGGGTTGGTCGGATCACAAGCACCGGCCTGGACCGCTCCCCAAATCGCATTCAGCAGCAGCGAGCCGAAGAGTCCGGCCGTGTCCCTCCCTTCGGTCGCGCGGCTGAGATTGACCAGCAGAATTTTTCTATCCCTCAAGATGGAGGGAAGATCCACCGTGCTCCGACCCTGGCCGAGAATATTGCGGAGGCTCGGCCTGTTGTTGAGCTGCCAGATCCGATCCAGGATCGGTTGGAAGTGGGCCGGTCGCATCCGGTCGTCGATGCCCCGCCACCAGTCGGCCAGCTCCTCAATATGCCCAACACCTCGGATGAGGCGACGAGAAAACTCCTCTTGTCTTGCCTGCGGCAAGGCGAGAGGCCCAATGTCCGCGAAGGACATTGGCTCGGCTGCACCGGTCGACAACATCAAGGTGAGGATCAGGTGGTAGAAGCCTGCCCGTACGCGCACACCTCTCGCGTCCTGCGGGTAGAGATGGTCAAACAGTGCCTGGATACCGGCCGCTGCCAGATAGGGGCTGCCGGTCAGCAGGTTCCAGCCCACCGGATAGTCCACGTCCCCTACGTCGACCAGGACCACATCCTGAACTCTGTGCTCCGGGACTCTGGCCAGTACCTCGTTGAACAGGTCGCCTTTCCCCTCGACGAGCACCACCCCACGCCCGGCTTTCATGTCCTGCTCGATGAGGTTCGTAAGGAGGACTGTCTTACCGCTCCCTGTCGGTCCCACGACCTGAAGGTGCTGGGCGGACTGGATGGGATCGAGCGCGAGCAACCGCTCGTTCCCCGGGAAGTTGGAGCGAGCGATCACCCGGCCGGTGCGGGGGATGGCACCGGTGGCGGGGAGATGGCGTGTTCGGGAACGGGGGAGCCCGGCAATATGCGGTTGCCCGATGGGCCAGGCCAAGAGGCCGACCAACTCGGTGACAGCTAATTGCGCCGGGAAGATGGTCACGGGGGCAGCAGCTGCTACCCGTTGAACCACACGACTCGATGACACCAGCCGCTTCCTGAATCGGTTGTCTGGACTGCGCACGCTGGCCAGGCTGGAACGGAGGGGTGCCAGCAGTCGGTCGGCCTGGCGCTTGTCGCTGGCCCTAGCGGCGATCCGCAGCACACCAAGAAAGTTCGGTTCCGACAGCTTGGCCCGACGGTCGGCGATTTCGTCCTTGTCTGCTCCGGCTGAGCCGACCAGGAGCTGACCAACGAGGCTGTAACGGCTGCTTCTTACCTCGCGGCCCTGCCTTGGTGGTCGCTCCTGGAGGGCGGGAGTCACCACCCACTGCAAGAGGAGCGCTTCATCTGCGCCCAGACCCTGCATGCCAGCGAGGATGCTTGCCGACAATGCCGCCGCGTCCAGGATGCTGAGGCTGCGGTTGGGGTTGGTCTGACCTAGCTCGGCCGCGGTCGTCCAGTGAACGGGCGGTTCTTCGTCCGCGGCCGGCGTCACGGTCATACCCGGCACCAGCGAGCGGAGCTGGGGGACGATGTAACGGGCGTGCTCACGGGGCACCTTGAGCCCGTGGACGATGCCGTGATCTGTGGCTGAGACCTCGAACACCATGGTCGGCACGCCCAACAGGCGGCGCGGGCCGGTGGTGAGCGTGCCGCTCACCGACGTCATCCAGCGAGCAACGTGCTCGGTCGTGAGGTCGGTGGGAAAGGCCAGCCGGTACGACAGACGAGTAGCTTCGGACGGTTGCATGTTTTTACGTCCCAGAAAAGGAGCGCTCACAAGGAGCGTCAGCGCTATGGGGGTAACAAAAACAGTGGGACTCATGCCGACCTATTTTCTCATATCGGCATGAGTCCCACCTTTGTGCTTTTTACCACCGAGTCATGCGGTAGTAGATGAAGCCCAGCACCATGACGATCGCCAGCCCACTGACGAGGTAGGGGATGAGGGGCTCAACCGTCCACCACAACACCTTGATGGTGAGGGCTGCGAGGAGCAGCGTGATGAGGAGGTCTCGGGCTTTTTTCATTGGGGCCCTGGACGCCGCCGCTGCCGAGCCACTTGCCGCATGAGCCGCATCGCCTCGTACTTGCGGTCGCGCATGGTGACGTACAGCTCCAGCGACGCATCGACAGGACTCTTCCTGGACACGCCTCTCCTACCTTGAGAGTGAATGAGGAGGGCTCCAACAAGGAAGATAGCCCCGATAACGATGATGGCCAGGTAGAACGCATCGACCGAGTTGTCTGTCTTCATCTAGAGACCGAATTCTCGGCCGAAGTCCCGGACGTCACGCGCCGTCTGACGCGCGAACTCGCTGTAAATGGGCAGCAGCGCCCTTGCCATCATCTCGTCCCCTCCTGATAGCTCCTTGAGCAGCTCCAGGACATCGCGGGCGTCCCGCAGGCCATTCTCAGTGATCCTCTTGCGCAGGGCGCCGGTGACATCTTGCTTCCTTGCGCTCACCAGAAGCTTTGCTACGTCGAGCTCAGCTCGCTCTTGCAGTGCGCGCTGGCTCTTGGATGGACGACCGAACAGCCCCTGCCGCTCGTCCATTTGCCCGAATGAGCCAAACACGAGTTCGCTATCCATGGATGGTGCCCTTCTATGTTGAGACCAGGCCGGGTTGGCCTGAACGGGTCAATCATCGAGCTGGGGAGGGTAAACACCCGCGTCAAAGAGCCGACCAGCAACGGTCGCCCCGTTGACATATAGGTGATGAGAACACCATGGGGTGATCTCATCCGGCGAGGTTGGCACACGTCGAGCGATGATGCGATGGGAAGCACAAAAGTTGGTCACTCGCTCTTTTGATCGAGAGCCGTCACCCCTGTTGTAGGGCGGGAGCTCGCCGTCGCTTAAGGGTGGTATAGGGGTGAGGGAAAATGCCTATTGACATAAACGATCGGAAATGTTTAAATAGAAACATCGATGCATAGATGCATAATGTGCGTATCGACGTTCGTAAAATGATGTCTCTCAGCTCCACCTCATTCAGGCGAGAACACCTCACTGCAACAAGGCAGTGTGGTGCGACCGTTTGAATGGGAGCAACAAGATGAGCATCTTCGATAAGTTTCTGCGCCAACCGCGCCCTGTGACGACGATGGATCAGTTCTTTGCGGGCCGTCTGACTACCGAAGAGCTGGTGGACCTGGCCGTGCCGCGTCGGCACCCCCAGCGCGACATCAGCGAGGTACGAACCGAGCTCCGCAGCATGGCCGACAGGTGTCGCGAGATGGGTGGCTCTGACGGCGTTGACTGCGCCAACGCAATCAACGCCCTCATCGAAATGGGTGAGGCCGCCGATAAGGAGTACGCCGACATCCTCAAGCGCCGTGGCGTTACCCCCAACAACCGACGTCACTGACCTAGCGTCGGCATAACCCCGCACCACAACGAAGAGCACCCCGCTGCCCGTTGTGGTGGCGGGGTGTTTTTCTTTCTGTGGGGTTGGTTCTGGCGATCAAGCGTGGCCGTCGGCAGGGGTCTTGATCGGCGGTTCCAAGGCAGCCGCGGCTCGATGGAGGGTCGACGGCACCACCCCGCACCGCGGCTGTGCGCCAGGTCGAACCGACCAAGGTCGCATGGCCGGCGGCTGGTAGATCACCGCAACCACGGGCGCGGCTCGGCCGGGCATTCTCCGCCAACATCCGTTCCCTCCATGCCCCGGTGACACGATCACCGACCACAGCGCCACTCCGAGTGGCATGAAGCGGCCTGCGGATTCACCATTGATGAAGAGCACACCTCAGACCGATGCCTGTTATTGCCGAGTCGACGGAGTGCGTCATGGCCTACAGCGACGATGACAAGCTGCGACTACAAGTCAGAAGAAGCGATGTCTCGGGTCTGCCGGAAAGCTGGGGTGATGCTGATGATCTTGAGGACCACCGTCCTCCCTTTGCTAGAGACAGTGACCGTCTCATCGACACAGTAGGCTTTCGACGGCTGCAAGGAAAGACGCAAGTAATCTCGCCGGGGCAGGCAGACTTTGCTAGGTCTCGCCTCACGCACACCATCGAAGTCTCGCGGATCGCTAGAAGTATTGCTTTCAAGGTCTGCCGGGAGGGCGATGTGGATCACGCGGATCATGCTTTGCAGGCCGCTCTGATTTGTGAGGCTGCAGGCTACGCCCATGATTTCGGCCATCCTCCATTCGGTCATGGAGGTGAACGGGCCCTCGACGCTGCGCTCAAGGAAGTGGCGTCGGACTGGGGTATCGACTACTACTCCTTCGGTGGATTTGAAGGAAACGCGCAGACTTTTCGGCAGCTAGTTTGGTCATTTTCAAGGTCCCTTGATAAGCCTGGTTTGCACCTGACTAGGGCGGTCTTGGATGCAACTCTGAAGTATCCATGGACCAAAACCAGAAACGGCATGTCGAAGCCGAACAAGTGGAGCTGCTTCCCGACAGAGGACTGGGCATTCGAGTGGGTCCGAAAGGGCGTTCCTCACAGTAGAAGGCAGAGTAGGAGCTTCGAAGCTGACGTGATGGACTGGGCCGATGACGTTACATATGCGAGCCACGACCTGGAAGATTGGTACCGGGCGGGCGTGATACCGCTGGCTCGTCTAGCCGTGTCCGGCGAGGCTCGGGCAAAGCTCGCACAGGACATGGCGCGAGAGCTTCCGGACGCGCCTGGGGCAGCAGAAAATGAAGCGGTCATTGAATCCATATTTGCCGAACATGGGTTGTTCTCGGACTTCGCAAAAATACAGGGACTCTACGAAGGTAGCGAGGAGCAAAAGAGTGCTATACGAGAGTCGAGAAGAAGGGTCTTTGAATACTCGTTCGAGAATTCTTTCTGTCGTAACCCTCTCGCGGGTCGACATGAGGCTCAGTTGGAAATCTCTAATAGTGCGCGTGTAATCAACGATACGCTCAGGAATATGGTGGAATTCTATGTTCTGAAGAACCCGAGGATGGCGACATATGAGTATGGGCAGGGTCGCGTCGTGGAGTTCCTGACGAAAGCTTATGCTCAACTTGTCCAGGGTGATGGTGGTCAAGTGTCGCGCGTGATACCGCCCGTCGACCGTGATCGCATCATCAAGCTACTTCGGCTGAGCGACGAAGCGGCCGGAAAGGCCGAGATTCTACGCCTCGTCTCCGACTATGTTTCCGGAATGACGGACAATTACGCAATGATGATGTACGGGCGACTCAGCGGATCGAGTCCTGCGACGTATAACGTGTACTTCTGAGGTGACTCGCAGGACTCTTCCAGGCAGATCCCATGCCAGTACATGAGACCAATTCACGCCAACGGCATCACGAGACACTAGACCGTCGCATGGCAACGCCCCCTGAAAATCCCCGTCGATCAAGAACACTTGCTGACGGGAATTTTCAGGGGGCATCACCATGGTCGGCCCCTACACCCCCCTCAGCCCATCCAACATCCGCTGCATCAGTGCGGCGCTGGCGATCTCTTTCTCTGGTCCGTCGGGTGGGTCGGAGGCTCCTGGGGTTCTGCGTGGGAGGGGGATGTGGTGGTGGGGCGGACTATCGGGCGTGGTGAGGGCGAGCTCAGCCCAGACGACCTTGCCACCGGCCGGCGGACGGAAGACGCCCCACTTCTTGCTGAGGGTCTCGACGAGGAAGAGTCCGCGACCGCCTTCGGCGTCGAGTGTCTGGGCTTGGGGTTGGGGGGAGATGGTGCTCCTGTCCCAGATTTCGACGAAGGCGCTGTTGTTGGTGACTCTGAGCTGGACGCCGAGGACGTGGTGGGCCTTGATGTCTTGCCACTTGGGCTCTGGGTCAGTGATGCCGGTGGCGCGAATGGAGTTGGTGGCGAGTTCGCTCACGACCAACTCGGCATCCGCGACCATGTTTTTGAGGCGCCAGCGCTCCAGGGTGTGCCGGACGAACATGCGGGCACAGGGGACGGCGGTGAGGACGGCGGCCAGGTGGATGGTGGCGACGGAGAGGGAGCGCGGCTGGGTAGTGGTGGCGGTCATGGGTGCCCGCCGTCCTGGGGAATGGTCAGCGAGCACGGTGACTCCTGAGTGGTGGTGTTGCCAGCGATCCACACCACGCCGCCGATGGCTCCTTGGAGATCCTGCTGCGCCAAGGTGCAGAGCTCGGGCATGGTGCTGAGGTGTTCGGGGGACGGCACGACGATGTTGTTGACGCCGTCTGCCTGGCAGCGCTGGGTCAAGGCGGTGAGCGCGGTGAGGTGTTGCCATCGCTGCTCGACGAAGACCTCGGTGAGCGTGAAGCCTTCGGCTCCGGCGAAGTCGGCCAGTTGGTGTATGAGACGGCGCTCGGTGGTGGCGTCGAGTCCGGGTAGTAGCCGCAGGTAGCCGTAGATCGGCTTCACGCTTTCGCCCTCCCTGCCCGTGTTTCAGAGCGTGGCTCCGGGCGTGGTCGGCTCATCACGCGCCAGCTCGGAGCAAGGTCGTCTGGTCGGCGCGATCTGCTGACGCACGGTGAAGACGGGTGGATCTTCCGTGCTGCCAGGCAGGGCGGAAGGCGCCGAAGACGCGGTCGCTCAAAGGGAGTTCGTCCTCAGCACTCCGCACCGCTCGGGGGAGCAGAGCGTGCCAGTCTTGCGTATGCACAGCATGCTCCTGCCCGGTGGGACTATGCAAGCCGTGCGGATGCATATCGTGCATTTGCAATCTGGCTTGCTGGGATGGGCGATTGTCGGTCAGACTCGCCCCGACATGCTGTGCAAATGAAGGGACAAGGCGAGTGCCCCCGAAGCGGCAGACGCCGACGGTTCGCCTCCGCAGGTTGGCAGCGGAGCTGCGCCGCCTGCGAGTTGAGAACGACCTGACCAGGGAAGATGTCTCGGAGCGGACGGGGATCAACGCGGCGACGCTCTACCGCATCGAGACGGCTCGCGTCCGACCGCAGCGTCGTACCTTGATCGCTCTGCTCAGCGAGTACGGGGTGGCTGAGCCCCAGGCGTCGGAGATCTTGGCGCTTTCGCGTCAGGCTGACGAACAGGGCTGGCTGCGGCCATATCACGCCGATCTGCCTGACGAATACACTGCGTATATCAGCTTCGAGGCAGAGGCCCGGAGCGTGCGCAACTACGAGTCGTTGTTCATCCCTGGGCTGCTTCAGACGGAGGACTACGCCCGAGCGGTCATCCGGGGTGTGCTCCCCACGGCCACCACGAAGGAGGTCGACCATCGGGTACAGGCGCGCATCGAACGACGGGTCGTCTTCGAGAAGGAACGCTCACTTGAGCTGTGGGCGATCATGGACGAGGCGACCTTGCAGCGGATGGTCGGCGGCCCCAAGGTCGCAAGAGCCCAGTTGAACCACCTACTGGCGATGGCAGAGCAGCCGTATGTGACGCTCCAGATCATCCCGTTCGGTGCGGGGGCACACCCGGGGATGCCTGGCAGCTTCGTCCTGATGGACTTCCCTGACCCGGAGGATCCGCCGGTCGTCTACATCGACAGCATGGCCGGTGATCTCTTCCTTGAAGCCCCGGAGGACATCCGGCGATATGAACAGATCTTTGACCGCCTACGCGCTCAGGCGTTGAGCCCGGAGGGCTCAACGAGCCTGATCGCCCAGCTGGTTCGAGACATCAAGTGAGAGGAGGTTGCAAGGATGAGCAAGATAGACCTCACCCAGGCCGAGTGGCGTAAAAGCAGCTACAGCAGCGGGAACGGTCAGTGCGTGGAGGTCGCGTTCTTCAATGCGGCCGTCGCCATGCGTGACAGCAAGAACCCGACTGGCCCCGCGCTGGTATTCACGACGGGCGAGTTCGCCGCGTTCGTGCACGGCGTGCGTGACGGCGAGTTCAACCAGCTGTAGGCGGATGCATCAAGCCGCAGTGTCCAAGAGCCCCACACCTCCGACGAAGTGAGGGGTTTCTTGCTGCCCCCGGCAGAGGGGCGGGGTGGGAGGCTCCCACGCCCGAAGATCATCTGGCCGAAATCGGCCGCACTTCCCTGCGGTGCCCCCGGGCGTTCCGAGCGGCCCGGGCGTGGGTGTGCTGGGCAGCCAACAGGTCCTCTGAGCTGGGGGTTTGGGGCTCGTTGCCCCCTGCCGTGCGGCCGCCTACAGGGATAGACTGGGGGCGTCAGACGCGGTGCCTTTGTGAATCTTCGGCGTGTCGAAGGTACGGGTGATCACCGCGTCCGCGTCGAACAGCGCGGCCGCGCCGCCCGCGCCCGGCCTCGGTGGATCGTTCTCGGCCAGATTGTCCCAGCGCATGCACGCCTCCTCGGGCCTCTTCCGTAGCACTGACCCCAGAATAGAACATCTGTTCCCATGATCGCAGCAACCCCCGATTTGGGGGCCCGCACCGGAGGTGATTGGCTTTGCCCACCCCGAATCCGGGCGCACCCCCCGGATGTCACGAATGCTGGAGGAAGAGCCATGGCGCAGGTCGAGGCCACCACGGAGCGGATCATCGCGGCGAGCCCGGAAACGGTGTTCGACACCGTGGCCGACTACAAGGACAGCCGCCCCAAGCTCCTGTCCGAGCACTTCAGCGAGTACCAGGTGCGCGAGGGCGGCGACGGCGAGGGCACCCTCGTCCACTGGAAGCTCCAGGCCACCAGCAAGCGCGTGCGCGACTGCCTGCTGGAGGTCTCCGAGCCGACCGAGGGCCAACTCGTCGAGAAGGACCGCAACTCGTCCATGGTCACCACCTGGACCGTCACCCCGGCCGGAGAGGGCCGTTCCAAGGTCGTCGTCACCACGGTGTGGAACGGCGCCGGCGGCATCGGCGGCTTCTTCGAGAAGACCTTCGCCCCCAAGGGCCTCAACCGCATCTACGACACGGTGCTCGACAAGCTCGCCGCCGAGGTCGAGAAGTAGGTCGTGAAGTAGGTCTAGAGATCGGCCGGGAAGGAGGCCGGGGCCGACGGACAGCCCCTGCCCGTTCCCGGCCACAGTCACCGGTTCGAGTGGTTTTCACGGCGCCCCGGTGGTGCGCCCGCGCGTCCCGGGCGGTGTGAAACGCGCTGATGGGGCGGTGGACACGCGCCCCTCCAGGGCGAGTTGTGCGCCCCCGCCCCACTTCTCTTCCGCTTGCTCCCCATTAGCGCCCGATGCGCAGTATGTACGCCGCGCAGGCGAATCAGGCGGCGCGACGAGGGGAGCAGACGTGGGCGGGATCACTCTGGTGAAGGACCCGGCGCAGAACGGGCCTTCGGGGGAACGGCGTTGGAGGCGGGTCGGGGCGGAGCCGGCCCCGGAGTTCTCCGACGCGGTGCCCGTCGACGAACCGCCGGTCCCGGCGCCGGTGGACGGCCCGTCCGAGGTCCCCGCGGGGCTCACCCCGCGCCGGGTGCGGCTGGTCTTCCTCGGCCTGATGCTCACCATGCTGCTCGCCGCGCTCGACCAGATGATCGTGGCGACCGCGCTGCCGAAGATCGTCGGCGATCTGCACGGCCTCGACAAGGTCTCCTGGGCGGTCACCGCCTATCTGCTGGCCTCCACCATCGGGCTGCCCATCTACGGCAAGCTCGGCGACCTCTTCGGCCGCAAACCCGTCTTCCAGTTCGCCATCGTCGTCTTCGTGATCGGCTCGGCGCTGGCCGGCTGGTCACGGTCCATGGACGAGCTCATCGCCTTCCGCGCCATCCAGGGAGTGGGCGGCGGCGGGCTCATGATCGGCGTGCAGGCGATCATCGCGGACATCGTGCCGCCCCGCGAACGCGGCCGCTTCATGGGCCTGATCGGCGCCGTCTACGGTCTGGCCTCCGTGGCCGGACCCCTGCTCGGCGGGTTCTTCACCGACCACGCCTCATGGCGCTGGTGCTTCTACATCAACGTCCCCCTCGGCCTGGTCGCCCTCGCCGTCATCGCCGTCGTCCTCAAGCTGCCCCGGCCCGCCGCCCGTCCGCGCCTGGACGTCCTCGGCTCGCTCCTCCTCGTCGCCGCCTCGACCTGCCTGGTGCTGCTGACCAGTTGGGGCGGTACGGAGTACGCCTGGGGCTCGCGCACCATCCTGGGGCTGGCCGCCGGAGCCCTCGGCACGACCCTGCTCTTCGTCGTGGTCGAGAACCACGCGCGCGAACCGGTCATCCCGCTGCGGCTGTTCCGCGACTCGGTCTTCAACATCTCCGGTCTGGTCGGCGCGGTCATCGGCGTCGCGCTCTTCGGCGCGGCCAGCTATCTGCCGACCTTCCTCCAGATGGTGGACGGCGCCAGCGCCACCGAGTCCGGGCTCCTCGTCCTGCCCATGATGGGCGGCATCGTCGCCGCCTCGATCATCTCCGGACAGCTCATCAGCCGCACCGGCCACTACAAGATCTACCCGGTGCTCGGCAGCGCCGCCTCGGCCGTCGGCATGTGGCTGCTCTCCCGGCTGAAGACCGACACCCCCCGACTCGACTACAGCGTCTGGATGGCCGTCCTGGGCATCGGCATCGGCCTGGTGATGCCGGTGCTCATCCTCGCCGTGCAGAACGCCGCCGACCCCGCCGACCTGGGCACCGCCACCAGCGCCAACAACTACTTCCGGCAGATCGGCGGCAGCGTGGGGGCCGCCGTCTTCGGCACCCTGTTCACCAACCGCCTCGCCCACTCCCTCACCGAGCAGTTCCCCGCGGGCGCCCGCCTCCCCGACCCCGAGTCGATCACCCCGCAGCTGGTCCACGCCATGCCGCCCGCCCTGCGCGACGGCTATATCCGCGCGTACGCCGAGGCGATGCCGCGGATCTTCCTCTATCTGGTGCCGGTGCTCGTGCTCGGCCTCCTGCTCGCCTTCTTCCTCAAGGAGAAACCGCTGGTGTCCCAGAACGCCCCCACCGCCCCCGCCGTCGAACCGCCACCCGTACCCCACGCCCGTACGTCCAACGCCCCGTATTCGAGCGGAGTTCCGGTCTGCGGAACGGTCCAGCACAGCGACGGTTCCACCGTGCCGCGCGCCGCGCTCACCCTCGTCGACGTGCGCGGGCAGCAGGTCGGGCGCGGCGGCAGCGGCGAGGACGGGCGGTACGCGCTGAGCGTGCCGGGAGCCGGCAGTTACGTCCTGATCGCGGCCGCCGGAGGACATCAGCCGCAGGCCGTCTCGGTGACCGTGGGCGAGCGCCCGGTCGAGCTCGACGTGGTCCTCGGCGGCGCCGGACGGCTGGCGGGGTCGGTGGTCACCGCCGACGGCACCCCGGTCAGGGACGCCGCCGTCACGCTCACCGACGTACGCGGCGAGGTCGTCGCCACCACCCGCAGCGGGCGCGAAGGAGCCTATGTGATCAGCGAGTTGGTGGCCGGCGAGTACACCCTGGCCGCGAGCGCGCCCGCCTTCCGGCCCGCCGCGCTCCCGGTGAGCGTCCAGTCCTCGCGCGAGACCCGGCAGGACATCGAGCTCGCGGGCGGCGCGGTGCTGCGCGGCACGGTCAGGGCCAGCGGCGGACGGCCGGTCGAGGACGCGCGCGTGACGCTCCTCGACGCCGCCGGGAACGTGGTGGACACCCTCACCACCGGCCCCGACGGAACCTTCCGCTTCGTCGACCTCTCGTCCGGCGAGTACACGGTGATCGCGGCCGGGTATCCGCCGGTGGCCACGGTGCTCCAGGTAGCGGGCGGCGGACGCACCGAGCGCGACCTCCAACTGGGCCACGAGGACTGACTATTCTTCAACCAATTGCCCAGTACACGCGGGCGCGCGCCCTATTCCGGCGTTGCCCCGCGCGGGGCCTTCGCATGGCCGTACGGTAGGTGGCACAGCCGCAGAACCTTGCGGCGGGGAAGGAGCCTCCACCCATGGACAGTGGCACTCCGCCGACGCTGCCGCGGCAGTCCGCAGCGGCCGGACGGATTCCGCTTGCCGTGATCGTCGTGGACGGCGACGGGCTGGTGTCGCACTGGTCGACCGGTGCGCGCCGGCTCTTCGGACCCGCCCGCGAGGAGGCGGTCGGCCGGTCCGCCCTCGATCTGCTGCCGGTCTCCGGCGCACTGCGCGAGGACCGGCCCGGCGACGTCCTGCGGGAGCTGGACGCCTACGACGCGTTCGGCCCGGGCCTGGACGCCTCGCTCAACGGCCTGACCTCGTACCCGACGGCCGGGCGGGCCACCCTCTCGGATCCCGGGAAGCCTCGCGTCGATGTGCTCTGGTGGGCGTATCCGCTGGTCGGGCCGGGTTCTGAGCGGCTCCTCGTGCTGGCGGCGGACGCGCGGCAGCTGCACGCCGAGCACCCGGGGCCGGGCCGCGGCGCCGTGGAGCGGATAGCACCCGGCTTCGCCCTGCACACCGAGTTCCAGGGCGCCGAGGAGCTGGCCGGGCGGCTGCCCGAGATCCTGCCCAGCATGAGCGTCGGCGAGAGCTCCCGGATCGTCTCCCAGGTGCTCGAACTCGGCTATCCCGTCCTGGAGTTCAGCCAGCACGACCGGGTGCCCGTGACGCCCGACTGGGGTGTGCCCCGCCGGGCCGAGCGCAGGGCCGCCCAGGGCGGCGAGCAGATACCGACCGCCGCGGGCCTGGCGCCCGCTCCCGAGTTCGAGCAGGACCTCGAATACGCCGCCGTGCGCGAGCGGCTGGAGTTCCTCAACGAGGTCAGTGGCCGAATCGGTTCCTCCCTCGATCTGTCCCGGACGATCCACGAGGTGAGCGCCGCCGTGGTGCCGCGCTTCACCGATGTCGCGGGCACCTATCTGCGTGAACAGGTCATCGCCGGTGAGGGGTTCCCGGACGGGCCGCCGGACGAGACCACGATGTGGCACCGGGTCGCCGTCGAGCACGTCGACGCACCCGGGCGGTGGGACGACGTCGTACCGGTCGGCGAGTCCATGCCGTTCCCCGCGCACACCCCCTTCTTCCAGTGCATGACCTCCGGCGAGCCCGTGCTCGTCCCGCGCATCAGCGAGCAGATGGGCACCGCCATCGCCTCGCAGTTCGAAAAGCGCGACATCCGGCCTCTGATCAACGGCCGGTCGATGCTGGTGGTTCCCCTCAAGGCACGCAATGTGGTGCTCGGCTTCATGATCCTGCTGCGCCACGCGGAGCGGGCCGAGTTCAACGACATGGACCGGGTGACCGGCGCCGAACTCGCCGCCCGCGCCGGGCTCGTGCTCGACAACGCCCGGATGTACACGTACCAGGAGAGCGTCGCGGAGATGCTCCAGGACTCGATGCTGCCGCAGGTCACCCCGCAGATGACCGGCTGCGACACGGCGACGCGCTATCTGCCCGGCACCCTGCTCGGCCGGGTCGGCGGCGACTGGTTCGACTCCATCAAGCTGCCCGGCTCCCGGATCGCCCTCGTGGTCGGGGACGTCATGGGGCACGGCCTCAACTCGGCCGCGATGATGGGCCAGTTGCGCACCGCCGTACAGACCATGGCGGCCCTCGACCTGCCGCCCGCCCAACTCCTGCGCAATCTGGACGACCTGGCCCAGCGCCTCGGCGAGCACTATCTGGCGACCTGTCTGTACGCGGTCTACGACCCCATCGAGGGCGAGCTCCTGATGGCCAACGCGGGCCATGTGCCCCCGGTCCTGGTCCGCGCCGCCGACGGCCGCAGCGAACTGCTCGACCTGCCGACCGGGGCGCCCATCGGCGTCGGCGGGGTGCCGTTCGAGACCGCGCGCGTACGCGTCGAGCCGGGCGACCGGCTGGTGATGTGCACCGACGGCCTGGTCGAGATGCGGGGCGAGGACATCGGCGTGGGGCTGGCGACGCTCTGCGAGTCGGCCGCGCACCCGGCCGCCTCCATGGACGACGCCTGCGACACCATCATCCGCGCCCTCAACACCCGGGGCGGCCGAAAGGACGACGTCGCCCTCCTGATGGCCCGGCTCAACGGCATCGCGCGCGAGGACGTCGCCGAGTGGCCGCTCGCCATAGACGCGCGCGAGGTGGCCCGGGCCCGTCGCCTGGTCGTCGGCCGACTGCGCGAATGGGGCCTCGATGACGTGGCGGAGACCGTGGAGCTGCTGGTCAGCGAGGTCGTCACCAATGCCGTACGGCATGCGCACAGCCACCAGGTCCGGCTGCGGATGGTGCGGGCCGAATCACTGCGCTGCGAGGTCGTCGACGACGACCACACGCTTCCGATGCTGCTGCACGCCGGACCGCTCGACGAGGCCGGGCGCGGACTGCGGGTGGTGAGCCGGCTGGCCCGCGAGTGGGGGACCAGCCGTACGGGCGAGGGCAAGACCGTGTGGTTCGAGGTGTCGCTGCCGCGCAGGGGGCGCACGAGGCGCTGAACCGGCTCGAACGGGTGGTGAATGATTGCGCCGGGAGCTTGTCGGCGTGCCCCCGGAGCGATAGACCGATCTTGACACTGTGCGTGCCAGCCTGGGGAGTCGGTCATGAGCGTGACGAGTCGGTACAAGGACGCCTGGGAAGGGTTCTGGAACGAGGCGCCCGACGAGACGGGCGCGGTGTTCTGGGACGCCGAACCGGCCCTGACGGCGGGCCCCCACCTGGCGCTCTTCGAACCCCATCTGGCCGATCTGGCCCTGCCCATGGTCGACTTGGGATGCGGCAACGGCACCCAGGCCCGCTTCCTCGCCGACCGTTACGACACCGTCGTCGGCGTCGACCTCTCGCCCGCCGCGGTGGAACGGGCCAGAAGCCAGGACCCGGACGGCCGGGTCCGGTTCGACCAGCTGGACGCGACCGACGAGAAGGCCGTCCAGAAGCTGCACGCGCGCCTCGGCGACGCCAATGTGTATGTGCGCGGGGTGCTCCACCAGTGCGAACCGGCCGACCGCCGGCCCCTGGCCGACGCCGTCGCCACGCTGGTGGGGACGCAGGGCCGGGCGTTCCTGGTGGAGCTCGCGGAGGCGGCCAAGCCGGTCCTGATGGGCCTCGCCCAGGACCCCGCCGGGGCGCCGCCGAAGCTCCGCCCCGTCTTCGCCCACGGCCTCACCCCGGGCGAGGTGGCCGACGCGGCTGTGCCCGCCCTGCTCGGCGCGGCCGGTCTCACGGTCGTGGCCCGCGGCGAACTGCCGCTGACCACGACCGAGTACCGGCCGGACGGCACCCGGATCGCGCTGCCCTCCAAGTGGTGGGTGGTGGGGCGCGCCGAGTGAGCCCGGCGGGCGGTCAGGAGTCCTTGCGCCGGCGCAGCAGAAGCACACCGCCGGCCAGGACGCCCGCCATGGAGACCGCCGCGACGGGCTGCGCCGCCGCGCCGAGGGCGAACGAGTCCTTCGACGGTGTGCCGCCGCCGTGCCCCTGGTGGCTGACGGTGGACTTGGACGCCCCCGCCTCGATGCTCTGCTTGCTGGGCGCGGAGGGCTGCGCGGCCGCCTGGGCGGCCTTGCCGTACACGACGTCCGAGCAGCTGTAGAACGCCTCGGGGCTGTCGTTGCGCTGCCAGACCTTGTAGATGATGTGGCGGCCGGTGCGCGCGGGCAGGTTCCCGGTGAAGTTGTAGTAGCCCTCGGTGGAGGTCCTCGCCGTGGCGTAGGTGACGACCGGCTGGGGATCCAGGTCGGACCACTTCAGCGGCTTCGTCGGATCGAAGCCCTCCTTGGTGATGTAGAGCGTCATGGTCCCCGAATGCGGGGCCGTCACCCGGAACTTGAACCCGAAGGATCCGGCCGAGACGCCGGTGGCCGGCCAGTCGGTGCGGGCCCAGTCCAGCGCGCGGTACTTCTCACGGTTGGCCGAGCACAACTTGCCGTCCGGGACGAGCTGTTGATGGTGCCCGTCGGCATTGGCGATGTTGACCTCGTTCCAGTCGTAGAGCGGCTGGGTGCCGGAGTCGGCGACCAGGTCCTTGCACACTTGCGACTTGGGGGTCTCGGGGCCTTCCGCGTAACAGGCGGCGACCCGGCTGACCGGGTTGAACACGGCGCCGTGCGCGGCGGCGGGCGAGCCGGCGACGGAGAGCAGTGACGCGGACGCCACACCGAGAACACCGAGCGAGGCTGCTGTGCGTCGTACGGACATGTGGGGGCTCCTTCTCAGCTGGTTCGGACCAGAGGTTGGCATTGGTCTGGACCAACACGCAAGAGGTCTGCACCAATTGGCTCGACCGCGGACCGGCGGCGGGAGGCGCGCCAGGACACGCGCCCGGGGTTATCCACAGGGCTGGTGAGGGCGTTCCGCGACGCGTACGGTTTCGTGGCATGAAGATCCTCATCAGCGCCGACATGGAGGGCGCGACCGGTGTCACCTGGCCCGCCGATGTGCTGCCGGGCACCCCGCAGTGGGAGCGCTGCCGCGCCCTGTTCACGTCCGATGTGAACGCGGCGGCGCTGGGCTTCTTCGACGGCGGCGCCGATGACGTCCTCATCAACGAGGCGCACTGGTCCATGCGCAATCTGCTGCTGGAGCGACTGGACGAGCGTGTGGAGATGCTCACCGGCCGGCACAAGTCGCTGTCCATGGTCGAGGGCGTGCAGCACGGTGACGTGGACGGGATCGCGTTCGTCGGTTACCACACGGGCGCGGGCACGGAAGGAGTGCTGGCGCACACCTATCTCGCCAACTCCATCACGGGCGTCTGGCTGAACGGGGCCAGGGCGAGCGAGGGTTTGCTCAACGCGCACGTGGTCGCGGAGTACGGGGTGCCGGTGGTCCTGGTCACCGGCGATGACCTGACCTGCGCGGACGCCGAGGGATATGCACCAGGGGCGCGGAAGGTGGCGGTCAAGGACCACGTCTCGCGGTACGCGGCGGTGTGCCGCACCCCCGCGCGCACGGCCGCCGACATCAGGGCCGCCGCCAAGGAGGCCGCAGGACTGGCGGTGCGTCATGACCCGGTGCGGGGCGGGCCGTTCACCGTCGAGCTCGAATTCGACGCGGAGCACCTGACGATGGCGGCCACGGTGGTCCCGGGCGCCGAGCGGACCGGGGAGCGCCGCGTCGCCTACACCAGCGACACCATGTACGACGGCATCCGCACCTTCAAGGCGGTCACCACGATCGTCTCGGCCGCGGTGGAGGAGCAGTATGGCTGAGCACATCGACGGGCGGGCGCTGGACGAGGTGGTGGCCTTCACCTCGGAGCTCATCGGGATCGACACCACCAACCGCGGCGGCGGGGACTGCCGCGAGCGCCCCGCCGCCGAGTACGTGGCGGAGCGGCTGGCCGACACCGGTCTGGAACCCACCCTCCTGGAGCGGACGCCGGGGCGCACCAACGTGGTGGCGCGCATCGAGGGCACCGACCCCTCCGCCGACGCCCTCCTGGTCCACGGTCACCTCGACGTGGTGCCCGCCGAGCCCGCCGACTGGAGCGTGCACCCCTTCTCCGGGGAGGTCCGCGACGGCGTGGTGTGGGGGCGCGGCGCCGTGGACATGAAGAACATGGACGCGATGGTCCTCGCGGTCGTACGGGCCTGGGCGCGGGCGGGCATTCGCCCCCGCCGGGACATCGTCATCGCGTACACCGCCGACGAGGAGGCCAGCGCGATCGACGGCTCCGGCTTCCTCGCCGACCACCACCCCGGCCTGTTCGAGGGGTGCACCGAAGGCATCAGCGAAGCGGGCGCGTTCACCTTCCACGCGGACCGTGGCATGGAGCTCTACCCGATCGCGGCGGGCGAGCGCGGCACCGGCTGGCTGAAGCTCACCGCGCACGGCCGGGCGGGCCACGGCTCCAGGGTGAACCGGGCCAACGCGGTCAGCCGCCTGGCCGCGGCGATCGCCCGGATCGGGGAGCACCGGTGGCCGGTCCGGCTCACCCCGACCGTCCGGGCGTCCCTGGCCGAACTCGCCGCGCTGTACGGGATCGAGGCCGACCCAGCGGCCCCCGGCTTCGATGTGGACGAGCTCCTCGGCAAGCTCGGCGCGGCCGCCGCCCTGGTCGAGCCGACCGTGCGCAACAGCTCCAACCCGACGATCCTGGAGGCCGGTTACAAGGTCAATGTGATTCCGGGGCACGCCACCGCGTATGTGGACGGGCGGGTCCTGCCGGGCGGCGACGACGAGTTCCGCGACACGCTGGACCGGCTGACCGGCCCGGACGTCGACTGGGAGTTCCACCACAAGGAGGTCGCCCTCCAGTCCCCGGTCGACTCCCCGACGTACGCCAAACTGCGCGCCGCCGTCGAGAAGTTCGCCCCCGAGGGGCATGTCGTGCCGTACTGCATGTCCGGTGGCACCGACGCCAAGCACTTCTCCCGTCTCGGCATCACCGGCTACGGCTTCTCGCCGCTGAAGCTGCCGCCCGGCTTCGACTACCAGGCGCTGTTCCACGGCGTCGACGAACGGGTCCCGGTGGACGCGCTCCACTTCGGCGTGCGCGTTCTCGATCACTATCTGCGCTCCGCGTAGGGGGAGTTGGAAGACATGATGCCCATCGGGCCTTACGGAACCTGGCCGTCGCCCATCGACGCCGAGCTCGCCGCCAGCCGCGACGGGGCGCCCGACTTCGTCGGCGTCGTCGGCGAGGAGGTGTGGTGGACCGAGCCGCGCCCCACCGAGGGCGGCCGCCGCGCACTGGTCCGGCGCCGGGCGGACGGCGCCGCGCAGTCGCTGCTGCCCGCGCCGTGGAACGTACGGACCCGGGTCATCGAGTACGGCGGCCAACCCTGGGCCGCGGTCCCGCGCGGCTCCGGGGGCCCGCTGGTCGTCTTCGTCCACTTCCCCGACCAGCGCCTGTACGCGTACGAGCCGGACGGCGCCGGCGAGCCTCGGCCGCTCACTCCGCTCTCGGCGGTGGGGGAGGGGCTGCGCTGGGCCGACCCGGTCCTCGTGGCCGAGCGGGGCGAAGTCTGGTGCGTCCTTGAGGAGTTCACCGGCGACGCGCCCACCGATGTGCGCCGGGTGCTGGCGGCCGTGCCCCTGGACGGCTCGGCGGCCGAGGACCGCGGCCGGGTGCGCGAGCTCTCCGACGGGCGACACCGCTTCGTCACCGGCCCCCGGCTCTCCCCGGACGGCGCCCGCGCGGCCTACCTCGCCTGGGACCACCCGAACATGCCGTGGGACGGCACCGAGCTGATCCTCGCGGAGATCGGCGACGACGGGGCCTTCGAAGGGGCGCGGCCCGTCGCGGGCGGGCCCGGCGAGTCCGTCGCCCAGGTCGAGTGGGCGCCCGACGGCCGGCTGCTCTTCTCCTGCGACCGCACCGGCTGGTGGAACCTCTACCGCGCCGCCCCCGCCCCCGGGGTCTCGCCCTCCTCCCACCCGGCGGACCGCGAGGGCGCCGCGGTGCCGCTGTGCCCGCGCGAGGAGGAGTTCGGCGGGCCGCTCTGGCAGCTCGGCCGCCGCTGGTTCCACCCGCTGGAGAACGGTCTGATCGCCGTGGTCCACGGCAGGGGCGCGACCGCGCTCGGCATCCTCGACCCGGAGAGCGGCGAGGTCGTGGACGCGGCCGGGCCCTGGACCGCCTGGCACTGCACGCTCGCGGTGCACGGCAGCAGGGTCGTCGGCGTCGCCGCGAGCCCGCGCACGGCGCCCGAGGTGGTCGAGCTGGACACCCGCTCGGGCCGCACCCGCGTCGTCGGGCGCGCCCACGACGACCCGGTGGACCCCGCGTACTACCCGGAACCGCAGATCCGCACCTTCACCGGTCCGGGCGGCCGCGACATCCACGCCCTGGTCTATCCGCCGCACCACCCCGGCCGGGTGGCGCCCACCGACGAGCTCCCGCCGTACGTGATCTGGGCGCACGGCGGCCCGACCAGCCAGGTCCCGCTCGTCCTCGACCTGGAGATCGCCTACTTCACCTCGCGCGGCATCGGCGTGGCCGAGGTCAACTACGGCGGCTCGACGGGGTACGGACGGGAGTACCGCGACCGGCTGCGCGAGCAGTGGGGCGTCGTCGACGTCGAGGACTGCGCGGCCGTGGCCCGGGCGCTCGCCGACGAGGGCACCGCCGACCCCCGGCGGCTCGCGATCCGGGGCGGCAGCGCGGGCGGCTGGACCTCGGCGGCCTCGCTCGCCACCACCGACGTCTACGCCTGCGGCACCGTGATCTACCCGGTCCTCGACCTCACCGACTGGTCGTCGGACGACGGCACGCACGACTTCGAGTCGCAGTACATGGAGTCCCTCATCGGGCCCCTCGCCGACCTCCCCGGCCGGTACGCGGAGCGCTCGCCGATCACCCACGCGGAGCGGATCACCGTGCCGTTCCTGCTGCTCCAGGGACTCGACGACGTGATCTGCCGACCCGTACAGTGCGAACGGTTCCTGGCCAGAACGGCGGGCCGCGGCATACCGCACGCGTACATCGCCTTCGAGGGCGAGGGACACGGCTTCCGCCGGGCGGACACCATGGTCCGCGCCCTGGAGGCCGAACTCTCCCTGTACGCCCAGACGTTCGGCATCGACCGGCCCGACGTCCCCCTCCTGGAGCTGAAGAAGTGACCTCGACGCACCACGCCACCGCGCCGCTCACCCGGCCCGCCCGGCTGCGGCCCGGCGCCCGGGTGGCGGTGGTCGCCACCAGCGGGCCGGTGGTGGGGGAGCGGCTCGACGCGGGCCTGGACATCCTGCGCGGCTGGGACCTCGAACCGGTCGTGATGCCCCATGTCCGCGACCGGCACCCGGAGTTCCGCTATCTCGCGGGCAGCGACGAGGGCCGGGCGCGCGACCTCCAGGAGGCGTGGTGCGACCCGTCCGTCGACGCGGTGCTCTGCGCACGCGGCGGATACGGCGCACAGCGCATGGTGGACCTGCTCGACTGGAGCGCGATGCGCGCCGCCGGGCCCAAGGTGTTCGTCGGCTACAGCGACGTGACCGCGCTGCACGAGGCGTTCGCGGTACGGATGGGGCTCTCCACTCTGTACGGGCCGATGGTGTCGGCCGCGACATTCCTCAAGGACGACCCGACCCAGCGCTCCCTGCGCACCACGCTCTTCGAGCCCGAGGCGGCCCGCACCCTCGGCCCGGCGGGCGCGCGCCCGATGGTGCCAGGCCGGGCCCGCGGGGTCACGGTGGGCGGCTGCCTCGCCCTGCTCGGCGCCGACCTCGCCACCCCGCGGGCCAGGACGTCGGCGCGCGGCGGACTGCTGCTGATCGAGGACGTCGGCGAGGAGGACTACCAGATCGACCGCATCCTCACCCAGCTGCTGCGCTCGGGATGGCTGGACGGGGTCGCCGGGGTGGCGCTCGGCTCCTGGGAGGAGTGCGGGCCGTACGAGAAGGTGCGGGCCGTGCTGTACGAGCGGCTCGCCCCGCTCGGGGTGCCGGTGGTCGAGCAGTTCGGCTTCGGCCACTGCACCCCCTCGCTGACCATGCCGCTCGGGGTGCCCGCGGTGCTCGACGCCGACGCGGGCACGCTCACGCTGGAGGTGCCCGCGCTGGTGTAGCCCGTACGCCATGGAGGCGTACGCCGTCCGCTAGAGGGCGGCGTAGCCCGGGCGGATCAGCTCGTCGATGATGCGGCGGCGCTCCGGCAGCGGCAGGAACGCGGCCTCCACGGCGGCGACGGTGAACTGCTCGAACACCTCGGGCCCGTAGCCGAAGGCGTCCACCATGTGCTGGAACTCCTCGCTCATGGTGGTGCCGGAGACCAGCCGGTTGTCGGTGTTCAGGGTGACCCGGAAGCTGAGGCGGCGCAGCAGGTCGATCGGGTGCGAGGCGTAGTCCTTGGCCGCGCCCGTCTGGAGGTTGGAGGTCGGGCAGACCTCCAGCGCGATGCGGTTGTCGCGCAGGTAGGAGGCGAGGTGGCCGAGGTCGGCCGTGCCGTCCTCGTGCACCGTGATGTCGTCGGTGATCCGCACGCCGTGGCCGACGCGCTCGGCGCCGCAGATCTGCACGGCCTCGTGGATCGACTCCGCGCCGACGGCCTCGCCCGCGTGGATGGTGAAGTGGCAGTTCGACCGCTTCAGGTGCTGGAAGGCGGGGAGGTGGCGGGCCGGCGGGTTGCCGATCTCGCCGCCCGCGATGTCGAAGCCGGCCACCCCGCGGTCGCGGTGGGCCACGGTCAGCTCGGCGATCTCCAGGGAGCGGTCGGTGTGGCGCATCCCGGTGAGCAGGGCGCGGACGGTGATCCGGCCGCCGGTGCGGCGCTCGCCCTCCCGGAAGCCGGCGTTCACCGCGTCGACGACCTCGTCGAGGGTGAGCCCGCGCTCCAGGTGCTGCTCGGGCGCGTACCGCACCTCCGCGTAGACGACCCCGTCCGCCGCCAGGTCCTCGGCGCACTCCGCCGCGATCCGCTCCAGCGCCTCGCGGGTCTGCATCACCGCGCAGGTGTGGGCGAAGGTCTCCAGATAGCGCTCAAGGGAGCCGGAGTCGGCCGCGTCGCGGAACCAGACCGCGAGCGCCGCCGGGTCCTCGGTCGGCAGGCTCTCGTAGCCGCACGCGCGGGCCAGCTCGATGATCGTGGCGGGGCGCAGACCACCGTCGAGGTGGTCGTGGAGGACGGCCTTGGGCGCGCGGCGTATCCAGTCGGCGACGGGCTGGGCGGCAGGGTTGTCAGACAAGTGCATGACCGGGGAGTGTACAGCCTCGGCCGCTCGGGCTAGGAGCTCTGCAGTACGGGCAGCGCCGGGGAGCCGGTCGGCAGCATGTGCTTGGCGGCCAGGACGGGGGTGCCCTCCACCCGTACGACCTGCGTGATCAGTACGGCGGGGGTGTCCGCGGGGCGGTCCAGCTGCTCGCCGCGGCGGCGTCCGAGCAGGGTCGCCGTGACCCCGCTGTGCGCGGTCAGCGGCACGCCCCGGGAGGCGTCCGCAAGCACCGCGAGCATCGAGCGCGCGGGCTCGTCGGCCAGGGCGGCGGCGAACGCCGGGTGCAGCCGTTCGAGCACGTCCTGGGGAGCGGCCCACTCATGGCAGAGCGCCACCGCCAGCGCCTCGCCGACCAGCACCGTCTCCCAGAACCGCAGCTCCGCACCGGCGGCGGGGAGCAGATGCTGGGTGGTGAAGTCGGTCGGCTCCTCGACGCTGCGCAGCAGGGCCCGCACCCGCACCGGGCCGCCCGTGCCGAGCAGCTCCTCCAGCGGCTGGAGCTGCTCGAAGCCGCGCCTGGGCGGGTGGTCGTTGACGGTCCGCCCCACGCCCCGGCGCACCGAGAGCAGCCCGTCCTCCTGGAGGAGCAGCAGCGCCTCGCGCAGCGCCGGGCGGCCCACCCCCAGCTCGCCCGCGAGCCTGGGCTCCGAGGGCAGGGTGGAGCCCGGCGGATAGGTGCCGTCGTGGATCGCGTCGGCGATCCGCTCGTACAGGGCGACGACCGGCCTGCGCTGCTGTCCGCTGACTGCCATGGCGCAAGCATGGCCCGGCCGCCACTTGTCTGACAAGGCGGGCTCGGGCGAGCGGCGGCCTCAGGGCCGGACCCGGGTGCCCGGCTCACCCGTACGGCCCGCTTCCAGGCCGCTTCCCGTACGGGACCCGTCCATCCTGTACGGAAGGGGTGTCACCACTCCTCGAAGGCAGGCACCCAGCACCACCCCCAGAAAGGGCCGGGTCATGAGCCCCAAGGACGCGTCGGGCGGGACGAAGGGCGGCACGGGAGTCGGGGGCGCCCTCACACCGTCACGGATCGCGGTCGTCACGATCGCGGTCCTCGCCCTGATCTTCATCTTCGAGAACACCCGCCAGGTCAAGATCCGGCTGTTGATCCCCGAGGTCTCCATGCCGCTCTATCTGGCGCTGCTCGCGGTGTTCGTGGTCGGGGTGATCTGCGGCGGCTACTTCATCCGCCGGCGGGGCAAATGATCGACAACTCCCGGTATATCGTGGCGGGTTGAGACGGCACACGGTACGGACGAGGAGTGCGAGCATGAAGTTCAAGGCCACGGTCATCCCGTCCGGGAACGCGCTGGGCGTCGAGGTGCCGCAGAAGGTCGTCGACGAGCTCGGGCAGGGCAAGCGGCCCCCCGTGGTCGTCGAGATCAACGGCCACTCCTGGCGCACCAGGGTCGCCGCCATGCGCGGCCAGATCCTCATCGGCATCAGCGCGGCCAACCGCGAGGCGAGCGGGGTCGACCTGGGCGAGGAGATCGAGGTCGACCTCCAGCTCGACGAGGAGCCGCGCGTGGTGGAGGCGCCGGACGACGTCGCGGCCGTGCTCGACGCGGACCCCGCGCTGCGCGGGGCGTACGAGCGGATGGCCTTCAGCCTCAAGCGCAAGCAGGTGGGGGAGATCGAGAGCGCCAAGAGCCCCGAGACGCGGCAGCGGCGCATCGACAAGCTGGTCGAGTCGCTGCGGGGGAAGTAGCCCGGGGTTTGTCTGCGGGCGAGTGGTGGGTTGCTCGCGCAGTTCCCCGCGCCCCTTGAATGCCGCTGCGCGGCATCCACCCCGGGCCCGTACCCTGACCCGATGTCCGACAAGATCACGTACCTCGCCGAGGGCTCCCGCGTGGGCATCCGGTACTTCATGTACGAGGACGCGGGGGAGTACACCGCGCTCGCGCGGGAGAGCCGGTCCCTGCACGCGCCGTGGCTCTTTCCGCCGACCGACCCCGACGCGTACGCGACGTACGCGGGGCGGCTGATGGAGGACCCGGCCCGGTACGGGTTCCTGGTCTGCACGCGCGAGGACGACCGGATCGCCGGGTTCATCAACATCAACAACGTCGTCCAGGGCGCGTTCCTGAGCGGGGCGCTCGGCTACGGCGCCTTCGCGCACGCCGCCGGGCGCGGGCTGATGGGCGAAGGGCTGGACCTGGTCACCCGGTACGCGTTCGCCAGGCTCGGCCTGCACCGCCTGGAGGCGAACATCCAGCCCGGCAACGTCGCCTCCATCGCCCTGGTCCGCCGCGCCGGATACCGCCTGGAGGGCTTCTCGCCGGACTTCCTCTTCATCGACGGCGCCTGGCGCGACCACGAACGCTGGGCGGTCACGGCGGAGATGGTCGAGCCGCGCTGACCCCCCGTCGGGCGGACGCCTTTGCGCAATCCTGACCAGGGGATGCTCTGGTCAGTGCGGCGCCCGCCGTGTTCCATGGTCACGGGGCGGCCGCAAGGACGGGGCGGCCGACCGCGCGAGGGAATGAGGTTGTCTTGGCCACGACCGTGCGACGTTCCGTACTGACCCTGCCCGCCGCCCCGTTGGGGCAGCCCAACCCGCTGCCCGCGCTGCGGCCGCTCGACGAGACGCACACCCTCGACGAGGGCGCCCGCGAGGGCCTGCCGCGCGACATGGCCCGGCAGATCGGCTACGAGCCGCTGGAGACGGTCCTCCCGGTGCGGATCCTCGACGGCTACGGCCGCGAGCGCACCCCCACCGAGCTGGACACCCTCGTCCTGGAGAACTCCCGGCTGCGCGTCACCGTACTGCCCGGCCTCGGCGGCCGGATCCGCTCCCTCTTCCACAAGCCGACCGGGCGTGAACTCCTCTACGTCAACCCCGTGTCGCAGCCCGCCGACTTCGCCCTGAACGGCGCCTGGTTCTCCGGCGGCATCGAGTGGAACATCGGCGCCACCGGCCACACCACCCTCTCCTGCGCACCCGTGCACGCGGCCACCGTCCCCGCCCCCGACGGCGGCGAGATGCTGCGCCTGTGGGAGTGGGAGCGGCTGCGCGACCTGCCGTTCCAGGTGGACCTCTGGCTGCCCGAGGACTCCGACTTCCTGTACGTGGGCGTACGCGTCCGCAACCCGCACGAGCGGACCGCGCCCGTCTACTGGTGGTCCAACATCGCGGTGGAGGAGGGCGAGCGCACCCGCGTCCTCGCCCCCGCCGACCGGGCCTGGCACTTCGGGTACGCGCGCACGCTGCGGCAGGTGCCGGTCCCCGAGTGGGACGGCGCCGACCGTACGTATCCGCTGCGCGGCGAGTACCCCGCCGACTACTTCTACGAGGTGCCCGACGGCGCCCGCCGCTGGATCGCCTCCCTCGACGCCTCCGGGCAGGGCCTGGTCCAGACGTCGACCGATCTGCTGCGGGGACGCAAGCTGTTCCTGTGGGGCTCGGGCCGGGGCGGGCGGCGCTGGCAGGAGTGGCTGACCGAGCCCGGGACCACCGGCTACGCGGAGATCCAGGCGGGTCTGGCACGCACCCAGCTGGAGCACGTTCCGCTGGAGGCGGGCGCGGAGTTCGCCTGGCTGGAGGCGTACGGCCCGCTCGCCGCCACCCCCGGGCTCGTGCACGGCGACGACTGGCCGGCGGCTCGCGGCGAGGTGGCGGGGCGGCTGGAGGCGGTACTGCCGCGCGAGCGGGTCGAGGAGGCGTACGCGGCCTGGCGCCCGTACGCCGACACCGAGCCCACCGAGTCGCTGGCCACCGGGTCCGGGTGGGGCGCGCTCGAAGTGCTGCGGGGGAGCCTGAAGCTGCCGGGGACGCCGTTCGCCGAGGCGACGCTCGGCGAAGAGCAGGCGCCCTGGCTGGAGTTGCTCCACGCCGGAGCGCTGCCCGAGCCGCGCCGGGTCGTCCCGCCCGGGCCGACCCTGGTGGCCCCGCACTGGCGGGACATGCTGGAGACGGCGCCCGCCGCCCCGCTCACCGAGTACCACCTCGGGGTCGCGCAGTGGCACGCGGGCGACCGGGCGCAGGCCGTACGCAGCTGGGAGCGCGGACTGCCGCTCGCCCCCTCGCGCTGGCCGCTGCTGCGGTGCCTGGCCGTCGCGGACCGGCTCGCGGGCAACGCGGACCGGGCCGCGTCGTTGTATGCGGAGGCCTTTGACGACCTCTGCGCGGAGAGGCGGGACGGGGAGCACTGGGTGGCTGCGACCGCGGCGCTGGGGCGCGAGGCGATTGCGGCCCTTCTCGGCGCGGGGCGCGCTGGGGACGCGCGTGCGGTGTGGGACCGCCTGCGACCCCCTGTGCAGGGACGGGGGGCGTTCAAACTCCTGGAGGCGCAACTCCTGCTCGCCGAGGGCGATGTGGCGGGTGCGCGTTCCGTCTTCGACGCTGGGTTTGAAGTGGCTGATCTGCGCGAGGGCGCGGAGATTCTGGGCGAGGTGTGGGCGCGGATCACCGATGAGCCGTTGCCGGAGCGGTACGACTACCGGATGCGGCCGGAGTCACCTTAGGGGGCGCGGAATTCGACTGCGGACCGTGGAGGGCTGGTCGCGCAGTTCCCCGCGCCCCTAAAAGCGTGCCCCTGACGGAGCCCGCTCTCTGCCGAACTACCCCCTGTGGTCCGCGTACTCGAAGACCGAGCCGTCCGGGTGTACCGCGATCAAGTTGCGGCCCACCGGGGTGGGGACCGGGCCCGCGATGACGCGGGCGCCCACCCCGGTGAGGGCGCGGTAGGCGTCGTCGACGTCCTTGACGGCGATCGTGGCCGAAACCTTGCGCAGGATCTCCAGCTCCGACTCCGGACCGCTCATCAGCAGGAAGCAGCCGACCGCGGCGACCGACACTCCGCCGCGTTCGAAGCGCAGGGCTTTGCTTCCGGTGAGGCGTTCGTAGAAGACCACCGAGGTCTCCAGATCGTCGACGCAGATGCGCAGTGTGGTTCCGAGGATCTCCATACGTACGAGCCTAGTTGGTGACCGTCACACGCGGCAGAGGATCTCGCCGTGGGGGACCATGAACCACGCGTCGTCGTCCGCGCCCCACTCCCGCCACCCCTCGGCGATCGCCGCGAGGGCGGCCTCGGTGGTGTGCCCGCCGTCCACCGCGAGCTTCGCGTACGAGGACGCCACCGTGCGGTCCGCCCACAGCCCGCTCCACCAGGCGCGCTCGTCGGGCGTGGCGAAACACCAGGTCGAGGCGGTGGAGGCAATGTCCGTGAACCCGGCCTCGCGCGCCCAGGACCGCAGCCGCCGCCCGGCGTCCGGCTCGCCGCCGTTGGCCCGGGCGACCCGGTGGTACAGCTCCAGCCACTCGTCCAGGGACGGGACTTCGGGGAACCAGGTGAAGGCGCCGTAGTCGCTGTCGCGCACCGCGACCAGACCGCCGGGCCGGGTGACCCGGCGCATCTCGCGCAGCGCCTGGACGGGGTCGCCCACGTGTTGCAGCACCTGGTGGGCGTGGACGACGTCGAAGGAGTCGTCGGGGTGGTCGAGGGCGTGGACGTCCGCGACGGCGAACGCCATGTTGCGCTGCCCGCGCTCCTCGGCGTACGCGCGCGCCTGCTCGACGATGCCGGGCGCCGCGTCGACGGCGGTGACCTGGCCGTCCGGGACCAGCGCCGCCAGGTCGGCGGAGATGGTGCCGGGTCCGCAGCCGATGTCCAGGACCCGGGCGTCCGGCTTGAGTTCACCGATGAGGTACGCGGCGGAGTTGGCGGCGGTGCGCCAACTGTGCGAGCGCAGTACGGACTCGTGGTGGCCGTGGGTGTAGACGGCGGTCTCCTTCGGCATGACCGGCTCCCTCTCTCGACGTTCTCGCGGTCGGTACGGCCACCGTACGCCGCTGTGTCGAATACTGAGACCTGCGTTTCGCCATGTGGACAGCGCGGCTCCGCCCGCCGGGCGTGCTCCGGGGCAGCCGGGCGCCGCCGAGTCGGCACTACCGCCGGGTGTGGAACAAGCCGTAGCGTCGGGTGCGTTACCCCTGCCGAGCAAGAATGATCACTTGGGAGGGCACTATGGGTGAGGTATCGATCCGGTACGTGGGCGGGCCGACCGCCGTCGTGGACATCTGCGGCTTCCGGCTGGTCACCGACCCGACCTTCGACGCCCCGGGCGACTATCCGATCGGCCCCGACCGCAAGCTGGTCAAGACGGCCGGACCCGCGGTCGAGGCGGATGAGACCGGAGCCGTGGACGCGGTGCTGCTCTCGCACGACCAGCACCCGGATAACCTGGACGAGTCCGGGCGCGCCTATCTGGCCCGGGTGCCGCTAGTCCTGTCGACGTCCGCCGCGCACGGCAGGCTCGGGGACGCCGTGACGGCGCTGCCCAACTGGGAGACGTACGAGCTCGGTGAGCGGCTGCGGATCACCGGTGTGCCCGCGCTGCACGGGCCCGAGGGTGCGGAGGCGCTGGCCGGCGAGGTCACCGGATTCGTCCTGCACGGCGACGCGGTGCCGACCGTCTATGTCAGCGGTGACAACGCCTCGCTGGACCACGTCCGCGCGGTCGCCGAGCGCTTCGGCCCGGTCGACGTGGCCGTGCTCTTCGCCGGGGCCGCGCGCACCCCGCTCTTCGACGGCGCCCCGCTGACCCTGACCAGCGAGGCCGCCGCCGAGGCCGCCCAGATCCTGGGCGCCCGCCATGTGGTGCCGCTCCACTTCGAGCACTGGGGCCACTTCAGCGAGGGTGCGGACACCCTGACCGAGGCGTTCGCCGCCGCCGGGCTCGGCGAGCGGCTGCGGCTGCTGAAGCCGGGGGCGACCTTCACGGACTAGGACAGGTCCTAAGCCCGGTCAACGGTCGTACGCGGGCGGCCGGGCGCCCGGTCCCCGCGTCACGGGCCGGTACACCGTAAGTGCCTCGGGCAGCTTGTCGACCGTCAACTCACCCTTTATGCGGGCGACTTCACCGTCGTACGCCACCGGCGTGCCCGGCGCGAGGCCGCCGATGCGCAGTCGGCGCATCCGCTGGGCCGCGTGGACGGGGGAGCGGCTGAGCGGCCCGGCGAGCGCGGCAGCGAGCAGCCGGAGCCCGGGCTGCCGGCCGCCCTGCACCACACGGACGTCGAGCAGCCCGTCCGCCAGGTCGTAGCGGTGGGCCGGGGCCGGGCCGAGGCGCTGGTAGATGCAGTTGCCCGCGAACAGCATCCACAGCGCGTGCGGTCTGCCGCTCAGCTCGGCCTCCAGGGGGCGCTCGCCGCGCAGCACCTCGTACGCCGCGAGCACCCCGGCCGGCCAGCCGCCGATCCGAGGCGACCAGCGCTCGCGCAGCCGCACCAGCTCCGGATAGACGCCGAGGCTGAAGGTGTTGACGAAGTACCCGGCGGCGGCGCCGTCCGGGCCCGGTGCGAATCGGCCGAGATCCACCTTGACGGCGTCGCCCGAGGCCAGTGCGCGGGCGGTGTCCTGGACCTCCTCGATGCCCAGGTCGTACGCGAAGTGGTTGAGGGTGCCGCCGGGGAACACCGCGAGCGGGACGCCGTGCCGGGCGGCCGCCACCGCCGCCCGGTTCACCGTGCCGTCGCCGCCGCACACCCCCAGCGCCCGGCCGCGCCGCGCCGCCTTGTCGAGCGTCGCCGTCAGGTCCTCTGGAGCGCACTCCACCACCTCGGCCAGCGGCAGCGCGTCGCGCACCGCGGCGGCCTTGGCGGCGGCCGTGCCGGAGGCCTCGTTGACCACGACCACCAGGTGCTCGCCGCCGGGCAGCGCGGGCGCGTCCGTGTACGGCCGCCCGGGCGCGGGCAACTGGCGCCGGGTCGGCACCAGGCCCCGTACCGCGAAGGCCGCGCCGACGCCGAGGGCCGCGCCCACCAGCACGTCGCCCGGATAGTGCACTCCCGTGTACACCCGGGAGGCGGCCACCGAGAAGGCGACCGGTGCCACCGCCGCGCCCCAGCCCAGCGACTCCAGGGCCACCCCGGTCGCGAAGGCCGCCGCCGAGGCGGAGTGCCCGGACGGGAAGGACGTGGTGATCGGCTGGTTCTTCAACTGCCGTACCAGCGGCACCAGTTCCAGTATCGGGCGGGGGCGGCGCACCGATCGCTTGACCACCGTGTTGACGGTCGCCGAGGCGAGGGCGAGCGAGGCCACCCCGCGCAGCGCCGCCCGCCGCGCCCGGGGCGAGCCGGTGGCCGCCATCGCGGCGGCGGCGCCGAACCACAGCAGCCCGTGGTCGGCGGCCCGGCTCAGCCGCGGCAGCACGGCGCGGGCCCCCGGCCAGTTCCGGTCGGCGGCCACTCGGAACAGCGCCAGGTCGTGGGCGCTCAGCCCGCGGGGCAGGCCGGTGGGCCGGATGGCCCGCTTGGCGGAGACGGGCGGCAAGGGCGGTACGGACGGCAGGGACGGAAAAGACATGGCCCATGGGTACCCGCCCGCAGTCGGCGCAATCCGTGGCAATCCGTGCTTGAGCCTTACGCCCCCGTCCGGGAGAGTTGCCCCATGGATTCCCCTGCGTCTGCGGACCGCGCCCAGCTCCTCGACCGCCACCGCGAGGCCATCGCCTTCTTCGGCTCCCGCGTCCACGCCGTACGGCCCGACCAGTGGGACCTGCCCACGCCGTGCGCCGAGTGGACGGTGCGGGACCTCGTCAACCATCTGGCCGTCGAGCAGCTGTGGGTGCCGCCGCTGGTGGAGGGCCGCACCATCGCCGACGTCGGGGACGCCTTCGACGGCGATGTGCTCGGCGCGGACCCGGTGGGCGTGTGGGAGACGGCGCAGGCCGCGGCGGTGGCCGCGTTCGCCGGGCCGGGCGCGCTCGACGGCACGGTCCACCTCTCGTACGGCAAGACGCCCGCCGCCGCGTACTGCTCGCAGCTGGTGGCGGACGCGGTGGTGCACGCCTGGGACCTGTCCCGGGCGATCGGCGCGGACGAGCGGCTGCCGGACGCCCTGGTCGACGCGGCGGCCCGGGAGTTCGGCGGGTACGCCGACGAACTGCCCCGCAGCCTGTTCGACGCGCCCGTGAAGGTGCCCGCGGAAGCCGACGCCCAGACGCGGCTGCTCGCGATGCTGGGCAGGGCCGCCTGACGGTGGATCAGAGCGCTTGAGGGGGGCCGGACCGGTCGGCCGGTCCCCCCTGCCGGGGCACCTCCGGCCAGGTCTGCGGGGCCGCCCGGCTGATGTCCCCGAGCGCCGAGCGGAGGTCCTGACGGGCGGCGACGTCACCGAGGCTCAGCATGCCCAGCGGCCGCCCGCCCTCGACCACCGGCAGTCGGCGCACCGCGTGCCGCCGCATCAGCCGCACCGCCGTCACCAGCTCGTCGTCGGGGCCCACGCACACCGGTGAACGGGTGCACACGGACTGGACGCTGACGGTCAGCGGGTCGGCGCCGTCGGCCACCGCGCGCAGGGTGATGTCCCGGTCGGTGAGCACCCCGATCAGCTGGTCGCCCCGCGCGACCAGCACGTCCCCGATGTCCTGGGCGCGCATCAGCTGGGCCGCTTCGACCAGCGAGGCGTCGGGCCGTACGGCCGCGACACCCGCCGTCATGACTTCCCGGACGTACCGTGCCATCGCTGTCCGCCTCGTCTCCGTCTCGGCTCCGTCCCGCCGCAGTACCCCGCCCCGTCCCGTCCATGCCGGGGTGCGGGGCGTTTGGAGTGTGTGGACCCGGGCAGGCGCACTTCGTGCTTCGGACCGGAGGCACGTCCGTGGGAGCGGCTGTCCGCTCCGGGCGTGCCCGTGCCGTCGGCAGGGGCACCCGGCGCAGCCCTTCCAGCGGTAACCACCATCCGACACCACCGTTCAGGGAGCTGTTCCCGCATGCGTACTCACGCACAGGCCACAGCCAAACACCCGCACGACGACGCACCCGACACCGCCGCCGCGTTCGCGCGGCTGGCCGCCCTGCCCGCCGGACCCGAACGGCACGCGCTGCGCCAGGACCTGGTCCGGGCCTGGCTGCCCATGGCCGAGCGGCTGGCCGGCCGGTTCCGCAACCGGGGCGAGGCCCTCGACGACCTGCGCCAGGTGGCCGCCCTCGGGCTGGTCAAGGCAGTGGACCGGTACGACCCGGAGCGCGGCGCCGCGTTCGAGAGCTTCGCGGTGCCGACCATCACCGGTGAGCTCAAACGCCACTTCCGCGACCACATGTGGACCCTGCACGTGCCCCGCCGGGTCCAGGACCTGCGCGGCCGGGTCCGCGCCGCCCGCCAGGAGCTCATGCAGACCGCCGGCGCCCGCAACCCCTCCGTGACGGACATCGCCGCGCACACCGGGATGACCGAGGACGAGGTCAAGGCCGGACTCGAAGCGCTCGACAGCTTCTCCGCGCTCTCCCTCGACGCCGAACTGCCGGGCGCCGAGGACGGATACAGCCTCAGCGACTCGCTGGGCGCGGTCGACCCGGCGCTCGACGTCGTCGTCGACCGCGAGTCCGTCAAACCGGGGCTGCGCCGCCTCCCGCCGAGGGAGCAGCAGATCCTCTACATGCGGTTCTTCCGCGACATGACGCAGAGCAGGATCGCCGAGGACCTGGGCATCTCCCAGATGCACGTCTCCCGGCTGATCACTCGCTGCTGCACTCGGCTGCGGGATCAGGCCCTGCGGGAGCAGGCTCCGGCCGCTCGTCACCGGATGGAGCGGGACGCCGCATAGCCAGCGCCACATGACGGGACATCACGTCCATCGCCTGCGCCTCGGCCATGGAGAACGGCCGGGCCGGCCCCGTACGGAAGAGCGTGAGCACGCCCTGTACGGGGCCGGGCGCGCCGAGCGGTACGCACAGCAGGGACGTCACGTCCGCACGGGCCAGGACCGGCGCGCCCGAGGGGTCGTGGCCGAAACCGTCGGTGTCCTCCGGCTGCACCTGGAGCGACGTCGCCCCGGCCCGGGCCGCCTCCGCGACCAGCGGGGCGCGGGACGGATCCTGCCCGGCCATCGCGCGGCGCAGCGCGGAGTCCTCCTCGGCCGCCGGGCCGAGCACGGCGACGCGCCGCAGCCCGCCCTCCACCGCGTCGGCCACCACCCACTGCGCGAAGCGCCCGCACAGCACCCGGGCGGCGGTGGCGAGCACCTCGGTGCGGTCGCCGGGCGGCAGCCTCAGCAGCGCCGCCGCCATCGTGTCCACCAGGTCCATCAGCCGGGCGTGCCGCGTCGACTCGGCGAGATCGGGCACCTCGGGCGGCGGGGCGGCGGCGGAGGCCGCCCGGGATATCCCCGGCTGGAAGACCACCAGGACGGCGGGGTGCGGCTCGTCCGGCGGCCGCAGCGCGGTCAGGGTGGCGAGCAGCGGCTCCTCGGGGCGCTGCTGGAGGCGCACGGTCAGTCCGCGGTCGCCCTCGCCGCGGGCCACGGCCGCCGCCTGCGAGCGGAACGCGGCACGGTCGCCCGGCATCAGCAGGGCGGCCAGCGGCCGTCCGGTCGCGTACCCGGCGCGGGCCCCGGTCAGCCCGGTGGCCGCGAAGTTCAGCCTGCGCACCACGGTTTCGCGGTCGACGAGCGCCACCGGCAGCGGCAGCCGCTGGAACAGCGCCTTGAGCAGCAGCCGCTCCTGCCGGTCGCCGGGCGAGCCGGGCGCGCCCGTCGCGTCGGCCACGAACTGCTCGTAGCGGGGCCACAACTGGTCGACCACGTGCTGGAGTTCGAAGAGCGCGGCGTCCAGGACGACCCGCTGCTCCCCGTCGGACTGCGAGCGCGCGGTGCGCAGCTCGCCCACCCGTCTGACGAAGTCCGCCAGTTCGTCGCCGAATTCGTCCGCCGTCTGCGTCATAGCAGCAAGTTAGCCGCTCGGACCGTTTCCCGGACCGGGGGCAGGGAAGGCGCGGTTCAGGAGGTCTTCCCATGTTCTGCGAGCCGGAACGTCAACGACCGCACTCCGCTTCCCCCGTGGGCCGGCTCTCCCGGCTCGCCGAGCAGTCGGTGCGCTGCGCGCCCGCCTCCTGCGGCGCCGTGGCGACCCTCGCCGACCGCGGACCCGACAGCCGGGTCACCGCCACGCACCCGGACCTCGCGCCGCTCGCCGGCGTCCAGCTGGCCTGCGGCGACGGGCCGATCCCGACCGCGCTGGACGTCGGCGCCCCGGTGGACACCGAGGACCTGCTGACGGAGAGCCGCTGGCCCGGCTACCGCGCCCTGGCCCTGGAGTCGGGCGTACGGTCCTGTGTCACCCTTCCCTTCCGTCGCTCCGGCATCGAAGTCACCCTCAGCCTCTACAGCTTCCGCCCCGGCTCGCTCGACGACGCCGTGTTCGGCCCGGTGAGCATCCTCGGCGAGGAGACCACCGCGGGCCTCGTCCGCGACCGCCGCTACCACGCGGCCCTCGCGGAGGTGGAGCAACTGGAGGCGGCGTTGCGTTCCCGCCCGGTGATCGACCAGGCCAGCGGCATCGTGATGCATGTGCTCGGCTGCGACGCGGAGGAGGCCTTCGCCGTACTGCGCACCGTCTCGCAGCACGCCAACCGGAAGCTGTCCGAGGTCGCCGAGGGCGTGGTCCGCACCAAGGGCCGCGGCCTGGAGGACCAGCTCGCCGCCGTCCCCCGCCCCGCCTGACCGCCGCCCGCCCGGGACCCGTCCGGCACGCCCGCGTACGCATGCGGAGCGGCGCCGCCGAGCAAACCTCCGTATAAAGGGCTCAGGGGCCGAATAAAGGGCTCAAGGCCCGAAACGGCGGACCGCAGGGTGCGAAGGAGGCGGCGGATGCACGGGACGGTGGCGGAAGGCCGGGGACCCGTCCGCTACGGACCGCCCGCACCCGGCACCGGGCTGCCCGTCCTGCCCGAGCTGGCCGGGGTCCTGGCGGGCGCCGCCACCCGCACCGGCCCCGAACCGCCCGGTGGCGGACCCGAGCTGCGCGAGGCCGCCTGCGGCTACTGGCGGCGGCGCGGACTGCGCGGCGACCCCGAGCTGGTGGCCGCCGCACCCGGCGCCCAGCCGCTCCTGTTCGCCCTGCTCGCCTCGTACGGGGGCGACGTGCTGCTGCCCCGCCCCTGCCCGGCCTGGTGGACCCCGCAGGCCCGGCTGCTCGGGCGGCCCGCCTACCACGTGCCGACCCCGGCGGAGTGCGGCGGCGTCCCCGACCCGTACGCCCTCCTGGAGACCGTGCGCCGGGTGCGCACCGAGGGCGGGGTGCCCCGGCTCCTTGTGCTCTCCGTCGCCGACGACCCGACCGCGACGGTCGCGCCGCCCGAGACCGTACGGGAGGCCTGCGAGGCGGCCGTGGGGGAGGGGCTGCACATCATCAGCGACGAGACGTGGCGCGACACCCTGCACCACCCGCACGACACGGTCCTGTTCAGCCCCGCCGAGATGTGCCCCGGCGACGTCACCGTCCTGTCCGACCTGTCGGGCGCGCTCACCCCGGCCGGGTGGCCCGCCGCCGTCGCCCGCTTCCCGGACACCGAGCACGGTGGCAGGGGCCGGGCCCGCACCCTCGACGTCCTCACCGCGCTCGGCTCGGTCGTGGCGGGCCCGGTCGCGGAGGCCGCCGCCTACGCCCTGGGCGAGCCGGACCCGGTCGCCGTCCGGATGCGCCGGGCCGCCGCCCTGCACGGCGCCCTCGCCGAGGCGGCCCACCGCGCGGTCCTCGCCGCCGGTGCCTTCGCCCGGCCCCCGCAGGCGGGCCGCCACCTCTACGCCGACCTCGGACCCCTCCGCAACCGGCTGGCCGCACGCGGGGTCACCGACTCGATGGAGCTGGAGGAGTACCTGACCGGCAGGCTCGGCGCCCCCGCCCCCGGCGGCCACCGCTTCGGCGACGAACTGGGCGCGCTGCGCGCCCGGCTCGCCACCCGGCCGCTGCTCGGGGCGACCGAGGAGGAGTGCGCGCGGACGCTGGACGCGGCCCACCCGCTGGAACTGCCGCACGTGCAGCGGGCGCTGGCCGCGTTCGGGGAGGCGCTCGACGGGCTGTGACCCCCGCCGGGGCTACTTCGGGTGCGGGGCCTCGGCCGGTTCCGCCGAGGCCCCGTGCCGCAGCCTGCGCCACACCGTCGGGCCCGCGCTGATCAGCAGCGTCAGCACGACCGCCGCGACCACGCCCTGCCACGGCTCGGGGAAGAGCGAGCCGCCCAGGATGCCGATGAGGCCGTACGCACCGGCCCAGGCCACACACGCGGGCATGTCGCCGCGTACGAACGTGCGCAGCGGCATCTCGCCGAGCAGACACGCCAGCATCACCGGGATCCGGCCCGCCGGGACGAGCCGGGACAGGACCAGGACCGCCGCCCCGTGCCGGTTCAGCTTCTCCTGGGCCTGCTCCAGGCGGTCCGGCGCCGCCCGCTCCCGCAGCACCGCCAGCCACCGCGACCCGCCGCGCGACCGCACCCCGCGCTGCCCCAGCCAGTACAGGGCGACGTCCCCCAGGAACGCGGCGAGCGCGCCCACCGCGAAGACCAGCAGCAGCGAGAACCAGGCCGTCTGGTGGAAGGCGACCACCGCGGCCGTCGACACCAGCGCCCCGGTGGGCACCACGGGCACCAGCGAGCCCAGCACCACCAGGATGAACAGGGACGGATAGCCGAGCGCCTGCTGGGTCGACTCCGGCGGCACCTGGCCCGCCGCCCGCGCCAGGAACGCGGCGATCACCGGGCGACCTCGGGCCGTACGCTCTCGCCGTGCGCAAGGCGGTGCACCGTCACCCCGGGTGCGAGGCGGGCCGCGTGGCGGACGAAGTCGTCGCCGGGCGCGTGGAACTCGTGCGGGCGCACCCCGTCGAGCCCGATCGGCCAGTACGTGCCGTAGTGCACCGGCACCGCCGCCCGCGCCCCGAGCCGCGCCAGGGCCTGGGCGGCCCGGCCCGCGTCCAGGTGCCCCGGGCCGAGGTGGGGACCCCAGCCGCCGACCGGCAGCAGGGCCACGTCGACCGGGCCGACCTCCTCGGCCATCTCGTCGAAGAGCCCGGTGTCCCCGGCGAAGTAGGTGCGCGCCCGGCCCTCGACGACATAGCCGAGCGCGGGCGCGCGGTGCGGCCCGAACGGCAGCCGCCGCCCGTCGTGCCGCGCGCTCACCGCCCGTATGCGCAGGTCACCCGCCTCGACCAGGTCCCCGGCCCGTACCTCGGTGAGGCGCAGCCCGAGCTTGCGCAGCCCCGGCACGGCCCGCACCGCGCCGTGCGGCACGACGAGACGGGTGCCGGGCGCGAGCCGGGCGAGGGAGGGCAGGTGCAGATGGTCGGAGTGCAGATGAGAGACCAGGACCACCTCGGCGACGGCGGCCTCGGGCGGCGGCACCGCCCCCCGCCGTCTGCGCAGATGCGCCAGGCGACGGGTGAAGAGCGGATCGGTGAGCACCCGCACCCCGGAGTCCTCGACCGTGCAGGTGGCATGACCCCACCAGGTGATCTCCACCGGCACCCGAAATCTCCTCCGCTCGAAAACCACCGCGCGCGCTGTTGTGTACGAGCCTAAGTGTCGTGGGGCGCACAGGACGGGGTCCGGGGTAGGCATCGGTCCACGAAGGGAAGGCCCGGCATGATCATGCACTCTGAGCAGTGCCCGCGCTGCGGCGGGATACTCGCGGTGACCCAGGACGGCTGGAAGATCTGCCACTCATGCGGCTACTCCTCGCCGCCGTGAACCAGGAGTAGGGTCGGCACCACAACGAAGGGCATGGGGGTCGGTCATGGGTGACGTGCGAGTGGCGGCGATCGCCAGTCTGACCCCGCTGGAGGAACTCGATCTGGACCCCTTCCTGGTGGACACCCGCAGCCAGCACGAGATGTGCGCGCGCTGGGCCGCCGACAAGGGGTACGTGGTCACCCGGCAGCTGCTCTTCTACGGCCTGCGCCCCGACCACCTCGGACTGTGGGCGGACGTGGACGCGGGCCAGGTGGACCTCTTCGTCGCGCCCAACGAACGCGTCCTGGAACGGGCGCTGACGTCCGTGCCGGACTTCTCCGCCGAGTGCGAGCGCCGCGGGGTGCGGCTGGAGACGGCCGGGCTCGACGAACCGGCGTACGACGCGGCCAAGAAGGCCCACATCCACCGCAGGCTCTCGATGCCGACCGCCGGGTACGACGGCTGCTGACCCGCCCGCCGCCCGCGAAAACAAAATCGTCGGCCGGTTTCCGCCCCTGTGACACGCTGGGAGGGAACGACTGGGCGAGAGGCAGTGACGAGCGGCGTGAGTACAGGGCGATGGCGGACGGCGGGCAGCGCCCTGGTGCGGGTGATCGTGGTGTGGGCGGTCTCCACCCTCACGATGATGGCGCTCGCGGGGATCCTGCCCGACTTCCGGCTGAAGTCCGCGGGCGGCGACAGCATCACCCGCGTCGCGCTCACCGCGGCCTGGGGCGCGGGGGCGTTCGGTCTGCTGAGCGCCCTGGTGTGGCCGCTGGTGGTGCGCGCGTTCCTGCTGGTCCCGGCCCTGGTCCTGGGCCTGTTGGTGTTCTTCCTCAACGGCTCGCTGCTGCTGATCGCGCTGAGCCTGATCCCCAGCGGGCGCGGCGCGGCCCAGCCGGAGACCGCGGTGGTGGTGGCCGCGGTGATGTCGGCCGTCGCCTCCGCCACCTCCACCGCGCTCGCGGTCCGGGACGACAACGCCTACCGGCGCAGACTCTCGCGCCTGGCCGACCGGCGCCGCCGCCGGCGCGGCGACGAGGACCGGGGCTCCGAGCCGCCCGGCACGGTCTTCCTCCAGCTCGACGGCGTCGGCCACGACGTGCTGTGCCACGCGGTCGGCGCCGGCCTGATGCCGACCGTCGCCGGCTGGCTGGAGCGGACCCACCGGCTCACCCCGTGGCGCACCGACTGGTCCAGCCAGACCGGCGCCAGCCAGCTCGGCATCCTGCACGGCTGCACCTTCGACGTGCCCGCCTTCCGGTGGTACGAGAAGGACACCGGCGAGCTGATGGTCTCCAACCGCCCCGCCTCCGCGGTCGAGCTCCAGCGCCGGGCGGTGGAGCGCACCGGCGACGGCGGGCTGCTCACCGTCGACGGCGCCAGCCGCGGCAACCTCTTCTCCGGCGGCGCCGACCAGCTCGCCCTGGTCCTGTCGATGGCGGCCCGGCGCGGCCGCCGCAACCGGTCCCGGGCGGGCTACTTCGCGTACTTCTCCGACCCGGCCAACGCCGTGCGCACCGCGCTCTCCTTCGTCGCCGAGGTCGGCCGCGAGATCGGCCAGTCCACCCGCGCCCGGCTGCGCGGGGACGCGCCGCGCGTGCGGCGCGGCGGGCTCTACCCGTTCATCCGGGCGTTCGCGACCGTCGTCGAGCGCGATGTGGTGGTCGCGGCGGTGATCGGGGACATGCTCGCCGGGCGCACCGCCGTCTACGCCGACCTGGTGGCGTACGACGAGGTGGCCCACCACTCCGGGCCGCGCGGCCGGGACGCCCAGAAGGTCCTGGAGCGCCTGGACCGGTCGATCGCGCTGATCGACAGGGTCGCGGAGCACGCCCCGCGCGCGTACCGGATCGTGCTGCTCTCCGACCACGGGCAGAGCCCGGGCGAGACGTTCGCGGGTGCCTACGGGCTGACCCTGAAGGACCTGGTGCGCGCCGGGTGCGGGCTGCCCGTGCCGCGCAGCGCCGGGCGCACCAAGAGCGGCGCGGAGGCGCGGGACGCGGTGCGGGTGGCGCTGCACCGGCCGGTACCGGAGAACGGGGAGCCGGGGCCCGCCTCCGACCCGATCGTGCTCGCCTCCGGCAACCTCGGGCTCGTCTCCTTCCCGGACACCGGGTGGCGGCTCAGCCGCGAGGAGATCGACCGCCGCCACCCCGCGCTCCTGCGCACCCTCGCCGGGCATCCCGGCATCGGGTTCCTCCTGGTGCGCAGCGAGGAGCACGGCGCGGTGGTCATCGGCGGCGCGGGCACGGACCGCGTCCACGAGGTGCCGATCTCCGAGCTGGAGGACGGGAAGGGCCCGTTGACCGGGTTCGCGCCCGGCGCGGCGGAGGCCGTACGGCGCACCGACACCTTCCCGCACACCGCCGACATCATGGTCAACTCGATGTACGACCCGGTCACCGGTGAGGTGCACGCCTTCGAGGAGCAGATCGGCTCGCACGGCGGACTCGGCGGCGAGCAGGCGCACCCGTTCCTGCTGTCGCCGCGCGACCTGTCGGCGCCGGTCGCCGACGACGGGCAGCTGGTGGGCGCCGAGCAGGTGCACCACGTGCTGCGGCGGTGGCTGCGCGAGTGCCTGGGGCCGCAGGTGCCGGTTTCCCCCGCCACGCAGATTCCCCGGTCCGAAGTCGAAGCGGACGGACCTTTTCCGGTTGAAGGGGCGGCTCTGCGGGACAAATCCGCGTGATTTTGACCGGGGCCCTCCGTAGCCGACCATGAACGGGTTTTGGCACGGAGAGAGGCGCACCACCCCATGACCACGCAAGAGACCCAGAGCAGGCATGCCCGGCAGTTCGGATTGCCGGTGGCGACCGCTCTGGTCATGGGCAACATCATCGGCGGCGGGATCTTCCTGCTGCCGGCGTCGGTCGCCCCCTTCGGCACCATCAGCCTGCTCGCCTTCGCGGTCCTGACCGTCGGCGCGATCGCGCTGGCGCTGGTCTTCGGACGCCTCGCCGAGCGGCTGCCGCAGACCGGCGGACCGTACGTCTACGCGCGTGAGGCGTTCGGCGACTTCGCCGGGTTCCTCGCCGCCTGGTCGTACTGGATCACCACCTGGGTCTCCAACGCGGCGCTCGCCGTGGCGGCCGTGGGCTACCTCGACGTGCTGATACCCCTGCACGGCAACAAGGCCGCGACCATCGCGGCGGCGCTGACCCTCCAGTGGCTTCCCGCGCTCGCCAACCTCGCGGGCACCCGGTACGTGGGCGCGGTCCAACTGGTCTCCACCGTCCTGAAGTTCGCGCCGCTGCTGCTCGTCGCGGTCGGCGGGCTCTTCTTCTTCGACCCGGCCAACCTCGGCCCCCTCCAGGCCGACGACCACAGCGCCATGGGCGCCGTCTCCGCCTCGGCCGCGATCCTGCTCTTCAGCTACCTCGGCGTCGAGTCGGCCGCGGTCAGCGCGGGCGAGGTCCGCGACCCGCGCCGCAACGTCGGCCGCGCCACCATCCTCGGCACCCTCGGCGCCGCCGTGATCTACCTCCTGGGCACCCTCTCGGTCTTCGGCACCGTGCCGCACGACCGCCTGGTGACCTCGACCGCGCCCTTCACGGACTCCGTGAACGCGATGTTCGGCGGCACCTGGGGCGGCACCGCGGTCGCCGTCGCCGCACTGGTCTCCATGGTCGGCGCCCTCAACGGCTGGACCCTGCTCAGCGCCCAGACGCCGTACGCCGCGGCCAAGGACGGGCTGTTCCCCAAGGCCTTCGCCCGCAAGAGCCGGGGCGTGCCCACCGTCGGCGTCCTGGTCACGGTCGTCCTCGCCTCGTCCCTGACCGTCTACAACTACACGGCGGGCGCCAAGGGCGTCTTCGAGATGCTGGTCCTGGTCACCACCTTCACGGCGACCGTCCCCTACCTCCTGTCGACCGCCGCCCAGATCTACTTCCTCGCCTCCGGCCGCGCCGACCGCGTCCACCGCGGCCGCCTGGTCCGCGACGGACTGCTCGCCGGCCTCGCCGCCGCCTTCTCGCTGTGGCTGGTCGCCGGCTCCGGCTACGCGGCGGTCTACCAGGGCGTGCTGTTCCTCTTCGCGGGCGTGCTGGTGTACGCACTCCTCGCGGCCCGCAAGCAGCGCCCGGCGGCGGACGCGGTGGAGCTCCCCGAGCAGGCCGTACGGGAGAGCACCCGCGCGTAAAGGCGGATGAACTCGCGGGGTCCGGCCCGCCCGTTCACCCCCAAGGGGCCGGTGTTCCGGGTGCGCTGACGGGCGTTCACCCGGGAGGGGGGATCTCGCCCGGATCCGGGCAGGTCATGGGCTTTTGCGGGCAGGGTTCAGGCATGCCGCCCGTTCTCCTCGCCGCCCTGCGCCGCGCCGTCGTGGTGCTGCTCGTGGTGGCCGCGCTGCTCGGGGCGGCGCCGGGGGCGGAGACGGCGGGTCCGCCCGCCCTGGACCGGACGGCCGTGTCGTCGGCGGTGCCGGGCCCGGTGGGCGAGGAGCAGTCGGACGAGGCCGCGCCCGCGCCACCGGCGGCGGCCCGCGCGAGCCGCCCGGCGCCGGGCGCCCGTTCCGTACGGATGGCGCCCCGGCCCGTCGTACGCGGACCCGGCGGGCCGGGCCGGGTGCGGCCCACTTCCCTCGATGCCACGCGCTGTGTGGTGCTGCGCTGCTGAGCGTTCCGTGCTCAGCGAGCTCAGCGGTACGTCAACTCACCAGCACAGCGAGGTGGTTCAGCCATGCCCATCGACCCGTTCGCGGCGCTCAACGCGATGCTGCGCGCCGAGGCCGCCCGGATCCGACCGGCCCCCGCGACTCCCGAACGCGAGGTCCCGGAACCCGGAGAGGAGCAGCGCCGACCCCCGGCGGACCCGCACGGCAAGTAGGCCGGGGCCGCCACGGCAGGGCGGTGGACGGGCTCCGGCCGCCGCCCTGGTGACCTGCTGTTCTCACGGGGAGTGACGACAGCGGGCGATCCGTCGTGCGGTACTCCGTTCGGCGGCTTACGTTTGCTGCGGGGGCACCCCGACCGAAAGGTCTGCCATGCGCGGACGTACGACAGCGGGCGCCGCCGGTGCGGCGATGGCGCTGCTCGCCCTGACGGTCCCGGCCGCGGCGGACGGCACCAAGCCCGATCTGACCCGCTTCTACACCCAGCACCTCACCTGGGGCGGCTGCACGGTCAAGGACGCCCCCAAGGGCATGGAGTGCGCCGAGCTGACCGTGCCCGTCGACTACGCCCGGCCCCAGGCCGGCACGATCGCGCTGGCGGTGGCCCGCGTACGGGCGGCCGAGTCGGGCGAGGGCCCCACCGGCACGGGCACGGAGGCGGGCACGACCCCGCCCGGCGGCGCGGCCACCGCGACCGCCCCCAAGGGCTCGCTGGTCTTCAACTTCGGCGGCCCCGGCGAGTCCGGCCTCAAGGGCCTCGGGAGCTTCACGGCGGACACCGCGCGGCTCGCCCCGGCGTACGACCTGGTGAGCTTCGACCCCCGTGGAGTGGGCCGCAGCGCTCCCGTGCACTGCGGCGCCAAGGCGGAGCAGGACATCGAGAGCTCCTCGGACAGCGCCCCGGCCGACGACGCCGAGGGCCGCAAGCAGCTCGTCGACGAGCTGAAGACGGTGGCCGAGGAGTGCCGCAGGACCACCGGCGAGCTGCTGCCGCATGTGGGCACCATCAACGCCTCGCGCGACCTGGACGTGCTGCGCCAGGCGCTCGGCGACAAGAAGCTGAACTACTTCGGCATCTCCTACGGCACCCGGCTCGGCGCGGTCTACGCGGCCCAGTTCCCCAAGCGGACCGGGCGCATGGTCCTGGACGCCGTGGACTCGCTGACGGCGGACGCGGCGCAGTCCGCGCTCGCCCAGGCCACGGCGTTCCAGAAGGGCCTGGAGACCTTCCTCTCCGACTGCGCCGCCCAGGGCGCCGGCTGCCCGCTCGGCGCCGGCACCGCCAAGGCGACCGGCACGCTGGACGCGACCGTCGCCCAGCTCGACCGCAAGAGCGCCAGAACCGCCTCCGGCGCCGACTTCACCTCCGGCGACCTGCGTACCGCGATCACCAACTCGCTCTACGCCGAGCAGCTGTGGCCGACCCTCGCGCAGGGCATCGCCACCCTCCACGACAAGGGGGACCCGGCCGTCCTCGACGAGATCAACAAGCAGTTCGCGGGGGAGGACGCGCAGGGCAACCGCGCCGACGACGACAACAGCCGCGAGGCGCTCCTCGCGGTCAACTGCGCCGACGACCCGGTGCGCGCCAAGGATCCGGCCGCCGAACTCGCCTCACTGGAGAAGAAGTTCGCCAAGGCCTCCCCGATGTTCGGCCCGGACCAGGTGGGCGCGGCGATCTCCTGCACGGGCTGGCCCGCCGGTACGGACTACATCCGCAGGATAGACAAGACCGGCGCGCCGCCCGTGCTGCTGATCGGCACCAAGGGCGACCCCGCCACCCCGTACCAGTGGGCGGCGGAGACCGCCCGGCACCTGGGCAAGGGCGTGGTCCTCACGTACGAGGGCGAGGGGCACGGCGGGTACACGGCCTCGCAGTGCGTCCGCGACACGGCGGACGCCTTCCTGCTCGACGGCGTCCTGCCCGCCGAGGGGACGTCCTGCGCCCGTGAGACGCCCCCGGAGCACTGAGCGTGGGTCAGTTGCTCATCGCCGCCGCCATCGGGGCCGCTCTGGCCCATCGCCCGATGGCTGTCTCGGCCGTGATGCCGGGGCCGAAGCCCGCGATGAGCCCGCCCGCCCCGTCCGCCGCGCCGCCCTCGTCGAAGAGGCGGGCCAGCGCGTCGAAGACCACGGAGCTGGCGATGTTGCCGCGCTCGGTGAGGGTGGCCCGGCTGAAGCGGAACATCTCCGGCGGCAGGTCCAGGAAGTGGCACAGGTCGTCCAGGATGCGCGGCCCGCCCGCGTGGACGATGAAGAAGTCCATCTGCGGGATCTCCCAACTGTGCTGCGCCACCAGCGCCTTGAGGGCGGGCGCGAGCATCTCCATGGTGCCCGGGACGCGCTTGTCGAGCAGGAAGTGGAACCCGGTGTCGCGCACGGCGTACGAGATCCAGTCCTCGGTGTTGGGCACCAGGTGCGAGCCGTTGCGCTCGATCCGCATGCCGGTGCCGCCCTCGCCGCGCACCACGGCCGCCGAGATCGCGTCGCCGAAGAGACCGTTGGAGAGCAGTGAGCCGACGCCGATGTCGGTCGGCTGGTAGCAGAGCGAGCAGAATTCGCAGGACACGATCAGTACGTTGGAGCGCGGATACGCCGTGCAGAAGTCGTGCGCGCGGTTGATCGCCGCGCCTCCGGCGGCGCAGCCGAGCTGGGCGATCGGCAGCTGCCGGGTCTCGGTCCTGAACCCCATGGTGTTGATCAGCCAGGCGGTCAGCGACGGCATCATGAAGCCGGTGCAGGAGACGTAGACGATCAGGTCGATGTCCTTGGGCTCCACCTCGGCGTGGACCAGCGCCTGCTTGACGACATCGGGCACCCGGGCCTTGGCCTCCGTCTCGTACAGCAGATTGCGTTCCTCGAAGCCGGGGTGGCGCAGGGTCTCCTCGATCGGCTGCACGAGGTGGCGGGTACGGACCCCGGTGTTCTGGATGAGACGCAGGACGAGGTCCCGCTGGGGGTGGTCGGCATGCGTCTTGCGGGCGAGGGCGAGCGTCTCCTCCTGCGTGATCACATGGTCGGGTACGGCTACTGAGGGGCGGCACAGGGTGGCCATGGAACTTCCTTGTCTCCTGCCGGGCAGACGCCTGCGGTTCGGTCGTGTGCCTGTCACGTATCCCCGAGCGTGGTCATGGGCATGTTCTCCATCGGGGTAATTAACCGATTAGAGGGAGATTCGGGAGCGGGTAGCTCACTCGGGTGACGCGATACGGCCGAACGGGTGATGGGGGCTCGGGGCAGCGTGAGGCGCGCGGGCGACCCGGGGTCTCCCGCGCGCGACCTCGTCGGCCCGGTCAGTCCGCGAGTTCGGAGAAGGTGAAGGCGAACTCGGCTGCCTCCGCGTGCAGTTGGTGCTGCGGAAGCGGACCCGGGCCGCACGACTGGGAGCCGATGCCGTGCTGGCGGTGGTCGAGCGTGACCCAGACCGTGTCGCCCGGGACGAGATCGGTCAAGTGCCGTGCCGCGTCGAGATGTTCGGTCGTCCAGCGCCGTGCGGTGAACCAGAACTCCGGGTCGCCCTCGACGCGCAGCCCCCCGATCTCCGCCCAACGGACGTCGGCCCGGGCCCCGTTCTCCTGCGGCCGGACGTACGGCGCCTGGAGGGCGTCCACGTCCGCCCGCCACAGCCCCACCGCCGACGCGGCCGCCGTGTCCGGGTACGCCTCGCCCGGCCCGCCGCCGAACCAGCGCACCGGGACGCGGCTGCCCGAGGTGGTACCCGTGAGGCCGAACCGGATGCCGAGCCGGGGCAGCGGCACCCGCCACTCGCCCTCCGGCGTGACCGCGACCGTCAGCCGCAGCCGGGTCCCGTCGGACGTCCACCGGTACTCCGTGACGAGGCCCAGGTCACGGGCCGCCGGGGCCACCCGGGTACGCACGACCAGCGCGTCCCCGGTCAACTCCACCGAGTCCGGACGGTGTCGCATGCGGTGCAGCCCCAGCTCGCGCCAGCGCGGCCCGCACCGCAGGTCGGGCTGCCACGGCGCGCCGTTGTCGTTGTCGGTGGGCGCGCGCCACACGTCGAGGCGCAGCCCGGTGACCGCCACGGCGCCGAAGGCCGTGGGCGCCCCCGTCCGGGCGTCGAAGACCGCCGGACCGAGAGCGATCCGATCCCCGGAGCGGACGGGACGAGCGCCGAAGGCGGCAGGCGCCGACACCCTCTCGTTCACGGGAAGTTGAGCCCAGGCCATTTTGTGCCCCTGCGCACCCCACGCCGTCGCCTCCGCGAGCACCGCCCGTACCGTCCACCGGGTCTCGGCCCCCGGGTCGGCCCCGGCGGGACGCCCGGGGAGTTTCAGCTCCGCACGCTCGCCCGGGCCGAGCTCGGGCACCGCGAGGGTGCCGGTGGCGAGAGGGACGCCGTCCGCCTCGTACGACCAGGTGAAGGCGAGCCCGGAGAGGTCGGCGAAGGCGTACAGGTTGGTGATCCGGACCGTGCCCGCCCGGCCGTCGCCCTCGATACGTACCGGCTCGATCGCCTTCTTGAACTCGGCCAGACCGGGGGAGGGGGTGCGGTCCGGGAAGAGCAGGCCGTCGCAGACGAAGTTGCCGTCGTGCAGCTCCTCGCCGTAGTCACCGCCGTAGGCATAGCCGTACGCCGGGTGCTCCAGGCCGTGGTCGATCCACTCCCAGACGAAGCCGCCCTGACAGCGCTCGTACGTGTCGAACAGGCGCTGGTACTCCGCGAGTCCGCCGGGGCCGTTGCCCATCGCGTGGGCGTACTCGCACAGGACGAAGGGGAGTCGGCGGCGCGCTCGCGGGCCGCCGTCGAGGTGGCGGCCGATCCGCTCGACCTCGGCGTGCGAGGCGTACATCCGCGAGTACATGTCGGTGTCGTGGCAGTCGGGGTCGCCCTCGTAGTGGATCGGGCGCGAGGCGTCGCGGGAGCGGATCCAGTGCGCCATGGCGGTCAGACCGCGCCCGGTCCCGGCCTCGTTGCCGAGCGACCAGACGACGACCGACGGGTGGTTCTTGTCGCGCTCGACCATACGGGCCGCCCGGTCAAGCAGCGCCGGGGTCCATCGGTCGTCGTCCACCGGGTTGTCGCGCCACGCCTGCTCGACGAAGCCGTGCGTCTCCAGGTCGCACTCGTCGACGACCCAGAGCCCCAGCTCGTCGCAGAGGTCGAGGAACGCGGGGTGCGGCGGATAGTGGCTGGTCCGCACGGCGTTGATGTGATGCTGCTTCATCAGGAGCACATCGCGGCGCATCGTCCGCGCGTCCAGGGCCCGGCCCGTCGCGGGATGGAACTCGTGCCGGTTGACGCCCCGGAAGAGCAGCGGCTGTCCGTTGACCTTGATCAGGCCGTCCTCCAGGGCGACCGTGCGGAAGCCGATCCGCACAGGGACGCGCTCGCCCGGCGTGGCCAGCACCCCGTCGTACAGGCGCGGGGTCTCCGCCGTCCACGGCTCGACGGGAACGGTCACCTCGGCGCCGGTCGCCAGGTCGATGCCGAGCTCGGGCACGGTGACGCGGCCGGCGGTGTCGGAGTCGACCCGCAGGGTTCCCTCGCCGGTGCGGTGGTCGTAGGAGGCGTGGACGAAGTGGTCGCCGACGCACCCCTCGGGGCGGTGCAGCAGTGTGACGTCCCGGAAGATGCCGGGCAGCCACCACTGGTCCTGGTCCTCCAGGTACGAGCCCGACGACCACTGGTGAACCCGCACCGCCAGCACGTTCCCGCGCGCTTTCAGGAGCGGTCCGACGGTGAACTCGTGCGGCAGCCTGCTGCCCTTGAAGTGGCCCAGCTCCTCGCCGTTGAGCCACACCCGGGCGCACGACTCGACGCCGTCGAAGCGCACCACCGCGCCGCCCTCGCCCGCCGGCGGCCAGCCGTCGGGCAGGTCGAAGACCCGCAGATGGTCGCCGGTCGGGTTCTCCGTCGGTACGCGCGGCGGGTCGACCGGGAACGGGTAGAGGTGGTTGGTGTAGATCGGCCCGCCGAACGCGCCGTCGCCCTGGAGCACCCAGTGCCCGGGCACCCGCACCTCGTCCCACTCCCCGGAGTCGTACCCGGGCACGGCGAAGCCGTCGTCGTGCGCGTCGGCGGTCCCCGCGAGCCGGAACCGCCAACTCCCATTCAGCGACAGCTGTTTGGCGTCCGACGCGGCGTACCAGGCGCGCGGCGGCAGCAGGTGCTCCCCGCCACCGGGCGAGAGGGCTTCGACGTAGTGGACGTCCGTGACGCCAGGGCTGCGGAAGGACACGATCCGCAGGCTAGGGCGGTGATCGGGGCGGCGACAAGGGGTCGGACGAGACGGTCCGCCGGTGGTGGGGGCGGGCGGCATTACCTCGCTGGTAATCGACCCCCGCCACCCCCGCCGGGCAAGGTGGAGCCATCGGGTCCCGGGCGGCGCACTCCGGCCGGGGCCCGGGTTCCACCACCGTGTTGGTCCTTGATCCATATCCCTTCCGGAGGCTGATTTCCATGTCCGAGAACCGCTACGAGACCGCCGTCGCCCGCTACTTCGAGGCGTGGAACGCCACCGGCTCGGCCCAGGAGCTCGCCAAGGCCGTCGAGGCCGCCTGGAGCGCGGACGGCAGCTACACCGACCCGATGGCCGACGTCACCGGGTACGAGGCCATAGCCGCGGTGATCGGCGGGGCCCACGCCCAGTTCCCCGGCTTCGAGTTCCGTCTGGACGGAGCCGTCGACGGGCACCACGACCTGGCCCGGTTCCGCTGGGAGCTGGTCTCGGTCGCGGACGGGTCCGCGCCGGTCGCCGGGTCCGATGTGATCACGCTCGCCGAGGACGGCCGGGTCGCCACCGTGGCCGGGTTCCTCGACCGCGTACCGCCTACGGTGTGAACGACTGGAGGTAGGCGAACGTCTCCGGGTCGGCCGGCAGGAACGTCTCGATGGCCAGCTCGGAGACGGTCACGTCCATCGGTGTGTTGAACGTGGCGATCGTCGATATGAACGACAGGAGCGTGCCCCGGTGTTCGATGACCAGCGGGAGCGCCAGGGGGCAGGCGACGTGGTCGCGGCTGTCGTCGTCCCCCGCCTCGGGTACGGGGTGCGCCGCGACCTCCTCGTACAGCTCGCGCAGCGCGTCCGAGCGCATCAGGGCGATCTGGCGCTCCATCTGTTCGAGCAGATGGCCGCGCCACTGGCGCAGATTGCGGATGCGCGGCGCCATGCCCTGTGGGTGCAGGGTCAGGCGCATCGCGTTGAGCGGGGGAGTCAGCAGCCGCTCGGGCACGCCTTCGAGAAGCATCTCGATGCCCCGGTTCGCCGCGAGGACCGTGTACGTGCCGTCCACTATCAGGGCCGGGAAAGGCTCGTACCCCCGCAGCAGCCGCTCCATCGCCTCGCGCAGGGAGCTGATGGACGGGTCATCGAGGGACGTTTCCGTGTACTGCGGTGCGTAGCCGGCCGCCAGCAGCAGGGCGTTGCGCTCGCGGACCGGCACCTCCAGGTGCTCCGCGAGGCGCAGGATCATCTCCTGGCTGGGGCGCGACCTGCCGGTCTCGATGAAGCTGATGTGCCGCGCGGACGAGTCGGCGCGCAGGGCCAGCTCCAGCTGGCTGATCCTGCGCCGCTCGCGCCAGCCGCGCAGCATCGGCCCTACTCCCGTGTCGATCCCGGCAGTTGTCGTCATACCTCAGACACTAACCCGGGCCTCTGACAACGCCCGGCGCCGCACCCCCCACCCGGCCAGCACGATCGCCGCCGCCACCGCGTACGCGCTCGTCCTGACGACGTCGAAGGAGTGCGGCATCGCCCACGCCGTCACGTAACAGACGGCTCCCGCGGCGGCGACCGCCAGCCACTCCCAGCGGCCGTCCAGGGCCACCAGGGCGACGAGCAGCAGCGCGTACCACGAGTAGCCGGGCGTCATCAGGCAGAACGCCCAGCCGAGCACCAGCAGGGCGCCGCTCCAGGGTCGCTCCGGATCGCCCCGGCGCAGCACGTACAGGACGACGAGCGCGATCAGGGCGAGCGCCGCGGGCAGCGCCCAGGAGTCGGGGAGCACCAGTCGCAGCAGCCCGTACCGGCTGCGGGCGGAGGCGTCGTCGTACCCCTCCTCCTCCGCGTATCCGCCGAGATAGCCGAAGACGGACGCGTGCGAGACGAGGACGTACGGGAGGTAGGAGAGCGCCACGCACACGGCGGCCGGGACGAGGACGGTCGCCGCGCGCCGCCAGTCCGGGCGGCGCCCCGCCAGCACGCCCGCGAGGGCGCCCGGCAGCACCACGGCGGGCAGCATCTTCGCCGCGATCCCGGCGCCGATCAGTACGCCCCCGAGCGCCCGGCGGCGCACCGCGACCGCGCCGAGCCCCGCCACCGTGAACAGCACCGCAAGACCGTCCACGTGCGCGTTGTTCACCGCCTCGATCGGCACCGCGGGGCACCACGCCCAGTACGCCGCCCGCGTCACGTCGTCCCCGCGCCGCCGCAGGACCAGCAGCAGGACGCCAGTGGTGGCGACGGCGAGCACGGCGCCGCCGATCTGCAGCGGCTTGTGGCGGGCGGCGGCGGGGGAGAGCCCATGGACGCCGAGGAAGTACGCCTCGGCCACCGGCGGGTAAATGGTGTGCACCTTGGGGCGGTTGAGGCGCGTGCAGCGGTCCGGCTCGCCGAACCGGGCCCGGTCCGGGCCCTCGCACGCCGCGCCCCTGGGGAACAGCCAGTCGTCGCGCAGCCCGGCCAGCTCCCGGTCCGCGGGGGCGTGGTCGTACGGCGAGATCCCGGCCGCCTGCACCCGGCCGTCCCAGGCGTAGCGGAACATGTCCGTGCTGGTGGTCGGCGGCGCCGCCAGACCGGTCGCCGCGACCAGCACCCCGCCCGCCAGGATCAGGCCCGACCGGTGGCGGGCCGGGACCCGGCGCAGCGACCAGGCGGCCGCCGCGAACAGCAGCCAGCAGGCCAGATACCACCAGGAGAGCGTGCCCGGGTGGAAGTAGTAGCCGTCCTCGATGACCGTCAGGACGAGCACGGCGGTCAGCGCGGCCAGCAGCACGGCCGTCGGGGCGGAGCGGCGCAGGGCGGCCGGTGCGTCGGCCGGCGGGGCGGCCGGGGCGGTGTCGGTACGCGGAGCGATCACCCGTCCACATTCGCAGGCCGAGGGGCGCCCGGACGGCCCAGCGCACCACGCGTCCGTGAACCGTAAGGTGTCGGGAGCCCTGTTCAGGGCGTTCCGGGGCTCTCATGGAGACATGAAGTCACGACTCCCGCTTCCGCCGCCCTCGGCGCTGCTGCCGTCCTTCAAGGGCGGGCTGCACGACAGGCGCACGGCGACGGCGATCGGCCGGCTGCTCGGCGTGGCCATGCTGGTCTGCATGGTCACCGGTGTGCTGAGCCACTACCTCCAGCACCCGCCGAGCTGGCTGGCGGACGACCTGCCCGCCCGCCCCAGCTGGGGATACCGGCTGAACCAGGGCCTGCACGTGGGAGTCGGCATCGCCGCGATCCCGCTGCTCTTCGGCAAGCTGTGGACCGTCTACCCGAAGCTGTTCGCGTGGCCCGCGCTGAAGAGCGCACGGCACGCGCTGGAGCGGCTCTCGGTGGCGGTGCTCGTCGCGGGCGCGGTCTTCGAGCTGCTGACCGGGCTGCTCAACACCGTGCAGTGGTACCCGTGGCCGTTCAGCTTCGTTCCCGTCCACTTCGCGGTCGGCTGGCTCCTCACCGGCGCGCTGCTGCTGCACCTGGCCGTCAAGTGGCCGGACATCAAGGCGTACTGGTGGCGGCGCTCGGCCGCCACGCGCGCGTTGCCGGCGGAGCCGGAGAACACGCCCGACCGGCGCTCGCTGCTCACCGGGCTCGCGGTGGCGGTGGGGGCGGTCACCGTGACGACCGTCGGCCAGTCCCTCACCCCGCTCAAGGACCTCGACCTGCTGGCGCCCCGCCACCCCGACCACGGCCCGCTGGGCCTGCCCGTCAACCGCACGGCGGCGGCCGCGGGGACGACCCGGGTGGACACGGCGGCCTGGCGGCTGACGGTGCGGGGGCCGCGCCCGTACGAGCTGACCCTCGACGAACTGGCCGCGCTGCCCCAGTACGAGGTGGAGCTGCCCATCGCGTGCGTCGAGGGGTGGAGCAAGAACGCGCACTGGACCGGCGTACGGATCAAGGACCTCACGGAGCGGGCCGGTGCGCCGGGGGCCGCGCTGCGGGTCGTCTCGCTCGAACAGCACGGCGCGTACCGCGTGATGGACATGGGCCGCTCCTACGCGCGCGACCCGCTCACCCTCCTCGCACTGCGGCTCAACGGGCAGGTGCTCACCCCCGACCACGGCTATCCGGCCCGCATCATCGCGCCCAACCGGCCCGGGGTGCTCCAGACCAAGTGGGTCACACGACTGGAGGTGAGGTGATGGTGGGACGGTACGCGGTGGGTGCGCTCGGGGTCGCCACGATGGGGCTCGGGGTGTCGCTGGTGTGGGCGCAGTCGCCGTGGGACGTGGCGGTATGGCTGGTGGGGGCGATCGTGCTGCACGACGGCCTGATCGCACCGCTGGTGCTGCTCGTCGGCCTGGGCGTGATGGCGACCCGCCCCGGGGTGCGCGGCCCGCTGCGGGCGGCCCTGGTGACCGCCGGCTGTCTCACGGCGATCGCCCTCCCGGTCATCCTGCGCCCCGGCCCGTACAACAACGCGACGGTGCTGCCGCTGGATTACCTGCGCAACTGGCTGGTGCTGCTCGCGGTGGTTGTGGTGGGCGCGGGGCTGGTGGTGGCGGGGAAACGGGTGCGGAAGGCGCGCGATCGCCGCAACCACTAGGGGCGCGGGGAACTGAGCCTGGTCGCACCCGGGTCCGGGTCCGGGTCCGCGCTCACGTCTCGCCCCGCGCTCACGTCCGGCCCCGCGCTCACATCCGGCGCAGCGCGACGAAAGGGCGCCCGGCGGCCGTCCACAGCTCGGCCGCCCGCCAGCCGGTGTCGTGCGCGTACCGCAGCAGCGCGGCGGTGCCCAGTCGCGACCAGGGAAAGCCCGACCCGAAGGCGCCCCGGCCATCGGCCACCCGCACCTCCACGCGCTCGTCCACGTCGAAGGGCGCCGCCTCCACGATCAACTGCCCCTCGGGGTCGACGAGTTGCGCCGCCCGTGCGAGCAGCGCGGCGGGGTCGCCGCCGATGCCGACGTTGCCGTCCAGCAGGAGCGAGGTCTGCCAGCGGCCCTCGCCGGGCAGCGGGTCGAAGACCGACCGGCACAGGGCGCTGCCGCCGGAGCGCTGGGTGCGGCGGACGGCCTCGGGGCTGACGTCGACGCCGAGCGCGGCCGTACCGAGCGCGGCAAGCGCCACCACCAGGCGCCCGGGCCCGCACCCGATGTCGAGCACGGCGCCCCGGCACCGCCGCAGTACGGTCAGGTCGGCCGGGTCCGGCGCCGCGCACCACCGCTCCACCTCCAGGGGCAGCAGCCACCCGTCCTGGCGGTGCAGGAACAGCGGCCCGCGCCCGCTGCGCAGGGCGGCGGTGTACGGATCGGCCCGCCAGGCGAGCGCGGCGGGCACGGCGGTCGTGGTCATCGCGCGGCGCCCTGGGCCCTGGCGACCGCCTTGAAGGAGCCGCCCGTGCAGGCGGCCACCGCCCGCGCGAACCGGCCGTCCGGTGCGAGCGCCGCCACCTCGCGCACGTCGGCCGCGGTGTCGACGTCCCGCAGCGGCGGCAGCTCGTGCACGGTGAGCCCCGCGTCGACGAGCCGCCGCCGCTGGACCGCGCCCGTCTCGGGGACGGACATGGGCACTCCGCGCAGCAGCGCGGGATCGGGGGCGGTCAGGCCGAGCGACCAGAAGCCGCCGTCGGCAGCCGGACCGAACCACGCCTCGCCCGGCTCCCAGCCGGCCAGAGCGGGTGCCAGCAGGGCCGGGCTCACCTGCGGGGTGTCCATGCCGATGAGCAGGGCCGGGCCCGGATCGCGCGCGAAGGCCGCCGCCAGCCGTTCGTCCAGGCCACCCGCGCACTGCGGGACGACCTCGATGCCCGGCGGGAGCCACGGGCCGGGCGCCCCGTCGAGGACGAGGACCCGGCGCCGGGCCGGCGCGGCGAGCACCGCGTCCAGGGTGTCGGCGAGCGCGGCCTCGGCGATCCGCGCGGCCTCCTCGGGCGAGTACGGCGGGGTCAGCCGTGTCTTGACCCGGCCCGGCACCGGCGCCTTGGCGATCACCAGGAGGGTGACCGCCCCGCCCCGCCCCGTCACCGGGCACCCGCCGGCGTGGCGGGGAGCGACGGCCCGGGCGGCAGGGCGAGCACCGCGCGCATGTCCCGTACGGCCTGCCAGGTGCCCCGCCAGGTGCCGGTCACCTTCGACTTGCCGGTGCGCGGCAGATACGGCACGTCGTGCTCGCGCACCCGCCACCCGGCGTCCGCCGCGCGCACCACCATCTCCAGCGGATAGCCGCTGCGCCGGTCCGCGACGCCGAGCGCGAGCAGCGGCGCGCGCCGGGCCGCCCGCAGCGGGCCCAGGTCGTGCAGGCGCAGCCCGGTGCGGCGGCGCAGCATCCTGGACAGGGCCAGGTTCCCGGCCCGCGCGTGCGGTGGCCAGGCCCCGCGCGCGGTGGGCCTGCGCCGCCCCAGGACGAGGTCGGCGTCACCGGCGGCCACCTCCCGTACGAAGGGCGCGAGGAGCCCGGGGTCGAGCGAGCCGTCGCAGTCGCAGAAGCACACGTACTCGGCGCGGGCCGCGAGCAGCCCGGCGTGGCAGGCCGCGCCGAAGCCGCGTCGGGCCTCGTGCACCACGGTCGCGCCGAGCGCGCGGGCGATCTCGGCCGAGCCGTCCGTCGAGCCGTTGTCGACGACGACGGCCCGCCAGCCCTCGGGGATCCTGGCCAGCACCCAGGGCAGCGCCTCGGCCTCGTCGAGGCAGGGTAGTACGACGTCCACCGTCGTGGGGATCGTGTCGGTCACGCCCCTCACGGTACGAAGGCGCGGCGGACAAATCGGGACTTCGGGTTCTTACGAAACAGGGACGTCGTCCCGGGTCGGCCATCCGGGTGGCGACGCGGGGACCCGCCGGATGCGACGCTGTGGCCATGCACAACGCCCAGTCCCGCATCCTCGTCGTCGACGACGACCCGACGGTGGCCGAGGTGGTCACCGGCTACCTCGAACGCGCCGGGTACGAGGTCGAGCACGTCGGCGACGGCCCCGCCGCCCTGCGCGCGGCCGGTGCGCGATGGCCCGACCTCGTCGTCCTCGACCTGATGCTGCCGGGCATGGACGGCCTGGAGGTCTGCCGCACGCTGCGGGGCACCGGCCCCGTACCGGTCATCATGCTCACCGCGCGCGGCGACGAGGACGACCGGGTCCTGGGCCTGGAGATAGGCGCGGACGACTACGTCACCAAGCCGTTCAGCCCGCGCGAGCTGGTGCTGCGCGTCGACTCCGTACTGCGCCGCAGCACGGCCGCCGCCCGGCCGGGACCGCCGGTGCGGCGCGCGGGCCTCGTCCTGGACCCGGCCGCCCGCCGCGCCGTCAAGCAGGGTGTCGAACTGGCCCTGACCCTGCGGGAGTTCGACCTCCTCGCCTATCTGATGAGCCACCCCGGCGAGGCCGTCACCCGCGAGCGGCTGATGCGTGATGTGTGGGGCTGGGAGTTCGGCGACCTGTCCACCGTCACCGTCCATGTGCGGCGCCTGCGCGGCAAGGTCGAGGACGACCCGGCGAAGCCGCGGCTCATCCGGACGGTGTGGGGCGTCGGGTACCGCTTCGAGGCGGAGAGCGCGGACGAGGGTGAGGGCGAGCCGCAGGGGCCGGGCCTCGCCGGAGAGGGAGCCTGACATGAGCGACGTGCTGCTCATCGCCGTGTACGCGTTCCTGGGCGCCGCCGCCGCGGGCCTGCTCGGGGCCCTCGCGCTGCGGCTGCTGCGCCACCGCTCGGTCACCGCCTCGCTCGCCGTGGTGGCCGCCGTCGCGGTCAGCGCGATGCTCGCCGGGACGCTCGCCGTGGCCTGGGAGATGTTCCTGTCCTCGCACGACCTGAAGGTCGTCACCCTGGTCATCGCGATGGCCGCGGTCGTCTCGCTCGCCACCGCGCTCATCCTGGGCCGCCGGGTCGTCGCCAGCAGCCGTCAACTCGCCCTGGCCACCCGCTCGTTCGGCGACGGCGGCAGCTTCGCCGCGCCCGCGGGCCCGGCCACCGCCGAACTCGCCGCGCTCAGCCGCGAGCTGGCCGCCACCAGCGCCAAGCTCTCCGCGTCCCGCGAGCGCGAACGCGCCCTGGAGACCTCCCGCCGCGAGCTCGTCGCCTGGATCTCGCACGATCTGCGCACCCCGCTCGCGGGGCTGCGCGCGATGGCCGAGGCCCTGGAGGACGGCATGGCCAAGGACCCCGAGCGCTACTTCCGGCAGATCCGCACCGAGGTCGAGCGCCTCAACGGCATGGTGGGCGACCTCTTCGAGCTCTCCCGCATCCACGCCGGCGCCCTCGCCCTCAAGCCGGCCCGGATGTCCGTCCACGACCTGGTCGGCGACGCGCTGGCGGGCGCGGACCCACTCGCCCGCGAGCACGGCGTACGGCTGGTCGGCGAGCGCGTCGAGCCGGTCCCGGTCGAGGTGGACGGCAAGGAGATGACCCGGGTCCTGGCCAACCTGCTGGTCAACGCGATCCGGCACACCCCGGCCGACGGCACGGTCGCGGTCGCGGCCGAGGCGCGCGCGGAGTCGGTGGTGCTCTCGGTGACGGACGGCTGCGGCGGCATCCCCGACGACGATCTGATCCGCGTCTTCGACACCGGCTGGCGCGGCACCGAGGCGCGCACCCCGCCGGGCGGCGCGGGCCTGGGCCTCGCGATCGTGCGGGGCATCGTCGAGGCCCACGCGGGCAGCGCCGCCGTGCACAACGTGCACGGCGGCTGCCGCTTCGAACTGATCCTCCCGGCGGCCCGATCCTGACGTGACGTCAGCCAGTGGCCGGGCGCAGCTCCGCCCGCGCGAACTCCGCCATCCCCTCCGCGAACCCCACCGCCGGCCGCCAACCGAGCTGCTCCCGCAGCCGCGCCGAGTCGGCCGTGATGTGGCGGACGTCCCCGAGCCGGTACTCGCCCGTCACCACCGGCGCGGGCCCGCCGTACGCCCCGGCCAGCGCCTCGGCCATCTCGCCCACCGTGTGCGGGGTCCCGCTGCCCGTGTTGTACGCGGTGAGGGTCCCCGGCGGGCGCTCGTGCAGGGCCTCCAGGGCCACCGCGTTCGCCTCGGCCACATCGCGTACGTGGACGAAGTCCCGGCGCTGGCGGCCGTCCTCGAAGACCCGGGGCGCCTCGCCGCGCGCGAGGGCCGAGCGGAAGAAGGAGGCGACCCCCGCGTACGGGGTGTCGCGCGGCATCCCCGGCCCGTACACATTGTGGTAGCGCAGTGACACCGCACGGCCGCCGGTGGCCCGCGCCCAGGCGGCCGTCAGATGCTCCTGGGCCAGCTTGGTCGCGGCGTACACATTGCGCGGGTCCGCGGGGGCGTCCTCACCGACCAGACCCGGCGCCAGCTCCGCGCCGCAGCGCGGGCACAGCGGCTCGAAGCGCCCGGCCGCCAGCTCCTCGTACGGCCGGGGCCCGGGGCGTACGGGGCCGTGGCGCGGGCACTCGTAGTGCCCCTCCCCGTACACCACCATCGACCCGGCGAGCACCAGATCCCGCGGGCCTCCCTCGGCCATCGCGGCGAGCAGCACCGCCGTGCCGAGGTCGTTGCACGCCACGTAGTCGGGCGCGTCGGAGAAGTCCGTGCCGAGGCCGACCATCGCGGCCTGGTGGCAGACGGCGTCCACGCCGCGCAGCGCCCTGGTGACCGCCTCCCGGTCGCGGACGTCGTCGCCGGGCCGGACCGCGCGGTCGAGGACGACTGGTTCATGGCCCCGGGCGGAGAGGGCCGAGACGATCTGCGAGCCGATGAAGCCCGCGCCTCCCGTGACAAGTACACGCATAGGGGCGACGCTACGGAGACGGAGCCGGAGATACCGCGCTCCACCCCGCACCGTCACCACCTTGTAAGGAGTCCGGCCATGCCCGTTGAGCCGCTGTCGCAGAAGGACATCGAGGACCGCCTGCGCGAACTGCCGGGCTGGTCGGTCCCGGACGGCGAGGAGCGCCTCGCCCGCACCTACCGCCTCGCCTCGCACTTCGCGGCCACCGCGATGGTCATCCACATCGCCCAGATCCAGGACGAGCTGAACCACCACTCGGACCTGACGCTCGGCTACAACACGGTGGCGCTCACGGTGAACAGCCACGACGCGGGCGGCCGGGTGACCGAGAAGGACTTCGAACTCGCCCACCGCGTCGAGGCGATCGCCTCCGGCCACGGCGCGGGCTGACCTCCCGGGGCGCGCGGCCCCCGGGAGGCGCCGGGGTCAGGCGTCGAGCGCCGCCACGTCGACGGTGGCCAGTCGCTCCAGGTCGGCGAGGATGTTGATCTCGACGATGCGGTCGTCCCGGACGGTGAAGCCGAGCACCGCCATCGTCCGGCCCTCCGGGGCGTTGACCATTCCCATCGCGCCGTTGACCAGCGCCGGACGGGCGAACTGGGCGTACTGGGCGAAGGACAGCGCGTTCTGGACCACCGCGTGGGCGCCGAGCACCGTCTTGGAGGGGGTGAGCGAGCCCGGCCCGTAGTCGGCCCGGAGCACGATGTCCGGGTCGAGCGTGGCGAGCAGGCCCTCGAAGTCGCCGCCGCGCGCGGCCGCGAGGAACGCGTCGACGACCTTGCGCTGCCGGTTCAGGTCCGGGTCGGGGACGGCCCGGCCCTGCACCCGGCGGCGGGCCCGGCTGGCCAGCTGCCGGGTGGCCGCCGGGGCGCGGTCCACGATCGGCGCGATCTCCTCGAACGGCACGCCGAACATGTCGTGCAGCACGAACGCCAGCCGCTCGGCCGGGGCCAGTGTGTCGAGGACGACGAGCAGGGCGAGCCCGACCGAGTCGGTGAGCAGCGCCTCGTGCTCGGGGTCCACCCCGTCCGGGCGGTCCACGATCGGGTCGGGCACATGGACGTCCAGCGGATCCTCCCGCCGAGCCTGGCGCGAGCGCAGCATGTCGAGGCAGACCCGCGAGACGACCGTGGTCAGCCAACCGCTCAGGTTCTCCACGCCCTCGCTGGAGCTGGCCGCCCGCAACCAGGCTTCCTGGACGGCGTCCTCCGCCTCGCTCAGTGAGCCGAGCATCCGGTAGGCGACCGCCCGCAGGCGCGGGCGGTTCTCCTCGAAACGCTCCGCCAGGGATTCGTTCTCGTCCATCGGTTCAGCTTCCTTCGTCGCGGCGTGTCGTCAATGCGGTGACAGACGAAAACCTAGTCCGAAGGAATGGCGGCCACCCGACGGCAGGCCCCGATTGCGGTAATCGGACGCTCACGGAGGGCGTGGTGTTGGTCACGGCAAGTTTCGGTCACTTGGCCTGAGACCAACGGTTGAGGCGGGGTGGCGAGGTGCTGGAGAGGTCCTGGTGAGGTACTGGAGGCGTGCTCGACGCGTGCTCAGCCCTGCCAGTCGCCGGCCGCCGCCGCGTCCCGCGCGAAGTCCGCGAACGCCCTGGGCTCACGGCCCAGGACGCGCTTGACGCCGTCCGTGGTCGAGGAGTTGTGCCCGTCGAGCAGCGTCGTGAACAGCTCCGCGAGCCACCGCGCCTCCCCCTCGTCGAGACCGTACTGCACCAGCAGCTCCGCGTACTGCTCCCCGGACATCGGCACATACCGCACCGCCCGGCCGGTCGCGGCCGACAGCACCTCCGCGACCTCGGCGAGGGTCAGCAGCTGAGGACCCGTCAACTCGTGGATCAGCCCCGCGTGGCCGTCCTCGGTGAGGGCCTTGACGACGACATCGGCGATGTCGTCGGCGTCCACCCACGGCTCGGCCGTCTCACCCGCCGGGAACGGTATCTCGCCCCCGAGCACGCCCTCCGTCATCGCGCCCTCGCTGAAGTTCTGGGCGAAGAAGGCGGCCCGTACGACCGTGAGGTCCGCGCCCGACTCGCGCAGCGCGTCCTCGGCCAGCACCGCCGCCGGTTCGCCGCGCCCGGAGAGCAGCACCAGGCGCCGCACACCGTGCTGGACGGCGAGCCCGCCGAAGGTCCGCATCGCCTCGACCGCGCCGGGTGCCGCGAGGTCCGGGAAGTACGTCACATAGGCGGCGTCCGCACCCGCGAGGGCGGGTCCCCACGTCGACTCGTCCGCCCAGTCGAAGCGCACCTCGCCGCCGCGCGAGCCGGAGCGGACCGGCACGCCGAGCGAGGAGAGCCGCTCGACGACCCGGTGGCCGGTCTTGCCGGTGCCGCTGGTCACGAGCACGGTCCGCGGGGTGTGCGGCGTGCCGGTCGTGGTGGTCGTGTTCTGATCCGTGTTCAGCTCTGTGTTCGTCATGCGTCCAGCTTCGTGGGCACGGCCCCGACTCTCCATGCTTTAGGGGCTCATGCGCATACGCCTGCGTCTACGGGCCCGCCCAACGCTCCGGCGGGGGGCGCGGATTAGGGCCTGTCCGGCGGATCTGGTCGCCCGCGGGGTGCCTCCGATTTTCGGTGCTGGTGAGCGGGGGTCTGGTGCGTCCAGCTGCAAGGCGGAGGAGGGCGTCGACGCGGAGCGTCGGCAACCGACGACAACGCCGCAGATGGGCGTGCCAGACCCCCGCGGCACAGACCAGATCCGCCGGACAGGCCCTAGGCTCGCGGCCATGGACGCACTCGCCGGACTGCTCGACGGTCCCCGCGCCCGAGGGGCGTTTCTGCTGCGGATGGTGATGGAGCCGCCGTGGTCCGTACGGATCGAGGACCGGGCACCCATCTGTCTGATGTCGCCGACGCGGGGCGAGGCGTGGATCGTCCCGGACTCCGGGCCGCCGGTCCTGGCCCGGCCCGGTGACATCGTCGTCGCGCGCGGCCCCGACCCGTACACCGTCGCCCACGCGCCGGACGCCGAGCCGTTCGCCAGGATCGGTCCGGGCGGGGTGTGCACCACGCTGCGCGGCGAGCCGCTGGCGCAGTCGATGGAGCTGGGCGTACGGACCTGGGGCAACGCCGCCGACGGCTCGGCCACCATGCTCGTCGGCACGTATCTGATGGAGGGTGAGATCAGCGGACGGCTGCTCGACGCGCTGCCGCCGCTGCTCGTGCTCACCGCCGAGGAGTGGAACTGCTCGGTGATGCCGCTGCTCGACGAGGAGATCTCCAGGGACGAGCCCGGCCAGAGCGTCGTCCTCGACCGGCTGCTCGACCTGCTCCTGATCGCGGTGCTGCGGGCCTGGTTCAACCGGCCGGGCGCCCACGCGCCCGCCTGGTACCGGGCGATGGGCGACCCGGTGGTGGGGCCCGCGCTGCGGCTGCTCCAGAACGAGCCCGCGCACCCGTGGACGGTCGCCGCGCTCGCCGCGAAGTGCGGGGTCTCGCGGGCCGGTCTGGCCCGGCGGTTCGGGGAGCTGGTGGGGGAGCCGCCGATGGCGTACCTCGCGGGCTGGCGGCTCGCGCTCGCGGCGGACCTGCTGCGCGAGAGCGACGCGACGGTCGAGGCGATCGCACGGCAGGTGGGATACGGGGGCGCCTTCGCGCTGAGCGCCGCGTTCAAGCGGGTGCGCGGCGTCAGCCCTCAGGAGCACCGGATGAATTGCCGAAACGGCAACGGGATTCCCGGCTCCGGGGCGGCCGGGGGCAGGGTGGAGCCATGAGCGACTCGCACGGCCATGACGGCCAGGACGGCCAGCACGACGGCCAGCACGACGGCCACCGGGGTCACACCCACGGTCACACCCACGGCCACGCCCACGGCGACGGCTGGAGCGACTTCGACTGGGAGGCCCTGCTCCCGCTCCTGGTGGGCGAGGCCGAACTGTTCTCGGGGGCGTACCGGGAGGCCGCGGCGTGGATCGGCGGGCAGCGGCCCGGCGCCGAGGTGCGCCGGATCCTCGACATCGGCAGCGGCCCGGGCGTGGTGACCTGTCTGCTCGCGCAGGCCTTCCCGCAGGCGGAGGTCGTCGCCGTCGACGGCAACCGGGCGCTCCTCGGCCACGCGCTGGCCCGTGCGGAGCGCCTGGGCCTGGCGGACCGCGTCCGTACGATCGAGGCGGAACTCCCGGACGACTTCGGCGTGTTGGGCGAGGCCGACCTGGTCTGGGCGGGCAACTCGCTGCACCACCTGGGTGACCAGCGAGCCGCGCTCGCGGGGTTCGCGGGCCTGCTGCGGCCGGGTGGCACGGTGGCCCTCGCGGAAGGCGGGCTGCCCACGCGCCACTTGCCCCGCGACATCGGCATGGGACAGCCGGGTCTGGAAGCCAGGATCGACGTGCTGGTGGACGAGCGGTTCGCGCGGATGCGGGCGGAGCTGCCGGACGCCAAGCAGGAGACCGAGGACTGGGCGGCGCTGCTCACGTCCGTCGGGCTGATCTCTCCGGCCACCCGCAGCTTCCTCGTCGACTTCCCTGCGCCGCTGGACCCGGCGGTACGGGAGCAGGTGGTGTCCACGTTCGCCCGGCACTCGGAGACCGTGGGGGAGTGGCTGTCGCCGGAGGACGCGGCAGTGCTGCGCCGCCTGGCCGACCCGGCCGACGAGGCCGGTCTCGCGCTGCGCCCGGATGTGTTCCTGCTGGCGGCGAGGTCCGTCCACACGGCACGGCGGGCGCGCTGAGCGCTTTGGCCCCGGGGTTTGTCTGCGGGCCGGTGGGGGCTGGTCGCGCAGTTCCCCGCGCCCCTAGAAGCGGGATTGCCGCGCAGCGGCATTCTTAGGGGCGCGGGGAACTGCGCGACCAGCCCCCACCGGGCCGCAGGCCAACGGGACCGGCGTCTCAGAAGTCGAAGTCGTCCGGGTCCGGACCCAGCCGCTTCGCCTCGTCGAGTGCGGCGATCGCCGTGATGTCCTCGGTGTCGAGCTCGAAGCCGAACACGTCGAAGTTCTCGGCGATGCGCGAGGGCGTCACCGACTTCGGGATGGCGACGGTGCCGAGCTGGAGGTGCCAGCGCAGCACGATCTGCGCCGGGGTCTTCGCGTACTTCTGCGCGATCGCGACGATCGTGGGGACTTCGAGCAGCCCCTTGCCCTGGCCCAGCGGCGACCAGGCCTCGGTCGCGATGCCGTGCTCGGCGTGGAAGGCGCGCAGGTCGGCCTGGGCGAGCTGCGGGTGGAGCTCGACCTGGTTGACCGCCGGGACCACGCCCGACTCGTCGATGATCCGGCGCAGCTGCGGCTCCTTGAAGTTGGAGACGCCGACCGCCTTGGCGCGGCCGCTCTTGGCGATCTCGCCGAACGCGTTCCAGATCGTCACGTAGTCGTCGCGCATCGCGCGCGGCCAGTGGATCAGATACAGGTCGACGTAGTCGAGGCCCAGCTTCGACAGGGAGGCGTCGAACTCGCGCAGGACGCCGTCGCGCGTCCACGTCTCGCTCGCGTTGTTCCACAGCTTCGTGGTGACGAAGAGCTCCTCGCGGGCCACTCCGGACGCCGCGATCGCCTTGCCGGTGCCCACTTCGTTCTCGTAGATCGCGGCCGTGTCGATGGACCGGTACCCGGTCTCGATGGCGGTCGTGACCGCCTGCGCGGCCTCGTCGTCCGGCACCTGCCAGACACCGTAACCGAGCTGCGGCATCTCGACGCCGTTGTTGAGGGTGATGGAGGGGACCTTGCTCACGAGCGGTCGATCCTTACGTCGTCGGTTTCGTACTCGCAGCGTCAACGATCGGGCGGACGGAACCATTCCCAGAGAGCGCCGTGAGGGTGATCGTGGCCAGATCTGTGCGCTACAGATCCGACCTTCTCGGTTCAGACCATTGACCGCGCTCCATCAAGACGCAACTCTATGGCACATAACTGAACGCGGTACATGTTTGTGAACTCCGCGTCCGATCGAGCCCCTGCATATGCCGTACAGGGGTTCACTTCTGAACCCCACCCCCCAGGAAGATCGGAAAGGCAGGTACACCCCCATGAACGACGGCAAGGAAACATCGGAGGAAACGGCGGTCTGGGTGACCCCGGACTATGTGGTCGTCGAGACCGCGCTGGAAGTCACCGCCTACGCCCTCACCGACCGGTAGACCCACCGCCATGCTGCTGCAGGTGCTGGGCACCGCGGCGGGCGGCGGACTGCCCCAGTGGAACTGCGCGTGTCCCGGCTGTGCCGGGGCGCGCGCCCACCCGCACCGGCGCCGCCACCACGCGTCACTGGCCGTACGGGTGGCCGACCACCGCTGGTACGTCGTCAACGCGGGGCCCGACCTCACCGACCAGATCGAGGCCTCTCTCGCCCTCCATCCGGGCCCGGGCCTCCGGGAGACCCCCGTCGCCGGTGTCGTCCTCACGGACGCCGAACTCGACCACACCCTCGGCATCGCCCGGCTCCGCGAGGCCCGCGCCGGAGTCGAGGTGTGGGCGACCCCGCCCGTACGGCACGCGCTGCTGAACGGACTGCGCCTCGGCGACGTCCTCGGGCCCTACACCCCGCTGGAATGGCGGGAGTTGGGGCCGCAGCCCCGCCTCCTCGGCGATGCCGTCGAGATGAGTGCCCTGCCCATCTCGGCCAAACGGCCGCGCTATGCCACCGGACTGCCTCCACTGTCCTCGCCGTCCTCACTCTCCTCGCCGCCCCCGCTGTCGGGCCCGCCCGGTGACGCGGCCCCCGGCGACCTCTCGTGGGTCGTCGCCCTGCACCTCCACGAACCCGCCACCGGGGTCCGTGTGGTGTACGCCCCCGCTCTCGCCGCCTGGCCCGACGCCCTGCAGAAGGCCGTCGAGGACGCCGACTGCGTCCTGGTAGACGGCACGTTCTGGGACGACGACGAGCCCGTACGTACGGGAATCTCGTCCCGCACCGCCACCGCCATGGGCCACCTGCCGATCGACGGGCCCGACGGCACCGCCCGCCGGCTCGCCGGAGTGCGCGGCCGGTGTCTCTACACCCACCTCAACAACACCAACCCCCTCGCGGACCCCGGCGCGGCCGAGCACACCCGGCTCGCCGCGCTGGGGCTCGAAGTCGCCGCCGAGCGGATGGTGATCGAGATATGAGTTCCCATGGAAACCCTACTCAACTGCCTTTGAGCGACAGCGAGTTGGAGTCCCGGCTGCGCGCCGTCGCCGACGCGCGCTACCACGACCGGCACTCCTTCAACGTACGGATGCACAAGGGTGAGCTGCGCCCCGATGAACTGCGGCGGTGGATCGTCAACCGCTTCCACTACCAGCGGCACATCCCCGTCAAGGACGCCCACATCCTCGCGAAGTTCGACACACCCGCTCTGCGACGTTCGTGGCTGCGGCGCATCCAGGACCACGACGGGGCGCGGGACGGCGAGGGCGGGATCGAGCGCTGGCTGCGGCTGGGGGAGGCCGCCGGGATCGACCGGGCGCGGCTCACCTCGGGCGCCGAAGTGCTGCCGGGCGTACGCCTCGCGGTCGACGGATACGTCAACTTCTGCCGGCTGCGGCCGCTGCTCGACGCCGTCGCCGCCTCGCTCACCGAGCTCTCCGCGCCGGGGCTGATGCGTACCCGCATCGAGGCGTTCGAGCAGCACTATCCGTGGATCGAGGCCGACGGGCTCGCGTACTTCCGCACCCGGATCGGGCAGGGCGGCCGCGACGGCGGCGAGGCGCTCGCCCTCGTCAAGGCCTGGGCGCGCACCCGTGAGCAGCAGGAACGGGCCGTCGCCGCACTCGCCTTCAAGTGTGACGTCCTGTGGTCGCTGCTCGACGCGGTGGAGTGCGGCGACGCCCGCGAGCACGGGGAAGCGGGCGCGCCCGGGGGTGCGCCGTGAGTCGCACCGGCACCTGGCGGCCGGTGCTCTCCCGGTCCGTGCTGCTGCGCCACGACCGTGTGCGCGGCGCCGATCTGCTCGTGCTGCCCGAGCGCGTCGTCGTACTGCGCGGTGCCGCCGGGCACATCGTGCGGCTGTGCGACGGCAGTCATGACGTCCAGGGGATCGTCGACGAGCTCGGCGCGCGCTTTCCGGACGAGCCTGTGGCCGACGAAGTCCCGGTGTTCCTCGGCAAGTTACGGGACGAGGGGTGGCTGGGATGACCGTGGTTGAGATGACCGTGGACCCGCCCTGGGCGCTGCTCGCCGAGCTCACCCACGGCTGCCCGCTGCACTGCGCGTACTGCTCGAACCCGGTGGAGTTGGTGCGCCGCAATCGCGAGCTGGACACCGACGGCTGGCGCCAAGTGATGGCCCAGGCCGGTGAGTTGGGCGTCGTCCACACCCATCTGTCCGGCGGCGAGCCGCTGCTGCGCCGCGACCTTCCCGAGATCGTCGCCGCCGCCGACGCGGCCGGGATCTACACCCAGCTCGTCACCAGCGGGATCGGTCTGGACGCGGATCGCCTGGCCGTTCTGGTGCACGCCGGACTGCGGGCCGTCCAGCTGTCGGTGCAGCACGCCGACGCGCGGGCGTCCGAACGCATCGCGGGCCGTCGCCGCTCCTTCGCCGCCAAGGAGCGGGCCGCCGCCCTGGTGCGGGAGGCGGGGCTGCCGCTGGGGCTCAACGTGGTGCTGCACCGCGACAACCTGGACGCGCTCGACGCGATCGTCGAGCTGGGGCTCGCCTGGGGCGTCGACCGCATCGAGCTGGCCAACGCCCAGTTCTACGGGTGGGCCCTGCTCAACCGGGAACAACTCCTCCCCGAACACGACCAGTTGGAGAACGCCCGGGTGGCGGTGGATCGCTGGAGGGAGCGGCTCGCCGGGCGCGTCGAGCTCGTCTGGGTCGTCCCCGACTACTTCGACGGCACCGCGAAGCCCTGTATGGGCGGCTGGGGCGCGGTCTCGCTCACCGTGGCCCCCGACGGCACCGTGCTGCCCTGCCCGGCCGCCGCATCGCTGCCCGGCCTCGACCCGCCCAACGTCCGGGACCGGCCGCTGGAGTGGATCTGGCGCGAGTCCCAGGCGTTCAACGCCTATCGGGGCACCGCCTGGATGCCCGACCCCTGCCGCGGCTGCGAGCTGCGCACCACCGACTTCGGCGGCTGCCGCTGCCAGGCGTACGCGCTGACCGGCGACCCGGCCCGCACCGACCCGGCCTGTCACCGCGCCCCCGACCACCACCTCGTCCAGGAGTTCACGGCCCGCCGCACCCCCACGGCGACACCGGCGCCCCTGCCCGTACTCCGTTCGTTCCGGTCCTCCCCCCAGACGTCCCCATGAGGTGACCATGACGAGACTCCGCGGCCCCCACCGCGCCCCCCACACGACTTCCCGCGGCTCCCGCCGTATCTCCCGCCGGGCTCCCCGCCTGCTCACGGCCGTCCTGGCCGCCGCGTTCACGGCGGGCGGGATCGGCGCCGCCACCGGACCCGCCACGGCCGCCCAGCACCGGGCCGCCCAGCACCGGCCGGCGCAGCGGTCCGACGACCAGGCCACGGACTGGTCGGTCGCCCTGACCAAGTCGACGACGGCCCGCTTCACCCCGTCGTCGATCGGCGGCTGGTCGTACCCGGTCGGGCTCTACCTCTTCGGCCAGTACCAGGTCTACCAGCGCACCCACGACCCCAAGCTGCTCACCTACATCAGGAGTTACGTCGACCGGTTCGTGGACGGCTCGGGCGGGATCGGCCAGAGCTTCAACAACCTCGACAGCATGCAGGCGGGCCGGCTGCTCGTGATCCTCCACCACGAGACCGGGCAGGACCGCTACCGGATCGCCGCCAAGAAGATCCGCGACCGGCTGAACACCTACCCGCGCACCGCCGACGGCGGCTTCTGGCACGCCGACAACAGCAGCCGCGCCCATCAGCTGTGGGCGGACGGGGTGTACATGGTCAACCCGTTCCTGGTCGAGTACGGCAAGGAGTTCGGCGACTCCACGTATGCCAACGACGAGGCGGCCAAGCAACTCGCCGTCTACGGAAGCCACTTGCAGGTTTCCAACGGCCTGCTGAAGCACGCGTACGACGAGTCGCGCACCGCGGGCTGGGCCGACAAGTCCACCGGGCTCGCCCCCGAGCACTGGTGCCGCGCCATCGGCTGGTACTCGATGGCGATTGTCAACGTCCTGGACGCGATACCCGCCGGGCACCCCCGGCGCGCTGAGCTCCTGACGTATCTGCGGGGCCTCGCGGGCGGTCTTGAGCGCTACCAGGACCCGAAGACCGGCCGCTGGTTCCAGGTCGTCGACAAGGGAGCCAAGGCCGACAACTGGACCGAGACGTCCTGCTCCAGCATGTTCACCTACGCGCTGGACCGCGCGGTCCAGCAGGGCTACATCGACCCGCACTACGAGACGGTCGCCCAGCGCGGCTACCGGGGCGTCCTCGCAAGGATCTCGCTCGGCGCGGACGGCCGGACCAACCTCACCGACATCTCCATCGGCACCAACGTCGGTGACTACGCCTACTACATCGCACGCACCCGGGCCACCAACGACTTCCACGGCCTCGGCGCCTTCCTGATCATGAACGAGCAACTGGAGGAGGACAGGTGAAGAGATGCTCCGCGCTGCTCGGCCTCGTCGTGGCCGCGTTGCTCGCGCTCGTCCAGCCCACCGCCCTCGCGGCGCCGTCGACGTCGCTCCCTCAACTGGCAGCAAACGCCGCCGAGTTCAACGTGAAGAACTACGGCGCCAAGGGCGACGGGTCCGCCAATGACAGCCCGGCCGTCGACAAGGCGATCACGGCGGCCAACGCGGCCGGCGGCGGCACCGTGCGGTTCCCCTCCGGCACGTACAAGTCGCAGAACACGATCCATCTGAAGTCCGACGTCACCCTGCAACTCGACTCCGGGGCGACGCTCAAGGGGTCGAGCGCGGGCAAGTACGACCCGCCCGAGTCCAACCCGTACGACAAGTACCAGGACTACGGCCACAGCCACTTCCACAACGCCATGATCTACGGCGACCGGCTCACCAACATCGGCTTCACCGGGGCCGGGGTCATCGACGGCGGCGGCAACCTCATCACCGGCAACCCCAAGTCCGGCCAGGCCGACAAGATCATCTCGCTGACGCGGTGCGACGGGCTGACCCTGGGCGGCGGCATCACCCTGCGGCGCGGCGGCCACTTCGCCGCCCTGATCAACGGCTGCTCACACGTCACCTCGGACCGGCTGCACATCGACACGGCGAGCGACCGCGACGGCTGGAACATCATCAGCACCACTCATGTGACGATCACCCACGCCGACATCGCCGCCAACGACGACGCCCTGGTCTTCAAGAGCGACTACGCGCTCGGCGCCAAGCTGCCCAACGGCCATGTCACCGTCCACGACAGCAAGTTGTCCGCGAAGTGCTGCAACGCGCTGATGTTCGGCTCGGAGACCTGCGGCGACTTCACCGACTACCAGTTCCAGGCGATCACCATCAACGGCGCCGACAAGTCGGGCCTCGGCATGGTGTCGATGGACGGCGCCGACATCAGCGACGTCCACTACCGCGACATCACCATGACCGACGTGCACTCGCCGATCATGCTGAAGATCGGTACCCGTAAACGCTGCGGCGACAACCCCGGCGTGGGGCACATCGCCAACGTCACGTACGACAACATCACGGCGACCGGCAGCAGCCCCTCCTTCAGCCCGACCCTGTGGGGCGAGTCGGGTGCGAACCACATCAACGGTGTGACGTTCACCCACGTCGACATCACCGTCCCCGGCGGCAACGGCACCATGTCGACCGGAGTGCCGAGCAACACCTCCACGGACTACAACCCGAAAAGCATCGGCACCCGCCCCGCCTACGGCTGGTATCTGCACAACGCCGACAACGTGTCCTTCACCGACAGCTCGGTGCGGTTCGCCGCCAATGACGGGCGCCCCGCGGTCATCGCCAACGGCGGCGGCCCGGTGAGGTTCATCCGGTTCACCGCGCGGCGCGGCAGCGGCAGCCCGCACGACCTGGGCTTCCAGAACGTCGGCGGCTACTGCGTCGCCGACAGCGCGAACACCTCCGGCGGCGCCCTGCGGGTCGCCAACTCCGGCTCCACCCCCTCGTGCACACCCACCGCGCCCCGCGCCGGGGCGGCCCACCTCGACAACCCGCGCCAGGACTTCCTGCGCGCCTCGACCTCCGGGCTGTTCCTGCACTGGGGCGAGCGGACCGCGCCCGCTCACACCAGCTGCTCGGCCTGGGAGTCGGACGCCACCGGCGGCGGCTGGACCCCCGACTACTGGGTGAGGGAGGCGCAGAAGCTGCACGCGCAGTATCTGGTCCTCGCCACCTTCCACAGCCGTCTCGGATATGCCCGCCCCTGGCCGTCGAAGATCCCGGGCAGCTGCTCGACCAGGCGGGACTTCCTGGGCGAGCTGATCGCGGCCGCCAAGGCCAAGGGCCTGAAGACCATCCTCTATATGACCGACGACCCCCAGTGGCACAACGAGGGCGGCCATGAGTGGCTGGACTCCGCCGCCTACTCCTCGTACAAGGGCAGCTCTGTCGACCTGACCACCCGCGACGGGTTCGGGCAGTTCAGCTACGACAACTTCTTCGAGGTCATGGACCGCTACCCCGACCTGGGCGGCTTCTGGATCGACAACGACAACGCCTACTGGGAGAGCCACCAGTTGTATGCCCAGATCCAGCAGAAACGCCCCTCCTTCACGCTCAGCAACAACAACGAAGACACGCCGATCATGGATATGATCAGCAATGAGCAGAAGACCGGGATGAGTCCCTCCTACGACTATCCGCAGGCGGTCTACACGGCGCAGCCGAGGCTCACCGAAGCCGACTTCAAACTGCCGTCCACCGGCGCCTGGTGGTACGACGGAACGAATCCGGGCGTCGACAAGAAACTCACCCTGGGACGGCTCGTCACCAACGCCGGGTCGTCGGTGAAAGCCCTCATGGCGGAAACGGCCCAGGTGAACGGGAAGTTCCCGTCCAACCAGGCCTCCTTCAACGACTTCGCCAACGGCTATCTGAGCTCCGTCTGGGAGTCGCTGCACGGTGTCGAGGGCGGCGGCTATCTGTACGGCGGGCTCAAGCCCGGGTTCTGGAACGACGGCGCCCACGGCGTCACCACCATCAGCAAGACCGACCCCGACCGGCAGTACGTCCACGTCATCACCCCGCCCAGCACCCCGACCCTCAAGCTGCGCGACAACGGCTACCGGGTGACCGGGGTGACCAACCTCCGCACCGGCGCGGCGATCCCGTACAGCCAGTCCGGTGGCACGCTCACCCTCAGTGGCCTGGGCGGCTGGGACCCGTACGACACCGTCTTCAAGGTCACCACGGCCGGGCGCACCGGGATCATCCCGGCCGACACCTACACCGTGACCGCCAGTGCCTCGGCGAGCGGACACGGGGCGGCGGCCGCGGCCGACGGCAGTTATCTGACGTACTGGGACAACAACAAGACCCTCCCGGTGCGGCTCGACCACGACCTCGGCTCGGCCAGGAAGGTCCAGTACCTGGGCGTCAACCAGCGTGAGGACTCGGTGGGTTACGCCCGCTCCGACACCGAGCAGTCGGCGCGCATCAAGGGCTACAAGGTGTACGTCAGCGCGGACGGGAGCAACTGGGGGAGCCCGGTGAAGTCCGGCACGCTGCCCAGCGCGCGGGGCGTCGCGATCATCGACATCCCGGCGGCCACGACCCGCCACGTCCGCCTCGAAGTGACCAGCACCTACGCCGCCTCCTCCGACACCACCCGCTACAAGCGCCTGCGCATCGACGAGACGTGGCTGGGCTCGGCGTACGCGAGCACCGCCACGGCGAGCCCGGGCACCGGCCGGGGCTGATCCCGGGCGCTCCCACCGCAAATCACCCAACAGGTCGACAGGAAAAGGAAGTTGGGCCCCCGTGAGCCATTGACATCAAGCCCTTCAGGCACTGCTATGCAGTGTTGGTTAGGAAGCTTTCCTAACTCCCCCCTCGGAAGGAACCCCCCATGCACGTTGCCGCTCCCCGACGCCGCGCCGCCGCGGTCGCCGCCGGCCTCAGCTGTCTCGTCCTGCCCCTGGTCGCGTCCGTGCCCAAGGCCGCCGCGTCCGCGTCCCCGCCGCTCGCCGCGGGCACCATGGCCGCCGCCCCCTACGAGTACCTGGGCTGGGGCAGCCCGCAGAAGCCCACCGACGTCATGGCCGCCACCGGCGTCAAGTGGTTCACGCTCGCGTTCGTGCTCTCCGACGGCGGTTGCAACCCGAAGTGGGACGGGTCGCGGGCGCTCACCGGCGGCTCGGACCAGTCCGCGATCAACGCCATCCGGGGTGCGGGCGGCGACGTCGTCGTCTCCGTCGGCGGCTGGAGCGGCAACAAGCTCGGTGAGAAGTGCTCCAGCGCCTCCGCGCTGGCCGGTGCCTACCAGAAGGTGATCAATGCGTACCACCTGAAGGCGCTGGACATCGACATCGAGAACACCGAGTTCTCCAACGGGACCGTACGCAAGCGGGTCGTCGACGCGCTGAAGATCGTCAAGACGAACAACCCCGGAATCGTCACCTACGTGACGATGGGGACCACGCCGGGCGGGCCGGACGCCAACGGCAAGGACCTCATCAAGAAGGGCGCCGCGGCAGGGCTCGCCAACGACGGCTGGGTGATCATGCCGTTCGACTTCGGCGGCCACAGCGGCTCCATGGGCTCGGCGACCGTGAGTGCCCTCGAAGGGCTGAAGGCCGCGGTGAAGAGCGCGTACGGCTACGGCGACGACACCGCGTACCGGCACATCGGCGTGTCCTCCATGAACGGCAAGACCGACGAGGCCGGCGAGACCGTCACCACCGGCGACTTCCAGACCATCCTCGGCTACGCCAAGCAGCACCACATCGCGCGGTACTCCTTCTGGTCGGTCAACCGGGACCGGCAGTGCGGCTCGGGTGGCAGCGGCGACGCGTGCAGCGGGATCTCCCAGGCGCCCTACGCCTTCACCAAGATCGTCGTCCAGTACACGGGCTGAGGGAGTGACGATGAAACAGCAGCAGTCCCTACGGCGTCGCGGCGCCGCGGCCGGTGCCCTCGCGGCCGTCGTGGGCCTTCTGGCCACCGCGCTCGCCACCACCCAGCCGGCCGCCGCGGCGAACACGGCGGACGGTCCGGCCGTCCCGTTCGGCAGCCGCCAATTCCCGTACGCCAAAGGCACCTTGAAGCCGAGCGGGTCGCAGGCGGCGGTCGACCAGCAGGTCGTCACCACGTACCGGGCGTGGAAGGCCGCGTTCGTGAAGCACAACTGCGGCAACGGCTGGTACCAGGTGCTCTCGCCAGACGCCGACCACCCGTACGTGGCCGAGGGGCAGGGGTACGGCATGGTCGTCACCGCCCTCATGGCGGGGGCGGACGCCGACGCGAAGAAGACCTTCGACGGTCTGGTCAAGTACACCCTGGCCCACCCCTCGGTGAACAACTCCGCACTGCTCGCCGCCGAGCAGGACTCCTCCTGCAAGAGCGTCGACGGCTCCGACTCGGCCACCGACGGCGATCTCGACGTGGCGTACGGACTGCTGCTCGCCGACAAGCAGTGGGGGAGCACCGGCACGTACAACTACAAGGACCTGGCGGTGAAGCACATCGCCGCCATCAAGAAGAGCGAGGTCAACGCCACCACCCACCTCATGCTGCTCGGTGACTGGTCCGGGTCCGACGAGTCCCACCACTGGATCACCCGGTCCTCGGACTGGCTGATCGACCACTTCCGGGCGTTCCGGACCGCCACCGGCGACAGCGCCTGGGACACGATCCGCACCGCGCACCAAAGCCTGATCACCTCGCAGCAGTCCAAGTACGCCGCCTCCACAGGGCTGCTGGCCGACTTCGTCGTCAGCACCAACGGCACGCCCAAGCCCGCGCCGGGCAAGGTGCTCGAAGGCTCCCACGACGGCGACTTCGGCTGGAACGCCTGCCGCGACCCGTGGCGGATCGCCACGGACGCGGTGACCAGCGGGGACGCCGCCTCGCTCGCCTCCGCGCGCAAGCTCAACGGCTGGATCAAGTCCAAGGCCGGCGGCGACCCGAACAAGATCGTCACGGGCTACCACCTCAACGGCTCGGCCTACGAGAGCGGCAAGGACATGGCGTTCACCGCTCCCTTCGTCGTCGCCGCGCTCACCGACCCCGGCTCGCAGGCCTGGCTCGACGCGCTCTGGGGCAAGCTCGCCGCCACCCCGGTGGACCCGAAGCTCTACTACGGCGCCAGTGTCCAGCTCCAGTCCATGATCGTCGCATCCGGCAACTACTGGGTGCCGTAACGATGTTGAAGGAGGATCAGATGCGTCTCGCACAACCCCCACGACCTGCGAGAAGCCTTGCGAGGAAGACCGCCGCGAGCGCCGTGCTGCTGCTCTGCGCGGGTCTGGTGCAGACGGTGCCGCAGTCCGCGTCCGCCGCCCCCACGCGCTATGAGGCGGAGAAGGGCACCTACTCGGCGGGCTCCACCGTCGACACCAACCACACCGGCTATTCGGGCACCGGGTTCGTCAACTCCAACAACGCGGTGGGCGCATACGTCGAGTTCACCGTCGACGCGGCAGCCGCGGGCAACGCGACGGTGGGCATCCGCTACTCCAACGGCACCACCGCCAACCGTCCCGCCGACGTCCTGGTCAACGGCACGGCCGTCTCCACCGCACGCGCCTTCGGCGCCACCACCGACTGGGACTCCTGGGCCACCTCCACCCTCACCGCACCGGTCAAGGCCGGCAGCAACAAGATCCGGCTCAGCTCCACCACCGCGACGGGGCTCGCCAACATCGACTACGTCGACTTCGCGGCCTCCGGCGGCGACGGCCAGGCACCCACCGCGCCCGGCGCACCCAGCTGCTCGGCCATCACCGAGGACTCGCTCACCCTGAGCTGGGGCGCCTCAAGCGACAACGTGGGCGTCGCGATGTACGACGTCTACGAGCACGGCAACAAGATCGGCGAGGTGGCGGGCAACCTCACGTCCGACTCCCTGACGGGCCTGAGCCCCAACACCCCCTACAACCTCACGGTGTTCGCCCGGGACGCGGCCGGAAACGTCTCCCCGGCCAGCGCCGCCGCCGACTGCACCACCCGGCCCAGCACCGACACCACCCCGCCGACCAAGCCGGGCACGCTCACCTCGTCCAACGTCACCGCCAACAGCGCGGACCTGAAGTGGGGCGCCTCCACCGACGACAAGGGCGTCACCGCGTACGAGGTGCGCAGCGGCACCAGCGTCTACCAGACCGTCTCCGGCAAACCGCCCGCCACCAGCACCACCGTGACCGGGCTCGCCTGCGACAGCCCGTACACGCTCACCGTGGTCGCCAAGGACGCGGGCGGCAACACCTCGCAGGCCGGCAACGCGGTCACCTTCACCACCGGCGCCTGCCAGAGCGACGGCGGTGTCCCGTCCTCCGTCAACACTCTCTCCAGCGGCTGGACGATCCCGTGGGGCACCTTCTGGATGCCGGACGGATCGAGCGCGCTGGTCACCGAGCGGGACAGCTTCAAGGTCTTCAAAATGACCCCCGGCGGCACCAGGACGCAGGTCGGAACCGTACCGAACTCGGTCACCACCAGCGGTGAGGGCGGTCTGATGGGCGTCGCGGTCGACCCGAAGTGGGCGACGAACCACTACGTGTACTTCATGCACAGCGCCTCCGAGGGCAACCGGGTGGTGCGCATGACGTACGACGGCGGTTCGCTCGGCAACTACACCGTCCTGCTCCAGGGGATCAAGAAGAGCAAGTACCACAACGGCGGACGGCTCGCCTTCGGCCCGGACGGGTATCTGTACGCCTCGACCGGTGAGGCCCAGACCCCCGACCTCGCCCAGGACAAGAGCTCGCTCAACGGCAAGATCCTGCGTATGACCACCGACGGCAAGCCGGCCCCCGGCAACCCGTTCGGCACCTACGTCTACAGCTACGGCCACCGCAACCCGCAGGGCCTGGCGTTCGACCGCAACGGGAGGCTGTGGGAGGCCGAGTTCGGCAACAGCTCCAAGGACGAGCTCAACCTCATCAAGCCGGGCGGCAACTACGGCTGGCCGATCTGCGAGGGCTCCTGCTCCACGGCCGGGATGACCAACCCGAAGGCGTCCTGGCCCGTCGCACAGGCTTCGCCCAGCGGCATCGCCATCGTCCGCAACGTCATCTACATGGCGGCGCTCAAGGGCGAGCGGCTGTGGCGCGTCCCGATCAACGGCGACACCGAGACCGTGGGCACACCGACCGCGTACTACGTCGGCTCCTACGGACGGCTGCGCACCGTCACCAAGGTGCCCGGCGAGGACGCGCTGTGGCTGTCGACCACCAACTGCGACAACAACGGCAACGCGCCCGACGGCTCGGACAAGGTGTTCAAGGTGCTGATCAAGTGACGGGGGCAAGAAGTGAGTTGACCCACTAGCGGGGAGTGGCGCGCCCTGTACCGCGACGGCTCAGCGGTACAAGGCGTCCACCTCCACCGTGTAGGCCTCCTCGATGGCCCGCCGCTTGAGCTTCAGCGACGGGGTGAGCAGACCGTGCTCCTCGGTGAACTGATGGGCGAGGATCCGGAAGGTACGGATCTGCTCGGCTTGGGAGACCAGGGTGTTGGCGGCGACCACCGCGCGCCGCACCTCGGTCTCCAGGTCGGGGTCGCGCACGAGCTCGGACGCGGTCATCGACGGTTTGTTGCGCATCGCCAGCCAGTGGTCCACGCCCTCCTGGTCGAGGGTGACCAGGGCCGCGATGTACGGGCGGTCGTTGCCGACGACGATGGCCTGGGCCACCAGCGGGTGCGCCCTGACCCGTTCCTCCAGGGCCACCGGCGAGACGCTCTTGCCGCCGGAGGTCACCAGGATCTCCTTCTTGCGGCCGGTGATGGTCAGATAGCCGTCCTCGTCGAGGGCGCCGATGTCACCGGTGGCCAGCCAGCCGTCCTTGAGCACCTTCTCGGTCGCCTTGGGCTCGTTGAGGTAGCCGGAGAAGATCTGGCCGCCGTGCAGCCACACCTCGCCGTCCTCCGCGATGTGCACGGTGGTGCCCGGCACCGGTTGGCCGACCGTGCCGAACCGGGTGCGCTCGGGCGGGTTGGCGGTGGCGGCGGCCGTGGACTCGGTCAGTCCGTACCCCTCGTAGATCGTCACGCCCGCGCCGGCGAAGAACAGCGCCAGCCGGCGGCCCATGCTGGAACCGCCGGACATGGCGTGCCGCACCCGCCCGCCCATCGCCTCGCGGACCTTGCCGTACACGACCTTCTCGAAGAACTGGTGCTGCATCCGCAGCGCCGTCGACGGCCCGGGCCCCAGGCCGAAGGCCTTCTGCTCCATCGCCTCCGCGTACTTCACCGCGATCTCCACGGCCTTGTCGAAGGGGCCGGTCCTGCCGTCCGCCTCGGCGCGCCGGCGGGCGGCGTTGAAGACCTTCTCGAAGATGTACGGGACCGCCAGGATGAAGGTGGGCCTGAGCGACTGCAGGTCGGGCAGGAGCGCGGAGGCGGAGAGCGCGGGCTGGTGGCCGAGCTTCACCCGGCCCCGGACCGCGGCGACCTCCACCATCCGGCCGAAGACGTGCGCCAGCGGCAGGAAGAGCAGGGTCGACGCCTCGTCGCCGGGGCGCGAGTGGAACACCGGCTCCCAGCGGGCGACCATGGTGTCCGCCTCGAACATGAAGTTGGCGTGGGTGATCACACAGCCCTTGGGGCGGCCGGTCGTGCCGGAGGTGTAGATGACGGTCGCGGTGGACTCGGGGGTGACCGCGCGCCGGTGCCGGTGCACCACGTCGTCGTCGATCTGCTCGCCCGCCGCGAGGAGCTCGGCCAGCGCCCCCGCGTCGAGTTGCCACAGCCGTTTGAGGTGCGGAAGGCGGTCCACGACCGAGCCGATGGTCATGGCGTGGTCCTCGTGCTCGACCACGCACGCGGTGACCTCGGAGTCGTGCAGCATCCAGAAGACCTGCTCGGCGGAGGAGGTCGGGTAGATGGGCACCGACTGGGCGCCGATGGACCACAGCGCGAAGTCGAAGAGCGTCCACTCGTAGCGGGTACGGGACATGATCGCGACCCGGTCGCCGAACCGGACACCGTCCGCGATCAGCCCCTTGGCGAGCGCCAGCACCTCGTCGCGAAAGCGTGCCGAGGTCACGTCCTGCCACTGGCCCGCCGCGTCCTTGCGGGCCAGCGCGACCCGGTGGGGATCGTCGAGGGCATGGTCGAACACGACGTCCGCCAGCCCGCCGACGTAAGGCGCCGTCGCCATGGGTGGGACAGTGAACTCGCGCAATACCTTGCTCCTTGTGGCGCTCCGCACAGCGCCGGTGACGGTACCCCACCCGGGGTCCCGACGGGAGGGGCGTCAAGGAATAGGGTCAAGTGCGACCGTGATCGCCATCACCACAGGTCAGCACCGTGGGCGCGGCTGCGCCTGGCCCGCCCGGCCCGCATTCTGACCCTGGAGTCAGATGCGGGCGGTTTTTTCTCCACGGAATCTGTACGACCTGGTCACGCCCGCTCTACGGGGACCGCGTCGTTGGTACGGACCTGGGCGGGTGTGGCCGCCGGCGTCCGTACCAGCGCGAACACGGCGAGCCCGGCCACCACGGCGAGCGCCCCGGCCGCGACCGCGGCTCCGTTCAGACCCGAGGCGAACGCGGTGTGCAGCGCCTCGTCGGGGACCCGGCCGCGCAGCGAACCCGCCGCGCCGCCCGCGAGCGCCCGGGCCTGTGGCGTGCTGTGCAGCGAGTCGGCCATCCGGGAGGTGGCGAGGGTGCCGAACACCGCGATGCTCACCGCGTAGCCGAGCTGGCGCATGGTGTTCATCGCGCCCGTCGCCATGCCGCTGCTGCGCTGCGGCACCGAGGCGAGCGCCGCCGAGGCGAGCGCCGGGCTGACCAGGCCCACGCCGATGCCGGTCACCACGAGCCCGGCCACCAGCGACGTCCAGTCGGAGCCCGCGTCGAGCAGTGACTGGCCGAACAGTCCGGCGGCGATGAGCAGCAGCCCGAGGCAGATCAGCAGCCGCTGCGAGACGCCGTGCAGGAACCGGCCGCCCAGCGCCGAGGTCACGAACGACGCGAGCGCCAGCGGCACGAGCGCCAGACCGCCGGTCACCGGGCTCATGTCCTGAAGGGTCTGGAGCCAGATCGAGGTGTACGGGAGCACCCCGAAGGCGGCCGAGTTCAGGGCCAGCGCCGCCACCAGGACGCCGACGAACGCCGGGCGCCGCAGCAGCGAAAGGTCCATCAGCGGCCGCTCGGTGCGGCTCTCCACCACGACGAAGACCAGCAGCGCGGCCGCCGAGGCGGCGAAGGAGAGCAGGGTGCGGGAGGCGCCCCAGCCGTCGGTGCCCGCGTTCACCGCCCCGTAGGTGAGGGCTGCGGCGAAGAGCGCGAACAGGGCCGTGCCCGCCCAGTCGGTGCGGCCGGCCGCCGGGTTCTTGGACTCCGGGATCACCCGGACCGTCAGCCACACCGCGGCCGCGCTCACCGGCAGGTTGACGAAGAATATCCAGCGCCAGCCGAAGCCCTCGGTGAGCAGCCCGCCCAGGATCGGGCCGAGGGCGGCGGCCGCCCCGTTGACCGCGCCCCACACGCCGAGCGCCACCGAGCGGTCGCGGCCCTGGTAGGCGGCGCCGAGCAGTGGCAGCGTGGTGGCGAACATCGCGGCGGCGCCGATCCCCTGGAGCGCGCGCATCGCGATCAGCGTCCCCGCGTCACCCGCCAGACCGCAGGCGAGCGAGGCGCCCGCGAAGAGCACCGTGCCCGCCGCGTAGAACTTCCGGCGCCCGGCCGCGTCGGCGCCCGCGCCCGCGCCGAGCAGCAGCGCGGCCAGCGCCAGCGCGTACACGTCGATCACCCACTGCAGGCTCGACAGCGAGGCGTCCAGCGAACCGGCCATGTCCGGCAGGGCCACCGTCACGATGGTCACGTCCAGCAGAAGCATGAACGTTCCCAGACACACGGCGACCAACGGCCCCCACTTGCGCATTGAAATTCCTCCGACGTTGTTCGTTCGACGTCCCGTACGATCGGTCGCGGCCGGACCGAAGTTCCACCCAGTCCGTCCCGCACGCAGGAATCCGACATCTGAAGGGCTCAGGCCGATGGATTCACCCGAGTTCGACGAGCTGGACCAGCGGCTGGTGAGCGCGCTCGTCCTGGACGGCCGGGCCCCCTTCAGCCGGATCGCCGCCGTGCTCGGCGTCTCCGACCAGACCGTCGCCCGCCGCTACCGCAGGCTGTACACGGAGGGCGAGCTGCGGGTCGTCGGGGTCCGCGACACCGAACGGCTCGGCCACACCCGCTGGATGCTGCGGCTGCGCTGCACCCCCGACGCGTCCGTCTCCATCGCCACGGCGCTGGCACGGCGGCCCGACACCGCCTGGATCGGGCTGACCTCGGGCGGCACCGAGGTGGTCTGCACGACCGCGTCGCGCCGGCCCGAGGACCACGAGGCGCTGCTGCTCGGCAAGCTGCCGCGCACCCCGAGCATCGTGGAGATCGGCGCCCACCAGCTGCTCCACCGCTTCTTCGGCGGCCCGCTCGGCTGGTTCGCCAAGGACTCGGCGCTCACCGCCGAGGAGCGGGCCGCGCTGCTGCCCGAGCCGGTGGAGCCCTCAGCGGGCCCGGTCCGGCTCGACGAGGAGGACGAGGCCCTGATGGCCGCGCTCGCGCGCAACGGCCGGGCGGGCTACCCCGAGCTCCAGAAGGCCACCGGACGCTCGGAGTCCGCCGTCAAACGGCGCCTGGACCAGCTGCTGCGCTCCGGAGCCCTGTTCATCGACGTCGAGTTCGACACGACCCGGTTCGGCTTCCGGACCAGGGCGCTGCTGTGGATCACGGTGGCGCCCTCGGCGCTGGCCGCCGTGGGCGCGGCCCTCGCCTCCCACGCGGAGGTCGCCTTCGCCGGTGCCACCTCGGGCCCGGCCAACCTCGTCGCCGTCGTCATCTGCCGCGACCCGGCCGGGCTCTACACGTACCTCAGCGAGAAGCTCGGCACGCTGGAAGGCGTCCGGCACGTCGAGACCGCGCCCTTACTGCGACAGGTCAAGCGGCTGACGTACGAGGGCTGAGAGCCTGTCTTTGAACCCCCGTCTGCGCCCCGACGCCCTCCGGGCGGACGACGGGGGTTCAAAGACAGGCTCTCAGGCCGCTCGCCAGGATCGCCGCCGCCAGCGCGTCCGCCGCCTCCTGCGCCGAGGGGCGGCGCCCGCCGTGCAGCAGGACGAAGTCCACCGGCCCGAGCTCGGGCAGCCCCGACCTCGGCGGCAGCGGTACGAGCCCCGGCGGGATCAGACCGCGGGTGTGCGCCATCACGCCGAGCCCCGCCCGGGCCGCCGCGACCAGCCCGCTCAGGCTGCCGCTGGTGCAGGCGATCCGCCACGGCCGCCCGTGCTCCTCCAGGACATCGAGCGCCCGGGCCCGGGTGATGCCGGGCGGCGGGAAGAGGATCAGCGGCACCGGCCGGTCGGGGTCCAGGCGCAGCCCCGGCGCGCCGATCCAGCAGAGGGTGTCCTGCCAGACCCGCTCGCCGTGGGTGTCGCCGGGGCGCCGCTTGGCGAGCACCAGGTCCAGTCGGCCCGCCTCAAGGCGGCGGTGCAGGGTGCCGGAGAGCTCGACCGTCAGCTCCAGGTCGACCTCGGGATGGTCGCGGCGGAAGGACTCCAGGACCTCCGGGAGCCGGGTGAGCACGAAGTCCTCGGAGGCGCCGAACCGCAGCCGCCCGCGCAGCCGGGTCCCGGTGAAGTAGGCGGCCGCCCGCTCGTGCGCGGCCAGGATCGTCCGGGCGAAGCCGAGCATCGCCTCGCCGTCCTCGGTGAGCCGGACGCTGTGCGTGTCGCGGCTGAACAGCGGCCGCCCGGTCGCCTCCTCCAGCCGCCGCACGTGCTGGCTGACGGTCGACTGCCGCAGGCCGAGGCGCCGCGCGGCCTGCGTGAAGCTGAGCGTCTGGGCGACGGCGAGGAAGGTCCGGAGCTGGTGCGGCTCGTACACGGCAACAGGTTATCGCGGAACGCGATGACAGTCAGAGTGGTGTACGGGATTCCCGATCGGCCGGGAGAGGTGAATGATCGGCAGGGCACGACCCGACCGCACACGGCGGGACACGCCGTACGACGCGAGTGCCCGTGAAGAGCCGAGAACAGCGCCGGGCAAGCCGAGCGAAGAGCCGAGTGGAGCCGATGAACCGCCGCACGCCCCAGCTGCCGTCCTGGCTGCCGATCGACCCGTTCATCATGACGCTGATCGGCACGGTGGCCCTGGCGGCGCTGTTCCCGGTCTCCGGCGGCGCCGCGCACGTGGCGAGCGGCGCGTCGACCGGGGCCGTCGCCCTGCTCTTCTTCCTGTACGGGGCCCGGCTCTCCACCCGGGAGGCGCTGGACGGCCTGCGCCACTGGCGGCTCCATGTGACGGTCCTGGCCTGTACGTTCGTGCTCTTCCCGCTGCTCGGGCTCGCCGCGCGCGGGCTGGTGCCGGTGGTGCTGACGCCGGACCTCTTCCACGGGCTGCTGTTCCTGTGCCTGGTCCCGTCGACCATCCAGTCCTCGATCGCCTTCACCTCGATCGCGCGCGGCAACGTGCCCGCCGCGATCTGCGCGGGCTCGTTCTCCAGCCTGGCGGGGATCTTCGTGACCCCGCTGCTCGCGGCGCTGCTGCTGGGCGGCAGCGCCGGAGGCGTCTCGCTGGACTCGGTCCTGAAGATCGCCGTCCAGCTCCTGGTCCCGTTCGCCTCCGGGCAGTTGCTGCGGCGCTGGGTGGGAGGATTCCTCGCCCGGCACAGGAAGGTGCTGAGCCTGGTGGACCGGGGCTCGATCCTGCTGGTCGTCTACACCGCGTTCAGCGAGGGCATGGTCCGGGGCATCTGGCACCAGGTGAGCCCGGCCCGCCTCGGCGCGCTGCTCGGGGTCGAGGCGGTGCTGCTCGCCGCGATGCTCGCGCTGAGCTGGTACGGGGCGAAGCGGCTCGGGTTCGGCCGGGGCGACCGGATCGCGATCCAGTTCGCCGGGTCCAAGAAGAGCCTCGCGGCCGGGCTGCCCATGGCCAGCGTCCTGTTCGGCGCCCAGGCGGCGCTTGCGGTGCTGCCGCTGATGCTCTTCCACCAGATGCAGCTGATGGTCTGCGCGGTGATCGCCAGACGGCGGGCCCGCGACCCGCTGGAGGAGGCGGAGCCCGGCCCGGTCTCCCGGGGCGCCGCACCGCCCGCCGTCCTCACGCGCCGCCGGTGACGAGCACCACCTTGCCCAAGTTGCGCCGCGAGTCGATCAGTTCATGGGCGCGGGCCGCTTCCTCCAGCGGCAGCTCGGCGTGGACGGCGGCGCGCAGCCTGCCGCCGCGGTGCAGCTCCCACAGCTCGTCGCGCCAGGCCGCGTACAGCTCCGGCTTGCCGCGGGCGATCAGCGCCATCTGGAAGGCGATCACCGACTTGCCGCCGACCAGCAGGTCGTAGACCTCGACCGTGCCGCCGCCGGAGCTGAACGCGACCAGCCGGCCGCCGGGCGCCAGCGCCTTCACCGCCGGGGCGAGCAGCTCGCCGCCGACGCCGTCGAGGATGACGTCGACCGGGTCGCCCCAGGACTCGTCGCCGTAGAGCACGACCTCGTCGGCGCCCATCTCCCGTACGAAATCGGCCTTCTCGGCCGAGCTCACGGCCGCGACCACCCGGCTCGCGCCGCCCGCCCGGGCCAGTTGGAGCGCGATCTGCCCGACCGCGCTCGCCGCCGCCGTCACCAGGACCGATTCGCCCGGCCGCGGCCGCGCCGACTCGTAGGCGCCCCGCGCCACCAGACCGCTGCGGACGAGCGCGACCGCCTCGACGGAGGAGGCGTGGTCGGGGATGCGGGAGGTCATGGCCTCGTGGAGGACGGCCAGTTCGGCGTACCCGTACGAGAAGCAGAGCCCGGTCACGCGGTCGCCCGGGGCGAAGGCGGTGACGCCCTCGCCGACCGCGACCACCGTGCCCGCGACCTCGCCGCCGAGCGGGAACGGCTCACTGCCCTCGCGCACCTTGCGTACGACGGGCAGGGTGACGCCGATGGCGTCGGTGCGGATCAGCAGTTCGCCGGGGCCGGGCGCGGGGGCCTCGACGTCCTCGGTGAACAGGACCTCGGGGCCGCCGTTGACCTCGAAGCGAACACGGCGCATGGAGTCTCCCGGTGTGGATGAATTCGTTGGTGGTCCCAACGAGTCTCACGATAGAACGGAAGTCGTTGGGAAGTCCAATGATTGTTTGGGTAAGGTCGACGACGTGACCGAACGCGCCGACTCCCTCCCCGCGCTCCAGCGCATCCAGGCCCTGCCCAGCTGGGTCCTCGGCCGGGCGGCCACCCGGGGCCGGGGCCTCGTGGCGGCGGCCATCGCACGCGAGGGCGCCAAGATGTGGCACCACGCCGTGCTGGCGGCCGTCTCCGAGTACGGGCCGCTGGCCCAGGCCGAGCTCGGCCGCCGGATCTCGCTCGACCCCAAGGACCTGGTCGGCGTCCTCAACGACCTCCAGGCCGACGGGTACGTCGTACGCGAGCCGGACCCGCGCGACCGCCGCAAGAACGCGGTCACGGTCACCCCGGACGGGGAGGCGATGCTGGCGCGCTGCGCGGCGGCGGCCGAGCGGGCCAACGGCGAACTCCTGGCACCGCTCGGCGCGGCCGAGCGCGAGCAGTTGATGGCGCTGCTCCGGCGGATCGGGGCGGAGGAGCCGGAGTAGGGCGAGGGCGTTAGGGCGCCCGGCCCGCTTCCCGGGCGGCGGGCGGGCGTGTCAGCCCTGGGCGGCCGGAGCTTCCAGAGCTATGCGGTGCTCGCCCGCGTACACGTTCATGGAGGCGCCCCGCAGGAAGCCGACCAGGGTCAGTCCCGTCTCGGCGGCCAGGTCCACGGCGAGCGACGAGGGCGCCGAGACGGCGGCGAGCAGCGGGATCCCGGCCATCACGGCCTTCTGGGCCAGCTCGAACGAGGCCCGCCCCGAGACGAGCAGCACCGCGCGCGACAGCGGAAGGCGACCGTCCTGCAAGGCCCGCCCCACCAGCTTGTCCACCGCGTTGTGCCGCCCCACGTCCTCCCGTACGTCCAGGAGCTCGCCCTCCTCCGAGAAGAGCGCGGCCGCGTGCAGACCCCCGGTCCGGTCGAAGACCCGCTGAGCGGCCCGCAGCCGGTCGGGGAGGCTCGCCAGCAGCTCGGGGGTGACCCGGACCGGGGGGGCGTCGGCGATCGGGAAGCGCGCCTGCGTACGGACGGCGTCCAGGCTGGCCTTGCCGCACAGGCCGCACGACGACGTGGTGTAGACGTTGCGCTCCAGCGTGATGTCGGGGACCTCGACGCCGGGGGAGAGCTTCACGTCCACCACGTTGTACGTGTTGACGCCGTCGGCGGTCGCCCCGGCGCAGTAGACGATCGACTGCACGTCGTCGGCCGCCGCGAGCACGCCCTCGCTGACCAGGAACCCGGCCGCCAGCGCGAAGTCGTCACCGGGGGTGCGCATGGTGATGGCCAGCGGCTTGCCGTTCAGCCGGATCTCCAGTGGCTCCTCGGCCACCAGAGTGTCCGGCCGGGCGGAGACGGCCCCGTCCCGGATGCGGATGACGCGGCGGCGCTCGGTGACCCGTCCCATCTCAATCCCGATTCTGTTCTGTACGTGCTGGAAGCCGAAGCGGCTTTGCTGCGGAGGTTGCCGTGGGGCACGGGTTGTCGTGCGGAGAGGTGACCCTGACGATCTCATTGTCCTGCACATGGAGGGTGAGGTCGCAGCCGGTGCCGCAATGCCCTCGGGCGGTCAAGGGAGCGGGTATTGGCGGGGGCACAGCGCCCGGGAGCTGACACAAGGCTCCAAAGGTGCGCCGGGAAGCCTGTTGGATCTCTTGCCCCCGTACCGGTCGGTAGCCACGAAGACTGGATGGCTCCTGATGTCCTACGAGGGGAAACCGCGGCATGACCGGCATGCGAGGTTCACGCGTCGTCGCGCTCGGGCACTATCAGCCCGCCAAGGTGCTCACCAACGACGAGCTCGCCGCCATGGTCGAGACCAGCGACGAGTGGATCAGCAGCCGGGTCGGCATCCGCACCCGCCACGTCGCCGGGCCCGACGAGCCCGTCGACGAGCTGGCCGCGCACGCCGGCGCCAAGGCGCTGGCCGCCGCCGGGCTGACCCCCGCCGACATCGACCTGGTCCTGGTCGCCACCTCCACCGCGATCGACCGCTCCCCGAACACCGCGGCCCGGGTGGCCGCGCGCCTCGGCATGGGCGCGCCCGCCGTCATGGACCTCAACGTCGTCTGCGCGGGCTTCACCCACGCCCTGGCCACCGCCGACCACGCCGTCCGGGCCGGCTCGTCCACCCGGGCCCTCGTCATCGGCGCCGACAAGATGACCGGGGTGGCGGACTGGACCGACCGCACCACGTGCGTCCTGGTCGGCGACGGCGCGGGCGCCGCCGTGGTGGAGGCCGCGGAGGAGGAGCTGATCGGCCCGGTCCTGTGGGGCTCGGTCCCCGAGATGGGCCATGCCGTACGGATCGAGGGCACCCCGCCCGTCTTCGCCCAGGAGGGCCAGGCCGTCTACCGCTGGGCCACCACCCAGCTGCCGCCGATCGCCCGCCGGGTGTGCGAGCGCGCCGGGGTCACCCCCGAGGAACTGGCCGCCGTCGTACTGCACCAGGCCAATCTCCGCATCATCGAACCGGTGGCCCGCAAGATCGGCGCGGTGAACGCGGTGATCGCCCGCGATGTGGTGGAGTCCGGCAACACCTCGGCCGCCAGCATCCCGATGGCCCTGTCCAAGCTGGTGGAACGCGGCGAGATCGGCACCGGCGACCCGGTCCTGCTCTTCGGCTTCGGCGGCAACCTCTCGTACGCGGGCCAGGTCATCCGCTGCCCGTGACGGGCCGGCGCCAGGGGTGCGGAACCGGCCGCGGGGGACGGGGCGCACTGGACTTCACGATCGGTGGACCGTAGACGGTAGCCAATAGCCAATCGAGCGTGACGATCGCGTCGCCGCGCGAGCGAACCGGCGACCGACCCTTGAGGGGGCCCGATGCTGTCCGCAGGACTGCCGCAAGGAACCGTGCCCAAGCTGGAGCGGCCGGGCCCGCTGCGCGAGCGGGTGTACGAGGCGCTCCTTGAACTCATCACCACGCGCGCGCTGCGGCCCGGCCAGCACCTGGTCGAGAGCGAACTGGCGGGGCACCTCGGGGTGTCGCGGCAGCCGGTGCGCGAGGCGCTGCAGCGCCTGAACACCGAGGGCTGGGTCGATCTGCGCCCCGCGCAGGGCGCGTTCGTCCACGAGCCCACCGAGGAGGAGGCCGACCACCTCCTCTCCGTCCGCACCCTCCTGGAGGCCGAGGCCGCCCGGCTGGCCGCCGCCAACTCCGGCTCGGCCGGGATCGCCGCCCTGGAAGCGCTGTGCGCCAAGGGCGAGCAGGCGGTCGCCGACGACGACGTGGACCTGGCGGTGGCGGCCGACGCGGAGTTCCACGCCAAGGTGATGGAGCTCGCCGGCAACCCGGTGCTCGCGGAACTCGCCGGCCAGGTGGACCGCCGGGTGCGCTGGTACTACACACCGGTGGCCCGCCGTCGCGGCAAGCAGTCCTGGGTGGAGCACCGCGAGCTCGTCGCGGCGATCTCCGCACGCGACGAGCGGGCCGCCACCTCGGTCATGCGGGCCCACACCGAGCACACTCGCGCCACTTACCACGAGCGGGTGCGGCAGGCGTAGGGCCTGACGCCGAGGTGCCCTCCGGGCCGGGACAAGTCCGGGCGTCCGCACGGGCTTTGTCCTCGGTGTGGGGAAAGTGGTCATCGATTCCTGACTAACTTCTTCCCACCCCGGACCGGCGCTGCTACGTTCCCCTCCAAAGCCACACGGCCGCGACGGCAGGGAGGGGCGCGTGAGACGTATGACGGCACGACCCGCCAACGCCCACCAGGCGCGGCTGCTGCGGCTGCTGCGCGACGGCGGGCCCAACTCCCGGGCGCAGCTGGGCGATCAGGTCGACCTCTCCCGGTCGAAACTGGCCGTCGAGGTGGAGCGGCTCCTGGAGACCGGTCTCGTCGTGGCCGACGGCCTCGCCGCCTCGCGCGGCGGCCGCCGCTCCCACAACATCCGGCTCGCGCCCCGGCTCCGCTTCCTCGGCGTGGACATCGGCGCCACCTCGGTGGACGTCGCCGTCACCAACGCGGAGCTGGAGGTCCTGGGCCACCTCAACCAGCCCATGGACGTACGCGAAGGGCCGGTCGCCGTCTTCGAGCAAGTCCTGGCGATGGCGGCCAAGTTGAGGTTGTCCGGGCTCGCCGAGGGGTTCGACGGGGCCGGGATCGGCGTCCCCGGACCCGTCCGCTTCCCCGAAGGCGTCCCGGTCGCCCCGCCGATCATGCCGGGCTGGGACGGCTTCCCGGTCCGCGAGGCGCTCAGCCAGGAACTCGGCTGCCCGGTCATGGTCGACAACGACGTGAACCTGATGGCGATGGGGGAGCAGCACGCGGGCGTGGCACGCTCGGTGGGCGACTTCCTCTGCGTCAAGATCGGCACGGGCATCGGCTGCGGCATCGTCGTCGGCGGCGAGGTCTACCGGGGCACCACCGGCAGCGCCGGCGACATCGGCCACATCCAGGTGGAACCCGACGGCCGCGCCTGCGCCTGCGGCAACAAGGGCTGCCTGGAAGCCCACTTCAGCGGGGCCGCCCTGGCCCGCGACGCCGAGGCCGCCGCGCACTCCGGGCGCTCCGCCGAGCTCGCCGCCCGGCTCGCGGCGGCGGGCCGCCTCACCGCGGCCGACGTGGCGGTGGCCGCGTCCGCCGGGGACGCCACCTCCCTGGAGCTGATCCGCGCGGGCGGCGACCGCGTCGGCCAGGTCATCGCCGGTCTGGTCTCCTTCTTCAACCCCGGCCTCGTGGTGATCGGCGGCGGGGTGACCGGCCTCGGCCACACCCTCCTCGCCAGCGTCCGCACCCAGGTCTATCGCCAGTCCCTGCCGCTCGCGACCGGCAACCTCCCCATCGTCCTCGGCGAGTTGGGACCGGTCGCCGGTGTCACCGGCGCGGCCCGGCTCATCAGCGACCACCTGTTCTCGCCGGCCTGATCCCCACCCCTTCCCACCGCCGGTCCCGCACGTCGTTCTGCCCTGCCCTGCCCTGATTTCCGAGGGGAACCACCATGGCACCAGCGCACGACGCACCACCCGCCCCGCCCCCGCCCCTGCTCACCATGTCCGGCATCACCAAGTCTTTCCCCGGCGTGCGCGCCCTCGACGGCGTCGACCTGGAGGTCCTGCCGGGCGAGACCCACTGTCTGCTCGGCCAGAACGGCGCCGGGAAGTCCACCCTCATCAAGGTCCTCGCCGGGGTCCACCAGCCCGACGGCGGCGAGATCGTCTGGCAGGGCGAGCCGGTATCGCTCAAGTCCCCGATCGCCGCGATGCGGCGCGGGATCGCCACCATCTACCAGGAACTCGACCTGGTGGAGGGCCTGTCGGTCGCCGAGAACGTCTTCCTCGGCCACGAGCCGACCACCGCCGGTTTCGTCGTACGCGGCAGAGCCGCCCGCACCGCGACCGCCGCCCTCCTGCGGCGGCTCGGCCATCCGGAGATCCCGCCGGACCGGCTGGTCGGCGCGCTCTCCGCCGCCCAGCGGCAGATCGTCTCCATGGCCCGCGCGCTCTCCCACGACGTCCGTCTGATCGTGATGGACGAGCCGTCCGCCGCGCTCGACCCCGACGAGGTCGACAACCTGTTCCGCATCGTCGCCGACCTCACCTCCGCCGGGGTCGCCGTCGTCTACATCTCGCACCGGCTGGAGGAGATCCGCCGGATCGGCGACCGGGTGACGGTGCTCAAGGACGGGCGCGCGGTCGCCGTCGGCCTCCCGGCGAAGGGGACCCCGACGCGTGACATCGTTGCCATGATGACCGGCCGTACGGTCGAGTACGTCTTCCCGCCCCGGCCCGGGCGCCCGCCCACCGGGAGCTCCGGCACCGCGCCCGTCCTGACGGTCGAAGGGCTGGCCAGGGAGGGCGAGTTCGCGCCCTTCGACCTGGAGGTGCGGCCCGGCGAGATCGTCGGCCTCGCCGGTCTCGTCGGCTCCGGGCGCTCCGAGGTCCTGGAGACCGTGTACGGAGCCCGCCGCCCCGGCGCCGGACGGGTGCTCGTCGACGGGCGGCCCCTGCGGCCCGGCAGCGTACGGGCCGCGGTCCGGGCCGGGATCGGGCTCGCCCCCGAGGAGCGCAAGGCACAGGCGCTGCTGATGCTGGAGTCCGTCACCCGCAACGTCTCCGTCTCCTCGCTCTCCCGCTTCTCGCGCGCGGGCTGGCTGGACCGGCGGGCCGAACGCGCCGCCGCCCGCGAGGCCACCCGCGAGCTGTCGCTGCGCCCCGACGACCCGGACGCCCGGATCCGCACCCTCTCCGGCGGCAACCAGCAAAAAGCGGTGCTCGCCCGCTGGCTGCTGCGCGGCTGCCGGGTGCTGCTGCTCGACGAGCCGACCCGGGGTGTGGACGTCGGCGCACGCGCCGAGCTCTACGCCGTGATCCGCCGGCTCGCCGACGAAGGACTCGCCGTGCTGCTCGTCTCCAGCGAGGTCCCGGAGGTCCTCGGTCTCGCCGACCGGGTGCTCGTGCTGCGCGAGGGGCGCGTGGTGCACCGGGCCCGGGCGGCCGAGCTGGACGAGCACCGCGTACTCGACCTCGTGATGGAAGGGAGCCCGACCCCGTGACCCAGCAGCCCGTATCACCGGCGCAGCAGGCGCCGGTCCCGGCCACGGCATCCGACAAGTCCGCGGAGAGGAGCGGCGGTCGGCGCGGCCTCGGGCTCCTGGCGGACGTGCGCAACCTCTCCCTTCTCGGGGTGCTCGCCGTGCTCGTCGCGGTCGGCGGCATCACCGAGCCCGACACCTTCCTGTCCACCAGCAACCTCCAGCTCGTCCTCACCCAGGCCTCGGTCATCGGCGTCGTCACCGTCGGTATGACCTTCGTGATCACCAGCGGCGGCATCGACCTGTCGGTCGGGGCGATCGTCGCGCTCTCCTCGGTGTGGGCCACCACGCTCGCCACTCAGGAGTACGGCTTCGCGGGCATCCTCTTCACCGCCGTGGTGGTCGGCCTCGGCTGCGGCCTGGTGAACGGGCTGCTCATCGCGTACGGCGGTCTGGTGCCGTTCATCGCGACGCTAGCCATGCTCGCCTCCGCGCGCGGGCTCGCGCTCCAGATCACCGACGGCAGGACGCAGATCGTCACCGTGAAGTCCGTCCTCGACCTGGGCGTCCCCGACTCCTACGTCCTCGGCATCCCACCCCTGGTCCTCGTCTTCGCGGGGGTGACCGTCCTCGGCTGGCTGCTCCTGAACCGTACGACCTTCGGGCGGCGCACGGTCGCGGTGGGCGGGAACGCGGAGGCGGCCAGGCTCGCGGGCATCGACGTCCGCCGCCAGCGGCTCTACCTCTATCTGCTCTCCGGTCTCTGCTGCGGCATCGCCGCCTTCCTCCTCGTCGTCCTCGCCGGGTCCGGTCAGAACACCAACGGCAATCTGTACGAACTCGACGCCATCGCCGCCGCGATCATCGGGGGAACCCTGCTCAGCGGCGGACGCGGCACCATCGTCGGCTCGGTGCTCGGCGTCCTCGTCTTCACCACGATCACCAACATCTTCGCCCTCAACAACCTCCAGAGCGACGTCCAGCAGATCGCCAAGGGCGCGATCATCGTCGCCGCCGTCCTCGTCCAGCGCCGCACCGCTGGAGACGGCTGACCGCCCCGCTTGCCCCACCCGTACTGCCTACACAACGCACGGCCGATCGAAGGGGTTCCCTCGCCATGCCAGAAACCAGTCGCAGAGGTCTGCTGCTCGGCTCCGCCGCCGTGTCGGCGGGCGCGCTGCTCACCGCCTGCACCAGCAACGAACCGAAGAAGGCCGAGGAGGCGGACCCGGCGGCGCAGCGGCAGCCCGCCGCCGACGACAGGCCCGGCAAGCCGGTGACCATCGGATTCGCCGGTCCGCAGGCCGATCACGGCTGGCTGAACGCGATCAACCAGAACGCCAAGTCCCGGGCGCGCAAGTACTCCGAGGTGACCCTGGAGATCACCGAGGGCTCCAACGACACCGCCGCGCAGATCGGCCAGGTCCAGACGCTGATCAACAAGAAGGTCGACGTCCTGGTGATCCTGCCGGCCGACGGCAAGGCGCTCACCCAGGTGGGCCTGCAGGCCATGAAGGCGGGCATCCCCGTCATCAACCTGGACCGGATCTTCGCCTCGCCGCAGGCCTACCGCTGCTGGATCGGCGGCGACAACTACGGCATGGGGCTCAACGCCGGGAACTACATCGGCCAACAGCTCAAGGGCAAGTCGAATGCCAAGGTCGTCGAGCTCGCCGGGCTCGACAGCCTGGAGCTGACCAAGCAGCGCAGCCAGGGCTTCGACGACGCCCTCAAGAACTACCCCAACATCAAGAAGGTGGCCCGTCAGGCCGCCGAGTTCACCGTGGAGTCCGGCCAGGCCAAGATGGCCCAACTGCTCCAGGCCCAGCGTCAGCTCGACGCGTTGTGGAACCACGACGACGACCAGGGCGTGGGGGCGCTGCGCGCAATCCAGCAGGCCGGGCGCAAGGACTTCCTGATGGTCGGCGGGGCCGGTGCCAGATCGGCCATGGACGCCATCAAGGCCGACAACAGCGTACTGAAGGCGACCGTCCTGTATCCGCCGACCATGGCGGCCTCCGCGATCGACCTGGCCCGCGCGCTCGGGCAGGCCAAGGGCGTCGGCGGCCTCTCCGAGCTGGAGATCCCCGCCTCGATCACCCTCTACTCGGCCGTCGTGACCAAGGACAACGTCGACCAGTACCTGCCCACGGGGTTCAGCTGAGCGGCGCCCGCCCCGCCGCTCCCACCACAGTCGCCGCACCAGGAGGAGGAACCCGTATGGCACGGACGGAGAGCGAGGCCGCGCTGGAGGAGCTCGGCATCGGCATGGTCGGATACGCCTTCATGGGCGCCGCCCACTCCCAGGGCTGGCGCACCGCGGGGCGCGTCTTCGCCCTGCCGCTGCGCCCGGTGCTCGCCGCCCTCTGCGGCCGGGACGCTTCGGCGGTACGGGCGGCCGCCGACCGGCACGGCTGGGCGGCGGCCGAGACGGACTGGCGGGACCTGGTGGCCCGCGACGACGTCCAGCTGGTCGATGTGTGCACCCCCGGCGACAGCCATGCGGAGATCGCGATCGCAGCCCTGGAGGCGGGCAAGCACGTCCTCTGCGAGAAGCCGCTCGCCAACACGGTGGCGGAGGCGGAGGCCATGGCCGCGGCGGCCCACAAGGCCCGCGAGCGGGGCCAGTTGGCGATGGTCGGCTTCAACTACCGCCGTGTCCCGGCCGTCGCCCAGGCCCGCCGGATGATCGCGCAGGGCCGGCTCGGGGTGCTGCGCCATCTGCGCGTCACCTATCTCCAGGACTGGCTGGTCGACCCGGAGTTCCCGCTCACCTGGCGGCTCAAGCGCGAGCACGCGGGCTCCGGGGCGCTCGGCGACCTGGGGGCGCACATCGTCGACCTCGCCCAGTATCTGGCGGGCGAGCCGCTGGTCGGCGTGTCGGCGTTCACCGAGACCTTCGTACGGGAACGTCCGCTGCTCGCGGGCGTGTCCGGCGGCCTGTCCGGGGCGCGGGGCGCCGGGCGCGGGCCGGTGACGGTGGACGACGCGGCGCTCTTCACCGGCCGCCTCGCCTCCGGGGCGCTGGCGTCCTTCGAGGCCACCCGGATGGCGTCGGGGCGCAAGAACGCGCTGCGGATCGAACTCAACGGTGAGCGCGGCTCGTTGGCGTTCGACCTGGAGCGGCTGAACGAGCTGTCCTTCCACGACCACACCGAACCCGCCGTCTCGGCCGGCTTCCGCCGGATCCTGGTCACCGAACCCGACCACCCCTATCTGGAGGCCTGGTGGCCGCCCGGCCACGCCCTCGGCTATGAGCACACCTTCGTCCACCAGGCACGCGACCTGGTGGCGGCCATCGCCGCCGGGACCGATCCGGAGCCCTCCTTCGAGGACGGGCTCCAGGTGCAGCGGGTGCTGGCCGCGGTGGAGGAGAGCGCCGCCAAGAACGCCGTCTACACGCCCGTACCGGCCCCGCACACCCCGCCGACGACAGCCACACCACCGGACCGGGAGGTTCCCTGATGCCCCGACCGTTCACCCTCTTCACCGGCCAGTGGGCCGACCTCCCCCTGGAGGAGGTGTGCCGGTACGCCCGCGACTTCGGCTACGACGGCCTCGAACTGGCCTGCTGGGGCGACCACTTCGAGGTCGGCAGGGCGCTGGCCGACCCCGGGTATCTGGACTCCCGGCACGCGCTCCTCGACAAGTACGGCCTGCGGTGCTGGGCGATCTCCAACCATCTGGTGGGCCAGGCCGTCTGCGACTCGCCGATCGACGAACGGCACCGGGGCATCCTGCCCGCCCGGATCTGGGGCGACGGCGAGCCCGAGGGCGTACGGCGGCGGGCCGCCCGGGAGATGGCGGACACCGCACGGGCGGCGGCCGCCTTCGGGGTGCGCACGGTCGTCGGATTCACCGGCTCGTCCATCTGGCACCTGGTGGCGATGTTCCCACCGGTTCCGCCGCACATGATCGAGCGGGGCTACGAGGACTTCGCCGAGCGGTGGAACCCGGTGCTCGACGTCTTCGACGCGGAGGGCGTGCGCTTCGCCCACGAGGTCCACCCGAGCGAGATCGCGTACGACTACTGGACCACCCACCGCGCCCTGGAGGCGGTCGGGCACCGGGCGGCCTTCGGGCTGAACTTCGACCCGAGCCACTTCGTCTGGCAGGACCTCGACCCGGTCGGGTTCCTGTGGGACTTCCGCGACCGGATCTACCACGTGGACTGCAAGGAGGCCCGCAAACGGCTCGACGGCCGCAACGGACGGCTCGGCTCGCACCTCCCGTGGGGCGATCCCCGGCGCGGCTGGGACTTCGTCTCGGCCGGGCACGGCGATGTGCCCTGGGAGGACGTCTTCCGGATGCTGCGGTCCATCGGTTACGACGGGCCGGTCTCCGTCGAGTGGGAGGACGCCGGAATGGACCGGCTCACCGGCGCCCCGGAAGCGCTCGCCACGCTGAAGCGGTACGACTTCGATCCGCCCTCGGCGTCCTTCGACGCGGCCTTCGGAGCCGCCGAATAGGACGTCCGCGCAGGTCCGGAGCCCGGCGGCGGGAGGCCGCCGGGCCGGTCCCGGGCGCCCTCGCACGGCTTTGTCCCGCCTCAGGAAGAAGTTCAACTCAACCTCCGCACAAGGGCTTTCCGGGTCGGACGAACGCCGCTAGCGTCCTTGAGGTGTTCAGGACATAGGTGGGTCCCTCGGAGTGACGGCGCACCCCGGGACCCTGGCAATCCGCCCCCGTACGACCGGCCACCGGCCACTACCGGAGGACACACGTGCACAGAAAACGGTCCAGAGCCCGGAAGGCACTCGCACTCCTCACCGGCAGCCTCCTCGCCGCGGCGTCCCTCACGCTCACCGCACCCCGACAAGCGGCCGCCGACCCGGCCCCGAACCCCGCCGCCGAACAGTTCCAGCAGGTCACCCTCGCCAAGGGCGCCGCCGAGACCGGTGAGCCGATGTCGCTCGCGGTGCTCCCCGACCGCAGCGTCCTGCACACTTCGCGGGGCGGCGAGCTGCGCCTCACCGACGCGGCGGGCAACACCCGCCTGGCCGGGACCCTGCCCGTCTACTCGCACGACGAGGAGGGTCTCCAGGGCATCGGCGTCGACCCCGGGTTCAGCACCAACCGGTTCGTCTACCTCTACTACGCGCCGCCGCTGAGCACCCCGTCCGGCGACGCGCCCGACACCGGGACCGCCGCCGACTTCGCCAGGTTCGACGGTGTGAACCGGCTCTCCCGGTTCGTCCTGAAGGCGGACGGCACGCTCGACAACGCCAGCGAGAAGAAGATCCTCGACATCCCCGCCTCGCGCGGCCTGTGCTGCCACGTCGGCGGCGACATCGACTTCGACGCGCAGGGCAACCTGTATCTGTCGACCGGTGACGACACCAACCCGTTCGCCTCCGACGGATACACCCCCATCGACCAGCGGGCCGGCCGCAACCCCGCCTACGACGCCCGGCGCTCGGCCGGGAACACCAACGACCTGCGCGGCAAGCTGCTCCGCATCAAGGTGAACGGCGACGGCAGCTACGCGATCCCGGCCGGGAACCTCTTCGCCCCCGGCGCCGCGAAGACCCGCCCCGAGATCTACGCCATGGGCTTCCGCAACCCCTTCCGCTTCAGCGTCGACAAGGCCACCGGCATCGCCTACGTCGGTGACTACGGCCCGGACGCGGGCGCGGCCGACCCCAAGCGCGGGCCCGGCGGGCAGGTCGAGTTCGCCCGGGTGGACAAGCCCGGCAACTACGGCTGGCCCTTCTGCACCGGCAAGAACGACCCGTACGTCGCCTACGACTTCGCCACCCGCACCTCCGGCGCGGCCTTCGACTGCGCTGCGCCGAAGAACACCTCGCCGTACAACACCGGCCTGGTCGACCTGCCGCCCGCGCAGCCCGCGTGGATCCCGTACGACGGAGGATCCGTGCCCGAGTTCGGCAGCGGCTCCGAGTCGCCCATGGGCGGGCCCGTCTACCACTACGACGCGTCCCTCGACTCGCCCGTCAAGTTCCCCCAGGCCTACGACGGCGAGTTCTTCGCCGGTGAGTTCGGCCGGCGCTGGATCAAGCGCATCCGGCAGGACGCGGGCGGCGCGGTGCGGTCCATCAACCCCGTCCCCTGGACGGGAACCCAGGTGATGGACATGGCCTTCGGCCCCGACGGCGCGCTGTACGTCCTCGACTACGGCACCGCCTGGTTCGGCGGCGACGAGAACTCGGCCCTCTACCGCATCGAGAACGCCACCGCGGGCCACTCCCCGGTCGCCGAGGCCAAGGCGGACCGGACCTCCGGCCAGGCGCCGCTGCGCGTCGCCTTCTCCTCGGCGGGCACCACCGACGCCGACGGCGACGCGCTCACCTACGCGTGGGACTTCGGCGACGGCACCGCGCCCTCGACCGCGGCCAACCCGGCGCACACCTACCGGAAGAACGGCACCTACACCGCGACCGTCACCGCCAAAGACCCGACCGGCCGCACCGGCTCGGCCAGTGTCCATGTGACCGTCGGCAACACCGCGCCCAAGGTGACCCTGCAACTCCCGGGCGACGGACAGCTGTTCGGCTTCGGTGACGAAGTTCCGTTCAAGGTGAGCGTCACCGACCCCGAGGACGGAACCGTCGACTGCGCCAAGGTCCAGGTCCGCTTCGTCCTCGGCCACGACAGCCACGGCCACCCCGTCACCACCGTCAACGGCTGCTCCGGCACCATCAAGACCGCGATCGACGGCGGCCACGACCCCAACGCCAACATCTTCGGGGTGATCGACGCCTCGTACACGGACAACGGGGGCGGCGGCCAGCCCGCGCTCAGCGGTCACGCCCAGGCCCAGCTCCAGCCGCGCCACCGCCAGGCCGAGCACTTCACCGGCTCGTCGGGCATCCGTACGTACGACAAGGCGGCGGCGCACGGCGGCAGGACGGTGGGGGACATCGACAACGGCGACTGGATCTCCTTCAAGCCGTACATCCTCGCCGGCACCACCAAGCTCACCGCCCGTATCTCCTCCGGTGGCGCGGGCGGCTTCCTTGAGGTGCGCGCCGGGTCCGCGACCGGGACGCTCCTGGGCTCGGCGCCGGTGCCGGTGACCGGCGGCTGGGAGACCTTCCAGGACATCGACGTGCCGCTGCGCGGGGCGCCCAGTAAGGCCACCGAGCTGTTCCTGGTCTTCAAGGGCGGCGCCGGAGCGCTCTACGACGTCGACGACTTCGAACTCTCCAGCAGCGCGCCCGACCGGACCGCCAAACGGGTCCTGGTCTTCTCCAGGACCGCGGGCTTCCGCCACGACTCCATCCCGGACGGCATCGCCGCCCTGAAGGAGCTCGGCGCGACCAGCGGCATCACCGTGGACGCGACCGAGGAGGCCGCCCAGTTCACCACCAGCAACCTCGCCCGCTACGACGCCGTCGTCTTCCTGTCCACGACAGGGGATGTGCTCAGCGGCGACCAGCAGAGCGCCTTCGAGAACTACATCGCCACCGGCGGCGGATACATGGGGGTGCACGCGGCGGCCGACACCGAGTACGACTGGGCCTTCTACGGCGGGCTCGTCGGGGCCTACTTCTCCTCGCACCCGCAGATCCAGCCCGCCACCGTACGCGTCGAGGACCACGGGCATCCGGCCACCTCGCACCTCGGTGACGCCTGGGAGCGCACGGACGAGTGGTACAACTACCGCACCAACCCCCGGAGTCAGGCCCGAGTCCTCGCCACCCTGGACGAGACCACCTACCAGGGCGGCACGATGCGGGGCGACCACCCCATCGCCTGGTGCCAGAGCTACCGGGGCGGTCGCGCCTTCTACACCGGCGGTGGCCACACCAAGGAGTCCTACGCCGAAGCCGCCTTCCGCCAGCACCTGCTCGGCGGTCTGCGGTACGCGAGCGGCCAGGTCAAGGCCGACTGCACGCCGAGCACCGGATACCGCCCGCTGTTCAACGGCCACACCTTGGAAGGGTGGAAGCAGGGCGGACCCGGCACCTTCGACGTCGTCGACGGCGAGCTGCGCTCCCAGGGCGGCATGGGACTCCTCCGCTACCAGGCCGAGCAGTTCGGCTCGTACTCCCTGAAGCTGGACTGGAAGCTCACCGGCGACGACAACTCCGGTGTCTTCGTGGGCTTCCCGGACTCCGACGACCCCTGGTCGGCGGTGAACAACGGCTACGAGGTGCAGATCGACGCCACCGACGCCCCCGACCGCACGACGGGCGCGATCTACTCCTTCAAGTCGGCCGACCTGCGGGCCCGTGACCGCGTCCTGCGCCCGCCCGGGCAGTGGAACAGCTACGAGATCCGCGTCCAGGGCGAACGGCTCCAGGTCTTCCTCAACGGAGTGAAGATCAACGACTTCACCAACACCGACCCCGCGCGCAGCCTCAAGGACGGCTACATCGGCCTGCAGAACCACGGCTCCGCCGACCATGCGTCGTTCCGGAACATCCAGCTGAAGAAGCTGCCCCCGGCCTAGGCCGGGCACCGTACGGCGGCGGGCGGGGAGACGCCGGACCCCCGCCCGTCGCCTTCCCTCCCGCGCCAACTCCCGTGATCCGGGTGGCTTCCGCCCCCGCGACACACCCATGACACCACCCCCTCGTCAGCCCGCTCCTCTCATGTCTCCACCATGCACCACGCCACTGACAAAGGAGTTCCCGCCATGAGCCGCACGCCCGGCACGGACCCCGAACTCGCCCACCGGCTCGGCCGCCGCGGCCTCCTCGGCGTGGCCGCGGGAGCCGCCGCGACCGCCCTCGTCGGCGCCGCCGCGCCCACCGCGTCGGCCGCCCCCGCGACGGCCGGACGCGGGCGGCGCCTCCTGCCGCCCGGCCGCCTCGGCATCCAGCTCTACACCCTGCGCGACAAGGTCTCGACCCTCGGCTTCGCCAAGGTCTTCGCCGAGCTGGAGGCGTACGGCTACGACGAGGTCGAGTACGCCGGATACGGGCAGGGCGCGGCCGGCCCGATCACCCTCGCCGGGCTCCGGCGGCTCGCCCGCGACCACGGGCTGCGCGGCATCGGCAGCCACGTCGGCTACTACGACGACGGCGACCCGGGCGCGTACACCTTCGCCCAGAACCTCACCAAGGTCCTCGACGACGCCCAGGAGCTCGGCCTGCCGCACATCGGCACGGCCTCGGGCCCCTTCCGCTACGGCACGACCGTCGACGCGTGGAAGCGGGCGGCCCAGGACTTCAACACATACGGCGCGGCGGCCAGGGCGCGCGGCATGAAGTTCTACCAGCACAACCACGCCGAGGAGTTCTCGTTCGCCACCGACGACCCCAAGGTGCGCCTGTACGACGTGCTGCTCGCCGAGACCGACCCGGCCCTGGTCCACCTGGAGATGGACATCTACTGGGCGTACGTCGCGCAGTACCGTTTCTCCCGGCGCCCGGACGGCACCCCGGCCCCGTTCGACCCGCTCGACTACGTACTGCGCGGGCCCGAGCGGTACCCGCTCTTCCACGTCAAGGACGGCGAGCACGACAGCGCCGCCCGCGACGGCTACCGCATGGTGGACGTCGGGGACGGCGACATCGACTACCGGCGGTTCATCGGCGCGGTCACCAGGACCCGGCACGGCCGCCGCGACCACCACTGGCAGGTGGAGCACGACAGCCCGGCCGACTCCTACTCCACGGCCCGCCGCTCCGGGGGCTATCTGATCGGGCTGCGCGAAGGGCGCCGCTGAGGGCGCCCCTGAGCGGGGCTCGGAGACGACGGGCCGCCTCCGCCGCGCCCCCAACAGGCCCCGGCCTCACGTGATGTCACTCATAATTGACCGTGGGTGCGTATCGCGGCAGGACCCCTTGTCACTAACGTCGCCGTACGGCCGCCCGGTGCGAGGGCGGCCAGCGCCACTTCCTGCCCCGCCCGACCCGAGCGGAGACCCAAAGATGGCACCCACCCTCATCCTCAAGCCCGGCACCGCCTGGGACGACGCCTGGCAGCGCTGCCGGGCGATCGCCCCCGAGGCGTTCCGGGACGACCGCGTCCTCAACCTCTGGGGCGGCCAGTGGCAGCCCGACGGACGCGCCCTGCCGGCCACCAGCCCGGTCGACGGCAGCCCCATCGCGGGCCCGCCGCGGCTCGATGCGCCCGCCGCCCAACAGGCGGTCCGTGCCTCCCTCGACCAGCACCGCGCCTGGCGGCACATCCCGCTGCCCGAGCGCCGCGCCCGCGTCGGAGCCACCCTCGACGCCCTCACCGAACACCGTGAACTCCTCGCCCTGCTCCTCGTCTGGGAGATAGGCAAGCCCTGGCGGCTGGCCCAGGCCGACGTGGACCGGGCGATCGACGGGGTCCGCTGGTACGTGGAGAACATCGACGCGATGCTGGAGGGCCGCACACCCCTCGACGGCCCCGTCTCCAACATCGCGAGCTGGAACTATCCGATGAGCGTGCTCGTTCACGCAATGCTGGTACAGGCACTGGCGGGCAACGCGGTCATCGCCAAGACCCCGACCGACGGCGGCCTTTCCTGCCTCACCCTGGCCAGTGCGCTGGCCGCGCGCGAGGGCATCCCCGTCACCCTCGTCAGCGGCAGCGGCGGCGAGCTCTCCGAGGCCCTGGTGCGCTCGCCGGAGATCGGCTGTGTGTCGTTCGTCGGCGGCCGCGACACCGGCGCGCGCATCGCCACGGCCGTCACCGACATCGGCAAGCGGCACATCCTCGAACAGGAAGGACTCAACACCTGGGGAATCTGGAACTACACGGACTGGGACGCGCTGTCCGCCGCCGTCCCGAAGCTGTACGACTACGGCAAGCAGCGGTGCACCGCGTATCCGAGGTTCGTCGTGCAGCGCGCGCTCTTCGACCGGTTCCTCGCCGCGTACCTCCCGGCGGTCCACACGGTCCGCACGGGTCACCCCCTCGCGGTCGAGCACCCCGAAGACGCCCTGCCCGAGCTGGACTTCGGGCCGCTCATCAACGCGGCGAAGGCGAAGGAGCTGGGCGACCAGGTCGCCGAGGCGATCGACCGGGGCGCCGTCCCACTGCACCGGGGCAGCCTCGCCGACGGCCGCTTCCTGTCGGGCCAGGACACCAGCGCGTATCTGCCGCCGGTGACCCTGCTCAACCCGCCGTCGTCCTCACCGCTGTTCCACGCGGAGCCGTTCGGCCCGGTCGACACCATCGTCCTGGTCGACACCGAGGCGGAGCTCCTGGCCGCCATGAACGCCTCGAACGGGGCGCTGGTCGCCAGCCTGTCGACCGACGACCCGGAGACGTACGCGCGCCTGGCGCCGCAGATCCGGGCGTTCAAGGTCGGCCGGGGCAAGCCGCGTTCGCGCGGTGACCGCGAGGAGCTCTTCGGCGGCTTCGGCGCCTCGTGGCGCGGCGCCTTCGTCGGCGGCGAGCTGCTCGTACGGGCGGTGACCGAGGGCCCGGCGGGGGAGCGGCTGCCGGGGAACTTCCCGGAGTCGTACGCGTAGGAGGCGCCGGTCTCCCGAGTACGCGGACGCTGCCGGACACGAACGGCTGCCCGGGGTCGGAGCGCTGCCCCGACCCCGGGCAGCCGGAGCGGTGGCGCGCCCGAACGAGCCCGAACGAGTACGGGGTACCGACGGCTACGCGTCGCGCTTTCGCAGGGCGGCGAGGGCGCGGTCGGCGTGGACGCTCATACGGATCTCGCTCTTGACGATCTCCAGCACCCGGAGGTCGGTGTCGATGACGAACGTGACGCGCTTGGTCGGGGCGATGCTGAACCCGCGCTTGACGCCGAACTGCTCCCGTACCGCGCCGTCGGCGTCCGAGAGGAGCGGATAGCCGAAGGAGTGCTTCTCCGCGAACTCCGCCTGCCGCTCCACCGCGTCGGCGCTGATGCCGACCGGCTGGGCTCCGAGCGCCCGGAACTCTCCGGCGATGTCGCGGAAGTGGCACGCCTCGGCGGTGCAGCCGGGGGTGAAGGCCGCCGGGTAGAAGAAGAGCACCACCGGGCCCTCGGCCACCAGCTCGGAGAGGGTGCGCAGGGTGCCGGTCTCGTCGGGGAGCTTGAAGTCGTCGACCGTGTCGCCAATTCTCATGGGCGCAGTCAACCACTGGTGGCGGGGTGGCCGACGGGGAGGGCGGGCCCGGGGCAGGCGGGGCTAGCCGATCCCCTGCCGGTCCGCCTCCAGCGCGAACACCCGCTCGGCCGCCTCCGGAACGTCTCGCTCCACGGCATGGACGAGCAGGGCCCGGTGCCGCAGGAGGGGCGGGCGCCGCCGCTCGGGAGCCAGCCGCAGCAGTTCGTCCAGGGCCGCCACGATCCGCCGGGTGACCTGCGGGCTGCCGACGGCGTACGTACGGATCTCGGTGAAGCCGAGGTCGACGAGGTTCTCCCAGGAGGGGATGGGCTGCACCAGCCGTACGGCACCCTGGCGGTCACGGTGTCCCACGGCGCCGAGCGGCCGGTGGGCGAGCTCGGCGAGCAGCTGCACGATCCGGTCGAGGCACTGCACGGCCGTCGTCGGATCGTTCACGGCGGGGGAGAGGGCCCGCAGCGCGATGTCGCAGAGCTGCCGCAGCCCGAACCCGAGGTCCTGGTGGAACGTGCGCTCCACTCCCACCGACACGGTGTACCCGAGCGCCCCGCGCGACGGCGCCCGCCCGCCGAGCACCGCGAGCACGGGAGTGCCCGGCACCACGAAGTCCCCGATCCTGGGGATCAGCCGCAGGACGACGCCCTGGCGCCGGGCCGCGCGCACGAGCCGCGCGATGTTGACGTCCCGCAGCACGCCGGCCCGCCCGCTGTGCCCCACCTGCCCGCTCTCCACCGGCAGCGGCTCGTCGCCCATCTCCCCCCGAGGCATCTTGTGCACCACCTGGAACGCCTCGGCGGTGATCCGGTCGACGACGTGCCCGACGCGCATCAGCCGCAGCGTGGTGTTCACGTAGGCGATGAAGAGCAGCAGACTCAGCGCGACCATGGCGATCGTGAGCAGACTCTGCGCGATGGGCACGCTGTCCACGAGCCTGGGATCGGTCTCCCCGCTGTACGAGGTGAGGACGAGCAGCGACAGCGCGAAGGTCGACAGGAAGACGGCGAGGGTCAGCTTGGTGATCCGCGACCGTACGAAGATCCGCACCACACGCGGAGTGAACTGTCCGCTCGCCATCTGCACGGCGACCAGCGAGATGCTGAAGACGACACCGATGAAGGTCATCATCGCCGAGCTGACGGTGGTGATCACGGTCTTCAGGTCGTCGACGATCCCGATCAGATCGCCGACCGCCTCGTACTCCCGCTGCCGCTGGAGCTCCTCGACGATCGCCGTGTCCAGCCAGTACGCCAGCAGCCACAGCACGCACACCAGCGCCAGCGCCGCGCTCGGCGCGAACCAGAAGGTGTCCCGCAGATGCTCCCGCAGCGGCGACAGCATCCGCGGCCGCCGATATCGCTCCCCGTTGCCCACGCCCCGAGGCTAGGCCCGCACCCCGCGCCACCCCCCGCCCCACGCCCGGCGAGCCCGTCGCGATACCCGCATGGTCGCGCGATCCGCCGCACGCCGCGCCCGCGCGATTCACGCTGCGTGTGCGCACGGCCACCCTTCGCCCCCGCTTCGCCGATCAATGGCCGAGGCACCCCAAACCTCACCCATGCCAAGGCCCGGCGATCCCCTGACCACGCAATATGCGGGTGAACACCACCTCGAACCCCTGGTAGAGTTATCTCTGTCGCCGCGGGGAACAAACCCGCGAGACAGACACCTTGTCCGGGTGGCGGAATGGCAGACGCGCTAGCTTGAGGTGCTAGTGCCCTTTATCGGGCGTGGGGGTTCAAGTCCCCCCTCGGACACCAGCGAAAACCCCAGTTGATCTGGGGTTTTCTGCGTTTTCGGGGGCAGTGTGCGAGCCGCTCGATGTCCCTCGCGACTCTCGCTATAGCCGGATGCGATACACACGGTCCATGTCCGTAGTCAGTGTCTTCCTGACCCGTCTTGATGTGAAGGACGCCGTGGTCGCCCTGCTGGCGTCGCCCGCCGGAAGGCAGGGGGCGGCCGTCGAGTCCACGGTGAAGGCCGAATTCAGTGGCAGACCGGTCAAGGCCACCCTGGAACGCGTTCATCGGTACGTCGACGAGCAGCTCGCCGACGCCGGGACGTGGGGCGTGGACGAGCAGTCCGTACGGGATGAACTGGTCGAGCTTCTTGCCGCGCACCCCGGCGCGGGCGAGGGGAGGCCGCCCCTCGAAGAGGCCGATCCGGATGCCGACCGGGACGTGGCCCATCAGATCATCGCCGCCCTTGCCCAGGCGTACCCGCTGCCACGGGAGCTGTGGGCCGCGCTGCCCGTCGCGGAGTGAGCGAAGAAGGGGCTTAGGGGGACTCGGGGGGCGAGGGAGGGGCGAGGGAACAGACCGATGTGCCTGGTTCCGGTTGGGTGAATAGCCACGTTAATTCAGCATCTGCGGCCTTTGTGGCCTGGTTGAGTTGCGACGTGCGGCTGGCAAAATGAACCGCTCGGTAGGTATTCTTAGGCGTTCCAAAGTGAGCCGCCGTTGTTACGTCTCCGCCAGTCACCGCCGTCACCCCCACCCCACCGAACACCTCGCAGGGGAGCAGCACTTGAACACCACAGCCGCAGCCACGGCCACCGCCACCGCCATGTCCGAGCCCACCTGGGAACTCGTCGCGCGCGAAGTCCCTCTCGTCGGCTGACTCGCGGGCGTCCGCCGGGCGAATCCGAGGCGTTCGGCGGACGCCGTAGCCGACCCCGTTCGGAACACACCGTCACCGCGTGGCCCGGCTCACTCAAGTCGCGGCCGGGTAAGGGCTGTTGGCCCGGGTGCTGGGATGTCTACCCTGTTACAGGCCTTGAGGGATGGAACGCCTGAGGGGGAGACGCATGAGCACAGATATCAGGAGCGGCACCGACGACGCAGCGCGGCCGGCCGAGCCGGCGAAGGGTGAGAAGTTCGCCGACTGGGCGGACGGGCGTCTGGGGATCTACTCGATCGCCAGGACCCAGATGCGCAAGATCTTCCCGGACCACTGGTCCTACATGTTCGGCGAGATCTGCCTCTACAGCTTTCTCGTCCTCATTCTCACCGGTATCTATCTGACGCTCTTCTTCGAGCCGAGCGGTGTGGAGGTCGTCTACCACGGCTCGTACACCCCGCTGAGCGGCGTCCGGATGACCAGGGCCTACGAGTCCACCATCGACCTCAGCTTCGATGTGCGCGGCGGGCTGCTGATCCGTCAGGTCCACCACTGGGCCGCGCTGGTCTTCTGCGCCGGGCTCCTTGTGCACATGATGCGGGTGTTCTTCACCGGGGCCTACCGCAAGCCGCGCGAGCTGAACTGGCTGTTCGGCTGGACCATCCTGTTCACGGCCCTCATCACCGGTCTCACCGGCTACTCGCTCCCGGACGACCTGCTCTCCGGCACCGGCATCCGGTTCGCCGACGGCGCCATCCTGTCGATCCCGGTGATCGGTACGTACATCTCCTTCTTCCTCTTCGGCGGAGAGTTCCCCGGGCACGACATCATTCCGCGGCTCTACTCGGCGCACGTGCTGCTGCTGCCGGGCCTCATCCTGGGGCTGGTCGTCACCCATCTGATCCTGGTCTTCTACCACAAACACACCCAATTCGCCGGGCCCGGCCGGACCGAGAAGAACGTCGTGGGTGCGCCTCTGATGCCCATCTACACCGCCAAGGCGGGCGGGTTCTTCTTCCTGGTCTTCGGGCTGCTGACGATCATGGGTGCGGTGGCGACCATCAACCCCGTGTGGGCGATGGGGCCCTACCGGCCCGACCTCGTCTCGACCGGCGCCCAACCCGACTGGTACCTGGGCTTCTCGGAGGGTCTGATCCGGGTGATGCCCGGCTGGGAGATCAACGCCTGGGGCCATACGCTCGCCCTCGGCGTCCTCATCCCCTTCATGCTCTTCCCGGTGCTGCTCGCCGCGATCGGTGCCTATCCGTTCATCGAGGCGTGGATCACCGGGGACAAGCGCGAGCACCACATCGCGGACCGGCCGCGCAACCACCCCGTCCGCACCGGCCTCGGTACGGCCTGGCTGGCCATGTACTTCGTGTGTCTGGTCGGCGGTGGCAACGACCTGTGGGCCACCCACTTCCATCTCTCGATCAACTCGATCACCTGGTTCGTAAGGATCGGCTTCTTCGCCGGACCGGTGCTCACCTTCATCGTCACCAAGCGCATCTGCCTGGGACTCCAGCTCCGTGACCGGGACAAGGCGCTGCACGGCCGGGAGAGCGGCATTATCAAGCGGCTGCCGCATGGCGAGTATGTGGAGGTGCACGAGCCGCTCGACCAGGGCCAGCTCTACAAGCTCACCCAGCACGAGCAGCCCGCACCCTTCGAACTGGGCCCGGAGGTCGACGAGAACGGCGTACCGCGCAAGGTCACCCGCTCCCAGAGGCTGCGCGCCAAGCTCGCCAAGTCCCTGTACGGGCCGGGCTCGCACGTCCCCAAGGCCACCGTCGAGGAGTACAAGCAGATCCAGAGCTCGAGCCACGGCCACGAGCAGGAAGAGGGGCAGGAGCAGGCGCGTCAGTCGCACTAGGGCAGTACGTAAGGATTGCGGGCCCCGCCGGGCGGATTCCGGCGGGGCCCTGTTCGTCTTCCGTACTGCCGCGAGACACGGATACGCCACTGGGTCTTCCGTATTCACCGCTGTTCTTGGAACACTCCAGTCGCTTCTGTCCCCACACCCTTACAGAGGTCACCTCACTCATGGCTGAACTCAATCGGCGCCGGTTCATGCAGCTCGCCGGCGGCACCGCGGCCCTCACCATGCTGTCCGACAGCATCGCCCGCGCCGCCGCCATCCCGGCGCAGGGCAGCACCGGCAGCATCCAGGACGTCGAGCACGTCGTCGTCCTGATGCAGGAGAACCGTTCCTTCGACCACTACTTCGGCTCGCTCAAGGGCGTGCGCGGCTTCGGTGACCCGCGCCCCGTCACGCTCCCCAGCGGCAAGTCGGTCTGGCATCAGGAGAGCGGCGGCAAGGAGGTGCTGCCGTTCCGGCCCAAGGCGGACAACCTCGGTCTCCAGTTCATCCAGGACCTCAACCACGACTGGGCCGGCGGCCACAAGGCGTTCAACAACGGCAAGTACGACCAGTGGGTGCCCGCCAAGACGTCCACCACGATGGCGTACCTCACCCGTGAGGACATCCCGTTCCACTACGCGCTGGCCGACGCCTTCACCATCTGCGACGCGTACCACTGCTCGTTCATCGGCTCCACCGACCCGAACCGCTACTACATGTGGACCGGGTACACCGGCAACGACGGCACCGGCGGCGGGCCCGTTCTCGGCAACGACGAGAAGGGGTACGGCTGGACGACCTACCCCGAGCGGCTGGAGAAGGCCGGGGTGTCCTGGAAGATCTACCAGGACGTCGGCGACGGCCTGGACGCGGCCGGCGGCTGGGGCTGGATCAACGACGCCTACCGCGGCAACTACGGCGACAACTCGCTGCTGTACTTCAACACCTACCGCAACGCCAAGCCGGGCGACCCGCTCTACGACAAGGCGCGCACGGGCACCAACGCCAAGGCGGGCGAGGGCTTCTTCGACATTCTCAAGGCCGACGTGAAGGCCGGGAAGCTGCCGCAGGTGTCCTGGATCGCCGCACCCGAGGCGTTCACCGAGCACCCCAACTGGCCCGCGAACTACGGCGCCTGGTACATCTCCCAGGTGCTCGACGCGCTGACCTCCAACCCCGATGTGTGGGCGAAGACCGCGCTGTTCATCACGTACGACGAGAACGACGGCTTCTTCGACCACATCGTGCCGCCGTTCCCGCCCTCCTCGGCCAACCAGGGCCTGTCCACGGTCTCGACCTCGGCCGACTACTACGCCGGTGACATCAGCCACGGCGCCGGTGCCTACGGGCTCGGCCAGCGCGTCCCGATGCTCGTCGTGTCGCCCTGGTCCACCGGCGGCTACAGCTGCTCCGAGACCTTCGACCACACCTCGATCATCCGCTTCATGGAGCGCCGGTTCGGTGTTCAGGAACCCAACATCTCGCCCTGGCGGCGGGCCATCTGCGGCGACCTGACCTCGGCGTTCGACTTCGGCAAGTCGAACACCACGCCCGCCGCGCTGCCCTCCACGGCGGCCTATGTGCCGCCGGACCACAACCGGCACCCGGACTTCGTGCCGGTGCCGCCCACGACCGGCAGCGTGCCCAAGCAGGAGCGGGGCTCGCGCCTCACCCGGCCGCTGCGGTACGCGCCGTACGTGGACGGCTCGGCGAACGTGTCCACCGGCAAGTTCACGCTGACCTTCGGCGCCGGCGCCTCGGCGGGCGCCCAGTTCTTCGTGACCTCCCCGAACCGCACCGACGGGCCGTGGACCTACACGACCGAGGCGGGCAAGACGCTCTCCGACACGTGGAACACCGCGTACTCCAAGGGCACCACCGACCTCACGGTCTTCGGCCCCAACGGGTTCCTGCGCACCTTCCGCAACCCCGGCAAGACCGCGGGTCCCGAGGTGACCGCCCGGCACAACGCGGCCACCGGCAACCTCGACCTGACCCTGACCAACGCGGGCACGTCGAGCGCGCGCCTCACGGTCACCAACGGGTACGGCGGCGCGTCCCAGGCGCTCACGGTCCAGCCGGGCGCCACCGTCAAGTACACGGTCGACCTGACGGCGAGCAAGCGCTGGTACGACGTGTCGGTGGTCTCCAGCGGCAGCTCCACGTTCCTGCGCCGGTTCGCCGGACACGTGGAGACCGGCACGGTCGGCGTCAGCGACCCGGCGATCCTCACCGCCTGACCGTTCCGCGTCCGTGGCCGGGCCGTCCCCCTGGGGGCGGCCCGGTCCGCGTGTACGGGGTCCGCGGGAGCCGTGTGGCCGGTGCGTTCCATGGGGCCCGACCGCTGCCGAGCGAGCGGTCGGATCGGGCCAAATCGTATGACTCCGGCAGGTCGGCAGCGTCGCGGCGCGTCATACTGGTCGGCCACGGATCGCGGCGGACAAGGGGAAGTACGTTGTTGGAGACGGTGAACGGGACGGGCACGTCCCGGGGCGGGGGGCGGCACGCCGTCGTCATCGGGGCGAGCCTGGCCGGGCTGCTCGCGGCCCATGTGCTCGCGGACCATGCCGACCGGGTCACGGTGATCGAGCGCGACCGGCTGCCCGACGGGCCCGAGCCGCGCGGCGGCGTGCCGCAGAGCCGCCACACCCACGTCCTGCTGACGGCCGGTCAGCAGGCCTTCGACGAACTGCTGCCGGGCATCACGGACGAGCTGCGCGAGCACGGCGCGCCCCACCTCGGCATGCCGAGCGACCTGGTGCAGTGGCAGGCCGGGAGCTGGTACCGGCGCACCGAGGCCACCGCCCACATCCTCACCCCCTCCCGGCCGCTCCTGGAGTGGCTGGTCCGCCGCCGGGTTCTGGCCAACCCGCGCATCGAGACCGTGCAGGGCACCGAGGCGGTGGGGCTGCTCGGCGACGCCCGGCGGGTGCGCGGGGTGCTGCTGCGCGAGCGGGGAGCGGCGGCGGCCGCCGTGGGCCGCGAGCCGCAGCCGATCGCCGCCGACCTCGTCGTGGACGCCTCCGGCCGTGGCAGCCGGGCCCCCGACTGGCTCACCGCGCTGGGCGCGGAGCGGCCCGAAGAGGAGACCCTGGACACCGGACTCGCCTATGCGACACGGGTCTACCGGAGCCCGGCGGGCGGGTCGGACTACGACGACATGGACGGGCACTTCATCGTCCCCAACGTAGGCCAGACGTACGGGGCGGTGGTGCTGCCGACCGAGGGCGACCGGTGGATGGTCACGCTCTCCGGGCTGCGCGGCGCCGAACCGCCCACGGACGACGCGGGGTTCACCGAGTTCGCCGACCGGCTGCCGCACCCGATCGTGCGCCGCTGGCTCGACGGGGCGAAGCCCGAGTCCGCCGCGCTCTCCTACCGCACCACCGCGAACGTGCGCCGTCGCTACGACCGCCCCGGCCGCCGCCCGGCCGGGTTCCTGGCCACCGGTGACGCCCAGTGCGTGTTCAACCCGATCTACGGACAGGGCATGACGGTCGCGGCCCTGGGCGCCGTCGCCCTGCGCGACGCGCTCACCGACACCCGGCGTACGCCGACGACCCGCCGCGTACAGAAGGCGCTGTTCGCGGCGGCGCGCCAGGCGTGGGACATCTCGGCCGGGTCGGACAAGAACATGCCGGGTGCCGAGGGCAGCGCGGCGGGCGGCACGGTGGCCGACCGGATCTCGGGGTGGTACCTGGAGCGTGTCGAACTGCGCGCCACCGGCGACCCGGTCGTGGGCGCGGCCTTCCGCGAAGTCCTGTTCCTGACGGCCCCGGTGACCTCGCTGTTCGCGCCGCGCATCGCGAAGGCGGTGCTGTTCGGCCCCGTACGGGCCACGCCGCCGGAGCCGCCGCTGCGGCGGGAGGAGCGGGAGGAGGTGTAGGGGCCGTACCGGTCACGGCTGCGAGCGGCCCGCGAAGTACGTCGCGATCATGTCCTCCTCGCCATGCCCCGCCGACTGCGCCCGGGTGAACCGCGCGGCGGACGCGGTCATCAGGTCGAGCCGTACGCCCGTGCGCTCGGCCGCTTCGAGGATCAGCCGTGCGTCCTTGAGCGCGGTCGAGAGCGCGAAGCTGGGGGTGAGGTCGCCGGAGAGCAGGGCCGCCGACTTGCCCTGGAGGTACGCGCTGTCCAGCGGCCCGCCCGCCATGGCGTCCAGGAACACCTTGGGGTCGAGTTCGAGTGCCTCGGCGAGGTTGAGGCACTCGGCGACGCTGTTCACCAGGTTGATCACCCACGTGTTGACGACCAGCTTCAGCCGGGAGGCCGCGCCCGGCTCCTCGCCCGCCCGGATGGTGCGCTGCCCGATCGCCTCCAGGACGGGCGCGGCGGCCTCCTGGGCCTCCTGCGGACCGGCGACGAAGACGGTGAGCTCGCCCCGCTCGGCCGGGAGCCGGGTGCCGGCCACCGGCGCGTCGAGATAGGCGAGGCCCAACTCGGCCGCACGCGCGGCGAGTTCGGTGGACGCCTCCGGGCCGACCGTGGCGCACTGGAGCCACAGGGTGCCGGGGGTCAGGCCCGGCGCGGCCGCCTCGATCGTCTCCGCGACCGAGAGGCCGTCGTGCAGCATGGTCAGGACGACGTCCGCGCCGCTCACCGCCTCCTCGGGGCTCGCGCAGACATGCGCCCCGTCGGCGGCGAGCGGCGCGGCCTTGGCGTGCGTACGGTTCCAGACGCGCACCGGCAGCCCCGCGCGCAGCAGGCTGCGGGCCATGCCCGCGCCCATGATCCCGGTGCCGAGGACGGCGACGGTCGGGCGGTCGGGGGCGGTGCTGGGGACGGACATGGCGGGTCTCCTTCGTCGGGCGCGGTCCCGTGCGTACCGGACCAGCTTGGCGTCCGAAGGGGGCGGCGGTGTGGATCGCCTCGCCCGGTCAGCTCGCCTCCGCCTCCTCGCCGGCGTCGCCCAGGACCTCGGCCGCGTCCGCGACCCGGCGCAGCAGGTCGAGGAAGACGGTCTGTTCGGCGGGGGCCAGCGGGGCGAGGAAGACCTCGTTCATCCGGCCGGTGCGGACGGTGAGTTCGCGGTGCACGGCGCGGCCCTCGTCGGTGACGGCGAGCCGGGAGCGGCGGCCGTCGCGCGGGTCGCGCGTCTTGCGCAGCAGGCCGCGCCGGGTGAGCCGGCTGATGACCTCGGCGATGGTCGACCGGTCCAGGCCCACGCGCTCGCCGACGGTCCGCTGGTCCAGGCCCGGGGAGGCGACCAGGGTGTTGAGGACGGCGAACTGGGGGGAGGTGGTCCGCTCGGAGACCATGGTGTTCCAGAGCAGATAGTGGACCTGCTGGAGCCGCCGGGCCAGATGTCCGGGGTGGCCGCTCAAGTCGACTGCGGACACGGCGTGTTCCTCTCGTGCTGCCGCTCGGTAGCGAGCGCTTTCGGTCAACCGCGTACGGTCAAGTGTTCAGCACACTGAGGGTGTTGACCCGTCCGACTCGTCCCGTTAGCTTCGGAAGGCGGTAGGTGCTCAGTGCACTGACTAAACACTGAGCCTACCGCTACGGGGAAGCGAAGGGCAGGGGGAAGCAATGGCCGAAATTCGAGGGCTGCGCGAGGCGGTGGCCGACCTGATCCGCGACGGGGACACGGTCGCCATGGAGGGGTTCACCCATCTCATTCCGTTCGCGGCGGCCCATGAGGTCATCCGGCAGGGCATCACCGATCTCACTCTGGTGCGGATGACCCCGGACGTGATCTACGACCAGCTCATCGGGGCGGGGCTGGCCAGGAAGCTGGTGTTCTCCTGGGGCGGCAACCCGGGGGTCGGCTCGCTGCACCGCTTCCGCGACGCGGTCGAGAACGGCTGGCCGCGGCCGCTGGAGCTGGACGAGCACAGCCACGCGGGCATGGCCAACCGCTATGCGGCGGGCGCCTCGCGGCTGCCGTTCGCGCTGCTCAACGGCTACCGGGGGAGCGATCTGGGACGCCGTACGACAACGCTGTCAACCGTCGACTGCCCCTTCACCGGGCAGGAGCTGGCGGCGGTCGCCGCGGTCAACCCGGACGTCACGGTCATCCACGCCCAGCAGGCCGACCGCGAGGGCAACGTCCAGCTGTGGGGGCTCGCCGGGGTGCAGAAGGAGGCGGTCCTCGCGGCCGAGCGGGTGCTCGTCACCGTCGAGGAGCTCGTCGAGGTGCTGGAGCCGCGCCCGGGCGGCGTGGTGCTGCCGGGCTGGGTCGTCGACGCCGTCGCCTGGGTGCCCGGCGGCGCCCATCCCTCGTACGCCGCGGGGTACTCGGAGCGGGACAACGACTACTACCGGGAGTGGGACCACGTCTCGCGGGACCGGGGCGTGTTCCAGCAGTGGCTCAAGGAGTGTGTGACCGGATGAGCGACGGGCCGGGCCGGGGCCGCCTCGGCGGCGAGGTGCTGATGGAGGTGGGCGCGGCGCGGGCCCTCGCGGGCGCGCGGACGTGCTTCGTGGGCATCGGACTGCCGTCCACGGCCGCCAACCTCGCCCGCCGGGTGCACAACCCCGGTCTGGTCCTGATCTACGAGTCGGGGGCCATCGGCGCCAAGCCGTCCCGGCTGCCGCTCTCCATCGGCGACGGCGAACTCGCCGACACCGCCGACGCGCTGGTCCCGGTGACCGAGATGTTCAACTACTGGCTCCAGGGCGGCCGCATCGACGTCGGTTTCCTCGGCGCGGCCCAGCTGGACCGGTACGCCAACATCAACACGACCGAGGTGGACCGGGGTTCCGGCCGCCCGCGGGGGCGGCTGCCCGGTGCGGGCGGCGCCCCCGAGATCGCCGCGCACTGCGGCGAGGTGCTGATCGCGCTGCGCCACTCGCCGCGCACCCTGGTCGAGCGCCTCGACTTCGTCACCACCCTGGGCCACGGGAGCGGCCCCGGCGACCGCGCCCGCCACGGGCTGCGCGGCCGGGGCCCGGTCGCCGTCATCACCGACCTCGGCGTCCTGCGCCCGGACCCGGAGACCGCCGAACTGGTCCTGACCGAGGTGCACCCCGGCGTCACCGTCGACCAGGTGCGGGAGGCGACGGGGTGGCCGCTGCGGACCGCCGACCGGGTGGGGGTGACCCCACCGCCCAGCGAAGTGGAGCTGAAGGAGCTGAGCGCTCTCAAATCGGCCTGAAGGAGGCAGGGATGACATCTCGTCAGCAGTACGGGGCACCGCCCGGCGGTCTCGATCAGCATGTCATCGACACGGAGGCGGCCGACGCCCGGGCCGCGGTGCGGGGCGCCGGCCATCCGCCGCGCGACTTCCCGCCGTACGTGGGCAGCCGGCTGCGCCATCCACGGCGCCCGCCCGTGCCGGTGCGCGACCCGGAGGCCGTCGAGCTGCGCGGGCCGGTCTTCGGCGCCACCGACGTCGGCCCGCTCGACCACGATCTGACCGTGCACCACCGGGGCGAGCCGCTGGGGGAGCGCATCACGGTGAGCGGCCGGATCCTGGACCGCCGGGGGCGGCCGGTGGCGGGTCAGCTGACCGAGATCTGGCAGGCCAACGCGGCCGGGCGGTACGCCCATCAGCTCGACCGGCACCGCGCGCCCCTCGACCCGCACTTCACCGGCTTCGGCCGCTGCCTCACCGACGCGGACGGGCGCTACTCCTTCACCACCGTCAAGCCGGGCGCCTACCCCTGGCAGAACCACGAGAACGCCTGGCGGCCCGCGCACATCCACTTCTCGCTCTTCGGGACCGCCTTCACCCAGCGGCTGATCACCCAGATGTACTTCCCGGGCGACCCGCTGCTGAACTACGACCCGATCCTGCTCTCGGTCCCCGAGGAGGCCGCGCGGCGGCGTCTGGTCGCGGCGTACGATCCCGAACTGTCGGTCCCCGACTGGTCGTTGGGCTACCGCTGGGACATCGTCCTCGACGGCCCCTCGGCCACCTCGTTCGCGGAGGGGGAGCAGTGAGGCACCCGACGCCCTCCCAGACCATCGGCCCCTTCTACGGCCACGCCCTGCCCTTCGCGGGCGGCGAGGCGATGGCCCCGCCGGGTCACCCGGACACCGTCACGCTGCACGGCCACGTCTACGACGGCGAGGGCGAGCCCGTGCCGGACGCCCTCCTGGAGTTCTGGCAGCCGGGGCCCGACGGCTCCGGGACCGGGAAGCCCGGTTCCCTCGGCCGCAACGGGGTCGACTTCACCGGCTTCGGCCGGGTCCCCACCGACGCGGCCGGCCACTGGACCGTCCGCACACTGGCGCCCGCCGGGGTCCCGTACCTCTGCGTCGCGGTGTTCGCGCGGGGCCTGCTGCACCACCTCTTCACCCGGGTGTATCTGACCGGGGCGCCGGATGCGCTGCTCGACTCCCTGGAGCCGGAGCTGCGCCGCACGCTGGTGGCGTTGCCCGACCCGGGAGCGCGCGGCCACCGCTTCGACATCCACCTCCAGGGTGCGAAGGAGACGGTGTTCCTTGAGTTCCGCTGACCCCGGGGACGCAGGGCTCCTCCACCACCGCTGCGAAGGCCCGGCGGGCGGCCCGGTGCTGGTCCTCGGGCCCGCGCTGGGGACGTCCACGGCCGTGTGGGACGGCGTCGCCCCCGGACTCGCCGCCACCCACCGGGTCGTACGGTGGGACCTGCCCGGCCACGGGGGCTCGCCCGCCGCGCTGATCGGGCCGGGCGCCGGCGTCGGGGACCTCGCCCGCCTCGTGCTCCGCCTCGCCGACTCGCTGGGCGTCCGCGGCTTCTCGTACGCGGGGGTCTCGCTCGGCGGGGCCGTCGGGATGTGGCTCGCCGCGCACCATCCGGACCGCGTCGACCGGCTCGCCGTGGTCTGCGCCTCGGCGGACTTCGGCGGCCGGGAACCCTGGCACGAGCGCGCCGGCGTCGTACGCCGGGAGGGGATGGAGCCGGTCGCGGCGGGCGCGGCCGGGCGGTGGTTCACGCCCGGGTTCGAGGCGCCGGGCCCGCTCGCGGACCTGCGCGCCGCCGACCCGCGCGGCTACGCGGCGGCGTGCGACGCCCTGGCCGGGTACGACCTGCGGACGGAGCTGAAGAAGATCGCGGCGCCGACGCTGGTGGTCGCCGGGCGGGCCGACCCGGTCACCCCGCCCGCACACGCGCGCGAACTCGCGGACGCCGTTCCGGGAGCGTCGCTCGTAGAGATCGCGGGCGCCTCCCACCTGGCCCCGGTGGAGCGCCCCGAGGCCGTACTGGCCGCTCTGCGCGGCCACTTCGTGCCGCCCGCGCCCGGCGGCGCCGCGATCCGCCGGGAGGTCCTCGGGGACGCCCATGTCGACCGGGCCGAGGCCCGCACCGACGCCTTCACCGCCCGCTTCCAGGACCTCGTCACCCGGTACGCCTGGGGCGAGATCTGGGGCGATCCGACGCTCACCCGGCGCGAGCGCAGCCTCATCACACTGACCGCGCTGGTGGCCCGCGGGCAGCTGGACGAGCTGGCCCTCCATGTGCGGGCCGCGCGGCGCGGCGGGCTCACCCCGGACGAGATCGGCGCGGCCCTGCTGCAGACCGCGGTCTACTGCGGGGTGCCCGCCGCCAACTCCGCCTTCGCCGTGGCCCAGCGCGTGCTGGCCGAGCCGGTGGCGCAGGCGGAGTGACGGACCGTCAGCCCTGTGGGGCGTACGACGGGCGGCCGCGGCCGCGGGTCAGCGCGTACCCGGCGACACCGGCGAGCGCGCCGAGTACACCGCCGACGGCCGTCCAGATCCAGCGGTCGGTCCACCAGCCGGACGACCAGCCGTCCTCCGGCTCGGCCTTCGGGCCGCCCGCTCCCAGCGGGGTGGAGAGACTGCCGTCCACCGCCTTGGAGCCGCCCGTCTTCATGGTGGTCGGCTTCATCTCCGCCTTGACGGGCAGACCCCGCTCGGAGGCGGGCAGACCGACGGCGGTCAGCCGTACGAAATAGCTGCCCGGCAGCGGGTCGTTCGACCAGCCGTCGGCCCAGGCCCGCACCGGGCGCAGCGTGCAGGAGAGCGTCACGCTGGTGGCGTCGGGCGCGGCCGCGCGGGACTGCGCCCCGTACATGCACGGCTGGCGGCGGCGCAGCCCGTCGTACACGTCGATCCGCCAGGTCGTCGCCGCCTGGCGGCCGGCCGACGGCAGCGTCACCGTGGCGTCGACGGTGGGGCGCTGCCCCGCGTCGGCGGGGAAGACCCAGTACAGGTAGTCACCGCTCGACGCCGTCGCCGTGGCCTGCTGGCCCTGCTCGACGGGCGTCGCGGTACGGAACGTGGTGCCCGCCTCCGTCGGCGCGCCGGTGGACTTGCTCGGGCTGGGCGACGGCGTTCCGGCCAGCGCGGGGGCCGCCGGGGCGAGCAGCGCGGCGCCGGTGAGCAGCGCCGCGGCCAGCATCCTTGGGGTACGCATCAGTTGGTCCTCCAGACAGCCACGCGCCAGCGCGAGATCCAGCCCCACAGCAGACCGGCGAGCAGGCCGGTGAGCACCAGGACGCCGAGCAGCCACCAGCCGCGGCCGAGGCCGAAGGCGGCCACGTCGGACGGCTGGTCGGGGCCGTCGACGATGTCCACGGTCAGCTCGACCGGCATGCCGGGCGTGGTCTTCACCGACGCGGGCGCCGAGAAGGAGTTGCTGACCTGGAGGCACACGGTCTCCACGGTGTCCTTATCGGCGTCGTCCTTGGCCTTCGGCTTCGGATAGCGCAGACCCGTCGAGATCAGGTCGGTGCGGCCGTCGCCCGCCTCGGAGCCGCGGACGATCTCCCGGCCGTGCCGGGTGACGGCCCGCATCAGGACGCCGTAGTCGTTGTTGACGGGGCGGTCGGCGCCGATGCTGACGGCGGCGCGCAGCTCCTGGCCGGGCTTGACATCGACCTTGTACCAGCGGTGCTCGCCGAACGTCTCACGGTCGGTGTACAGGCCGGGCTTGAGCTGGGGCGCGCTCTCGCAGCTCGCGGCGCCGTTGGTGGCGACCGGGACCACGACCGGGTCGGCGGCGCGGTCCACCGACTGCTTGACGCGGTCCTTGAGCTCGTCCTTGTGCTTCACCGCGGTGTACGTGCCGCCGGTCGCCTGGGCGATGCAGGTCAGCTGGTCACGGGTCTTGGCGTCCGGGTTGAGGCCGAGGGTGTCGATGACCAGGTGGATGCCCTGGGCGGCGATGTCGCGCGCCACCTCGCACGGGTCGAGCGGGGCGCAGGTGTCCTCGCCGTCCGTGATGAGCACGATCCGGCGGGTCGCCTCGCCGCCCTTGAGGTCCTGCGCCGCACCCTGGAGGGCGGGGCCGATCGGCGTCCAGCCGGTCGGGGCGAGCGTGGCGACGGCGGTCTTCGCCTCGGTGCGGTCCAGCGGGCCGACCGGGTACAGCTGGCGGGTGTCCTTGCAGCCGACCTGGCGGTCGTTGCCCGGGTAGTTGGCGCCGAGCGTGCGTATGCCGAGCTCGACCTCCGGCGGGACCGAGTCCAGTACGTCGTTGAAGGCCTGCTTGGCGACGGCGATCCGGGACTGGCCGTCGATGTCGCGGGCCCGCATCGAGCCGCTGACGTCGAGCACCAGCTCGACCTTGGGTGCGGCCTTCTGTGCGGGCGGTCCGTCGTCCGCGACCGCGTCGGCCGGGAGGATACCGGTGGCGAGGGTGGCGAGCAGCGCGCCCACCCCGGCCGCCAGCCGTTTTCTGGTGATCATCGCCGGATCCTATGGAAGATCGTATCCCCGCCCAAATCCAGCGGTGCGGCGGCCGGTTCCCCCGCGAGGCGGGCCGAAGGGCGCCCAGGTCAGGGATCCGCCCGCTTCACGCTCTCCAGGAGCATGTCCAGCCACTCGGTTACCTTGTCCCGGTGCTTGTCCGTGGGGAGCTGGGCGGCCCGCCAGGCGATGCCGCGCACCCCGTGGTCCTGGAGCAGGCGCTCCAGCGGGTCCTCCCCGGCCGGGGCGAGCGCGTCGAGTTCGCGCTCCCGGTCGTGCTCGCGGGCGGCGAAGGCGTGCAGCAGCTCCTGCTCGGTGCGGAGCAGGGCGTCGCCCAGGGCCTCGCTGTCCTCGGCGGTGAGATAGCCCGCGTGGACCTTGAAGAAGCGCTGGATGGCGTCGCAGTGCTCCATGGTCGGGCGCCGGTCGCCGTTGATGAGCGCACCCGCCTGCTGCCGGGACATCCCGGCGCCGTCGGCTATCTCCTGCTGGGTGTAGGGGCGGCCGTTGGTTTTGAGCCGGGAGCGGCGCAGCGCTCCGAAGCGCTGGAGGAACCGGGCCTGGACGTCCGGCTCGCCGGCCTGGGCGCCGTCGAGCAGGGCCTGGACGACGTCGGCCGGAACACCCGAGGCGTCGGAGAGCTGGTGGACGTCGAAGACCTCTGCCTGGCTCATTCCGAGCTTGCGGGCCAGTTCGTCGACGCGGGCGGCGATGTCCCCCAGGGGGCCCGTGGCCGCCGGTCCCGGATCCGAGAAGCCGTCCGTCACCAGTAATTCTCCTAGATCACACGAGTTGCTCCGCACAGCTCGAACACAGAGTGAATATGTCCGGAGGCTACTTGCTCACGCCGTCGAGAACCAGAACTTGCCACAGCTGTGGCGTATTTGAGGCGTTCTCGGGCTGGAATGCCACGATGGTTGACATTGTCTCGTCGGCGGGAGCAGGATCGCAGCACGGTGCGAAGATCGACCTCTGTGCGATGAGGACGTGGAGGACGGCAGGCGCACCGCGTGCCTGCAAGAGGAGTCGCGTTCTCGATGGTGAAAGAACCGTTGGTGAACAGGTCAGCCGGCCCCGTACCGGAGAACGTACGGGGCGCCACCGCCACCGCCACCGGCCAGTGGGACGCCGAGGCGCGTGCCTACGTCGACGACCACATCGCGATGATGGACGCCACGGACTTACCGTCGTTCCTCGTCGACCGCAGCTGGAACATCGTGCACGCCAATACCGCGTACGACACGCTCTTCCGGGCCGTGGGCCCCCACCCCACCGCGATGCCGCGCCACAACTTCCTGCGCTTCGTCCTCTTCCACCCCCACGCGGGCTCCGTGCTAGCCCAGCACGAGACGGGCTGGTGCCTGCCCATGCTCGCGCAGCTCTCGTCCGCTCTGGAGCAGGACCCGCACGACCCCGAACTGCGGGCCGTGCGCCGCGAGATCGCCGACGACCCACTGATGAGCGCGGCCTACCAGCAGGGCCTGCCGCACTGGATGCGCATGGTCGGCCCGGCCGCCGTGCACCACGACGGGACCGTGCGCGCGGTGCGCCACCCCGACCCCGGCTGGGACGCCGTGGAGTGCCGCGTCCTCGACGATTCCTCCGGCGCGCTGGGCGAGCTGGGACTGCGCCGGGTCACCCTGGTCCTGCGCCGCGAGCGCGCAGAGGCCCGCGCGCACGCGCCCAGGAGCGCGCCGAGGAACGTCGTGATCACCCGGCGCCGAGGCCATCTGAGCGTCGTCCGCATGGAGCCGGCCCCCGTCGACAGCTGAGAGCCACCCGCGGCGGCCGACGTAGACAATGGGCGGGTGACACTCCGCTACCGCGTACTCGGACCAACGAGGGCCCTGTGCCCGGACGGCAGTGAGGTGCCCCTCGGCGGCGCCCGGCTGCGGGCGCTGCTCGCCGCGCTGGCGGCGGGCGCCGGACGCGCGGTACCGGTACCGGAGCTGGCCGCACGGGTCTGGGGCGACGACGACCCCGCACCCGCCGACGAGGCCGCCGCGGTGCAGGCGCTGGTCGGCCGACTGCGAAGGGCGCTCGGCCGGGACGCCGTGGAGTCCGTGCCGGGCGGCTACCGGCTGGCCGCCGACCCCGACGACATCGACGTGTTCCGCTTCGAACGGCTGGCGCGGGAGGGCGCGGACGCGCTGGCGGACGGGGACGCGGAGCGAGCGGCGCGGCTGCTGGACGATGCCCTCGCGCTGTGGCGGGGGCCGGTCCTGGCCGACCTTCCGGTACGGGAGCGGGACCCGCTCGTCGTACGGGCCGAACGCCGCCACTCCGAGGCGCGCCGGTCCCGCCTCGCCGCCGAGGCCGCCCTCGGCCGCGCCGAGCACACCCTGCCGGAACTGGCCGCCCTGGTCGCGGCGACGCCCCTGGACGAGCCTCTCCAGGCCCTGCACCTCCGCGCGCTGACGGCGGCGGGCCGCCGGGCCGAGGCGCTGGTGGCGTACGAGTCCGCCCGGGTCGCCCTCGACGAGGCACTGGGCACCGCCCCCGGGCCCGAACTGCGGTCGCTGCACGCCGAGTTGCTGCGCGACGCCGCTCCGGCGCCGGGGCCGACGGCGACGCGGACCGGCTCGCCCACTCAGAGCGCGTCGAACCCGGCGGCACGGGTACGGGCCGCGCCGCCCGCGTACTCCCATGGCGCACCGCACCCCGCCGCCCGCCCCGGTAACCTCCGCGCCCGGCTCACCTCCTTCGTCGGGCGCGAGCCGGAACTCCTGGCCCTGCGCGCCGACTTGGCCGACGGGCGGCTCGTCACCCTCACCGGGCCCGGTGGCGCGGGCAAGACCCGGCTCGCCCTGGAGGCCGCCGAGGCCGTCGCGCAGGAGTGGGCCGACGGCGTCTGGCTGGCCGAGCTCGCGCCCGTACGGGAGGCGGCGCAGCTGCCGCAGGCCCTGCTCACCGCGCTCGGGGCGCGCGAGAGCGTGCTGCTGACCGGGGCCGAGGCCGGACCCCGCGACCCGCTGGAACGGCTCGTCGCGCACTGCGGCCACCGCCGGATGCTGCTCGTCCTCGACAACTGCGAGCAGATCGCCGCCGGGGCGGCCGAGCTGGCGCACGAACTGCTCATCGGCTGCCCCGGTGTCACCATCCTCGCCACCAGCAGGGAACCCCTCGGCGTCCCGGGGGAGCGGGCGCGCGGGGTCGGCCCCCTGCCGCTCGACACCGCCCTGCGGCTCTTCGGTGAGCGGGGCGCGGCGGCCCGGGCCGGCTTCCGCGTCCGCGAAGACCCGGAGGCCGCCGCCGAGGTCTGCCGCCGCCTCGACGGGCTGCCGCTCGCCCTCGAACTCGCCGCCGCCCGGCTGCGGATGCTCACCCCGCGCCAGCTCGCGGACCGCCTCGACGACCGGTTCCGGCTGCTCGGGGACGGCGCCCGCACCAGCAGGACGCTGCGGCCCCGGCAGCAGACCCTGCGGGCCGTGGTCGACTGGTCCTGGGAGCTCCTCGACGCACGCGAGCGGGCCGTGCTGCGCCGCCTCGCCGTCTTCTCCGGCGGCTTCGCGCTGCCGGAGGCCGAGGCGGTCTGCGCCGATCCCGCCGACCCGTCGCAGCACCCCGCCGACGTACTCGGCCTGCTCGCCTCCCTCGTCGACAAGTCCCTGGTCGTGGCGGCCCCGGACGGCGGCGCGATGCGCTACCGGCTGCTGGAGACCGTCGCGGAGTATGCCGCCGAGCGCCTCGCCGCCTCCGGCGAGCGCAAGGCCGTCGAGCTGCGCCACCTGGTCGCGTACCGCGAACTCGCCCGCACCGGCGAGGCCGTGCTGCGGGGGCCCCGGCAGGCCGACGGGATGCGGCGGTTCGAGACGGAGCACGGGAACGTGCGGACCGCGCTCGGCAGGGCGGTCGAGCACGGCCGCGAGCAGGACGCTCTCTGTCTGACCCTCTCCGCGAGCTGGTTCTGGCAGCTGCGCGGCCACCAGAGCGACGCCCGCGCCTGGTCGCTCGCCGCGGCCGGGCTGGGGCCCGACCCGTTCGCGGAGCCGGTGCGCCCGGCCGTGCCGCTCGCGGCGCGCTGCACCGACGCGCCGCCGCCGTGGTCCGAGGAACAGCTGTGGGAGGCCCGGCGCGGGGTGCGGATGATGCTGTTCGCGGGCGGCGGCGAGGGCGAGGGCGCGGAGTTCGCCAGCCCCGCGGCCGGGCCGTATCTGCGGCGCGTCGTGGCCGCGTACGGCTCCGCGATGCCGCAGAACTGCCGCCAGCCCGGGTCCGTCTGGTACTTCGCCCGGATGCTCACCCATGAGTTCGCCGGGTTCCCGCAGGCCGTCGACGCGATGGTCGAGGACTGCCGGGCGCAGGGCGAGCCGTGGGACCTCGCCTTCGCGCTGCTGCTCCGCTCCAAGCTCGTCGGCGGCCCCGACGCGGACGAGGCGCTGGCCCTGTTCGAACGGCTCGGGGACCCGTGGGCGATCGCGGAGACCCTCTCGGCGCGCGGCGAGGACCACTCGCGGCAGGGCCGGTACGAGGAGGCCGCGGCCGACTTCGAGCGCGCCATGGAGTCCACCACCTGGGCCGGTGCGTACGCCCAGGGCCCCATGTTCAAGGCGCGCCTCGCGACGGTCCGCCTCGCCGTCGCGCGGACGGACGAGGAGAGCGAGCGGGCCGAGCGGCTGCTGCTCGACGCCGTCGAGGAGTCGCGCCACTACGCGGGCGAGGGCGTCGGCACCGCCCGGATGCTGCTCGCCCACCACTACGCGGCCACCGGTCGCGTGGGTCTCGCCCGCGAGCAACTGCGCCTGATGGAGGCCGAGTTCACCAAGGCCGTCCCGGAGATGTTCCGCGGTCTGGTCGCCGGGGTGGACGGCTGGCTGGACTGCCTCGGCGGCGCCTACGCCGACGCGCTCGGGCGGGTGCGCGAGGCGGTGCGGCAGCTGGAAGGACAGGCGTATCTGGTCGCACCCAACCTGATCACCAGCCAGTTCCTCGTCGCCGCCTGGGCGAAGGCGCACCTCGGCGCCGCCGAGGAGGGCGCCCGTCTGCTCGGCGCGTACGACCGGCACGCCACCGGGCAGCACGGCGGCTTCGGGCTGCGCCCGCTGCCGTCCGAGCCCGCCGTCCGGCGCCGCGCCGAGGCGGAACTGCGCGCCGTGCTCGACGACACCGCGTACCGCCGCGCCTACGAGGAGGGGCGCGGACTCGCGGTGGAGGCGGCCGCGGCCCTGGTGTGAGGTGCGGTGGTGAGCCGAGTGAAGGGGGAGCACGCCAGGGGCGCGTGAAGCTCGGCTGTTGGCCCGCTTAAGAAAACCTCGATGGACGCGAGTGGCTCTTGCTCGGCAGATTAGTGATCAGCCATGGAACCATGGCTTTCGCCCCTCTTTGTACGTCCCGGGAGCCGCCCCCCATGAAGGCCCTTGTCAAGCAGCACGCCGAACCCGGACTGTGGCTCATGGACGTCCCGGAGCCGGAGACCGGCCCCGGCGACGTACTGATCAAGGTGCTGCGCACCGGCATCTGCGGCACCGATCTGCACATCCGCTCCTGGGACGGCTGGGCGCAGGGCGCCGTCAAGACCCCCCTCGTCCTCGGCCACGAGTTCGTCGGCGAGGTCGCGGCGGTCGGCGCGGACGTCCGGGACATCGCGGTCGGCGAGCTGGTCAGCGGCGAGGGCCATCTGGTCTGCGGCAAGTGCCGCAACTGCCTGGCGGGCCGCCGTCACCTGTGCCGCTCCACGATCGGCCTCGGCGTGGGGCGCGACGGCGCCTTCGCGGAGTACGTGGCGCTGCCCGCCTCCAACGTGTGGGTGCACCGCACCCCGGTCGACCTCGACGTCGCCGCGATCTTCGACCCGTTCGGCAACGCCGTGCACACCGCGCTCTCCTTCCCGCTGGTCGGCGAGGACGTCCTGATCACCGGCGCGGGCCCGATCGGCATCATGGCGGCGGCCGTGGCCAAGCACGCGGGCGCCCGCAACGTCGTGATCACCGACGTCAGCCCCGAGCGCCTGGCGCTGGCCCGCAAGGCGGGCGCCACGCTCGCGGTGAACGTGGCGCAGTCCTCGATCGCGGACGCCCAGCGGCAGCTCGGGCTGCGTGAGGGCTTCGACGTCGGCCTGGAGATGTCGGGCCGCGGCGAGGCCATGCGCGACATGATCGACAACATGACGCACGGCGGCAAGATCGCGATGCTCGGTCTGCCCGCGCAGGAGTTCGCCGTCGACTGGTCGAAGATCGTCACCTCGATGATCACGGTCAAGGGCATCTACGGCCGTGAGATGTTCGAGACGTGGTACGCGATGACGGTGCTGCTCGAAGGCGGCCTCGACCTCTCCCCGGTGATCACCGGCAGCTATGCGTACCGGGACTTCGACGCGGCCTTCGACGAGGCCGCCACCGCCCGCAGCGGCAAGATCATCCTCGACTGGACCGCCTGAGTCCGCTTCACGGTATCTAGGAGCCTGAGCATGTACGCGTCCGTTCGCGACGACCTCCAGAACACCCTCGACGAGATCCGCGAGGCCGGTCTCTTCAAGCCCGAGCGGGTGATCTCCACCCCGCAGAACGCCTCGGTCTCCGTCCCCACCGGCGAGGTCCTGAACTTCTGCGCCAACAACTACCTGGGCCTCGCCGACCACCCCGAGGTGGTCGCCGCCGCCAAGGAGGCGCTGGACCGCTGGGGCTACGGGATGGCCTCGGTCCGCTTCATCTGCGGCACCCAGGACGTCCACAAGGAGCTGGAGGCCCGTCTTTCGGCGTTCCTCGGCCAGGAGGACACGATCCTCTACTCGTCCTGCTTCGACGCCAACGGCGGTGTCTTCGAGACCATCCTCGGCGCCGAGGACGCGGTGATCTCCGACGCCCTCAACCACGCTTCGATCATCGACGGCATCCGCCTCTCCAAGGCCGCCCGCTACCGGTACGCCAACCGCGACATGGCCGAGCTGGAGGCCAAGCTCAAGGAGGCCTCCGGTGCGCGCCGTCGCCTCATCGTCACCGACGGTGTCTTCTCCATGGACGGCTATGTCGCCCCGCTCCAGGAGATCTGCGACCTCGCCGACCGCTACGACGCGATGGTCATGGTCGACGACTCGCACGCCGTCGGCTTCGTCGGCCCCGGCGGCCGCGGCACGCCCGAGCTGCACGGCGTCATGGACCGGGTCGACATCATCACCGGCACCCTCGGCAAGGCCCTCGGCGGCGCTTCCGGCGGCTACGTCGCGGCCCGCGCCGAGATCGTCGCCCTGCTGCGCCAGCGCTCGCGCCCGTACCTCTTCTCGAACTCGCTGGCCCCGGTGATCGCCGCCGCCTCCCTGAAGGTCCTCGACCTGCTGGAGTCGGCGGGCGACCTGCGCGACAAGCTCGCCGCCAACACCTTGCTCTTCCGGACGAAGATGACCGAGGCGGGCTTCGAGATCCTGCCCGGCGACCACGCCATCGCCCCGGTCATGATCGGCGACGCCGCCGAGGCCGCCCGCATGGCCGAGCTGCTGCTTGAGCGCGGTGTGTACGTGATCGGCTTCTCCTACCCGGTGGTCCCGATGGGCCAGGCCCGTATCCGCGTCCAGCTCTCCGCGGCGCACTCCACGGCCGACGTGGAGCGGGCCGTGGCGGCGTTCATCGACGCCCGGGCGACAATGGCCGGGTGATCGACCCGCGCCGGCTCCGCATCCTGCGCGCCGCGGCGGACCACCGTACGGTGACCGCCGCGGCCGCAGCGCTGTATCTGACCCCTTCCGCCGTCTCCCAGCAGCTCGCCGCCCTGGAGCAGGAGACCGGCCACACGCTGCTGACCCGCAGCGGCAAGGGCGTACGGCTCACAGCGGCCGGCGAGATCCTCCTGGAGCACGCCAACGCGGTCCTCGCCCAGCTGGAGCGCGCGGAGGCGGAGCTGGCGGCGTACGCGGGCGGCGCGGCCGGTGATGTGACGGTGGCGGCGTTCGCCACGGGCATCGCGGAGGTGCTCGCCCCGGCCGTGGCCCTGCTGCGCGGGACGCACCCCACGATCCGGGTCCGGGTCCGCGACGCCGAGGGCGACGAGTCGCTGCCGATGGTCCTGGACGGCGAGGCGGACGTGGCGCTGGCGGTCGAGTACCGGGGCGCCCCCAGGGAGGACGACCGGCGGCTGGTCCGGGTCGCGCTCTACGCGGAGCCCTTCGACGCGGTGCTCCCGGCCGGACACCCCCTGGCGCACGCGCCCGAGGTGCGCCTGTCGGCGCTCTCCGAGGACGACTGGATCGGCCCGTACCCCGGCAACCCCTGCCACGACGTGGTCTTCCTCGCCTGTGAGCTGGCGGGCTTCGAGCCGCGGCTGATCCACTCCTCGGACGACTTCCGCGCCGTGGTGGCCCTGGCGGGCGCGGGGGCGGGCGTGGCCCTGGTGCCCCGCTCGGCGCTGCGCGGCATGGAGCAGAAGAACACGGTGGTGCGCCCGGTGGCGGGCCCCGCCGCCACCCGCCGCGTCTTCGCGGCGGTCCGCAGCGGCGCCGAGCACCACCCGCTGATCAGCCCGGTCCTGGACGCCCTGGCCCGGGCGGCGGAAGGTCTGACGACGGGCTGAGCCCGTGGGCGCACAGGGCCGGTCCGCAGGGGCGGGGTGCGAAGTCCCACCCCGGGTCGGCGCGAAGGGCGAGCGCAGAGGTTAGGTCCATGCCGGTGCCGTTCCAGTCAGTTGGCATACCACCAGGTACAGCGGGATGGGGGGTGTGTACGGGCTGGTGCCCTCGGGGCAGTGGATCATCCGCCGTCCCGGGCTCTCCGGAACGCGGGCGTCCGGGGCGTAGCGGGTCGGGTGCGGCCAGGTCAGGTCGTGGTCCGAGCCTGCCGGGACGACCCACCACCAGCAGTCGGCGTCCGCGAAGACGCACCCCGAGCGGGGCAGCCGCGCCAGGACCCGGAAGCCGTAGGACGCGGGCACCGCGACCGCGTCGCAGCCCAGAGACGCCGGGAGCGCCGGCGGCAGCACCAGTCTGCTGCCGCCGGTCGCTCCGGCGCCCCCTTGCGGGCCGGGCCCCCGAGGCCCCCCAGCCTCATCCCGGCCGCCTCTGGACAGAAGTGTGCGTGAGCTCCTCAGCATGTACGGCCCGCCCCGAGCCGGGCCCAGACGATCCGGCCGGTGCCGCGCGGCACGTCGTGGGCGCCCCAGGCGACGCTCAGCGCGTCGACGAGCAGCAGCCCGCGCCCGCCCTCCTCGCCGTCGGCCGCGTCGCACAGCGTGGGCCCGCCCGCGCCGTACCCCTGGTCCTTGACTGCGACCGTCAAGTGCCCGGCGGCGAAGGAGAGTTCGCAGGACACGCGGGTGCCGGCGGTGTGCACGACGGCGTTGGTGACGAGCTCGGAGATCACCAGTGCGGCCGCGTCCCCCAGTTCCTCGCCGAGACCCCACCGGACGGTGACCTCGGCCGTGTGGCGGCGGGCCGCGGAGGCGGATTCCGGCCGGGCAGACAGGTCGAACGCGTACCGGCGGACGTCGGCGACGGACACCGTGGGGCCCGCGCCTATGAGCTGCGGGACGAGCGCATTACCAGGGGCCACGACCGGGTCCTCACAGTGGGGAAGCGGTGTCGCACGCGACAGCCGCATGTGCTGGCGTTCACCGACCTACCTTCCACCTATCCGTGACACTTGGCAAGGGGCACTCTGAAAAATGCAGAGTGCTGTTTTCTGGGCTGAGCTGACATGGCACACTGCTCGGCAAAAGGGTTAGGGGAGGTCTGACGTGAGTGAACCCCGGTCCGCCCCGACCGTGGGGCAGGTCGTGCTGGGCCGGCGCCTACAGGATCTGCGTGAGCGGGCCGGCCTCCGGCGTGAAGAGGCGGCGAAGGTGCTCCGGGTCGCCCCCGCCACGATCCGCCGCATGGAGACGGCCGAGGTCTCACTGAAGATTCCCTACGTACAGCTGCTGCTCAAGGCGTACGGCATCGGGGACGAGGAGACGGACCGTTTCGTCGAACTCGCGGAGGAGGCCAACAAGCCGGGGTGGTGGCAGCGCTTCCACGACATCCTGCCCGACTGGTTCAGCATGTACGTCAGCCTGGAGGGCGCGGCCTCGCTCATCCGGACGTACGAGCCGCACTTCGTTCCCGGGCTGCTCCAGACCGAGGAGTACGCGCGCTCGGTGATGGACAGCGGCGCGCTCGGGCAGACCAAGGCCGCCGACATCGACCGGCACGTGGCGCTGCGCATGGAGCGCCAGTCGCTGCTCACCCGCGCCGACGCACCGCGGTTCTGGGTGATCATGGACGAGACGGTGCTGCGCCGCCCGGTGGGCGGCCCCGAGGTGATGCGCGGCCAGCTCGACCGGCTTCTGGAGGCGGCCGAGCTGCCCCATGTGACGATCCAGCTGGCGGAGTTCGCGACGGGGCACCACCCGGGCACGTACGGCCCTTTCGTCCTGTTCAGATTCGCCGTGCCGGAACTCCCGGACATGGTCTACAGCGAGTACCTGACCGGCGCGGTCTATCTGGACGCGCGTCCCGAGGTCGACACGCACCTCGAAGTCATGGACCGCATGGCGGCCCAGGCCGCGACTGCACGACGCACGAAGGAGATCCTGGCGGATCTCCGCGAGGAGCTGTGAATGGATCACATATACAACGGCATGCCGGCCCGTGAGCTCGGGACCGAGGGCTGGCACAAGCCGTGGAGCGGTGGCAACGGCGGCAACTGCGTCGAGGCCATGAAGCTGGCCGACGGCCGGGTCGCGATGCGCCAGTCGGCCGACCCGGAGGGCCCCGTTCTGATCTACACCAGCAACGAGATCGCCGCGTTCATCCTCGGCGCCAAGTCGGGCCAGGCCGACTTCCTGCTGACGTGATCCACCGGACGGCCGCCGCCCGGCGCCCCGTTGGGGCCCGGGCGGCGGCCGAGCCGTGTCAGCCGACGTCGAAGACGTTGGGCAGCCCGAGGCGGTAGCGGAATCGGTCGTCGCGCTTGAGCAGGTCGAGCTCCGGGGCGCTGTAGAGCGAGGCCACCGAGCAGCGCGGGGCCGCCGAACCCGCCCGGTCGAGCAGTGCGTTGGCGGCGAGGCGGCCCGAGGTGTTGGCGCCCTCCATCGTCGCCAGGTCGATGGGGACGGCCACGTAGTCGCCCGCCAGATAGAAGTTGGGGATCCTCGTGCCCGCCGAGGGGCGGTTGTGGAACGTGCCGACGGGGTGGATGAGCAGCTCGTCCTCGTTCCTCGGCTCGGGGGTGCCGATGCCGGAGACGCCCGGGTCCAGGAACCACGAGTGCAGCTTGCCGTCGCTGAGCACGGTCTTGCCGGTGTCGTTGACCGAGGCCTTCAGCTGCGCCCACACCTCGCGCGCGACCTCCTCGCGGGTGCACTGCTTGGCCGTCTTCCCGTATAGCATCCCGGGCTTGTCCCACTCGGAGATGTCCACCGAGAGGCAGTCCACCACCGTGCCGTCGCCGTAGTCGGTGCGGAAGTCGTGGTGCGGCCAGTGCTCGGCCTGGGCGATCGCGGTGAGCGACCAGGGGGAGTCGATGCAGTCGAAGTGGCCGTGTACCCCGTCGGGCCGCTCGGTCAGATAGAACTGGATGCCGGTCATCCAGTCCGTGCGCAGTTTGTCGCAGCGGGCCAGCTGCGGGTCGGCCGCGCGCATCGCGGCGCTCCAGGTGGGCCGGGCGTGCTCCACCGGGAGGGCGCAGACGTAGTGGTCGGCGTTCACCGTGCGGCGCACCCCGCCCGGGTCCTCGACCACGGCACCCGTCACCTTCGCGCCGTCGTACGCGAACTCCCGCAGGGTCCAGCCCAGTTGGAACTCCACGCCGAGGGTGCGCAGATGGGCCACCCAGGGGTCGATCCAGGCCTCGTTGGTGGGCGCGTTGAGGATGCGGTCGAGGGGGCCGTCCGCGCCCCGGCCGAGCGCGTTGAAGACGAACGCCTCCAGGAGTGAGCCCACCGTGCGGGTGCTGGCCTCCTCCGCCTTGGTCGCCACGATGTTGCGGGTGACGCCGACGGCGAGGATGCGCTGGTACTCGTAACTCATCTTGCCCGCCTTGGTGAACGTCCACCAGGGCGTGGCCTCCCACTGGTCGTTGCGGCGCTCGTCACAGCTGGTCAGGAAGGTGACGAGGCGGTCGGCGAAGTACGCGACCTCGCGCGCGGGCAGCCGCTGGAAGGTGCCGAGCACCCCGGTGAGGGCGCGCCGCAGCGCGTCCAGGGTGAGCTGCTGCGGGGTGCCGGACCAGGGCAGCGGCAGACGCAGGTCCTCGTAGCCGGTCCGGGCGAACATCATCTCCTTGGGTGCGATCAGGTTGTCCCAGACGCCGTGCGCGTTGCCGGGGAAGGGGATTCGCCGCATCGTGTCCGGCAGGTTGTGGTAGATCCCGGGGATGAACCGGAAGCCGTGCTCGCCCGGGAGCGGGCCGCGGCCGCCCCGGGCGCTGTCCGGCACGTCCATGCTGCGGGCCTTGCCGCCGAGCGCCCGGCGCTCGTAGAGCGTGACGCGGAAGCCGCGTTCGGCCAGTTCGTGGGCGGCGGTCAGACCGGCGACCCCGCCGCCGAGCACCACCACCGACTGCCCTGCCGCCGGGGCGGCCCCCGGGCGTGCCGCGGCCGCGGCGGGGACCGCCGCGTCGAGCCCCAGGGCGGTCGCCGCGCCCGCCACCGCCGTCCCCGCGACGAACGTGCGCCTCGTGCTGCCCGAAGTACTGCCCGAACGCTCCATGGTGCCCCCTATTACCGGTGGTAACGGTCACGTCGGCGCAGGAGCATACGGATGCGGCGGTCAAGCCGGAAGAGACAATCGAGCCCAGTGTTCCGTGGGTGCACGGCAGTTGTGTCCGACACCGGCCGTGCCGGGCGCGGCCGGGCGGATGTGGTCAGATAGGGGCATGGCCCGACGCACCCCCCGCCCCGCCCGCCCCCGGTCCCCCAAGGACTGCCCCTGCGGGCTGCCCGCGCCGTACGCCGAGTGCTGCGGCCGCTACCACGCCGGGCAGGCGGCGCCCACCGCCGAAGCGCTGATGCGCTCCCGCTTCAGCGCCTTCGCGGTCCAGGACGAGCCGTATCTGCTGCGCACCTGGCACCCCGACCACCGCCCCGCCGCCGTCGACTTCGACCCGGGGATGCGCTGGACCCGCCTGGAGATCCTGGACACCAAGGACGGCAGCGCCTTCCACACCACCGGCGAGGTCACCTTCCGCGCCCACTACACCGAGGGCGGCGACGAGGGCTCGCTGTACGAGCGGAGCCGCTTCGTCCGGCACGAGGGCGCCTGGGTGTATCTGGACGCGGTGTTCACGGACTGAACCGGATCGGCGTTTTCGGCGTCCTTCCCCGTGTATGCGGTCGTAATTGTCCGGATCAGGGGGAAAAATGTCCGACATCGCCGGGGACGAACTCGTCCCGTACACCGACCGGTTACCGATTCCCGAGGTGCTGCGGCCCGCGAAGGCCGATGTGCGCCGTGAGACCGAGATCGCCGTCCGCCCCACCTGGGTGCGGCTGCACAGCCAGCTGCCGCCCACCTTGATGTGGGGCTACAACGGCACGGTGCCCGGCCCCACCATCGAGGTGCGGCGCGGCCAGCGCGTGCGCATCGCCTGGACCAACCGGGTGCCGCGCGGCAGCGAGTACCCGGTCACCGCCGTCGAGGTGCCGCTGCGCCCGCAGGGCACCGCGCCCGCCACCACCGAGGCGGGGCGCGGGGGCGTCGAGGCCAGTGCGGACGTGGCCGCGCTGCCCGCCTGGACCGTCACGCATCTGCACGGCGCCCAGACCGGCGGCGGCAACGACGGCTGGGCCGACAACGCGGTGACGGAGGGCGACGCCCAGCTCTCCGAGTATCCGAACGACCACCAGGCCGTGCAGTGGTGGTACCACGACCACGCCATGAACATCACCCGGTTCAACGTGTACGCCGGGCTCGTCGGCACGTATCTGCTGCGCGACGACGAGGAGGACGCCCTGCGACTGCCGCGCGGGGAGCGGGAGATGCCGCTGATCCTCGCCGACCGCAACCTCGACACCGACGAGGACGGGCGCCTCAACGGGCGGCTGCTGCACAAGACGATCGTCGTCGACCCGAAGAACGCCGAGACGGGCCGGCCGGTCTCGGCCCCCTTCACCGGCCCGTTCACCACGGTCAACGGCGTCATCTGGCCGTACCTCGACACCGACGCCGCCTGGTACCGCTTCCGGCTCGTCAACGCCTCCAACGCGCGCATCTACGACCTGGTCCTCCTCGACGAGGAGGACAACCCGGTCCCCGGCGTGCTCCACCAGATCGGCAGCGACGGCGGACTGCTGCCCACCCCGGTGACGGTCGGCTTCGACACGGCGCTGCCGACGCTGACCGTGGCACCCGCCGAGCGCATGGACCTGCTCATCGACTTCCGGGAGCTGGCCGGCCGCAGCCTGCGCCTGGTCAACAAGGGAGCGGGAAAGCCCGCCGGGGTGCCCGACCCGGTGAACAACGTCCGCTATCCCCAGGTGATGGAGTTCCGGGTACGCGAGTGCCCCGAGCCCGACGCCTTCGTCCTGCCGCAGGTGCTCTCCGGCTCCTTCCGGCGGTACGCGCACGGGCAGCTGCACCACGGCCACCGGCTGGTCGTGCTCACCCCGCCCGGCACCGTCGGGGGCGGCGGCCACCCGGAGATGTGGGAGATGGCCGAGGTCACCGAGGGCCCGACCGGGCCGGCGGAGGGAGTGATCCAGCTCCAGGGCGCCGACGGCAAGGTGAAGACCTACCGGCGGATCGCCCGCACCTTCAACGACGGCCTCGGGTTCACCGTCGCCGAGGGCACCTTCGAGCAGTGGAGCTTCCTCAACCTCGGCGGTCCGGTCCACCCGATGCACATCCACCTCGCCGACTTCCAGCTGATGGGCCGTGACGCGTACACCGTGGACGGCTTCGACGCGAAGCTGGGCGGCACCCGCAAGCCGGTGGCCTACGACGCGGGCCGGCCGGTCCCGCTTGCGCCCAACGAGCGCGGCTTGAAGGACGTCTTCCGGGTCCCGGCGGGGCAGCTGGTGCGGGTGCTCGGCCGCTTCGACGGGGCGTACGGGCGGTTCATGTACCACTGCCATCTGCTGGAGCACGAGGACATGGGCATGATGCGGCCGTTCGTGGTGGCTCCGCCGGAGGCGCTCAAGTTCGACCACGCGGGCGGGCACGGCGGCCACGACGGCCACGCAGGACACTCGGGCTGAGGCACGGGGGCTCCTCGGGTCGGGGTGGGGGCGCGGCCGGGTCAGGACCGGGTCGCGCCCACCGTCTCGCGGTCGGCCGGGGGCAGACCGTTGGCCAGGTCCTCGGCGAGCAGCCGCTTGGCGATGGCGTCGGCGGCGGCCCGCAGCTCCGCGCTGCGCGGCCGGCCCCGGTCCCGCTCCAACTGCTCGTTGAGCCAGTCCGACCAGGACGCGCTGATCGCCTCGACCTCGCGCCGGCCGCCCTCGGTGAGCGAGAAGTAGGTGCCCTCGCGGGTCAGGAACCCTTCGTCGACCATCCGCTGGAAGACCGGCACCAGCACCTCCGGCGGCACATGGCGGCGGGCCGCGATCAGGCCGAGGCTCGCGTGCCCGACCATCCTGGTGAACAGCTCCACCTGCATCACCGCCCAGGCGCCCGCCATGTCGAGCCGGGAGTCGGAGCGGGTCACGATATGGCGCGCGGTGTCGATGCCGGTACTGCGGACGATCTTGCCGACCGACAGCTCCAGGAGCTTCTGCGAGTCGCCGGTGGACGGCTGCGCGAAGCCCTCGCCCATGTCGGTGGAGGAGGAGCGGGCGGTGTCGCGCAGCTCGACCTGCTTGAGGAAGAGCGCCACCAGGAACCCGACGACCGCCACCGGCACGGTCCACAGGAACACGGTGTGCAGCGAGTCCGCGTACGCCTGGACGATCGGCGCGGCCGTGGCCGAGGGCAGCGACTTGAGGCCCTCGGGGGACTGCGCGGCCCTGGCGAGCGCCGCCGGGTCCGCCCCGCCCGCCTTCGCCGCCGCCGCGATCCCGTCCGTCAGGTTCGGCTTGAGGGTGTTGGCGTAGATGGTGCCGAAGACGGCGGTGCCGAAGGAGCTGCCCAGCGTACGGAAGAAGGTCACGCCCGATGTCGCGGTGCCGAGGTCGGCGTAGTCGACGGTGTTCTGCACGGCGATCGTCAGGACCTGCATGCACAGTCCGATGCCGAGGCCCAGCACGAACATGTACAGCGACTCCAGCCAGGCGCCGCTGTCCGGTCCCATCAGCGAGAGCAGATAGAGCCCCACGCCCATCACCAGGGCGCCCACGATGGGGAAGATCCGGTACTGGCCGGTCTTGCTGACCACGTTGCCGCTGAAGATCGACGCGATCAGCAGCCCGACCACCATCGGCAGGGTGCGCACACCGGAGACGGTCGCGGAGTCGCCGTCCACGTACTGGAGGTAGGTCGGCAGGAACGTCATCGCGCCCAGCATCGCGAAGCCCACGATGAAGCTGAGGACCGAGCAGACCGTGAAGACGGGGTTGCGGAACAGCCGCATCGGCAGCATCGGCTCGACGGCCCGGGTCTCCACCCAGCAGAACAGGGCCAGCGAGGCCACACCGCCCGCGAAGAGCGCGAGGATGGTCGGCGAGGTCCAGGCGTACTCGTTGCCGCCCCAGCTCGTCGCCAGGATCAGGGCGCTCGCCCCGGCCGCGACCAGGCCGATGCCGAGGTAGTCGATCACCGGCTTGGCGACCGACCGGATGGAGGGGATGGTGCGGGCGGCGGCGATGACCACCAGGACCGCGATGGGCACGTTCACGTAGAACGCCCAGCGCCAGCTCAGATGGTCCGTGAACAGTCCGCCGAGCAGCGGCCCGATGACCGTCGCGACGCCGAACACCGCGCCGATCGCGCCCTGGTACTTGCCGCGCTCGCGCAGCGGGATCACATCCGCGATCAGCGCCATCGCGGTGACCATCAGACCGCCCGCGCCGATGCCCTGGAGCGCCCGCCAGGCGATGAGCAGCGACATGTTGGTCGCGAGGCCGCACAGGAACGAGCCGGTGATGAAGACGACCGCCGAGACCTGGAAGACCACCTTGCGGCCGAAGAGGTCGCCGAACTTGCCGACCAGGGCGGTCGCGACGGTCTCCGCGAGCAGGTACGAGGTGACCACCCAGGACATGTGCGCGGCGCCGCCGAGGTCCGAGACGATCGTCGGCAGCGCGGTGCCCACGATCGTCTGGTCCAGCGCGGCCAGCAGCATCCCGAGCATGATCGTGCCGAAGACGATGTTCCGCTGGCGGACGTCCAGCACGGGCGGCGCGGTGGGTGCCGAAGGTGCGGTGTCGCTGGCTGTGGTCACACTGGCACCCTCACACCACCGCAGGTGGGGCGCATGCGCTGTAGGCCGTGCGGGTGAGCCCGCGGGCTATTCAGCCGGGCAGCGCCGCGCGGGCTCCGTCCGGCTCGGCGGGCTGCGGCGCGCCCGTGCGCCGCAGCCTCGGCAGCGCCGGGACCGACGCCAGGAATACCAGGGTGGTCAGGACGAACGGCCAGGTGAAGGGGCGGCCCCCGGCCGGGGCCAGAAGCGCGCTCAGCGCCGGGCCCAGGACGGTCGCGGCCGCCGCCCCCGCCACCGCGAAGCCGAGACTCCACCGGTCGGCGGCGAGCAGCACCCCGCACAGGGCCATCGCCACCAGCACCGCGTTGTAGCCCATCGTCCCGTCCGCGATGTGCTCCGCCGGAGCGCCGAGCGCCCAGGCCGTGAGGATCCCCACCGCGCTGCCCGCGCAGGCCATCGCGCCCGCGAGCCGGTCGGCCGCGAAGATCCCGGCGAGGAAGATCAGTCCCACGTACCACTGGGGCACCAGGAAGATCTGGGCGACGTTGGCGAAGAAGCCGTGCACCACGTCGCGCAGCCCCAGGGCGACCGGTCCCTCGGCGGCGCGGGCGAGCGCGGCCGGGCCGTCGCCGTGGTGCCACACCCTGCTGAAGCCCGGCGCCGCGATCGTCATGGCGCTCGCCGTCAGACAGAAGGGGAGCGTCAGGGTCGGCAGGCCCCAGGTGCGCAGCACGGTGGCGGTGGCCCCGGCGACCACGATGACCAGCGCGCAGCCGCAGGCCGCGAGCAGAGCGGTGGACAGATGCGCGGCGCCCAGGCCGGCCGCGAAGCCGACGGCGACCAGACAGGCGTTGACCCCTTCGAGCCCGGCGGCGACCCGCCCCCGCTCCACGCCGAGAAGCTGGGCGGTGCCGGTGCCGACGGCGGTGCCGAGCAGCCCGTACAGGCCGTAGTGCCAGCCCGCCACGAAGAGCCCGACGGAGAAGACCGCGCCGGTCACGGCGCTCGGCACGAAGTCGACCTGAGCCTGCCCCCGCAGGACGTGGACGGCGAACCGCCCCCACCGCGCGGCGCGCGAGTGCCCCACCTGAACCCCTCCCGTCCGACGGGCTCCCGACGGCCCAGGGCACTGTAAGGGGCGCGGGGCAGGTTGGGGCAAGAGGTGCGCTCTGGTCGGAACCTCCCACAATCGTCCGCCCGGCTCGGCGGATCCGGTGGGATTGATCTCCCGTTACGCGGTGGTGCTGCGCGACGGGCGCCGGCAGCCGGTCACCGCGGCCGCCTTCGTCCGTGAAGTGGCGGACACCGCCGAGGGGTTGATGGCCGAGGAGGCGGGCCGGGCGTCGGCCCGCTCGCGCAGATGCATCGCGCGCAGCACCACCTCGGTGGCGAAGCGGTGGTCGGGGTCGGTCAGCCGGCGCCCGAAGGCCGCGTCGAGGTTGCGCATGCGGTAGCGGACGGTCTGCGGGTGGATGTGCAGCACCTCGCCGATCTGGGCGGCGGTGCCACGGGTGGCGAGCCACGCCCGTAACGTCTCGATCAGACGCTCCCGGCGGGTCGCCGTATGGCCCTGGAGCGGGGCCAGTTCACGGGCCGCGAGCAGTTCCAGGAGCGCCGGGTCCGACATGAGCAGCAGGGTGACCAGATGGTCCGCACTGTGGACGACGGGCGCCTCGGTGATGATCCCGGACAGCGCGAGGCCGAGCGCCTGGCGGGCCCAGCGCAGCGAGTCGGCCGCCCCGGCCAGGGACACCGTGGGCCCGGCCGCCGCGCGCGCCCCGCCGAGCGCCTGGGCGAGGGCCTCGCGGCGCTCCGCGTCCAGGGCGCCCGGCACCAGCAGATACGGCTGCGGGTCCCCGAGGTCCATCAGTACGTCGCCGTGCAGGGCGGTGCGGGCCGGGTGGGCGCCGGCGCTCAGCGCGACCGGGGTCAGCTCCTCCGGGAGCTGCCAGCCCGCCCGTTCGGCCAGCTCGACGAGGGTGGCCCGGGGCGTGCCGCTGCCGGACGCGATCAGGCGCAGGATCTTTCTTCGCAGCTCGTCCTGGTTGTCCTCGGCCGACGCCCTGGCCTCCAGATAGCCCTCGCTCGCCAGCGCCTCCAACTGGTCCATGTACGCGAACAGGGTGTCCGCGAAGGACAGCATGAAGACCGGGGAGAGGTTGTAGCGCTTGCCCACCTTCTTGGTGTGGCGCAGCGCGACCCGGGCGCCGACACGGAAGGTGCCGCGCAGGGTGTCCAGGCTCCCGCCCCGGGTAGCGGCGAACCGGCCGAACGTACGGATCATCTCGTCCCGCAGCGGCGAGGCCACCGAGGGCCGCACCACCTGGTCCACGAAGATGGTCAGGCTCTGCTCGATCGCCGAGTGCACGAACCGGCCGTGCGGGCCCGCGAAGACCTCCGCGAACTCCGGGTACGCACGGATCACCTCGGCCTTGATCTCGTCGAGCAGCGGCGGGAGTTCGGGCCACATGATGGTGGCGAGCTCCCGGGGGATCGGTCCCAGCTGCTCCGAGGAGGCCGATGCGTGGAGGGCGTTCGGCATGCGCGGTCCCTTTCACTGGCCGGGACGTACGGCTCGACGTTTCGGCTCGGGTGGGCGACGCACCGTGGGCCTGCTGCTGGGCCGACGTCAACTCACAACATCTGCAACATAGACCAGCCCGCGCCCGAAGGCACCAGTGCGTGCGGAGGAAATGTGTGCCCCGTGACGGGTTCTCGTTGCGGCCGGACACAAAGATGCTCGCCCCGGCACGGAAGAGGCAATGGCATTGCGTGAACGCGAGGGAAAACGTTGACCTGTGTACGAATTTTCGGGGTGCGGTCGGCCAACACGCAATAACATGCGTGCGCGTGGCGGCCGTGCGGCCGACGGCCGGATTCGGCCGTCGGGTATTGCACGGCCCGATTCCGCGCGCGTAGCGTCCTCGGTGCCCCGGGGTCGACGGCTCTCGCCGCCCCTCACGGCGGGCCGCCGCCCGCACCCCGGCGGCGCGGCCCACGCCCCAGGGCTGCGGATCCCGGCGGGGCCCCGCGATCCGTCCCCCCGGACCGCGGGGCCCCGCTCCCGCGTGCACCGGGATCTGTGCCGCCGTTGATAAGGCGAGCGCCCGGAATTGTGGCGCCGGTGACAAATAATCACCGACGGGCGAGGAGATCGGAGATTCGCGCGGAAGCGGTATTGCGGCACTGGGTTACCCGTACATAACGTCACGGCGACATCGGCCGTTCCCGGCGCCCGTAGAACCGCTATTCACAGGAGCAGAGCCATGGGCGGTGCATTCGACCGGCGTGGTGCCGCTATCGCCGCCGCGCTCGGCGTGATCGCGCTTCTCCTCGGCCTTGTTCCGGCATCGGGGACAATTGCGCGGGACCGCGAGACGGGCGTTCAGGCCATTTACGCCTGCGAGTCGGGCTCGGTGCGCCGGGCCGTCACCATCGGCTTCACCGGCGTCTATCCGCGGGGCGGCCGTCCCGGACAGCCGCTGCGGGCCGAGCGGTTCACCGTACGCCCCGAGCTGCCCCCCGACGCGGCCACCGCGCTCCTGCCCCCGGGCACCACACAGGTCTCCGGCACCGCCCGCCTCGCGGTCGAGGTCGCCCAGAACGGCACCTCGGCCCGCGCCGACTGGGCGGGGCTCACCGCGCCCGCTGCGAGCGGCCTGCGGCCGGTGTTCACGGGGGAGGTCGCGGCGATCACGGTGGGGGCACCGGGGGAAGTGACGCTCATGGCGGGGGAGTTGACGTTGATGCTTCAGGCGACACCGGCACCGGATTCCCCATCGGGATCGGATTCCCCGTCGGGACTGGCTTCGGCTCCGGTACCGGGAACCTCGCAGTCGCCCAGCCCGTCGGGCATGCCCCAACATCCAACCCCCACAGCCCCGTTGGAGCTGCACTGCCTTCCTGTAGCAGCCCCTGGCCCGCTCCTCGCCGCCTGGACGGTGACCGGGCCCTCGGCCCCGAGCACTGCCCCCGCCTCCCCGGTCCCGTCCACGAGCGCGGACACCCAGACGCCCAAGCCCGCGATCCAGGTCGGCCCCGGCCCGCTCGCCACCGCGCCCGTCTGCCCGGCGGACCCGCCCGCCGGGGAGCTCAACCCGAGCAGGCTGCCGAAGCCCCCGCCGGGGGCGGTCGAGGGCAGTCTGGGCGCCTCGCTCTGTGTGGTCGCCGTCGGCTACACCACCGTCCACAAGCTCGGCAGCGCGATGATCATCAACGATCCGCACGGCAGCCCCGGCCCGATGCACCTCAACCTCGGCAAGCGCACGGTCAGCGCCCCCGGCTACGACGAGTCGGACTCGGTCGGACTGCTGCACTTCCCCGACGCCCGGTCCACGTTCCTCGTCTTTGGCTTCCAGCCCACCAGTGCCGAGGTCAGCTTCGAGCCGGAGCCGGTCACCGTCGTCAACATCCGGCGCGGCGAGACGTTCACCACCGCCATCGCCTACCGGCAGTACCTGCGCGTCCACGACGTGAGCGTCAACGGAGTGCCGCTGGACGTGGGGCCGCGCTGCCGCACCGCCCGGCCGTTCGACACCGTGCTGAGCGGTGCGTACAACTTCCTGACCGGCGGGGTCCTCGACGGGGAGATCACCATCCCGCCGTTCGTCGGCTGCGGCGGCCGGGGCGAGGACCTGTCGCCGCTGTTCACCGCCGCCCTCTCCGGCCCGGGCAACGCCGTCCGGATCCGGCAGGGGCAGCTCGCGGGCGCCGGCAGCGCCCCGCCCGTCCCCGAACTGCCCCAGCGCTGAGGAGCCGCCTAGCCATGGGAATCGACGTGGTCGTCGAGGGGCTGACCAAGGCCTTCGGACGGCAGACCATCTGGCAGGACGTCACGCTCACCCTGCCCGCGGGCGAGATCAGCGTGATGCTCGGCCCCTCCGGCACCGGCAAGACCGTGTTCCTGAAAGCGATCGTCGGACTGCTCAGGCCGGACCGGGGCCGGGTCCTCGTCGACGGCGTCGACATGGCCAACAGCCGTGAGAAGGACATCTACGAGGCCCGCAAGCTCTTCGGGCTGCTCTTCCAGGACGGGGCGCTCTTCGGCTCGATGAGCCTCTTCGACAACATCGCCTTCCCGCTGCGCGAGCACACCAGGAAGAAGGAGTCGGAGATCCGCCGGATCGTCATGGAGCGCATGGACGTGGTGGGCCTGGCCGGAGCCGAGCGGAAGCTGCCCGGTGAGATCTCCGGCGGGATGCGCAAACGGGCCGGTCTCGCGCGGGCGCTCGTCCTCGACCCGCAGATCATCCTCTGCGACGAGCCGGACTCCGGCCTCGATCCGGTACGCACCTCGTACCTCTCCCAGCTGCTCATCGACATCAACACCCAGCTCGACGCGACCATGCTGATCGTCACCCACAACATCGACATCGCGACCACCGTCCCGGACAACATGGGGATGCTGTTCTGCCGCGAGCTGGTCGCCTTCGGGCCCCGCGAGGTGCTGCTGACCAGCGAGGAGCCGGTCGTCGAGCAGTTCCTCACCGGGCGCAGGGCCGGGCCCATCGGCATGTCGGAGGAGAAGGACCGGGCGACCATCGCCGAGGAGGCCTCGCACGGCCTGGTCGTCGGCCCGCCCGTCCTGCGCACCCTGGCACCGCAGCTGGGACCCACCCCCGGCCTGCCGGTCCGCCGGGCCGTCCAGCGCCGCCGCGCCCGGGTGCGCGCGCTGCTCGACGAGCTTCCGCCCGCCGCCCGCGCGGCCGTCGAGGCGGATCTGCGGGACGCGCCGCAGCCCGCGGCGCCGGGCGGCGTCGACGGCGCCACGCTCGTACGGACAAGGCCCCTGCACACCTACGAGGGCGGGGGCCCGGCATGAGCGCGCCTTCCGAGCCGGGGGCCAAGGGGGCCGTCGAGGCGCCGGTGCCACGGCCGCCGCTGCGCGTCCTCACCCCCCTGCGCGAGACCGGCAGGCTCTTCGCGCTGGGGTGGACCGTCGTACGGCTGACGTTCCGGCGGCCGTTCCAGGCGCGGGAGTTCATCGAGCAGTTCTGGTTCATCGCCAGTGTCACCATCCTGCCCGCGATGCTGGTGACGATCCCGTTCGGCGCGGTCATCGCCCTCCAAGTGGGCTCCCTCATCCAGCAGTTCGGCGCCCAGTCCTTCACCGGCGGCGCGAGCGTGCTCGTCCTCGTCCAGCAGGCCAGCCCGCTCATCGTGTCGCTGCTGATCTCCGGGGTGGCGGGCTCGGCGATCTGCGCGGACCTCGGTGCGCGGACGATCCGCGAGGAGCTGGAGGCCATGGAGGTCATGGGCGTCTCGCCGGTGCAGCGGCTCGTCGTGCCCAGGGTCCTCGCGGTCATGTCGGTCGGGCTGCTGCTCAACGGCCTGGTGTCGGTGGTGGGGACGCTCGGCGGCTACTTCTTCGCCGTGATCGTGCAGCACGGCACCCCCGGCGCGTACCTCGCCAGTTTCTCCGCCCTCGCCCAGCTCTCCGACCTGCTGATCGGCGAACTCAAGGCGGTGCTCTTCGGGTTCATCGCCGGAGTGGTCGCCGCCTACCGGGGCCTGCACCCCAAGGGCGGGCCGAAGGGCGTGGGGGACGCGGTGAACCAGTCCGTCGTCTTCACCTTCCTGATCCTGTTCTTCGTCAACATGGTGCTGACGGCCCTGTACCTCCAGCTGGTCCCGGCGAAGGGGCTCTGACATGGCGCTCCTGGACCGGGCCCGCGGCCGCACCCGTACCGACACCGGAGCCGGAGCCGGAGCCGGAGCACGCGAGCCGAGCCGGCTGTTCGCCTGGCTGGACCGCCCCGGCGACGAGCTCCTGTTCTACCTCCGCGCCCTCCTCTGGATCCCGCGCGCGGTCCGCCGTTACCCCAAGGAGGTCCAGCGCATCTTCGCCGAGGTCTCCTTCGGCACCGGCGGGCTGAGCGTCATCGGCGGCACGGTCGGCGTGATGATCGGCATCACCGTCTTCACCGGAACCGTCGTCGGCCTCCAGGGGTACGCGGCGCTCAGCCAGATCGGCACCGACGCCTTCACCGGCTTCGTCTCCGCGTACTTCAACACCCGCGAGATCGCCCCGCTGGTAGCCGCGCTCTCCCTCTCCACCACGGTGGGCGCGGGCTTCACCGCCCAGCTCGGCGCGATGCGCATCAATGAGGAGATCGACGCGCTGGAGAGCATGGGGGTGCGCTCGATGCCGTACCTCGTCTCGACGCGGATCGTGGCGGGCGCGGTGGCGATCGTCCCGCTGTACGGGATCGGGCTGCTCGGGTCGTTCCTGGCGTCCCGGATGGTCACGGTCCTCTTCAACAACCAGTCCACCGGCACCTACGACCACTACTTCCACCTCTTCCTCGCCCCGACCGACGTGCTGCTCTCCTTCCTCAAGGTGCTGGTCTTCAGCGTCCTGGTGATCATGGCGCACTGCTATTACGGCTACCGCGCCACCGGCGGACCGGCGGGCGTCGGCGTGGCCGTGGGCCGGTCGGTGCGGACCGCGATCGTGCTGATCAGCGTCACGGACTTCTTCCTCAGCCTGGCGCTGTGGGGCGCCACGACCACGGTGAAGGTGGCGGGATGAGCGCGCCCGTGCGGGAGAGGCCTTTCGGCACCCGGGCGAAGGAGCGCCCGGTGGACACCGTGCTCGCCCGCCGCCGCAGACTGGCCGGGCTGGTGTACCTGCTCCTGCCGATCCCCCTGATCTGGCTGTCGCTCGCCTTCTACCACCACGACTTCGAGGACACCGCCCGGGTGGTCGTGGAGGCCGGATCGGTCGGCAACGAGATGCGCCCGCAGGCCGATGTGAAGCTGCGGGGCGTGGTGATCGGGCGCGTCGAGAAGATCGACACGGACGGCAGGACCGCCCGGCTCACCCTCGCCATGAGGCCGGGGCAGCTGCGCCGGGTGCCCTCGGACGTATCGGCCCAGTTGCTGCCCACCACGCTCTTCGGCCAGCGGTACGTGGCGCTCGTGCCGCCCGCGCGGCCCTCCGCGCGACCGCTGGCGCCCGGCAGCGTCATCCCGAAGGACCGCAGCCGCAAAGCCGTCGAGCTGGAGACGGCGCTCAACCACCTGCTGCCGCTGCTGACCGCCGTACAGCCGCAGAAGCTGTCCGCGACGCTCACGGCCGTCTCGGACGCACTGCGCGGACGCGGCGACAAGATCGGTGCGTCACTGGCCCAACTCGACGCGTATCTGGGGAAGTTCAACCCTCAGCTGCCCGTCCTCAACCGGGACATCAAGGAGTTCGTGCGGGTGAGCGAGGGGTACGCGCAGGCGGCGCCGGATATCGTCGACGCGCTCTACGACGCGACCACCACCAGCGCCACGCTCGCCGCCGAGCAGCACCGACTGGCGGCGGTGTACGCGTCGGTGACCACCTCGTCGCGGGACCTCACCACCTGGATCCGGCAGAACCGGGCCAACCTCATCCGGGTCACGGCCACGAGCCGCCCCTCCCTCCAGATCTTCGGCCGGTACGCCCCCGCCTTCCCCTGCACCCTGAAGACCCTTGCCGACTTCGTCCCCGCGATGGACCGCGCCCTCGGCAAGGGCACCGACGAGCCGGGGCTGCACGTCGACGTGACGGTGGTCCGGGACCGGGGTGCCTACCGGCCGGGCCATGACGCGCCGAGCTACACCGCCACCGGCGGCCCGGCCTGCCACCCGGTCCCCTACGGCGGCCCCACGGCATCGGGCCGGGACCCGGCGAACGCTTCCCCGGCGCTCGCCACGGTCGGCGGCGGGCTCGGCGTGGCCAACTCCCCGCAGGAGAACACCCTGGTGAACGAGGTGCTCGCGGCCGGGGACAGGCGGACGCCCGACGCGCTGCCCGACTGGTCGAGCGTGTTCGCCGGGCCGGTGCTGCGGGGAGCGGAGGTGAGGCTGAAGTGAACCGGGCCCCACTCACCGGACCGCTCGTCAAGTCGGCGGTCTTCGTCCTGGTCACCGTGCTGGCCACCACCGTGCTCGCGCTGAGCATCAGCAACACGGGCCTGGGCGACAAGGACACGTACAAGGCGTGGTTCACCGACGCCACCGGGCTCACCGAGGGCGACTCGATACGGATCGCGGGCGTCAAGGTCGGCCAGGTCGAGTCGGTCGGCATCGTCCAACGCCGGTACGCGGAGGTGAAGTTCTCCGTGAAGCGGGGCAGGGCGCTGCCCGCCTCCAGCACCGCCTCGATCAAATACCTCAACATGGTCGGCCAGCGCTATGTCGCCCTGGAGCGCGGCACCGGCCCGCTCGGGCAGCCGCCGCTGCGGCCGGGCGGGACGATTCCGCTGCGCCGCACCTCGCCCGCGCTCGACCTCACCCAGCTGTTCAACGGCTTCCAGCCGCTCTTCCAGGGGCTCTCCCCGGCCGAGACCAACAAGCTGGCCGGCTCTGTCGTCCAGGTCCTCCAGGGCGAGGGCCCCACCGTGGAGAGCCTGGTCACCGCCATCGGGTCGGTCACCAGCACGCTCGCCGCCAAGGACACGGTGATCGGGTCGGTCGTCGACAACCTCAACACCGTGCTGCGGACGGTCAACACCCGCGAGACCCGGCTGACCGGCCTCATCGACACCCTCGACGAGCTGGTGGCGGGCCTCTCCGGCGACCGCAAGCCCATCGGGCAGGCGATCAGCTCCCTCGCCGCGCTGACCACCAGCACCGCGGGACTGCTCGACGAGGGCCGGGCGCCGCTGCGGAGCAGCATCGACCAGCTGGGCCGGGTCTCCGCCAACCTCGCGGACAACGGGCCGCTGCTCGAACAGTTCCTGCGGCGCACCCCCGCCAAGATGCGGGCCGTCACCCGCCTTTCCTCGTACGGGAGTTGGCTCAATCTGTATCTCTGCGAGGCCAGGGTCACCGGGGTCGCCACCGACGACGGCAGCCCGCCCCCCACCGGCATCGCGATCAAGGACCAGAGGTGCCGCCGATGACGTCCTTACGCATCCGACGCATCCGACGCGTCCGCGAACAGGCGCGCAGACCGCTCGCCGAGCGGCACCCCGTGGCGATCGCCGTCGTCGGTCTGCTCGCCATGTCCCTGATCGGGCTGCTCGTCTACAACGTCAAGGCGCTGCCCTTCCTCGGCGGCGGGACGCGCTACACCGCCGACTTCAAGGAGTCGGCCGGGCTCCACCCCGGCGACGAGGTCCGCATCGCGGGCGTGAAGGTCGGCGAGGTGAACGCGGTCGGGCTCGACGGGCCCAAGGTGAAGGTGGCCTTCACCGTCAAGGACGCCTGGGTCGGCGACGCCAGTACGGTCGGCATCGCCATCAGGACGCTCCTCGGCTCCAAGTACCTGGCGGTCGACCCGCGCGGCACCGCCGCCCAGAACCCGCACCGGCGCATCCCGATCGCCCGCACGACCTCCCCGTACGACGTGCTGGACGCGCTCGACGGACTCGGCGAGACCGTGGGCGAGCTCGACACGCGGTCGCTCGCCAAGAGCTTCGAGACGCTCTCGGCCACCTTCAGGAAGACCCCGCCGAACGTGCACAAGGCCGTCACCGGCCTGGCCGACCTGTCGCTGACCATCGCCGGCCGCGACGAGCAGATCACCCGGCTGCTCAAGGGCACCGACCAGGTCACCAGGACGCTGGACGGCAAGAAGGACCGGGTGCGCGGCCTGCTCGCCAACGGCGGGCAGCTCCTCGCCGAGGTCGGCTACCGCAGGGACGCCATCCACGGCCTGCTCACCGGTGCCCAGAACCTGAGCGCCCAGCTCAGCGGGGTCGTCACGGACAACCGGGCCAGGCTCGGCCCCGCACTCGACTCGCTCGACCGCGTCACGGCGGTCCTCACCAGGAACAAGGCGGGCCTCGACAGGATCCTGGCTCAGGCGGGGCCGTACTACCGCCTGGTCGGCAACACCCTGGGCAACGGCCACTGGATGGACAGCTATCTGTGCGGCCTCGTCCCCAAGACGTATCTGCCCCCGGGCAGCACACCACCGGACGGCTGCATGCCCCCGAAGTCAGGGAGCCCGAAACCAAGGGACATGAAACCACCGAAGGGGAGCCGGAGTTGAGGACTTCGCGAGTCACGCTGCCCCGGCCGCGCAAGCTCCTCGTGCTCGGCATCGCCTTCGCGCTGCTGGTCGCGGCCACCGTCGCGGCCGTCGCCGTGCGTGTCCTGGGCGACGACGGCGCCCTGCACCTCACCGCGTACTTCGACCGGACGGTCGGCGTGCACGAAGGGTCGGACCTGCGCGTCCTGGGCGTACGCGTCGGCAGTGTCGGCCGCATCCGGCCCGAGGGCAGACAGGTGCGCGTCGGCCTGAGCGTCAGGAAGGGGGTGCGGATTCCCGAGCTCGTACAGGCGGTTGTGGTCGCCCCCAGCGTGGTCTCCGGCCGCTTCGTGCAGCTCAGCCCCGCCTACAGTGGCAGCGGACCGACCCTGCCGGACGGTGCGGTCATCCCGCGCGAGCGGACCGCGACGCCGATGGAGGTCGACGAGCTGGCCAAGAGCGTCAGCGGCCTCGTCGACGCGCTCGGCCCCGGCGGCGCCAACAAGAAGGGCGCGCTCGCGGACCTCATCGACACCGGTGCCAAGAACCTGAAGGGCAACGGCGACGCCGTCGGCCGTACCGTCCAGCAGCTCGGCGGCGCCGCCAAGGTCCTCGGCGGATCCAGCGCCGACCTGGTCAGGACCGTGCGCCAACTCCAGTCGTTCGTCACGATGCTGAAGGAGAACGACGGCACGGTCCGCACCACCGAACAGCGGCTCTCCGACGTCACCACCTTCCTCGCGGGGGAGAAGGACGACCTGGCCGCCGCGCTGCGACAGCTCGGGACCGCCCTCGGCCAGGTGAAGACCTTCATCCGCGACAACCGGGGCACACTGAAGACGGACGTCGACCGGCTCGCCACCCTCACCCGGTCACTCGTCGAGCAACGGGCGTCCCTGGGCGAGGCGTTGGACACCCTGCCGCTCGCCGCGTCCAACCTGGAGAACGCCTACGACCCGGCGACCCGCACCATCGACGGCCGTGCCGACCTCAACGAGCTCGGCCTGCTGCCGCTGCCCGCCGCCGAGACGTACGGGCGGCGCGCGCCGGGGGCCGGGCGATGAGGCGCGCGGTCGCGCGGGCCGGACTCGCGCTGTGCGCCGCGGCCGTCGTCACGGGGCTCGCGATGGTGCCGGGCGGGTGCGGTGTGCCGTCGTTCCACGGCATCGAGGACCTGCCGCTGCCCGGCGGCGCCGACCTCGGCAGCCATCCGTACCGCGTCACCGCGGTCTTCAAGGACGTGACCAGTCTCTTCCCGCAGTCGTCGGTCAAGGTCAACGACGTCGCGGTGGGCCGGGTCGAGAAGATCACGGTGAGCGGCGACGACTGGCTGGCCCGGGTGACCATGAAGGTCAACGGCAAGGTGCGCCTGCCCGCCGACGCCTACGCCAACCTGGAGCAGTCCAGCCTGCTCGGCGAGAAGTACATCCAGCTCGTCGCGCCCCAGGACCTGGCGCCGCGCCCCGACCTCAACGACACCTCGGGCCTGCGGAACGCCGCCGCGCACGAGGTCGCGCCACTGGCGGACGGCGCGGTGATCCCGCTCGCGCGCACCAACCGCAACGCCGAGGTGGAAGAGGTCTTCGGCGCCCTGTCGATGCTGCTCAACGGCGGTGGTGTGCAGCAGATCAACACCATCACGCGCGAGCTCAACCGCGCCCTCGACGGCCGGCAGTCCTCGGCCCGTTCCGTACTCACCCGGATCGGCACCTTCGCCAAGGACCTCGACGCGCACCGCGGCGACATCACGGACGCGCTCGGCGCCCTCGACCGGCTGTCGTCCACCGTGGCCACCCGGGACGCCCGCGTCGGCACGGTACTGGACCGGCTCGGCCCCGGCCTCAAGGTGCTCCGGGACCAGCGCGGCTCGCTCGTCACCATGCTCAGGTCCCTGGACACGCTCTCGACGGCGGCGGTCGGCACGGTCGACCGCACCAGGGCCGACATCGTCGCCGACCTGCGGGCGCTCGCGCCCACGCTGAAGGGCCTGGCCGACGCGGGCCAGAACCTGCCCGCCTCGCTCCAGGTGCTGATGACGTATCCGTTCACCGACGAGGTGCTGAGCGGCGTCAAGGGCGACTACCTCAACGTCTATCTCAAGGTCGCCGCGGCGCCCGGCACCGTGATCCTCCCCGCGCACGGCGGAGCCGCACGGGCCGGATCCGCGCCGACCGGATCCGCGTCCACCGGGGGCGCGCTGCCGCTGCCGTCCGTCGGGGAAGGCGGTGCCCGGTGATCACCCTCGGCACGCACCTCAAGAACCTCGCCTTCCTGCTGCTCGGCGCGCTGGTGCTCGGCTACATCGGAGTGACGTACGCGGACCTGGGACGCTTCGTCGGCGCGCCGGGCTCGTACACCGTGCGGGTCCAACTCGCGGAGACCGGCGGCCTGTTCACCGGGTCCGACGTCACCTACCGAGGCGTCGACATCGGCCGGGTCCGCAGCATCGCGCTGACCCGCGACGGCGTGGAGGCGCGGCTCGCCATCGACGACGGCACCCCGCCGATCCCCGCCGACCTGGACGCGAAGGTGGCAGGTCTTTCGGCGGTCGGCGAGCAGTACCTCGACCTCGCCCCCCGCACCGACCGGGGGCCCTACCTCCGCGACGGCGACACCGTCGCCCGCGAGGACACCAGCACACCCGCCCCCATCACCCAACTCCTCACCGGTGTCGACTCCTTGGCGGCATCGGTGCCGACGGACGAGCTGCGCACCGCCGTCGACGAGCTCGGCAAGGCGTTCGCCAACCAGGGCTCCAACCTCCAGGTGCTCCTGGACGCGGGCAGCCAGTTCCTCAACGCCGCCGACCAGGCGCTGCCCGCCACCACCGAGCTGCTCGCCGACGGGGAGACCGTGCTGAAGACCCAGGCCGACAGCACCCGGGCCCTCACCTCCTTCGCCACCGGGGCCCGTCGACTCGCCCGGCAGCTCAAGGACTCGGACTCCGACCTCCGCCGCGTCATCGACGAAACCCCGGGCACGGCGGACGAGTTCACCGCGCTGCTGCGAGACACCGACCCCGGTCTGAGTGTGCTGCTCGCCAACCTCACCACCACCTCCGAGCTCCTGGTCACCCGGCAGCGCGGCATCGAGGAGCTGATGGTGCGGCTGCCCCGGGTGGCCGCCGCGGGCTCCACCGCCGTCGGGCCGGGCGGGGTGAACTTCGGCATGGTCACCACCTTCTTCAAGCCACTGCCCTGCACGAAGGGCTACGAGGGCACCCGCTACCGCAACGGCCTCGACACATCCGGGAGTACGCAGGTGAACACCGCGGCACGCTGCACCGCCCCGGCCGCGAGCGGCCAGAACGTCCGCGGCTCGGGCAACGCGCCCAAGGGGCCGCTGCCCACACCGGCCGTGCCGGGCGCGCTGACCGGCTCCGGGTCCGGCGGGGGAGTCGGGGTGCTGGACGCGCCCTCCGTACCGCCGCAGAGCCCGACGAACCTCGCCGGTCTGCTGGGACTGGGGGAGTGAGGCATGAGGCGTCGACGGCTGGTTCTGGTCCTGGGGCTGGTGCTCGCCCTGGCCCTGTGCGGGGTGTCCGGATGGTCGTACGCGCGGGCCAGGGGCGACAGCGATCTGGCGTACGCGCAGAGCCGCGACGCGGCGCTCGCCGCCGGGCGCCGCCACCTCGCCCGGCTGAACTCCCTCGACGGCCGCGACGTCGACACGGGCCTGGCCGCCTGGCTCGACGCGACGACCGGCCCGCTCCGGGACGAGCTGCGCGGGAGCCGCGCCGAGAGCGCCCGGATCCTCAAGGAGCAGGGCACCACGACCCGCGCCGAGGTCACCGACGCGGCCGTCACCGAACTCGACGACCGGTCGGGCACGGCCCGGCTGATCGCGACCGTACGGATCGAGGCCCGGCCGCGCACGGGCGGCCCGACCACCGACCGCAAACGCTTCGAGGCGGGCCTCGCGCGTACGGGCGGCGGCTGGAAGCTCACCTCCCTGACCGCCGTCGCGGTCGGGACGGGCTGACGGGAGGGGACACCATGACCACGACCGAGGAGCCGGCCACCACGGCCACCGCGGCCCGCGCCGCCGAGGATCCGGCCGCCCGCAGCCCCCTGCGCCGCTTCCTGCTGCCGCTGCTCATCGCGGCCCTGGTAGCGGCGAGCGGCGTCCTGCTCCTGCTCACCGGGCAGGCGAAGCACTCCCCGGCCGCCGCCAACCGCGCGCTGACCGACCGTGCGGCGACCGACGAGGTGCTCGGCGAGGTGGGTGCGGCGGTGAGCCGCGTGTTCAGCTACGGGCCGCGGACCCTGACCCGCACCCGCGCCGACGCCCACGCGCTGCTGCGGGGACAGGCGGCGAAGGAGTACGACGCACTCTTCGGACAGGTCCAACAGCGGGTCAGAAGCCAGGAGTTGACGCTCACCACGAGAGTCGACCGCGCCGGGGTCACCCGGCTCACCGGCACCCGCGCGGAGCTGCTGCTCTTCCTCGACCAGACCAGTGTGCGGCGCGGCGGCAAGGAGACCACGGTGGCCGCGCAGCTCTCGGTGTCCGCCGAGCGCGACGGCGGGCACTGGCGGATCACAGCGATCAAGGCCCGCTAGGGCGAGTGGGGAGGTGCCATGGCACGGATGACAGCGGCGGTGCGCAGACGGCCGTCGCGGACCGCGGCGACTGGCCTCGCGGCCGCGTTGGCCTGCGCGTTCGCCGTCTGGACGGGCGGTTCCTGGTACGCGGTCGCGCACGACGAGCGGGCCGCGTTCGCCCGTACCAGGGACGAGGTGCTGCAGGCGGGCGAACAGGGCGTGCAGAACATGAACACCCTCGACCACGGCGACCTCGCCCACGGCCTCGACCTCTGGGAGGAGTCGGCCACCGGCGACCTGCTCAAGGAACTCAAGGACAGCAGGAAGCAGTTCGAGCGGCAGGTCGAGAGCGCGGGGACCACGACCACCGCCAAGGTGGTCTCCGGCGCGGTCACCGAACTCGACGAACGGGCGGGGCGGGCACGGGTGATGGTCGCGATCCGTATCACCGTGGTCGCGGCGGACCACGCGAGCAGCACCAAGGACAGCCGGATGCTCGGTGAACTGACCCGCACCCCGGCGGGCTGGAAGCTCAGCCGACTGGGCCAGGCACCCGTCGGCGACGCGGCCGGTCCGTCCGCCACCCCGTCCGCCGGTCCGCCCACCCCCAGCGGCAGCTGACCCGGAGGCCCCCGATGCCGACCACCCGCCACCTCGTCAACCGGCAGCGCCGCCTGGCCGCGGCGCGCCCGCCCGCCCCACGGCCGGCCGAGCCCGAGCAGCGCCCGACGCCCGCCCCGCGCCACGCCGCACCCGCCACCCGCCCTGCCAGGCCGCCCTGGCCGCTGGTGCTCGCCGTCCTGACCGTGCTGCTCGCCGCGTTCTCCGTCCTCGCGTACGTCCAGGGCGGGCACGGGCACCAGGACACCGCCGTGCGCAACACCGCACTGGCCGACACCGCCCGTACCAGCGAGGTCAAGGGCGTCGTCGACGAGGCCGTGCAGGGGATCTTCTCGTACGACCACACCGACCCGGCCAGGACCGAGACGGCGGCCGCGAGCCGTCTCACCGGCGCGGCCGTCGCGCAGTACCGGACCCTGATGGGGCCGGTGCGCGAGCAGGGGCCGCGGCAGAAACTCGTGCTGACCACCACCGTCACCGACAGCGGCGTCGAGGTCATCGACGGGGGCCGCGCCCGCGTCCTGGTCTTCGCCGACCAGAGCAGCACGCGTACCGGCAAGGGCGGCGGCACCACCGTCGCCGCCGCGATGTTCGCGGTCGACGCGGTCCACCAGGACGGCACCTGGCGGATCGCCGCCCTCGACACCTTCCAGCGCGCACCGGGCACCCGGACCGACCAGGGCAAGGAGTGAGAGCCGTGTTTCCTCGACAGGTGAACCGGACGGCGGCGCGCCTCGCGCTGCTCGCCGCCGTCGGCCTGGCGGCCGCCGGGTGCGGCTCCTCGGCACAGCCGCCGCCGGAGGTGGACTGGGCGGGCGGAGTCTGCGCACATCTGGCGGACAGCGGGGCCGGACTCGCGGTGCCCACGGTCGACCGGACGCAGCCGGTGCGGGCCAAGGGCCAGCTGGTCACCTTCCTCACCGCGCTCTCCCAGCGGCTCGGGGCGCTGCGCGCGGACCTGCGGAAGGACGGGGCGCCGCCGGTCGAAGGCGGCGCGGCCGCCCTCGGCACGGCCCTCGCCCATCTGGACAAGGCCCGTACGTCGGTGGGCGACGCGGTCGCCACGCTCTCCAAGGCCGAGGTCACCGACCAGAAGTCGCTGAAGTCGGCGCTGGACGCGGCCGGTTCGTCCCTGAAGACGGTGAGCGCGTACAAGGGCCCCGCCGACGACCTGCGGGCGGACCCGAAGCTGCGGAAGGCCTTCGACGACAACCCGGACTGCGCCGAGGCCGTCGCCGCGGCCGGGGGTGGACAGGGGCCGAGCGATGGATCCTGAAGCCGAGCGCCACGAAAGCCTGGCGGAGCTGTCGCGGGGGCAGCGGCTGGCCGTCGTCGTCGCCGCGGCCGCCGTCGCCGTGGGCCTGCTCGTCCACACCGGCGCGACTTTCCTGCACCTCGCCCCGCGCAACGCGGCCACCGACGCCATCGGCGACACGGTCAACTCCTATATGGCGCCCGAGTTCTCGCAGAGCTGGCAGCTCTTCGCGCCGGACATCACCCGGACCATGACGGCGGTCGGCGCCCGCGTCGAACTGCGTACGGCGGACGGTACGACCCGGACCGGCCCCTGGCGGGACCTGACCGCGCAGGACCTGGCCGAGCTGCGCGGCAACCCGCTGCCGAGCCGTATCCGCCAGCAACTCGCCACCGCCTGGACGACGATGCTCGCCTCGCACGACGCCGAACAGCGGCCGGTCGGCCCGGGCGGCCTCGACAGCGAGCAGTACCTCAAGCGCCTCGCCCTGTCCCGGATGCCCGCCACGCCGCGGGGCGCGCGCATCGAACGGATCCAGTTCCGCTCGACCGACACCACCGTCCCGCCCCCGCCGTGGAAGGCGCGCGGCACCCGCACCGCGCCGGTGGTGCGGATCTATCCCTGGTGGCCGGTAAGCACAGCCGACCTCGCTCAGGGGCGTACGTCATGAAGCCACAACCAGCCGGTGAGAAACCAGCCGGTGAGAGAGCCGAGTCGACGCTGGACCGGGTGCTCGGGCGGGCGTGCGACGCGCGCATGTGGGCCCATCAGGCCGCGGCCGTACGGATCGGCACGGCCGGGGTCTGGCTGCTGCTCCTCGTCCACGAGTTCCGGCGGCGCGAGCGGATCTGGGGGCCGGACGCCCCGTGGAGCTGGCGGCTGGCGGAGCACTCGCTCGACCGGAGCCATGCGTTCAGCGTGCTGCGCTGGTCCGGCGGCGCCTTGTGGTTCGAGGTCTTCTACATGCTCTCGGCGGCCGTCGCGACGGCGCTCCTGCTCGGCTGGCGCACCCGGACCGCCTCCCTGCTGTTCCTCATCAGCGTCCTCTCCCTCGACCACCGCAACGAGAACGTCCTCAACGCGGGCGACACCATTTTCCGCATCACGGCGGTCTACCTCGTCTTCACCCGGTGCGCCCAGGTGTGGTCGCTGGACGCGCGTCGGCGCGGGCGCGCCCCGGACGCGGGCGACCGCACGGGCGTGGTGCTGTGGTCCGGCTGCGGCCTGGTCCTCGCCTGGGCGACGCTGCTCGCGCTGCTCACCGGTGGCTGGGCGCTGCTGCTGTGGGGTTGCTGGGCGGGCCAGGCGCTGTGGCGCGGGGTGCGCGGCCGTCCGGGGGTGCGCCGCACCCTGGAGCTGATCGGCCATCTGCTGCACAACGGCGCGGTGGCGATGATGATGATCCAGCTGTGCCTGCTGTACGCGTCGGCCGGCTGGTACAAGATCCAGGGCGCGCCCTGGCAGGACGGCACCGCCGTGTACTGGTCGGCCGGGCTCGACTGGCTGGAGCCGTACCCCGCGCTCTCGCACGCCCTCTCCTCGCACGCCCTGACCGTCCTGGCGCTGACGTACGGAACCGTGCTCGTCCAGGTCGCCTTCCCGTTCAGCCTCCTCGACCGGCGGGTCAAGAACGTCCTGCTCGCGCTGCTGTTCGCCGAGCACATCGGCATCGGGCTGCTGCTCGGGCTGCCGTACTTCTCGCTCTCGATGATCGCGGCCGACCTGGTGTTCCTGCCGACCGGGTTCCTGGTGGCGGCGGGGGAGCGCGTCGTCGGGCTGCGGCGCCGCCTGACCGGTGACGGGCGACCGGCCCCCGACGCCCGGGGCGCGGAGGCCGGTCTGGCGGCCCGCTCGGAGGAAGGGGACGGGGTCACCCCTTCTTGGCGAGCGTCATGTTGATCGTGTTGCCCGGGCCCGAGGTGAAGGCGCTGAGGATGTCGTTGAACGCGCCGCAGCCCTTGAGGGGCGGCAGGGTGTACGTGCCCTTCAGCTTGCCGCCGCTCAGCGGGTCGAACCTGCCCTCCGACGTGAGGTCGACGGCGGCGGGGGTGCCGGACTTGCAGTCCGCGCCGCCGCCCAGCGGGATGCCGAAGACGGCGATCTCGGGGAGCTTCACGTACATGCTGGACTTGGTGGTGAGGTCACCGGCGGTGTTGAGCGTGCCGTTCGTCCAGCCGACCTGCTGGAACTCGATCTTCGCGGTCGCGGGGAGGAAACCGAGGATCGAGAACTTGCCCGAGGTCGGGTTCAGCGTCAGATCGGCGTTGTACGTGCCCGAGGCGAGGTCGAAGTCGGCCTCGATGCCACCGGCCAGCGCGGCGGTCCCGTTCGCCGCCTTGATGGCCGAGCTTCCGGTGAGGCCGTAGCTCAGGTGGATGGGCGGGTTCGGGTTGGTGGGATTGGTGGGGCTAGTTGGGTTGGTGGGGTTGGTTGGACTTGTGGGGTTCGTAGGGTCGGTCGGGTTTGTTGGGTTCGTGGGGTTCGTAGGGCTTGTGGGGTTGGTCGGATTCGTAGGGTCGGTCGGATTCGTGGGGTTGGTGGGGTTGGTCGGGTTCGTGGGGTTGTTGTCCACGACCTTGAAGCGGTGCAGGGTCTTGTCCGTCGACGTCAGGGTGCACGCGGCGTCGAACGTGTCCTTGCCCGTGACCAGTTGAACCGGCTTGCCGTTGGCGTCCCGCGCGATCATGTCGTGCAGCGAGATGTTGTTGACGTCGATGCTGCCGTCGCCGGTCTTGTCGAAGGTCAGCGGGGGCGCGTGGCCCGTGGCGATGACGCTGAAGTCGGCGGGCGGGCTGGGGATGTTGCCCTTGGCCACGTCGTTCTCGACCTTGATCCCGGAGAGCGGTCCGGACGGGGTGTTCACCGTGACGTCGGCGGTGGCCTTGCCCTCCAGGGTCCTGGCGCCGACCAGCCCCAGACCCTGCGCGGCCCGGGAGCTCACCAACGTGTTCGCGTTGATTTCGAAGGCCGGGGTCGCCTGGCCCATCGGGATCTCGGCCGGTATGTCGGCCGTGATGGTGATTTTGATCGGGTCGGCGTTGATCAGGGGGAAGACGCAGGAGTAGTCCTGCACCAGTTTGGCCGGTACCGCCGCTGCCGGGCCGGCGGCGGTGACCGACACCGTGGCGGTGACCACGCCGATGGCGGCGGTGACGGCCAGGGTGGACAGCGCCCCCTTGGTCCGCTTTCTCTGAATTCCCATGAGCTCCCTCTCGCAGTGATGAAGCCATCGTGTTTCGGGTCGAAAACTACTGAGCGGTAAGGTGAGGGTCAAGGTTAAATTCAGTACCGAACAACCAGGGAATTGTGAATTGGCAGCACTTGATGAATCGGGTGGTCTTTTTTCGTGTTCCCGTGCGTGTTCCTCGCGTTGTACGGACGTGATTCGGACGTGATTCGGACGTGCTGGGAGCGGGCGTGAAATGGCCGTTGACCGCCATCCCCGACCTCACTACTTTCCTTGGAGTATGGGAGTTCCTAAAAACAGAACCAGGGTGAAATGCGCGCTCGGCGGCTCTGCGGCCCTCGCGCTGGCGGGCGGCGCGCTCCTCTCGTACGGGGTGGGCAGCGCGGCCGCGGTGGAGGCCCGGCTTTCGCAGACGTACGAGTGCAAGTTCCCGCTGATCGGGGCGGATTCGCTGAAGGTGGCGATCACTGCACAGCTGCCCGCCTCGGTTCCGGTGAACACCCAGACGGGCGCGATACGGATCGACGCGCTGTCCACGGTGAGCGCGCGGGCGGCGCAGGGCCTCGGGCTCGTGGGCGCGAAGACCGTGGAGGGGATCGCCTCGGCGAGCGCCACGGTGAACCTGCCGGGCGGCGACCAGCTCGACGTGGGCCTCGACACCACCGTGGCGAAAGCCGATGTGCCCGCTCCGGCCAGGGATTTCGACGTCAAGGCGTCCGGCGCGGCCCCGTCGCTCTCCTTCCGCAGACCCGGCTCGGCCACCATCGACGTCAACGCGATCACGCTGAAACTGACGGCCCGGGACGCGGCGGGCAAGGTCGTCCAACTGCCGCCCTACGAGGACGTGTTCGAGGCGCCCTGCGTGCTCAAGCCGCCCGACCAGAACAAGACACTCCACCGCTTCACCATCACGGGCGCCGACCCGACGGGCCCGACCCCCACCGGCCCGACCCCGTCCTCTCCACCTCCTTCCGGCCCCTCCCCGACCGGCTCCGCGACGGCCGGGCCCGGTCCGACGGGACCGTCCCCGACCGGCCCGAGCCCGACCGGGCCCGGCGGCACTCCAGGCCCGACCGGGCCCACCGGAACCGGCGGGCCCGGCTCGTCCGCCCCGCCGGCCGGCACGACCGGAGGCACCTCCGGCGGCACCGACCTGGTCACCCACGTCAACGGCCCCGGTGACGGCGGCGGCAGCCTCGCGGGCACCGGCGCCGCCGCCGCGGGCTGGCTGCTCACCGGTGCCGGAGTGCTCGGCGCCGCGGGCATCGCGGCCCTCCACCACGTGCCGCGCCGCATCCGGGGCGAGGGCGACGACGGGACCGTATGAGCCGTACGCGTACGGCCGAAGTCACCCGGTCCGCCCGGCCGCCCGGCGGCGCAGCACCAGCCACACCACGACACCGGCCAGGGCGAGTCCGCTGAGGGCGACGACCGTCCAGTTCACCGTGGCGTAGCCGATCTCGGCGCTCTCGACCAGGTTGCCCGCCGTGTCGCTGGCGGTCACCTCGACGTCCCCCCAGTCCACGAGCGGCGGCCCGACCCACTTCTGGGTCACCTCGACGCGCTGGCCAGGCAGCAGTTCGGCGGGCAGGCGTCGCCCCGGGGGTTCGAAGGCGGTGTGCCCGAACACCCCTTTCGCGCGCAGGGTCACCTGCGGCGAGAGCATCACATTGCCGCTGTTGACCAGTGCGTACGAGATGGTCGCGGCGCGTTTCGCACCCGGTACGAGTGGTGCGGTGTAGCGGAACCTCACGTCGTCGATGCGCAGCCCTTGTACGCGGGCGCCGTTCACCTTCAGATAGACGCGGGCCCCGACGGCCTGCTGGACCGCGACCCCGTTGCCGTCGGTGCGGCCCAGACGCGTGTCGAGGGCGACGATCGCCCCCGGATGGTCGCCGGGCTCGGCGCGCTCGGGCACGGTGAGCGTGAAGGGGACGGTGACCTCGCCGCCGCCGGGAACGGTCACCTCGGTGCGGTCCAGACGCGTCCAGGCCCCGACGCCGGTCATCCGCTCGCCCTTGTCGCGCACGGCGAATCCGCCGTCGCGCGGGGTGTTGTAGCCGTCCGTTCCATACAACTGGAAGGTCGCCGTCCGGGCGTCGAGGTTCTTCACGGTCACTTTGTCGCGCACGGTCGCGCCCCGGTCGGCGGTCATCCGGAAGTACGCCCGGGCCGGCGTGTTCGGCGCGCCCCGGTGCACCGGGAAGACCGACCAGCGGCCGTTGTCGGCGGCCTGCGCGGGAGGCGCGGGCAGCGCGGCGAACGCCGCGAGCAGCCCGAGAGCGGCGAGGAGCGGCGCCCACCGCCGCGAAGTGCTGCGCTTGCTCATACGGGTTCCCCCTGAGAGCTCGTGGAGACGGAAGTGGGCCGGTCGCGGGGTGCGACCGGCCCGGGGGAGGCGCGACTCACGTCAGGGTGAGGGTGAGCACGGCCTTGTAGTCGCCCGCGGCGGCCGTCGCGGGGATGTCGAGGGAGAGCGCGCCGTCCACGCTGAACTGACCGCCGGTGGCGGCCGCGTCGGGCGCCCCGGCCAGGGTGGCGCCGACGGTGCCGACGGGGCCCTCGGTCCCTGCCACGCAGTTGCTCTTGGAACCGGGGGCCGCCACGCACGCGGGCTTCCAGCTGAGCTTGTCCGCGCCGATCGCGCCGACGGTGCCGGTCGCACCGGTGAAGTCGGTGACCTTGCCGGTCAGCGACCAGCCGGTGGCGCCGTTGCGGCCGTCCTTGACGGTGACGGTCTGAAGACTGCCGCTGGAGACGCCGCCCACGCCCTGGTTCACGGCGGAGAGGGCCACGCTGTCACCGGGCTGACTCATGGAGAGCGTGCCGGCCGCGGCCTTCACCTGGGTGCTCAGGTTCTGCTGAGCGGTGGAACCGGAGGGTGCGGTGGGGTTGGTGGGGTTAGTGGGGTCGGTCGGGTTTGTTGGATTGGTGGGGTTGGTGGGATTCGTAGGGTTGGTCGGGTCCGTCGGGTTGGTGGGATTCGTTGGGTTCGTTGGGTTCGTGGGATTCTTCGGCACGACCTTGAAGCTCGCGAGGACCTTGTCCGTCGACTTCATCGTGCACGGCGCGTCGAACGTGTCCTTGCCCGTGACCAGCTGGATCGGCTTTCCGTTGGCGTCGCGCACGATCATGTCGTGCAGACCGATCCCGTTCACCTCGATGCGTGCGTCGCCCACCGTGTTGAACGTGAGTGAAGGCGCGTTGCCCTTGGCGTTGACCGTGAAGTCCGCGGGCGGGCTGGGAATGTTGGTCTTGTCGACCGTGTTCTCGACGCCGATTCCGGAGAGCGGTCCGTCCGGCGTGTATACCGTGACGGTCGCCGTCGCCTTGCCCTCCAGCGTCTTGCCGCCGACGAGTCCGAGCCCTTGTGCCGCCCGTGCGCTGACCTTCGTGGCCGTGTTGACCGCGAATGCGGGCGACGCCGTTCCCACTTCGATCTCGGTCGGTATCTCGGCCGTGATGGTGGCCTCGATCGGGTCGCTGCCGATCAGCGGAAATACGCAGTCGTACTGCTGGACCAGCTTTGCCGGGGCCGCCTGTGCGGTCCCGGCGCCCGCGAAGCCGAGAAGCCCCGCGACGACTCCACCGGCGGCGGCGACGGCCAGGGCGGATCTCGCCCCGGACTTTCTCTGCTGAGCTCCCATGAGCTACCTCTTGTGTGTTGTACGGACAGTGCGGAACTGGCGCGAACACTCGCCCGTGAAAGGGCTTGAGGCTAGGTGAAGGGCGGAAAGTTCCGCGTTTCGGATGCGTAAACTACTTGCGAGTAGGGGGACGGTCAAGGCGCCGGATATGCAAGGGTGTCGGAGGTCCCGGTCATTCCTGTTTCTTGTCACCACGGTGAGTACGGCCGTGCTGTTTCTTGTCTCCGCCGCACACATGCTCACCGGCGTGACAAATTCGGGAATGGAGGCGAAAGGGAACCTGAATGGAATAGGAAGGGAAAGCGATATTTCGGAAGCGGAGAGGATTCGCCCGCGTCCGTCGCCCGGTCTCGGGGGGTGATCGCGTGCCGCCTCCGACGGCCCGGCGGCGATTGCAATATGACGGCACGTCAGATATGACGGAACGTCAGGAAAGGTGGGGAGCCCATGGGGAAGCCGGGACGGCCGAGGAGGGCGCGGCAGGGTGCCAGGCGCCCTGGCAGCCTCTCCCCACGATCGGTAAGGTCGGCCCCGGCCGGGCGGCAGCCGGCCGCATCGACCCGCAACGCACCACGCTCGCCCCGGTCCTCCCCGTCGGGCGGCGCCGTCGAGAGTCCCCGCCCCACCGCGCGACCCCGCCCCACCGCAAGTCCCGGCAGCGGTACGAGTCACGGCACCAGCGCAAGTCCCCGTATCAGCGCACCTCCTGGCAGTGGTACGAGCTCCACCGGCGGCCCGGCGCGGTCGGACGGCCCGCCCCCCGACCGTACGGCGGGCCCGCCGCCCCCGAGCCCGCGGCGCTCACCGCTGCCGCCACCCCCCTCGCAGCTCCATCGGTCTGATTCGGAGTGTTCATGACGTCCGTAGCGCCGAACCCTGAACTTGTCATCGGATTGAGCCCGTTAGGCCTGCCCGACCCGCGCCCGGTCGCCGCGGTCCGCCGGGCCGGAGGACTCGGAGTGCTGGATCTCGGGGCGGGCGACCGCCGTGCCAGAGAGGCGCTCGCGCGCGTACGGCGCTGGACGGCGGACGCGTTCGCCGTCCGGGTCGGGCCGTCCTGCGCACTGACGCCGGAGGAGGTGGCCGAGGAGTGCGGCGGCGCCCTCCCGTCCGTGGTGCTGCTCGCGGCCGACGCGGACTGGAAAGTCAGTCAACTGGCCGATGAATGCCGGGTGTTGGCAGAGGTCGGGAATCGGGAGGAGGCGCGCAGGGCCGCGGCGGACGGCGCGTACGGGCTCGTGGCGCGCGGCAGCGAGTGCGGCGGCCGCAGTGGCGAGCTGAGCACGTTCGTCCTCCTCCAGGCGCTGCTCGCCGACCCGGCGTACGACCTGCCCGTGTGGGCCTGCGGGGGCATCGGTCCGCGTACGGCGGCGGCGGCCGTGGTCGGTGGCGCTGCCGGGGTCGTCCTCGACACCCAGCTGGCCCTGCTCGCCGAGTCCGGGGTCCCGGACGAGGCGGCGGCCGCGCTGCGCACGATGGACGGGTCCGAGACGAGTGTCGTCGACGGCGTCCGGGCGCTGCGGAACGCACGCACAGGCATCCAACTTCCCGTCGGCCAGGACGGTTTCCTCGCCGCCCGGTTCGCCGAGCGGTGGGGCACCGTGGCCGGAGCCGTGCGCGGGGTGCGTGAGGCGATTCTGGCCGCCGTGGGCGACCCGGCCGTGGCGCGGACCCTGGCGGCGGGCTCCGCGATGGCGGACGCGCTCGGCACCCGGCTGCCGGTCGTGCAGGGCCCGATGACCCGGGTCAGCGACCGGGCGGGCTTCGCGGCGGCCGTGGCGCGCGAAGGGGCGCTGCCGATGCTGGCACTCGCCCTGTCCGACGGCGAGCAGAGCCGCGCCCTCCTCGAACGGACCCGCGACGAACTGGGCGAACGGCCCTGGGGCGTGGGCATCCTAGGCTTCACGGACAGCAGGATCAGGGCGGAACAGCTGGCGGCCGTACGGGCGGTCCGGCCCACGCACGCGATCATCGCCGGGGGCCGCCCCTCCCAGGCGGCCGATCTGGAGGCGGCCGGAATCAAGACGTTCCTGCACGTGCCGTCGGCCACGCTGCTCACCCAGTTCATTGACATGGGCATGCGTAGGTTTGTCTTCGAAGGCGCCGAATGCGGCGGACATGTCGGACCGCGCAACAGCTTTCCGCTCTGGGAAGCACAGCTGGCGGTGGTCGAGGATTACGTGGCTCGCGCGCCCGGCACCGCGGGCGACTTCCAGGTGCTGCTCGCGGGCGGCATCCACGACGAGCGCTCCTCGGCCATGGCCGCCGCGCTCACCGCCCCGCTCGCCGCGCGCGGGGTCGCGGTCGGCGTCCTGATGGGCACCGCGTACCTCTTCACGGCCGAGGCGGTCGAATGCGGCGCGATCCAGCCGGTGTTCCAGCGCCAGGTGATCGCCGCCGGGGCCACCGCGCTCCTGGAGAGCGCCCCGGGCCACGCCACCCGCTGCGTCGCCAGCCCGTACACCGCCGACTACGCGGCCGCCCGCGCGCGCCTGCACGCCGACGGCACCCCCGGCCGCCAGGCGTGGGAGGAGCTGGAGCGGCTCAACATCGGGCGGCTGCGGATCGCCAGCAAGGGAGTCGAGCGGGAGGGCGGCGGGCTGCGGCCCGTCTCCGAGCAACGCCAGCTGGACGCGGGGATGTTCATGGCCGGGGAGGTGGCCGTGCTGCGCTCGGCGGCCACGACCGTCGGCGCGCTGCACGACGCCGTGAGCCGGGGCGCCGCCGACTTCGCCGAGCGGCGCACGGCCGAGCTGCGTGAATCCCTCGGCACGGCCGAGGACGTCGTCGAGGAGCCTGCCGCGCAGCCGCTCGACATCGCTGTCGTGGGGATGGCCTGCATGTTTCCGCAGGCCCCCGATCTGGCCACGTACTGGGCGAACGTCGTCGGCGGAGTCGACGCGGTCACCGAAGTCCCCGCCGACCGCTGGGACCCGGAGATCTACCACGACGCCACGGGCGAGCGCGCGGGTACGACCGCGTCGCGGTGGGGAGGCTTCCTGCCGCCGATTCCCTTCGACCCGTTCGCGTACGGCATCCCGCCCGCCTCGCTCGGCAGCATCGAACCCGTGCAGCTGCTCGCCCTCGAAGCGGCCCGGCGGGCGCTGGAGGACGCCGGGTACGGCGACCGGCCCTTCGACCGCTCCCGTACGTCCGTGGTCTTCGGGGCGGAATCCGGCAGCGACCTGTCCGGCGCGACCACCCTGCGCACGGTCCTGCCCGCCTATCTGGGGGAGATACCGCCCGCCGTCGAGGAGCAGCTGCCGAAGCTCACCGAGGACTCCTTCCCCGGCATGCTCGCCAATGTCATCGCGGGCCGGATCGCCAACCGCCTCGACCTCGGCGGCGCCAACTACACGGTCGACGCCGCCTGTGCCTCCTCGCTCGCCGCGCTCGACGTCGCCTGCAAGGAACTCGCCTCCGGCACCAGCGAACTGGTGCTCTGCGGCGGCGCCGATCTGCACAACGGGATCAACGACTACCTGCTGTTCTCGTCGGTGCGCGCGCTGTCCCCGACCGGCCGTTCCCGCACGTTCGACGCCTCCGCCGACGGCACCGTGCTCGGCGAGGGCGTGGCCTGCGTCGCGCTGAAGCGCCTGGCCGACGCCGAACGGGACGGCGACCGCGTCTACGCCGTGGTCAAGGGCATCGGCAGCGCGAGCGACGGACGCTCCCTCGGGCTCACCGCGCCCCGGCCCGAGGGCCAGCGGGCCGCGCTGGAACGGGCGTACCGGGCGGCCGGGGTGTCACCCGCCCGGGTCGGCCTGGTCGAGGCACACGGCACCGGGACCGTGGTCGGCGACCGCACCGAACTGGCCACGCTCACCGCCGTGTTCACCGAGTCGGGCGCGGCGCCGGGCGGCTGCGCCCTCGGCTCGGTCAAGTCCCAGCTGGGCCACACCAAGTGCGCGGCGGGCCTGGCGGGCCTGATCAAGGCGGCGATGGCCCTGCACACCGGCATCACCCCGCCCACCCTCCACCTCCAGCAGCCGAACGCGGCCTGGGACCCCGCGACCAGCCCCTTCGCCTTCCACGCCGAGGCCCGGCCGTGGGCGGCCCCGGTGGCCGAACGGATCGCCGGGGTCAGCGCGTTCGGCTTCGGCGGCACCAACTTCCACGCGGTGCTCACCGCCCACGACACGGACGCGCCACCGGCCCAGGGGTACGAGGAGTGGCCGGCCGAGCTGTTCCTGTTCCGGGGCGCGGACGCGGCGGCGGCCGGACGGGAGGCGCGGTGGCTGTTGGGCGAGCTCGGAGATCCGGGCGAGCCGGGTGAGCCGGGCACGGGCCTGCGGCTGCGGGACGCGGCGCTGGTGGCGGCCCGGCGCGCCGAGACCCGGCCCGGTCCGGTGCGGATCGCGGTCGTCGCGGAGAGCGTGGACGAGCTGCGCGGGCTGCTGCGGAAGGCGGGGGCCGGGGAGCGGGAGCGGGGGGTGTGGCTGGCGGACGGGTCCGGGGCGGTCGGGCTCTCCGGCGCGCCCGGGACGGATGCGCCCGGGACGGACGCGCCCCGAGGCAGTGCCCTCGGAGCCGACCCGAGGGTCGCCTTCCTCTTCCCCGGACAGGGCAGCCAGCGGCCGGGCATGCTCGCCGAGCTTCTCGTCGCGTTCCCGGAGGCCGCCCAACTGGTGCGGCAGGGCGGGGCGTACGCCCATGCGCTCTATCCGCCGAAGGACTTCGACCCGGGTGCGGCCGACCGCCGGCAGGAGACGCTGAAGGACACCCGGATGGCACAACCCGCCCTGGGAATAGTCGGGTTGACGGCAAGTCACATACTGGAGTGGGCAGGCGTACGGCCCGACATGGCGGGCGGGCACTCCTACGGGGAACTGGTGGCCCTGGCGGCAGCCGGATCCCTGACCCCGGACGCGCTGCTCGATCTGAGCGCCCGCCGGGCCGAGTCGATCCTTGATTCGCTCGGGGAGGACCCCGGCGCCATGGCGGCGGTCACGGCCGCCCCCGCCGAAGTGGAGCGCGCCCTCACCGAGGCGGGGCTGAGGGACCGGGTCGTCGCCGCCAACCGCAACGGCCCCCGGCAGACCATCGTCTCGGGCCCCACCGCGCTGGTGGACGAGGCGATGGACCACCTCCGGAGCGCGGGACACCACGTGCGGCGCCTCCCGGTCGCCTGCGCCTTCCACAGCCCGCTGGTCGCCGGTGCGGGCGAACGGTTCGCCCCGGTCCTGGCCCGGCACACGGTCAGGGCACCGGAGTTCCCGGTCTGGGCCAATCGGACGGCCGCCGTCTATCCGGCCCGGCCCGATGGCGTACGCGCCGAACTGGCCGCGCAGATCGGTTCCCCGGTGCGGTTCGCCGAGCAGGTCGAGGCGATGTACACGGCGGGGGCACGCATCTTCGTCGAGGCGGGCCCGGGCACGGTGCTCACCGGCCTCGTCGGCCAGATCCTGGGCGACCGCCCGCACCTGGCGGTCGCCTGCGAGCCCCGCCCCGGCGCCGGGCTGCGCGGCCTGCTGGAGTCGCTGGCGCGGCTCGCGGTCGCGGGTGTGCCGGTACGCGCCGGGCGACTCCTCCAGGGCCGGGGCGCGGTGACGGCGCGGCCGGAGCCGCCCGGCTGGACCGTGGACGGCCAACTGGTCCGCACCCGCTCCGGCGACCTGCTGCCCGGAGCCCTGCAACCGGCCCGACGGGTCAGTCTGGAGACGAGCACGGTGACGCGCGACAGCGACGCCCAGCACGAACTCATCGCGGACTTCCTGCGCACGACGCGCGAGCTGGTGGCGGCCCAACGGGACGTGCTGCTCACGCACTTGGGGGCGACGGGCGCCGCCGCCTCCCCGCCACCGGTCCCTCCTCGTACGGACGCCGCTCCGCAGGCCGTGCCCCTGGCCGTGTCCCCGGCCGCGTCCGAGGAGGCCCCGCCCGCTGAGGCTCCGCGTCCGGTCGTGGTGGACATCGAGCAGGCCGTGCTCACCGTCATCAGTGAACGCACCGGCTATCCGGCCGACATGATCGAACCCGATCTGGACCTCGAAGCGGACCTGAGCATCGACTCCATCAAGCGCACCGAGATCGTCGGCGAGCTGGCCCGCCACCTCGCGGGAACCCGTACGTTCGACGACGCGGAGATGGAGGAGCTGTCCCGGGCCCGTACGGTCGCCGCGATCACGGCGTGGATCGCCGGGAAAGAGCCGCCCGAGCTGATGCCCGAGCCGAAGTCCGAGCCCAAGCCCGAGCCCGCGACTGCCGAACCCGAGCCGGTCCACGGCGTCGCCCCGCGCCGCTTCCTCCTTGAGGAGACGCCCCTCGACCTGCCGCCCACCCTGCCGGACGCCTCCCTCCACGGCAGGCGCTTCGCCCTGCTCGGGGGCGGTGCCACCGCCGAGGAACTGGCGGCCCGGCTGGTGGACAGGGGAGCGGAGGCCGTCGCGTACGACACCGACCGGCGGCTCGACCCGGCCGACGGCCCCCTCGACGGGATCTTCCACCTGGGGGCCGTCGTCCCCGCGGCCCCGTCGGACGGCGGCGGGGCGCTGCTCCCCGGGGCCTTCGAGGTCTTCCGGGCCGCCCTGCGCCTCGCACCCCGGTGGCTGATCTGCGGCAGGACCGCGCCCGGCGCCGGAGAGGACGCGGGGGCGGGCCTGCACGGGCTGTTCCGGACCATCGGGCGGGAGTACGGCGACATCGCCGCCCGTGTCGTGGACCTCGACCCGGCGGCCACGGCCGGGCAGCGGGCCGACTTCCTGCTGGCCGAGCTGTGCGCCGAGGACCGTGCCCCCGTCGTCGTGCGCACCGCCGCCGGGCGGTACGGGTACGCGCTCGTCGAGCGCGGCCTCGGCGGTCTGGCGCGGACCGGCGCGGGGCCCGCCGGGGACGGGGCCGCCGAAGCGGCGGCGCTCGGGCTCGACCGGGACTCCGTCGTCGTACTCGCCGGGGGCGCGCGCGGCATCACCGCCGACTTCGCCCTGGCGCTCGCGGCGGCCTCCCACTGCCGGATCGAGCTCCTCGGCAGGACCCCGCTGCCCAGCGCACCCGAGGACCCGGAGCTCGCGGGCGCCGCCGACGCGGCCGCACTGCGGGCGCTGCTCGCCGCCCGGGGCGACCTGGCCCCCGCCGCCATCGAGCGCGAGGTCAGGAACGTCCTCGCGGGCCGTGAAGTCGCCCACACCCTCGACCGGTTGGGACGGCTCGGCAGTCCCGCCGCGTACCGCGTCGCCGACATGTGCGACGGCGGGGCCGTGGCCCAGGCCGTCAAGGAGATCCAGGCGGAGCACGGGCGCATCGACGTGGTGGTGTACGCGGCGGGTGTGATCGAGGACCGGCTCATCGAGGAGAAGGACCCCGAGTCGTTCCGGCGGGTGTACGCGACGAAGGTGGACGGCGCCCGCGCGCTGCTCGACGCCGCGTCCCAGCTGCCCCACGGCCCCCGGACGGCCGTGCTGTTCGGCAGCGTCTCCGCCGTACTCGGCAACCGGGGGCAGTGCGACTACGCCGCCGCCAACGACGCGCTCGCGGGCCTCGGCGAGCGGTGGGCGCGGCGCACCGGGCGGCGGGCGCTGACCGTGCACTGGGGGCCGTGGGCGCCGTCCGCGGTGCACGGCGGCATGGTCACCCCGCACCTCGCCCGCGAGTACGCCCGGCGCGGTGTGGCCCTCATCGACCGCGAGGAGGGGGCGCTCGCCCTGCTGCGGGAGCTGGCCTGGGGCGACGAGTCGGCCACGTCCGTCGTCTACACGGCATCGGGTTGGTGAGATGACCGACGACAGGCAAACCGTGGGGGAGCGTCAAGTCCCCGTCGCCATCGTCGGCATGGCGGTCCTGCTGCCCGGCGCCAAGGACCTGGACGCGTACTGGCGCAACCTCGTCGACGGTGTGGACGCCGTACGGGAAGTGCCCGAAGGGCGCTGGGACCCGGTGTACTACCGGCCCGGCGACCCCGGCGGCGCCGCCGACCGGATCTACTGCCGGCGCGGCGGCTTCGTCGACGGCCTCGCCGAGGTCGACGCCGCCCGCTTCGGCATCATGCCGAGCTCGGTCGCGGGCACCGAGCCCGACCAGCTCATCGCGCTCTCGGTCGCGGCCCGGGCGATCGCGGACGCGGGCGGCGAGGAGCGGCTGCCCGAGCGCGGCCGCGTCGGGGTGGTCCTGGGCCGGGGCGGATACCTCAACCCGGGCCTCGTCCGCCTCGACCAACGGGTGCGCACCGCACACCAGTTGACGCACACCCTGGGCGAGCTGCTGCCCCACCTCGCCCAGGACCAGCTCGACCGGGTGCGGGCCGCCTTCACCGAGACGCTGGGGCCCGAGCACCCGGAGTCGGCCATCGGGCTCGTCCCCAACCTGGCGGCGTCCCGCATCGCCAACCGGCTGGACCTGCGGGGCCCGGCGTACACGGTGGACGCGGCCTGCGCGTCCTCGCTGATCGCGGTCGACCAGGCGGTCGGCGAACTGGCCTCGGGCCGCTGCGACCTGATGCTCGCGGGCGGGGTCCACCACTGCCACGACATCACGCTGTGGAGCGTCTTCGCCCAGCTGCGCGCCCTCTCGCCGAGCCAGCGCAGCCGCCCTTTCCACGCGGCGGCCGACGGCATCCTCATCGGCGAGGGCACCGGTGTCGTCGCCCTCAAGCGCCTCGCGGACGCCGAACGCGACGGCGACCGCGTATACGCGGTGATCCGTGGCACCGGCGTCGCGGGCGACGGCCGGGCCGCCGGGCTGATGAACCCCGACCCGGGCGGCCAGACCCGCGCGGTCCGCCACGCCTGGCGGGCGGCGGGCCTCGACCCGCGCGACCCCGGCTCCCTCGGCCTCCTCGAAGCCCACGGCACCGGCACCCCGGCGGGCGACGCGGCCGAACTGGCCACCCTGGCCGAGGTGTTCGGGCCGGGCGTGGAGGGCGCGGCCGCGCCCGTCATCGGCTCGGTGAAGTCGATGATCGGCCACTGCATGCCCGCGGCGGGTGTCGCCGGACTGGTGAAGGCGGCCCTCGCCGTGCACCACGCGACCCTGCTGCCGACCCTGCACTGCGAGGATCCGCACCCCGCCCTCGCCCGCACCCGGTTCCGCCCGGCGGCGGTCGCCCGCCCGTGGGAGGGGCCGCTGCGCCGGGCCGCCGTCAACGCGTTCGGGTTCGGCGGGATCAACGCCCATGTGGTCCTTGAGCAGGCACCGGGAGCCGTGCCCGCCCCGCGCCGGGCGGCCGTGCGCGAACCGGAGCGGGTGCTGCGGCTGAGCGCGGACACGGCGGAGGGCCTGGCGCGGCTCCTGGACGCGGACGACGCGACGGTACGGGAGCGGGGCGCCGCCCCGTATCCGCAGGACACGCGGGGAACCCCCGCCGCCCGGCTCGGCATCGTCGATCCGACCGCCAAGCGGCTGGCGCTCGCCCGTCGGGCGGTGGCCCAGGGCCGCCCGTGGCGCGGCCGCAGCGACGTGTGGTTCGCCCCGCGCCCGTTGCTCGGGACGGCGGGCGGGGGCAAGGTGGCGTTCGTCTTCCCCGGTCTGGAGGCCGAGTTCGCGCCCCGGGTGGACGAGGTGGCCGAGCACTACGGGCTGCGGCTGCCGGGCCGTACGTACACCGAGGCGACCGATGTCGCCCGGCACGGGCTCGGCGTCCTGCGCGTCGGCCGGGTCCTCGACGAAGCCCTGCGCGTGCTCGGCGTCCGGCCCGACGGGGTCGCCGGACACAGCGTCGGGGAGTGGACGGCGATGATCGCGGGCGGCATGTTCGCGGCCGGCGAGGCGGACGACTTCTTCGCCTCCTTCGACCCCGACTCGCTCCGGGTGCCCGGGCTGGCGTTCGCGGCGATCGGCGCCCCGGCGGCCCGGGTGAGCGAGGCGCTCACCGACTGGCCTGATCTCGTCCTCTCGCACGACAACTCGCCCGGCCAGTCGATGGTGTGCGGCCCGGAGCAGCCGGTCGAGGAGTTCGCGGCGAAGCTCCGGGCCGAGCGGGTGATCTGCCAGGTGCTCCCGTTCCGCTCCGGCTTCCACACGCCGATGCTCGCCCCGTATCTGGGCCCCATGAAGCGGGGAGTGGACGCGGCGGAGATCCTCCCGCAGCGCGTGCCGGTCTGGTCCGGCACCACGGCGGCCCCGTTCCCGGCCGACCCCGACGAGGTCCGCGCCCTGTTCGTCCGCCACCTCCTGGAGCCGGTACGGTTCCGGCCGCTCGTCGACGCCATGTACGCGGCGGGCTTCCGCGCCTTCGTCCAGGTGGGCACGGGCCGTCTGACCTCGTTGATCGACGACACCCTCAAGACCCGCGACCATCTGACGCTGTCCGCCAACTCGCCCCGGCGCGGCGGGCTCGCGCAGCTGCTGCGCGTGGAGACGGGGCTGTGGGCGGAGGGGTACGCGCTCTCACCCGCCCGGCGGGCCGGGCCGCGCTCCGCCACCGCCCCGATCCCCCTCGACCTGGGAGCCGCGCTGGTCCCCCTCGACCCCCACCGCCTGGAGGAGTTACGTGCCGAGCTGAGCCCTCGTACCGGGGGAGGGGTGGAACACCCCATATCCACCAGCCTGTTGGGGGAGCCGCTCACCCGCCGCCACCCCGTCGCCGCCGAGCTCGACGCGCTGATGCGGGAGACGGCGGACAGCGTGAAGGCCGTACTGGAGGCGGCGACGGTCCCGCCGAGGCCGACCACCGGCACCCCGGCCGCACCGCGACCCGAGCCGGCCACCCCACCCCTCGAACACCGCACCCGGCTCCGCGTGTCCACCGCCGACATGCCCTACCTCCTCGACCACTGCTTCTTCCCGCAGCGGCCCGGCTGGCCCGATCCCGCCGACCGGCACCCCGTCGTCCCCGCCACCACCGTCCTGCACCATCTGATGGCCGCCGCCGAGCGGGCCGCGCCCGGGCACCGGGCCGTCGCCGTCCACGACGTGCGGCTGGAGAAGTGGGTCAACGCCATTCCGGCCGTGGACGTGACGATCACCGCCCGGCCGGAAGGCCCCGGGCGGTGGGCCGTCGCGTTCGGGCCGTACGCCCGCGCGAGCGTCCACCTGGCCCCCGCCTATCCGGCCCCGCCGCCCGCGCCACCGCTGGACGCGGCCGACGAGCGCCCGCCCGGCATCGCGGCGGCCCAGCTGTACGAGGACCGGTGGATGTTCCACGGGCCCGCCTTCCAGGGCGTCACCGCGCTGCGAGGGATCGGCCCCGGCCACGTCCGGGGCACGATCACCACACCATCCGCGCCGGGCGCGCTCCTCGACAACGTGGGCCAACTCCTCGGCTACTGGCTGATGTCGACCCACCCCACCCGGACCGTGATCTTCCCCGTCGCCCTGGCGGCGGCCCGCTTCTTCGGGCCGCACCCGCCCACCGGCACCCCCGTCGACTGCCACGCCGTCATCACCTCGCTCACCGAGGACACCCTCCTCGCCGACGTCCGGCTCACGCTGCCCGACGGGACGGTGTGGGCGGAGCTCTCGGGCTGGCGCGACCGCCGGTTCTCCGGGCTCGACGCACGCAGGTCCGGCGGCTACCCGGAACACCTCGCCCTCGCCGAGGCCCGGCCCGGCGGCTGGTGCCTGCTGCGGGACGTGTGGCCGGACCTGGCCTCCCGCGACCTGCTGATGCGCATGCAGCTCGGCCGGGCCGAGCGCGAGGCGTACGAGACGAGACCGCCGCGCGGCCGTCGGCAGTGGCTGCTCGGCCGGATCGCCGCCAAGGACGCGGTACGGCGGTGGCTGTGGAAGCGCGGCGAGGGCGCGGTGTTCCCGGCCGAGATCGAGATCGTGAACGAGGAGTCGGGGCGACCCCGTGCCGTGGGGGTGCACGGCCGTACGCTCCCGGCGCTCGACCTGTCCCTCGCCCACCGGGGTGATCTGGCCGTCGCTCTCGTACGCCCCGCGCGCCCCGGCGCGTACCCGAACGGCGTCGGTATCGACATCGAAGAGATCGCGGACCGCACCCCCGAGACCCACCGCGTCGCCCTCGGCCCCCGCGAACTCGGCCTCCTCGACCGGCTCGTCACCGGGACCGGGGAGTCCGAGGCCCTGTGGTTCACCCGGTTCTGGGCGGCCAAGGAGGCCGCCGCAAAGGCGAAGGGCACCGGGTTCGGCGGGCGGCCGCACGCCTTCGAAGTGACCGACGCGGCCCCCGGCGTGAGCGGTGAGGCACCCCACTCCCTCACCGTCACCGTCGACGGCCGCCCCCACCACATCCATTGCACGCTCGTCGACCCCACCCATGTCGTGGCCTGGACCACGTCTGCGACGCCCCTCAAGGAGAACACCCAGTGACCACCAGCGAACGGCCGCCCGGCCCCGTCCCGCTCGCCCCGCCGGACGAGGAGCAGGTGCTGGCCGAGATCGCCGGGCTGATCGTGGAGGTGCTCGGGGACTACGCCCCCGACCCCGCCGACATCCGCCCCGAGACCCTGTTCGGCGACGATCTGGAGTTGGAGAGCATCGACCTCGTCATGCTGTCCGGACATCTCCAGGAGCGGTACGGCGAACAGGTCAACTTCGCCGAGTTCGTGGCTTCTCTGGAGATCGACGAGGTCATCGCGCTGTCCGTCGGACGGCTCGTCGACCATGTCCTGCACAGCCTCGGCGCAGCCCCGGAAGCGGGAGCCGCTCCATGGTCATGATCCGCGCGAACGGTCTCGGCCTGCACGTCCAGCGGCTGCGCCCGCCCCACCGACGGCCGGACGCGACCGTGGTGTTCGTCCACGGCGCCTTCATCGACAGCCTCGCCAGCTACTACTTCACCCTCGGCCCCAAGTTCGCCGAGGCCGGGTTCGACGCCGTCATGTACGACCTGCGGGGACACGGCCGCAGCGAACGCCCGCCCAGCGGCTACGCCCTGGAGCACTTCACCGCCGATCTCGACGCACTGCTCGACGAACTGGGCATCGCCCACCCCGTCCACCTCGTCGGCAACTCCTTCGGCGGCACCGTCGCCCTCGACTTCGTCGTCCACCGGCCCGATCGCGTCGCCACCGTCACCGTGGTCGAGTCGGGGCCCGCCAGCCGGGCCTGGTCGCACACGATGACGTCCGCCCTGCGCCACGCCGGGGACATGGGGGACGACGAGGCGCTGGTGTGGTTCACCGAGCAGTACGGGACGCTCTCCTCGACCCGGACCGGCGACGCCCGCCACGACGCGCACATCCGCCGCCTGGGCCGGGCCGCCGCCAAGCTCGTACGCGCCACCACCATCGCCGAGGACATGCCCACCGGGCGGGTGCTCACCGACGAACAGCTGGGCGGGGTGCGCTGTCCGGTGCTGCTGGTCAACGGGCAGGAGGGGCTGGTGGCGGCCGAGTCCGCCCGGCTGCGGTCGCTGCTGCCGCACTGCCGGGTCGCGGTGGTGCCGGGGCAGAAGCACTCGGTCCTGGTCGAGGCCTCCGACGCGGTCGGGCGGCTCGCCCTGGACTGGGTCCGCGAGCACGCCGGGGCCGCGCCCGAGCCCAGTGGACCGCGGCCGGTCCGGTGAGCCGCTTCCTGTTCGTGGTGCCGCCGCTGACCGGCCACATCAACCCGGCGGCCGCCGTCGCCGCCGAGCTGACCGCCCGGGGCCACGAGGTGGCGTGGGCGGGGCGGCCCGCGATCGTCGAGCGGCTGGTGGGGGAGCGGCCCCGGGTGTACGGGTGTGCCGGGCCCGACCACCTCGCGGGACGGCCGCCGCAGCTGCGCGGAGTGGCGGCGCTGAAGTTCCTGTGGGCCGACTTCCTCGGCCCGCTCGCCGAGGCGATGGCACCCGGGGTGGCGGCGGCGATCGCCGCGTTCCGGCCGGACGTGGTGGTGGCCGACCAGCAGACCGTGGCGGGCGCCCTGGTGGCGGAGCGGCTCGGCGTACCCTTCGCGACCTCGTCGACCACGTCGGCCGAACTCACCGACAGCATGGCCGGAATGCCGGGCGTGCACAGCTGGCTCACCGGGCTGCTCGGCGAGCTGAGACAGCGCATCGGCGATCCGGCCGCCACCCACGACCCGCGCTTCTCCCCGGCCCTCACCCTCGCTTTCACCACCCCGGAGCTGACCGGCCCGTACACCACGCCCCAGACGGATCTGCGCTTCGTCGGACCGGCGCTGGCCGCCCGGCGCTCCGCCTCCGGGGACTTCCCCTGGCAGTGGCTGGACCTGGCGCCGGGGACGGCGGCCGTCCTGATCACACTGGGGACGGCCAACACCGACGCGGGCGGCCGCTTCCTCACCGAGGCCGTCGCGGCGGTCCGGGCCCGCACCGGCCGGCTGCGGGCGGTGGTCTGCGACCCCGGCGGGCTGCTCGGGGCGGTGCCGACCGGGCCCGAGGTGCTGGTCAGGGCGGAGCTGCCGCAAGTCGCCCTGCTGGAGCGGATGTCGGCGGTCGTCTGCCACGCGGGGCACAACACCGTCACCGAGGCGCTGTGGCACGGGGTACCGCTGGTGGTCGCGCCGATCCGGGACGACCAGCCGGTCGTGGCGGCCCAAGTGGTGGGCGCCGGGGCCGGGTTGAGGGTGAAGTTCGCGCGGGCGGGGCGCGAGCAGATCGGCGCGGCCCTGGACGCGGTGGTGACCGAGCCCGGCTACCGGGACGCGGCCCGACGCGTCCGGGACGCCTTCCGCGCCGCCGGCGGCGAGTCGGCCGCCGCCACGCACCTCGAAAAGCTCGCCGCCGCGGCACCCGTCGCGGCACAACCCCGATAGAGCCCGACAGAGAGGGACGCACATGCCCGACAGCGAACGGATCGCCGACCTCCGCCCGTCGTACCAGGACGAGCTGGCCCGTGGCACGGGCCGCTTCTTCCTGCCGGCGCGCACCGACTGCCCGTGGTGCCTGGGCACTGACCTGCGCCGCAAGTTCCGCACCACGGACCTCATCCAGGGCAAACCCGGCGAGTTCGTCCTCGACCAGTGCCGCGGCTGCGGTCACATCTTCCAGAACCCGCGGCTGAGCCAGGAGGGCCTGGACTTCTACTACCGGGACTTCTACGACGGCCTCGGCGCGGAGACCACCGCCAAGATGTTCGAGGGCAACGGCAGCAAGAAGCGGTTCCGGCGCAGCGCCCGGGCGCTGCGCCGGGTCGCCCTGCCCGGCCGGTGGCTGGACGTCGGCACCTCGCTCGGCCACTTCTGCGCCACCGCCAAAGAGGTGCTGCCCGACACCAGGTTCGACGGTCTCGACATGGGCGAGGGCGTCGAGCTCGCGGCCAAGGAGGGCCGGATCGAGGAGGCCTATCGGGGTCTCTTCGTGGACGTCGCGGAAGAGATGGCGGGCCGCTACGACGCGGTCAGCATGTTCCACTACCTGGAGCACACCCTCGACCCGCATCGCGAACTCGCCGCCGCGCACCGGGCGTTGGCGCCAGGCGGCCATCTGCTGATCGAGGTCCCCGACCCCGAGTCGCTGTCGGGGCGGCTGCTCGGCCGGCTCTGGCTGCCCTGGTTCCAGCCCCAGCACCTGAACCTCGTCCCGATGGGCAACCTGTGCCGGCGGCTGCGCGACCTCGGCTTCACCGTCGAGGTGGCCGAGCGGCGCGACGCCCACATCCCCGCCGACCTGGTGTGCGCCACCTGGTTCCTGTTCGACCGGCTGCTGCCGCGCGACGACGCGCCCTGGCGGTCCCGCCGCCCAGGCCGCGCCGCACGGGCCGTCCGGTTCGCGCTGGTGTGGGCGGCCGTGCCGGTGCTGATCGCGGTGTACGGACTCGACCAGCTGCTCAACCCGCTGGTGCGGCGGACCCGCTTCTCCAACGCGTACCGGGTGATCGCCCGCCGCGACGGGTGAGCGCGCCGGTCACCCGCCCGACAGCACCTGGGCCAGGTCGTAGCGGACCGGTTCCTCCAGCTGGGTGTACGTACAGCTGTCGGGGGACCGGTCCGGGCGCCAGCGGCGGAACTGGGCGGTGTGCCGGAAGCGGTCGCCCTCCATGTGGTCGTAGGCCACCTCGCACACCCGCTCCGGCCGCAGCGCCACCCACGACAGGTCCTTCTTGCCGGTCCAGCGGCTCTGCGCGCCCGGCAGCCGGGCGCCCTCGTGGGCGGCCTCGTCCAGCCAGGCCGCCCAGGGGTGCCCGCCGCCCACCGGGTCGTCCATCAGGAGCGGCGCCAGCTCCTCGACGAGCTCGGCCCGCCGCTTCATCGGGAAGGCCGCGCAGACGCCGACGTGCTGGAGGGCGCCGGAGCCGTCGTACAGGCCGAGCAGGAGCGAGCCGACGATCGGGCCGCTCTTGTGGAAGCGGTAGCCCGCCACCACCGCGTCGGCCGTGCGCTCGTGCTTGATCTTGTACATCAGCCGGGCGTCCGGGCGGTAGCGCAGATCGAGCGGCTTGGCCACCACCCCGTCGAGCCCGGCGCCCTCGTACCGCTCGAACCACTCCTGGGCCTCTTCGGCGTCCGTGGTGGCGGGCGCCAGGTGCACCGGCGCCGTGACGCCCTCCAGGGCCCCGGCCAGGGCCGCCCGGCGCTCGCTCAGCGGGGCGTCGAGCAGCGAGTCGTCCCCGAGGGCCAGCAGGTCGAAGGCGACGAAGCTGGCCGGGGTCCGCTCGGCCAGCAGGTTCACCCGGGAGGCGGCCGGGTGGATGCGCTCGGTGAGCCGGTCGAAGTCGAGGCGGCCCTCGTGGACGATGACGATCTCGCCGTCCACCACACAGCGCTGCGGCAGCCGCTCCTTGAGGGCCTCGGCGAGCTCGGGGAAGTAGCGGGTCAGCGGCTTGCCGTTGCGGCTGCCGATGACGATCTCGTCGCCGTCGCGGTGCACGATCGCACGGAAGCCGTCCCACTTCGCCTCGTACTGCATCCCGGGCGGAATCCTGGCGACCGACTTGGCGAGCATCGGCTTCACGGGCGGCATCACCGGCAGATCCATGCCATTGATTCTCACCGGACTGTGCCGATATGCGCCATTTGCGGCTCACGCCTACCGTGGCCTGCATGGGCACGAGCAAGGGCGAGGCCGTCGAGCTGGACGTGGCCGGACGGGCCGTCCGGCTGTCCAACCCGAACAAGGTGTACTTCCCGGAGCGCGGCTACACCAAGCTGGACGTGGCCACGTACTACCTGGCCGTCGCCGACGGGATCACCCGCGCCCTGCGCGACCGCCCGACCACCCTGGAGCGCTACCCCGACGGCGTCGACGGCGAGTCCTTCTTCCAGAAGCGCGCCCCCAAGAACCTGCCCGAGTGGATCCCGACCGCCCGTATCTCCTTCCCCAGCGGCCGCCACGCCGACGAGATCTGCCCGACCGAGCCCGCCGCCGTCCTGTGGGCCGCCAACCTGGGCTGCCTCACCTTCCACCCGTGGCCGGTGCGGCGCGAGGCCACCGACCACCCGGACGAACTCCGCATCGACCTGGACCCCCAGCCCGGCACCGACTTCGACGACGCGGTCCCGGTCGCCCACGAACTGCGCGCCCTGCTGGACGAGTCGGGCATCCGGGGCTGGCCCAAGACGTCCGGCGGCCGTGGCATCCACGTCTTCGTCCCGATCGAGCCCCGCTGGACCTTCACCGAGGTGCGCCGCTGCGCCATCGCCCTCGGGCGCGAGCTGGAGCGGCGCATGGCGGGGAAGGTCACCACCGCGTGGTGGAAGGAGGAGCGCGGCGAGCGGATCTTCGTGGACTACAACCAGACGGCCCGCGACCGCACCATCGCCTCCGCGTATTCGGTCCGCCCCAAGCCGCACGCCCCGGTCTCCGCGCCGCTGCGCTGGGACGAGCTCGACGACGTCCACCCCGAGGACTTCGACCTGAAGACCATGCCCGCGCGGTACGCCGAGGTGGGAGACATCCACGCGGACATGGAGGACCACGCCTTCGGCCTGGAGCCACTGCTCGAATTGGCCGCCCGCGACGAGCACGAACACGAGCTGGGCGACATGCCGTACCCGCCGGACTACCCCAAGATGCCGGGGGAGCCCAAGCGGGTACAGCCGAGCCGCGCCAAGAAAGAGTCCTAGGCCCGCATCGCCCCTAGAGCTCCTTGATCCGGATGTCGCGGTACGAGATCACATCCGTCGCACTGTGCACCTGGAGCCCGATGTAGCCCGCGTCGAAGCGGCGCCCGTCCGTGCCCGGGTCGTCGCTCCTGGGCGGTGCGAACACCTGCCCGCCGGTGTTGTCGAACTCGTTGATCAGCACACCGTTGCGCAGCACCGAGTAGTGCTGGCCGACCACCCGGATCTCGTAGTCGTTCCAGGTGCCCTTCGGGGTGACGCCCGCCCCCGCCAGGCCCACCCGGTCGAAGCCGTAGACCGAACCCGTCTTGTACATGTCGCCGTCGGGGCGGTCGAGGACCTGCACCTCGTGGCCGTACTTGATGGCGACCCACTCGGGGCGCGGCTCCTCCGGATGGTCGTGGACCCAGGGGAAGCGCACGAACACCCCGCTGTTGGCGTTGCCGGTGCCCGGGGCGTCGTCCCGCCAGCGCAGCTTCAGCGAGAAGTCCTCGTACGTGCGCTGCGCGAACCACAGCATGCCGAGGCCGTCCTTCGAGGTGCCGCTGGTCATCGAGCCGTCGGCGTTGAGCGCGAAGGAACCGCCGCCCACCTGCTGCCACTTGTCGAACGACGTCCTCGTGCCGTCGAACAGGTCGCGGTAGCCGGTGTGCTGCCCCGGCGCGCCGATGCCCGACTGCCGGGCGGCCGTCCGGATCCGCTTCTGCTCGCGCTGGTCGATCAGCCCCTCGGCCACGAGCTTCGCCAGCACACCGTCGACGTGCTTGAGGAAGAGCGCGGTCGACGACCAGTCCTTCTCGTCCTCGATGAGCTCGCCCACGGTGCACCGGTTGCGCGCGACCCGGTTCGGCACGCCCGAGTCGACCGTGCCCACGATCACCGTGAGGCGCTCGTCGTGCTCGGGGCAGTGCGGCGCCGGGACCCCGCCGCCCTCCGCCACGGTGAACGCCGTCCGCGCGGCCGGCGAGGTGTTGCCCGCCTTGTCGCTCGCGCGGTACGCCACGGTGTGGCGGCCCACCCGGTCGACGACCACGGGCGCGGAGTACGCGAGGTAGGGGCCCTCGTCCAGCGAGTACTCGATCTTCTCGACACCCGACTCGGTGTCGCTCGCGCTCACCGTCACCTTGGCGCTGTCGAGGTAGGCGCCGTCCGAGTTCTTCGCGCCGCTCACCTCCACCCCGGTGGTCGGCGGAGTACGGTCCCGCACCGGCGGTGCCACCACCGTGAACGCGGCGGTCTTCTCGGCCGCCGTGTTGCCCGCCCGGTCGGCGGCCCGGTAGCGCACCCGGTGCGCGCCCGGCTCGTGGACCATCACCGGCCCCGCGTACGGCTGCCAGGCGGCGCCGTCCGCGAGCGCGTACTCGATGGAGGCGACGCCCGACCCGGTGTCGGAGGCGGAGACGGTGACCGTCGCCATGCCCACGTACGCGCCGTCGGCGTCGGTCTCGCCCGTCACCGTCGCCGAGGTCTCCGGCGGCGCCTTGTCGTCCGTCGGCGGCGCGGCCACCGCGAACGTCACGCTCTTCTCGGCGGCGGTGTTGCCCGCCTTGTCGGTCGCCCGGTAGCGCACGGTGTGGCTGCCGAGCTCATGGACCATGAACGCCGTGGTGTACGGCTGCCAGGCGCCGTCCGCGAGCGCGTACTCGACGCGGTCGACGCCCGACCCCGCGTCGGTCGCGGTCAGGGTGACCGTGGCCATCCCGATGTAGGCGCCGTCCGTGTTCCGGTCGCCGTCGACCTTCGCCGCCGTCTCGGGCGCGGTGGTGTCGCCGCCCCCGCCGTCCGTGACGGTCAGAATCCCCTGCATCTGGCCGTGGCCGGGAATGGTGCAGTGGTAGAGGTAGCGGCCCGGCGTCAGAGTGACCTCGGCGGTGTGCCGGCCGCCCTGGTCGTCGGCCGGGTTGGCGAGGATGTTCAGCGGTACGTCGTGGTTGTACTCGGGGTCGGAGACGTCGAACGTCAGGGTGTGCGGCATGCCGGTGGTGTTGCCGGTGGCCCTGCTGTTCTCGAAGACGACCGTGGCCTTGCCCGCCACGGCCGTGGCGGGCGCCGAGGTGTACTTGGTGATGTCGTCGCCCGCCGTCCAGGTGAGCACCTGATCGGCCGCGACGGCTCTGCGGGCGGCCGGTGTTCCCTGCGCCCCGGCCGGGCTCAGCCCGACGACCAGCAGCAGCGCGGTGAACAGCGCGGCCCACACTCCCGGCGCCTTGCGGAGTCCGCTCACCGTGCCGCCCTCCTCGCCAGTGCGGAGGCGGCCGGAGTCGCGGCGCCGCCCTGGTAAGTGATGTGCCACAGTGCCGACTTGGCGTCCGAGGTGAAGAAGCCGCGCCCGTAGTCGAGGACGTACAGCGAGCCGTCCGGGGCGAACTTCCAGTCCATCAGATTGCGGATGCCGTCCGCGCCCACCGGGATGATCTTCTTCAGCGACTCGGCGTGCACCGGAAGCCCGCCCCTGCCGACCGTCTTCGGGTCGGTGAGGACCGCGTGGCGCGGCTGGTCGCCGTCGTAGAAGTCGCCCACGAACCACTTGCCGTCCCAGTACGCGGGCCATGCGCCGGGCCCGGCCGAGGCCGCGTCGTACCGGTAGACGGGGCCGTTCATGGTCGCCTGCCCGCCGCCCTTGAGCCACGGCAGCAGCAGCTTCTGCTCACTGGTCCGGTAGCTCGGCACACCGGCCGCGTCGCGCGGATAGTCGGGGCCGCCGCCCTGCGGCGAGTACCAGATGGTGTTGCCGGTGACCGGCGGCAGGTTCACCAGGCCGTCGTTGTTGGGCGACTCGTTTTTGGGGTGGTCGCAGTCGTACCAGCCCAGCGGCTTGGCCGGGTCCGGCAGATTGCGGTCGCGGTAGGGCTGCTTGTTGCCCATGCAGTACGGCCAGCCGTGGTTGCCCGCCCGGGTGATGGCCGCGAACGTGTCGTACTTGGCCGGGCCCCAGGTCGTCGACGGCTCCCCGGCGTCCGGGCCGACCCATCCCGCGTACAGGACGTCGGTCGACTTGTCGACGAAGATGCGCGCCGGGTTGCGCACGCCCATCACATAGATCTCCCCGCGCGTCCTGCCGCCGCCCTCGTCCGGCTCCTCGCCGGTGAAGAGGTTGCCCGCCGGGAGCGTGTAGCTGCCGTCGGGCTCGGGGTGGACGCGCAGGATCTTGCCGTTGAGGTTGTGGGTGTTCCCGGCGGTGCGGCGGGCGTCCGCGAACGAGAGGCCCTTGTAGCGGGGCTCGGGGTTGTTGCCCGAGTAACCGTCGCTGAACCGCGAGGAGTTGTTGTCGCCGGTGGCGATGTAGAGGTTGCCTTTGGAGTCCCAGGTCATCCCGCCGCCCGCGTGGCAGCAGCTGTGGATCTGTACGGGCCAGCTGAGCAGCACTTTCTCGCTGCCGAGGTCCAGTTTGTTGGTGGCGAGATCGAGCGTGAAGCGGGAGACGCGGCGCTCGCCCGTCTGCGTGTCGCGGTTGATCCGGGAGTGCGGGGTGTAGTGCAGATACACCCAGCCGTTCTGCTCGAACTTCGGGTCGAGCTCGATGCCTACCAAGCCCTCCTCGACCTTGACCAGTTCGTCGCCGCCGCCCTTGTTGCCGAAGACGGTGAGCGCGCCCGCGAGGGTCACCTTGCCCGTCTTCGGGTCGTAGACGTGGATCTGGCCCTGGCCCTTGCCGACGTCGGGGCTGTTCCAGTCGGTGACGACCGGCGCGCCGGCGTCGCCGCCGCCCCGGCCGATGTAGAGCACCCGTCCGTCGGGCGCGACCACCAGGCCGTGCGGCTCGCCGATCTGGTCGGACTGCCCGGGCTGGTTGGGCTTGGTGACGCGCTCGGCCGTGTAGTTGGCGTCGATGGTGGCCTTGCAGTCCGCGCGCGAGAGACGGGTGGTCCACTGGAGGGCGCCGCGCAGATGCGCGCGGAAGTCGGTCTCGTCGAAGGAGGAGACCGTACCGCCCATGGCGGTGTAGAAGGACCGGCCGCCGTCGTAGTCGCGGCACCAGGAGACCGGGTGGTCCCAGCCGTTGGCGCCCTCGCCCGGTCTGTACGTCAGCTCGCGCACCCGGGCCACGGTGTGCACCTGGCCGGACGGGTTCCTGGCCCAGTTGAACCACCGGTCCGGGCGCTTCCACTCCAGTGGGAGCGAGGCGGTGGCCGGGTGGCGGCGGTCGCCGACCTCGACGACGGCCCGCTGGACGTCGGCCGGGCTCTTCGCGGGCCGGGCGCCCACGAGCCCGGTGAACCAGTCCGAGTACGGCTCGGTGCGGGCCGCGTCGTGGATGCCGAGGAAGCCGCCGCCCGCCTCCATATAGGCCTCCAGGCCCGCCTCCTGCTCGGGGTCGAGCACATCGCCGCCGCCGGTCAGGAAGACGACGGCGTTGTAGGTGCCGAGCCGTGCGGCACTGGTGAAGACCGACGCGTCGGCGCTCGCTTCCGTCCTGAACCGCCCCTCGGCAGGGCCGGTCCGGCCGATCCGCTCGATCGCCGCGATACCCGCGTCCACGGTCGGGGACTCGTCCGTCGCCGAGGCGTGGAAGACCAGCACCTTGACGTCGGCGCTGCCGGGCGGCGACGGCACGGACAACGTTGTCGCGGGGTGTACCCGCTGCGGTCCGGGCTGGTCGGGTGTCGGCGTCGCGGCCGCCGGTGTCGTACCGCCGCCGAGCAGGGACGCGGCCAGGGCGCCGGCCGCGAGGGCCATCGCCGGGCCGTGCCGCCGTAAGTGCCGGGATCTCGACCTCTGGTGTGGTGCGCGGTGCATGTGGTCACCCACCCCTCGTTGGTCACAGCAACAGCGGACGAAGCTAGACCTCTTTCGACGGTTCGCCAAGAGATAAGGCTCGATGCGGACCAACTTTGTCCTGGATGTGGATAAACGAAGATCCTCCGGCTACGGTACGGGCGTCCCGGGGGCCCCAGAGGCCCCGTCAATCTCCGTACGGATGTGGGGAGTTCGGCATGGACAGACGCGGGTTCAACCGCCGGATGCTGGCGGGCGGGGCGATGGCGGCGACCGGGGTGACATCGTTGTCGACGACTGCCGCCCGGGCGCCGGAGGCCGTTGCGGCCGGGGACCCGCCGCCCAGGACCGCACCGACGGGCGGCCAGGTCCGCCATCTGCGGCTGTACGCCGAGGAGATGGCGGGCGGGGGCATGGGCTACGGCCTGGAGAAGGGCCGCGCGACCGTGCCGGGCCCGCTGATCGAGCTCGTCGAGGGCGACACCCTCCACGTCGAGTTCGAGAACGCCCTGGACGTCCCGGTGAGCCTGCACGCGCACGGCGTGGACTACGACACCGCGAGCGACGGCACGGCGCTCAATCGCAGCGCCGTGGAGCCCGGCGGAACCCGGACGTACACCTGGCGCACCCACGCTCCCGGCCGCCGCGCGGACGGCACTTGGCGGCCCGGCAGCGCGGGCTACTGGCACTACCACGACCATGTGGTGGGCACCGAGCACGGCACCGGCGGCATCCGCAAGGGGCTGTACGGCGGGGTGGTGGTGCGGCGCAAGGGCGACGTCCTGCCCGACCGCACGTTCACCGTCGTCTTCAACGACATGACCGTCAACAACAGGCAGGGCCACCAGAGCCCGGACTTCCGGGCAACGGTCGGCGACCGCGTCGAGTTCCTGGTGATCACGCACGGCGAGTACTACCACACGTTCCACATCCACGGGCATCGCTGGGCGGACAACCGGACGGGCCTGCTGACCGGCCCGGACGACCCGAGCCGGGTGATCGACACGAAGATCACCGGCCCCGCCGAGTCGTTCGGCTTCCAGGTCCTCGCGGGCGAGCACGTCGGCGCGGGCGCCTGGATGTACCACTGTCATGTACAGAGCCACTCCGACATGGGTATGGCCGGGCTGTTCCTGGTCGCCAAGCCGGACGGCACGATTCCGGGGTACGACCCGCACGACCCGCACGACCCGCACCACTAGGGCCTGCCGTTACGCGGTGGGCGGGCGGCGCTCGGCCGGGGGCAGCAGCAGTATCTCCAGGGCCTGGGCGCACGCGCGCGCCTGCGCCAGGAACCAGGCGCCGCGCTCGTCCGCCATCACCGTGGGCGCCGCCCGCAGCGAGAGGGCGAAGCGGGCGTGGCCGGAGCGGTCGAGGACCGGCACGGCGAGCGTGCGCGTCCCGTACGCGCTGCCGTACGCGCCGATGGGGGCCGTCTCGCTCTCCTCGCGCGCGAAGCCGTCGGCCCGTACGTCCGCCAACTCATCGTCCAGGGCCGCCACCTCGTCCGGCCGGGGCCAGGCGAGCAGCACCCGGCCCGGCGCGGTCGAGCGCAGCGGGCGGCGCAGCCCGGCCATCGGGGGAACCGGGCCGCCCGCGACGGTCACCACGTGCGGGCCGCTGCGCAGCGCGAGGTCGGCGGCGGCGCCGGTCCGCGCGGCCAGGTCGGCCAGCTCGGGAGCGGCCAGGTGCAGCCCGCGCTGGTGGTACGAGAGGCGGCCGAGCTCGGTCATGGCGGGACCGAGCCGGTAGCGCGCGGTCCGCACGTCCTGCTCCAGGAAGCCCGCCCCGACGAGCGTCCGGGCCAGCCGGTGCGCGGTGGAGACGGGTAACCCCAGCCGCCGGGAGAGATCGGACGCGCTGAGTTCGGGGCCGTTGTCGTGGAAGGAGTGCAGCACCTCCAGGGCGCGCTGCACGGCCTGCGCGCCGGTCGGTGTGCGCACCGTGGTGGCGTCGGTCATATCGGCTCCCTGCCGGGTCGTGATCGTCGAAGGCACCACACTACGGCCGGGCCATCTGGTCGCTCAGGGCAACGGCAAAGGCGGCCGGAACCGCTCCGGCCGCCGTCCTGATCAAGAGCGAGCCGCAGGGCGGGGCGGGGGAGTGGACGGGCGGGGCGCGTGCGGTCGAGGGGCTTCGCGGCAGCCGTAATCGGCCAAAGATCGCGTGGTGGGAGGTGATCGCTTGACGCGGGCGGCGCGGGGCGTTCAACGATCATTGACCGGACGTTGATCTGGCCGGTCCAGCATGGATGTCATGTCGATCAACACCACCATCGCCGGGCAGGAACTCGCCTGGCAGGAGACCGCGTTGTGCGCCCAGGCGGGGCCCGAGTTCTTCTTCCCCGCTCCCGGGAGCTCGACGCGGGAGGCCAAGCAGCTCTGCGGCAGCTGTGAGGAACGCCAGGCCTGCCTGGAGTACGCGCTGGCGAACGACGAGCGGTTCGGCGTCTGGGGCGGCCTCTCCGAGCAGGAGAGACTCCAGCTCCAGCGCAGCCGCGAACTCCAGCGCAGCCGGGCCTGACAGACCGAGCCACGAACCCGGCCGCCTCAGGAACGGCCGGGTTCCGCCGGCGGACGCGCGTGCCCGTTTCGGGGGCGGGCCGCGCGTCCGCGCTCTGGCACGTCCGGCCCCGGCGGGTCATGCTGGGCGGGGTGAAGACCCAACGTCACGGCCTGGAGGGCGTGTTGAGGACAGCGGGCGGCACGGCGGATCGCACGTACGACTACATCGTGGTGGGGGCGGGTTCGGCGGGCTGTGTGCTCGCGGCGCGGCTCTCCGAGGACCCCGGCGTCCGGGTCGCGCTCGTCGAGTCGGGGCCACGCGACCGCAAACCGGAGATCCGCATCCCCGCCGCCTTCCCGAAGCTCTTCAAGACCTCGTACGACTGGGACTTCACCACCGCGAAGCAGGAGGGGCTCGGCGGGCGCGAGCTCTACTGGCCGCGCGGCCACACCCTCGGCGGCTCCTCGTCCATCAACGCCATGATGTGGGTCCGCGGCCACCGCGCCGACTACGACGCGTGGGCCGAGGCCGCCGGGCCCGAGTGGGCGTACGACGAGTTCGTCCGGTACTTCCGCCGGGCCGAGCGCTGGACGGGCCCGGCGCCCCGGGACTCGGTGTACGGCACGGAAGGGCCGCTGTGGATCTCGCCGCTGCGCGACCCCAGCCCGCTCACCTTCGCCTTCCTCGCGGCCTGTCACGACCGCGGCATCACCGGGCTGAGGGAGCTCAACGGCCCCGACCACTCCGGGTACGCGACGACTCCCGTGAACCAGAAGAAGGGGCGCCGATGGAGCGCCGCCGACGGCTATCTCAAACCCGCCGCGCACCGCCCCAATCTGGACATCATCACCCAGACCCGGGTGCGCGGGCTGGAGTTCGAGGGGACCAGGGTCACCGGAGTCCTCGCGGAGGGCGCCCCTGGCACCCTCACCGCAAGCCGCGAGGTCATCCTCAGCGCGGGCGCCATCGGCTCGCCGCACCTGCTGATGCTCTCCGGGATCGGCGACCCCGAGCGGCTGCGGGAGGCCGGGGTCGAGGTCAAGGTGGCGTCGCCGGACGTCGGCCGCCACCTCCAGGACCACCTCGCGTACGCGGTGACCGTGCGCTGCCCCGAGCCCGTCACGCTCACCGGCGCCGACACGCTGCCCAACCTCGGCCGCTTCCTGCTGCGCGGCCGGGGGCCGCTGACCTCCAACCTCGGGGAGGCCGTCGCGTTCGTGCGCACCCGGCCCGGCCTGGCGGCGCCCGACATCGAGCTGATCTTCGCCCCGGCGCCGTTCGTCGACCACGGCCTCACCCCGCCCACCGAGCACGGCGTCACCATCGGGGTCGTCCTGCTCCAGCCCGCCGGCGAGGGCCGCATCGACCTGGGCGGGACGGCCGCCACCACCCCGCCCCGGATCGACCCCGGCTATCTCACCGCCGAGGAGGACCTGCGCCGACTGATGGTGGGGGTGCGCCGGGCGGAGCAGCTGCTCGCGACCCCGGCCCTGGCCGAGCACACCGGAGGGCCGCTGGCGCCCTACCCGGGCGTCGTCGACGACGAGGCGCTCGCGGCGGCGGTGCGCGGCTCCGCCGAGACGCTGTACCACCCGGTGGGCACCTGCCGGATGGGCAGCGACGAGGGCTCGGTCACCGACCCCCGGCTCCGCGTGCGCGGCGCCGAGGGTCTGCGGGTGGTCGACGCCTCCGTCATGCCGCGCATCACCCGCGGCCACACGCACGCCCCGACGGTCGCCCTCGCCGAGAAGGCGGCGGAGCTGATCCGGGAGGACGCGCGGTAGCGGGGTTCAGCGGGTCCGGCAGCCGAAGGCCGGGCGGCCGGGCTCGCGCCGAACGGAGCGAGCCGGGCCCACGCGCCGGGCCGTGGCCGTCAGGCCTTGCCGCGGGCCAGCATCCGGGCCTTGCGCGCGGCGAGCTTCTCGTCGAACTTGCTCGCCTCCGCGTCGAGGCCGCCCATGTACAGGCCGAGTTCCTCCTGCGCCTTGAGACCCTCCGGGCCGAGCCCGTCGATCTCCAGGACCTTCAGGAAGCGCAGCACGGGCTGGATCACGTCGTCGTGGTGGATGCGCACGTTGTAGATCTCGCCGATCGCCATCTGCGCGGCGGCCCGCTCGAAGCCCGGCATGCCGTGGCCGGGCATCCGGAAGCCGACGACCACGTCGCGTACCGCCTGCATGGTCAGGTCGGGAGCCATCTCGAAGGCCGCGCCGAGCAGGTTGCGGTAGAAGACCATGTGCAGGTTCTCGTCGGTGGCGATCCGCGCCAGCATGCGGTCGCAGACCGGGTCGCCCGACTGGTGGCCGGTGTTCCGGTGCGAGATGCGGGTAGCGAGCTCCTGGAAGGCCACGTACGCGACGGAGTGCAGCATCGAGTGCCGGTTGTCGGACTCGAACCCCTCCGACATGTGCGCCATACGGAACTGCTCCAGCTTGTCCGGGTCCACGGCGCGAGAGGCGAGCAGGTAGTCACGCATCACGATGCCGTGCCGGCCCTCCTCGGCGGTCCAGCGGTGCACCCAGGTGCCCCAGGCGCCGTCGCGCCCGAAGAGGCTGGCGATCTCGTGGTGGTAGCTCGGCAGGTTGTCCTCGGTGAGGAGGTTCACCACGAGCGCGATCTTGCCTATGTCCGTGACCTTGGACTGCTGCGGCTCCCACGCCTCGCCGTCCTCGAAGAGGCCGGGGAAGTTGCGTGCGTCCGACCACGGCACGTAGTCGTGCGGCATCCAGTCCTTGGCCACCTTGAGGTGCCGGTTGAGCTCCTTCTCGACGACCTCCTCCAGCGCGTACAGCAGTCGGGCGTCGGTCCACACGTCCGAACTGCCGAGGTGGGGAGAGGTGATCGTCACGAGGGTGCTCCAGGGGGACGGGGAGAGGGGACGGGCTACCTACGGCTACGTAGGTTACGAGACCGTAGGTTAAGCGCGCAGTAAGCCCCAGCCAAGTCCCGCCCTCCTCCCCCTCGACTACTCTCCGTTATTTCAGCAGGCCATAGCGGGCCACTCGGAGACAAGTCGGACATCCTCAGCTGCCTTCCCTCACCTCCTCGGCCGTCGTGTCGCGCAGCCCGCCGTCGAGCAGCAGCCACCGGGTGACCCCGATCGACTCCAGGAACGGCACGTCGTGGCTCGCCACGATCAGGGCGCCCTCGAAGGCGGTCAGCGCGTCGGTGAGCCGCCGCACGCTCGCCATGTCCAGGTTGTTCGTCGGCTCGTCCAGCATCAGGAGCCGCGGCGCGGGCTCGGCGAGCAGCAGCGCGGCGAGCGAGGCCCGGAAGCGCTCGCCCCCCGAGAGGGTCCCGGCCGGACGGTCGGCCCGGGCCCCCTTGAACAGGAAGCGGGCGAGCCGCGCCCGGATCGCGTTGCCGGTGGCGCCGGGCGCGTACCGCGCCACGTTCTCCACCACGCTCAGCTCGTCGTCCAGCACATCGAGACGCTGCGGCAGGAACCGCAGCGGCACGTGCACCTCCGCCTCGCCGGCCGCCGGTGCGAGCTGCCCGGCGAGCGCCCGCAGCAGGGTCGTCTTGCCGGCCCCGTTGCGGCCGACGAGCGCGATCCGCTCCGGCCCGTGGATCTCCAGGTTGCCCAACGCCCGCTCCGCGTACGGCAGCCGGAGGTCACGCAGGGTCAGGACGGTCTGGCCCGGGTGGACCTTGGTGTACGGGAGCTCGATGCGGATCTCGTCGTCGTCCCGGACCGCGTCGACGGCCTCGTCGAGCCGGCCCCGGGCCTGGGCGAGGCGCTCGGTCTGCAGGATGCGGTGCTTGCCCGCCGACACCTGGGCATCGCTCCTGCGGCCGTTGGCGACGATCTTCGGCACCCGCTTGTTCTCGTAGCTCTTCTGGGCGAACCGCTTGCGCCGGGCCAACTTGACGTGGGTGTCCGTGAGTTCGCGCTTCTGCCGCTGGACGTCGGCCTCGGCGGTCCGCACCATCCGCTCGGCCGCCTCCTGCTCCACGGCCAGCGCCTCCTCGTACGCCGAGAAGTTGCCGCCGTACCAGGACACCTCGCCGTCGTGCAGATCCGCGATCTGGTCGACCCGGTCGAGGAGTTCACGGTCGTGGCTCACCACGACCATCACGCCGGGCCAGGCCGCGACCGCGTCGTAGAGCCGCCGACGGGCCCGCAGATCCAGGTTGTTGGTCGGCTCGTCGAGCAGCAGGACGTCGGGGCGGCGCAACAGCAGCGCGGCAAGACGCAGCAGCACCGACTCGCCGCCGGAGAGCTCCCCGATGGTCCGGTCGAGACCGACTGCGTCCAGGCCGAGCTGTCCGAGCGCCGCCCGGGCCCGCTCCTCCACGTCCCAGTCGTCGCCGACCGCCGTGAAGTGCTCCTCGCGGGTGTCGCCCGCCTCGATGGCGTGCAGCGCGGCCCGTACCCGGTCGATGCCGAGGGCCTCGTCGACCCGCATACCGGTGGCCAGGGTCAGGTTCTGCGGCAGATAGCCGATCTCGCCCGCCGCCGCGACCCGGCCGCCGACCGGGGTGAGTTCACCGGCGAGCAGGCGCAACAGCGTTGACTTTCCTGATCCGTTGAGGCCGATCAGACCGGTGCGGCCGGGGCCGACGGCCAGCTGGAAGCCGTCGAACACCGAGGTGCCGTCGGGCCAGGCGAAGGTGAGGTCGGAGCAGTTGATGTGCGTCGAGGACGCGGAGTAAGTAGACATGGATGTCTCCCGGTTGCGGGGAAGGGCGGGGGCAACGGGAACTGAGACACCGGTGTCAGGGCAGCAGGAGAAAAGAAAAGAGGCCCTGGTCGTGGAGGACGGCTCGGAGGCAGGTCACACCGCGCGCGCGACACGGAAGGGAGTGCGCGAAACGGTGTCTCAGGTGCCTCAGACGAGCAACGTCCTACTCCGATCGACGACAACAGGGCCGAGATGAACGTACGACGTGACGTCGGCCGTGTGCAAACGATTTACGGCACGCGGTTGATCGGCGCGGCGGCGGGTGTCGGCGGCGGGGCCGTCAGCGCGCGTCGCGCAGCAGCGTGGCGAGGTCCTCGTCGAGGTCGAGGTAGTGGTGCTCGTGGCCGGGGGGCACCATCAGCTGGGTGCGCTTGAGGAAGCGGCGCAGCTCGGAGGTGCGGATGTGCACCATCGCGGTGCCCTCGGGTGCGTGGAACTCCACGACCGTGCGGTCGAACCCGTACGGCCGGACCCGGACGTCGCCCATCCCCGCCGAGGTGTCGACCCCCGCCTCAAGGAGTTCGCGCGCGAACGCCCAGCAGACCTCCACCCCTTCGAGGGTGGCGGGCGCGGGGAAGACCATCCGCACGGCGAACGGGTCCTCGCGGTCGTAGCTCAGCACCGCGGGGACGGTCTGCACCCGCGGGTCGGACGCGATCAGGCGGGCCTCGACGGCTTGCTCGATGACAGTGGACAACGCCCTGCTCCCCTAACCTCACGACCGGGTACTTCTCTTCCTGCTGTTCACGAAGACGGCAGAAAACACGGTTGCGTGCACAGGAGCCGAGGGTGAGCTGTGTCACCTGATCGCTACGTGTGCGTCACTTACCGGTGCGTCACCGCGCGTTCTTACGCGGTGCTTAACGGGCTCCGGATTGATGTCGGTACGGTCGAATTTCGCCCTCTGGACGCCCCTCGCGCGGTCGGCTAGCTTCCAGCGCCATGAAGCCCATGGGGAAGACGAGACGCATGCTGTCGGTGGGCCTGGCCGGGGTGGCGCTGGCGGCCGCGCTGACCGCACCGGCCCAGGCGCACGGCCACGGCGGGGACCACGGCGACGGCAGCCCGGCACCTGCCTGGCAGCTGACACAGACCGGTACGGACGCCCGGTTCCGCGGGCTCGCGGCGGTCAGCCGGAGCACCGCGTGGGTGGCCGGTACGAAGGGCACGGTGCTGCGGACCGCCGACGGCGGGCGCACTTGGCGCGATGTCTCGCCTCCGGGCGCGGGCGAGCTGGAGTTCCGCGATGTGGAGGCCTTCGACGGACGGCGGGCCGTGGTGCTGGCCATCGGCGAGGGCGAGGCGTCCCGGGTCTACCGGACCGAGGACGGCGGAGCCACCTGGAAGGAGTCGTTCCGCAACCCCGACCCCAAGGCGTTCTACGACTGCCTCACCTTCTTCGACCACCGCCACGGCCTGGCGGTGAGCGACCCGGTCGACGGCAAGTACCGCATCCTGTCCACCGCCGACGGCGGCCGCTCCTGGAAGGTGCTGCCGAATGCCGGGATGCCCGACGCGCAGCCCGGCGAGGCCTCCTTCGCGGCGAGCGGCCAGTGCCTGGTGAGCTCCGGGCCGCACGACGTGTGGCTGGCCACCGGCGGCGCCGCCACCGCGCGCGTCCTGCACTCCGCCGACCGCGGCCTGACCTGGACGGCGGCCGCGTCGACGGTCCCGGCCGGGGACCCGGCGCGCGGCGTCTTCGGGCTCGCCTTCCGCGACCGTACGCACGGGATCGCGGTCGGCGGCGACTACCGGGCCGGACAGGCCTCGCCGCGGGCGGCCGAGGTCACCGGCAACGGCGGCCGCAGCTGGCTCCCGGCGGCGGCCCCGGTCGCGGCCTACCGCTCCGGCGTCGCCTGGCTGCCGCACAGCCGGTCGGCCGCGCTCGCGGTGGGCCCCACCGGCACCGACGCGACCACCGACGGCGGCCGCACCTGGCGCACCGTCGACACCGGCTCGTACGACACCGTGGACTGCGCGCCCGACCGCGGCTGCTGGGCGTCGGGCGAGAAGGGAAGGGTGGCCCGGCTGGCCCGCTAGGCGGGCAATTCCTGCCGGAAAGCGGCGAGTTCGGGGGCGACCCTGGTCGCGTAGAACTCGGTGATCCGGTACGCGCAGACGCCGTTGACGCTGAAGGGGTCGGTCGCCGTGATCTTCTCGATCGCCGCGCGATCGTCCCCGACGGCCAGGATGATCCCGCCCTCGCGGGGCTCCTTGCGACCGGAGGCGATGAACACCCCGGCCTCGTACTGCCCGTTCAGCCAGACGACGTGCTCGGCGAGCAGCTCGTCGACGCGCTCGATGGGGGCGGTGTAGGTCAGGTCCAGTATGAACATGATCGTCAGGCTACTCCGGCCCGCGTCTAGGCTGAGGGGCATGGTGACGCTCACAGAGATCCCCGAGGGCTGGCCCGTCGACGAGGCGGGGGCGCTGGCCGTGCAGGACGAACTGCGCGGCCGGGTCGTGCTCGACGAGCCCGGACCGCCGCCCGGCGCCGGTCTGGTCACGGGCGTGGACGTGGCGTACGACGACGAGCGGGACGTCGTCGCGGCGGCCGCCGTCGTCCTGGACGCGGCCACCCTGGAGGTCGTCGAGGAGTCCACCGCCGTCGGCCGGGTCGCCTTCCCGTACGTGCCCGGGCTGCTCGCCTTCCGGGAGATCCCCACGGTCCTGGCGGCCCTGGGCGCGCTGGCCTGCGACCCCGGCCTGGTGGTCTGCGACGGGTACGGGCTCGCCCACCCGCGCCGCTTCGGCCTCGCCTCCCACCTCGGCGTCCTCACCGGGCTTGCGGTGATCGGCGTCGCCAAGAACCCGTTCACCTTCGCGTACGAGCAGCCGGGCGCCCGGCGCGGTGAGGCTTCGGCGCTGGTGGCCGGGCAGGGCGAGGAGGTCGGCCGGGCGCTGCGCACCCAGGACGCCGTCAAGCCGGTGTTCGTCTCCGTCGGACACCGGGTGAGCCTGGACAACGCCTGCGCCCACGTCCTGCGACTGACCCCGCGCTACCGCCTCCCGGAGTCGACGCGCAGGGCGGACGCGTTGTGCAGGGAGGCCCTGCGGACGGCGCTGCATCGCACCCCCTAGGGGCGCGGGGAACTGCGCGACCAGCCACGCACGGTCCGCAGCCGAAATCCAGCGCCCCCAGCGGAGCGCCTAGCGCTGCGCGGCCACCCGAAAACGGATTCCCGCCTTCTGAATCCGGTCCAGCAGGGCGTCGCCCATCGCCGTGACGGTCGTCAACTGGCCCGACGCCGGAGGCAGTTCGTCGAACGCCAGGCTCAGCGCGCCCTCCGCGAGGATCTTCGCGGTCTCGCCGTACCCCGGGTCGCCGCCCGAGACCTCGGTGAACACCCGGCGCCCGCCGCCCTCGCCGACGAAGCGCAGCGAGAACCAGCTGCGGTCGCGGCGCTCCTGGTCGGGGCCGCTGCCCGGCTCGTAACGGTTGATCAGCCACCGCCGCGCGGCGGGCAGTTGGGCCACGCCGAACGCCGCGCCCGCCCCGGCCACCGCGCCGAGCGCCAGCGGCAGCCGCCGCACGGCCGCGAAGTGGCGGTAGCGGAAGTCGGGGCCGTAGCGGGCGCTCGCCGAGGCCGAGCGGGCCACCACCATCGGGTCGAGGACCGGCAGCGGCAGCGCCCAGGCGCCCGTCTCGCGGCTGAAGTGCGGTGTGCCCAGCGGGGCACGGGCCCGGCGTCCGACGAGCCGGGGCTCGTGCAGCCGCCGCTCCCGGGCCGCCCGCAGCTGCTGCGGGCCGCGCCCCATCGCGGTGAGCGCGGAGGCCAGGGTGCCGCCGGAGAACGTCGCGTTGGAGCGTACGAAGCCGTCCACGCGCAGCGGCACGCCCTCGGGCAGCTGCTGGACCGTGTAGTACACACCCAGGTCGCACGGCACCGAGTCGAAGCCGCAGGCGTGCACCAGGCGCGCGCCGGTCTCCCGGGCCCGCGCGTCGTGGCGTACGTACATCGTGTCCACGAACTCCGGCTCGCCGGTCAGATCGAGGTAGTCGGTCCCCGCCTCGGCGCACGCGGCGACCAGGCCCTCGCCGTACCAGACGTACGGGCCGACCGTGGTGGCCACCACCCGCGCGGACTCGGCGAGCGCGCGCAGCGACTCGGGGTCGGCCGAGTCCGCGGTGATCAGGGGGAGCGAGGCGCACGCCGGGTCGATCGCGGCCAGCCGCTCGCGCAGCCGCTCCAATTTGGCGGCCGACCGCCCGGCCAGCGCCCAGCGGCACCCCTGGGGCGCGTGCGCGGCCAGATACTCCGCCGTGAGGGTGCCCACGAAGCCCGTGGCCCCGAACAGCACGATGTCGTACGGCCTCGCCGCCCGCTGCGCCTTCTGCTCCGCCGACCGCTCTGACCGTTGCGACTGTTCCGACCGTTCCAAGGGGATTTCCTCCGCTTCTGCCCCGGTCGCGCTCCCGCGCCGTTGTCGGTGGCTGAGGCTAGCGTGAGAAGCGGTGTCACGGGTGATCAAGGTCGCGGGTGATCAAGGAGGACGGACATGGGAGCACCGCCGAAGGCCGCGCTGGCGAAAAGGGAGAAGGTGCGGACGTTCGCCCTGGGGCTGCCGGGGGCCGTCGAGGAGTACCCCTGGGGCGAGACCGTGGTCAAGGTCAACAAGAAGATCTTCGTCTTCCTCGGCGTCGGTGACGGCAACTATCCGCTGGGCATGGGCGTCAAGCTGACGGACGAGGCCACGCACGCGCACGCCCTGACCTCACCGGGCGCCCAGCCGTCCGGGTACGGCCTGGGCAAGTCGGGCTGGGTGCAGGTGCCGCTGGCCGAGAAGGGCGCGCCGAGGGCGGATCTGCTCTGTGAATGGGTGGAGGAGAGCTATCGGGCGATCGCCACGAAGAAGCTGATCGCGGAGCTCGACGCCGGCTGAGCCGGGCCGGTGGAACACTGGCGGACCACTCGGTAAAAACCAAGCGCTTGCTCGCGCAAGGGGCTTGTGCGAAGTGGAACGTGTTCTTAGCATCACTGATGTTACATCAGTTGTGTCACAGTGCTGGGGGCTCGATGACAGGTTCAGGGAACGGCCCGCTCACCGGGGTGCGCGTGGTCGAGCTGGCGGGGATCGGGCCCGGCCCGTTCGCCGCGATGCTCCTGGCCGACCTCGGCGCCGATGTGGTCAGGGTCGACCGCCCCGGCGGCGCGGGCCTGGCCGTCGACCCCGCGTACGACCTGACCAACCGCAACAAGCGCTCCGTACTGATCGACCTGAAGTCCGAGGACGGCCCCCGCCGCGTCCTCGACCTGGTCGAACGGGCCGACGTCCTCGTCGAGGGCTACCGCCCGGGCGTCGCCGAGCGTCTCGGCGTCGGGCCCGGGGAGTGCCTGGCCCGCAACCCGAAGCTGGTCTACGGACGGATGACCGGCTGGGGCCAGGACGGCCCGCTCGCCGCCCGCGCCGGACACGACATCGCGTACATCGCCGTCACCGGCACCCTCGGCATGATCGGCAGGCCGGACGAGGGCCCGGCCGTCCCCGCCAACCTCGTGGGCGACTACGCGGGCGGCTCGCTCTATCTCGTCGTCGGCGTCCTCGCCGCTCTCCAGCACGCCCGGACGACGGGGGAGGGGCAGGTCGTGGACGCCGCGATCGTGGACGGCGCCGCCCACCTCGCCACCATGATCCACGGCATGATGGCGGCCGGTGGCTGGCAGGACCGGCGCGGCGCCAACCTGCTCGACGGAGGCTGCCCGTTCTACGGCACCTACGAGACCTCCGACGGTCAGTACATGGCCGTCGGTTCTCTGGAGCAGCAGTTCTACGACGAGTTCAGCCGCCTCCTGGGGCTCGACGCGGTCGCCCCGGCCCGTAAGGACCTGGCCCGGTGGGACGAGCTGCGCACCGCCATCGCCGAGCGGTTCCGCACCCGTACGCGCGAGGAGTGGACGGCCGTCTTCGAGGGGTCGGACGCGTGCGTGGCGCCCGTGCTCTCGCTCCGCGAGGCGCCCGCCCACCCCCATCTGGCCGCCCGCGCCACCTTCGTCGAGCACGGCGGCCTCACCCAGCCGGCGCCCGCGCCCCGGTTCTCGGCCACCCCCGGCTCCGTCCGCCGTCCGCCCGCCCTGCCCGGCGCCGACACCGCCGAGGTCGCCCGCGACTGGGGCGTGCCGGAGCTGGTCGGCGGCGAGTCCACCAAGGAGAACGACAGTTGAAGCGGCAGATCTTCACCCCCGAGCACGACGCCTTCCGCGAGAGTGTCCGCACCTTCCTCGCCAAGGAGGTCCTGCCGCACTACGAGCAGTGGGAGAAGGACGGCATCGTCTCGCGCGAGGCCTGGCTGGCCGCCGGGCGCCAGGGGCTGCTGGGCTTTGCGGTGGAAGAGGAGTACGGGGGCGGCGGCAACGCCGACTTCCGCTACAGCGTGGTCCTCGCCGAGGAGTTCACCCAGGCCGGCGCGGCGGGCCTCGCGCTCGGGCTGCACAACGACATCATCGGGCCGTATCTGACCGGGCTCGCCACCGAGGAGCAGAAGCGGCGCTGGCTGCCGGGCTTCTGCGACGGCTCCCTGATCACGGCGATCGCGATGACCGAGCCCGGCGCCGGATCCGACCTCCAGGGCATCGCCACGCACGCCGAGGACAAGGGCGACCACTGGCTGCTCAACGGCTCCAAGACGTTCATCTCCAACGGCATCCTCGCGGACCTGGTGATCGTCGTCGCGAGGACCACGCCCGAGGGCGGCGCCCACGGGCTCTCCCTGCTCGTCGTCGAGCGGGGCATGGAAGGCTTCGAGCGCGGCCGCAACCTCGACAAGATCGGCCAGAAGTCCCAGGACACGGCCGAGCTGTTCTTCAACGACGTACGGGTTCCCAAGGAGAACCTCCTCGGCGAGCTCAACGGCGCCTTCGTCCATCTGATGACGAACCTGGCGCAGGAGCGCATGGCCATCGCCGTCGCCGGGATCGCCGCCGCCGAACACCTGCTGGAGATCACCACGCGGTACGTGAAGGAGCGCGAGGCCTTCGGGCGGCCGCTGGCCACCAAGCAGCACATCCGCTTCGAGATCGCCGAGATGGCCACCGAGTGCGCTGTCACCCGTTCGTTCCTCGACCGCTGCATCGTGGATCACTCGAACGGGGAACTCGACGCCGTGCACGCCTCGATGGCCAAGTGGTGGGCCACCGAGCTCCAGAAGCGCACCGCCGACCGCTGTCTGCAACTGCACGGCGGCTACGGCTATATGACCGAGTACCGCGTCGCCAGGGCTTTCACGGACGGACGCATCCAGACCATCTACGGCGGGACCACCGAGATCATGAAGGAGATCATCGGTCGTTCCCTCCTCGGCTAACCCTCCTTGAAAGGCTTTTCAGTGAGCACCGAAGCGTATGTGTACGACGCGATCCGCACCCCGCGCGGCCGGGGCAAGGCCAACGGCTCCCTGCACGGCACCAAGCCGATCGACCTCGTCGTCGGCCTGATCCACGAGATCCGGGCGCGCTTCCCCGACCTCGACCCGGCGGCGATCGACGACATCGTCCTCGGCGTGGTCGGCCCGGTCGGCGACCAGGGCTCCGACATCGCCCGGATCGCGGCGATCGCGGCCGGGCTGCCGGACACCGTCGCCGGAGTCCAGGAGAACCGCTTCTGTGCCTCGGGCCTGGAGGCCGTCAACCTGGCCGCCGCCAAGGTCCGTTCGGGCTGGGAGGACCTGGTGCTCGCGGGCGGCGTCGAGTCGATGTCGCGGGTGCCGATGGCCTCGGACGGCGGCGCCTGGTTCGCCGACCCGATGACCAACTTCGACACCAACTTCGCCCCGCAGGGCATCGGCGCCGACCTCATCGCCACGATCGAGGGCTTCTCGCGGCGCGACGTCGACGAGTACGCGGCACTCTCCCAGGAGCGGGCCGCCGAGGCCTGGAAGGACGGCCGCTTCGCCCGGTCCGTCGTCCCCGTCAAGGACCGCAACGGCCTGGTCGTCCTCGACCACGACGAGCACATGCGCCCCGGCACCACCGCCGACTCGCTCGCGTCCCTGAAGCCGTCGTTCGCCGCCATCGGGGACATGGGCGGCTTCGACGCGGTGGCGCTCCAGAAGTACCACTGGGTGGAGAAGATCGACCACGTCCACCACGCGGGCAACTCCTCCGGCATCGTCGACGGCGCCGCCCTGGTCGCCATCGGCTCGCGCGAGGTCGGCGAGCGCTACGGCCTCACCCCGCGCGCCCGGATCGTCTCGGCGGCCGTCTCCGGCTCCGAGCCGACCATCATGCTCACCGGCCCCGCCCCCGCCACCCGCAAGGCGCTCGCCAAGGCCGGGCTCACCATCGACGACATCGACCTCGTCGAGATCAACGAGGCGTTCGCCGGAGTGGTGCTGCGCTTCGCCCGGGACATGGGCCTCTCGCTCGACAAGATCAACGTCAATGGCGGCGCCATCGCCCTGGGCCACCCGCTGGGCGCCACCGGCGCGATGATCCTCGGCACGCTCGTCGACGAGCTGGAGCGCCGCGACCAGCGCTACGGCCTGGCCACGCTGTGCGTGGGCGGCGGGATGGGCATCGCCACCGTCGTCGAGCGTCTCTGACCGTCCTCTTCCCGGCCAACCCCGTTACGGAGCAGCATCACATGACCGAGAGCACGACCATCCGCTGGGAACAGGACGAGACCGGCGTCGTCACCCTGGTCCTCGACGACCCCAACCAGTCCGCCAACACGATGAACCAGGCCTTCAAGGACTCCATCGCGGCGATCGCCGACCGCGCCGAGGCCGAGAAGGACTCCATCCGGGGCATCGTCTACACCTCCGCCAAGAAGACGTTCTTCGCGGGCGGCGACCTCAAGGACATGATCCAGGTCGGCCCGGAGAACGCGCAGCAGGCCTTCGACACCGGCACCGCCATCAAGAACTCGCTGCGCCGCATCGAGACCCTGGGCAAGCCGGTCGTCGCCGCCATCAACGGCGCGGCGCTCGGCGGCGGTTACGAGATCGCGCTCGCCAGCCACCACCGCATCGCGCTCGACGCCCCCGGCTCCAAGATCGGCCTGCCCGAGGTGACGCTGGGCCTGCTCCCGGCGGGCGGCGGCGTGACCCGTACCGTACGGCTGATGGGCATCGCGGACGCGCTCCTCAAGGTGCTGCTCCAGGGCACCCAGTACTCCCCGCAGCGGGCCCTTGAGAACGGCCTGGTGCACGAGGTCGCGGCGACGCCCGAGGAGATGCTCGCCAAGGCCCGCGCCTTCATCGACGCCCACCCCGAGTCCCAGCAGCCCTGGGACGTCCCGGGCTACCGGATCCCGGGCGGCACCCCGTCGAACCCGAAGTTCGCCGCCAACCTGCCCGCCTTCCCGGCCAACTTGAAGAAGCAGCTGAACGGCGCCCCCTACCCGGCCCCGCGCAACATCCTCGCGGCCGCCGTCGAGGGCTCCCAGGTCGACTTCGAGACCGCGCTGACCATCGAGGCCCGCTACTTCACCGAGCTGGTCACCGGCCAGACCGCGAAGAACATGATCCAGGCGTTCTTCTTCGACCTCCAGGCCGTCAACTCCGGCGCCAACCGGCCCAAGGGCATCGAGCCGCGCCCGGTCCGCAAGGTCGCCGTCCTCGGCGCCGGCATGATGGGCGCGGGCATCGCGTACTCGTGCGCCCGGGCCGGCATCGAGGTCGTCCTCAAGGACGTCTCGCTGGAGGCCGCGCAGAAGGGCAAGGCGTACTCGGAGAAGCTCCTCGCCAAGGCGCTCTCCCGGGGCCGCACCACCGAGGCCAAGCGCGACGAGCTGCTCGCCCGGATCATCCCCACCGCCACCCCGCAGGACCTGGCGGGCTGCGACGCGGTGATCGAGGCGGTCTTCGAGAGCACCGAGCTCAAGCACAAGGTGTTCCAGGAGATCCAGGACATCGTCGAGCCCGACGCGCTGCTCTGCTCCAACACCTCGACCCTGCCGATCACCGGCCTGGCCGAGGGCGTCTCACGCCAGGCCGACTTCATCGGGCTGCACTTCTTCTCGCCCGTCGACAAGATGCCGCTCGTCGAGATCATCAAGGGCGAGCGCACCGGCGAGGAGGCGCTGGCCCGCGCCTTCGACCTGGTCCGCCAGATCAGGAAGACCCCGATCGTGGTGAACGACTCGCGCGGCTTCTTCACCTCGCGGGTCATCGGCCAGTTCATCAACGAGGGCGTCGCGATGCTCGGCGAGGGTGTCGAGCCCGCGTCGATCGAACAGGCGGCGGGCCAGGCGGGCTACCCCGCCAAGGTGCTCTCGCTGATGGACGAGCTGACCCTCACCCTGCCCCGCAAGATCCGCGACGAGACGCGGCGGGCGGTCGAGGAGGCCGGCGGCGTCTGGCCCGGCCACCCGGCGGACGCGGTCATCGACCGCATGGTCGACGAGTTCGGCCGTACCGGCCGCAGCGGTGGCGGGGGCTTCTACGAGTACGACGGCGACGGCAAGCGCGTCCGGCTCTGGCCGGGGCTGCGCGAGCACTTCGGCAAGCCGGGCGCGGAGGTCCCGTTCGAGGACATGAAGGAGCGGATGCTCTTCGCGGAGTCGCTCGACACCGTCCGCCTCTTCGAGGAGGGCGTGCTCACCTCGGTCGCCGACGCCAACATCGGCTCCATCATGGGCATCGGCTTCCCGGCCTGGACGGGCGGCGTGATCCAGTACATCAACGGCTACGAGGGCGCCGAGGGGCGCGTCGGCCCGGCCGGATTCGTGGCCCGCGCCCGCGAGCTGGCCGAGCGCTACGGCGACCGGTTCCTGCCGCCCGCGCTGCTCGTGGAGAAGGCGGAGAAGGGCGAGAAGTTCGCCGACGCGTAAGCGAGGGGCGAGGGGCCGGGGACGACGTCCCCGGCCCCTCAGTCTCCTCGTTCCGGCTCTTCCGCTTCCGCGCGGAACGCCGCCCGCAGCTCCTCCTTGAGCGACCGCTGGAACGCCGTGACCAGCGCCTGCACCACCATGGGCTGCATATGGGCCGACAGCGACCGCATCGCCGCCACATGGTCGGGGTCCGACTCCCGCTCCCGGTACGGGTTCCACACCTCGTCCCGGAACAGCCGCGTCAGCTCGTGCGCGGCCGAGCGGGTGTGTTCGAGCAGTACGGTCCGCGCCGCCAGGATCGTCTCGTGGGCGATCGGCACGTCAAGCAGCTGCACCCCGAGCGCGAGCAGGCCCGGGTCGACCAGGAACGCGTCGGTCGTCCCCTCGGTCCGCTCAAGGACGCTCATCGCGGCCAGCCGGTCGACGTCCGTGTCGGACAGTGCCCGCCCGGCCCGCCGCTCCAGCTCGGCCCGGGTCGCCTCCTCGGCCGCGTCCGGGGCCCAGGAGGCGACCACGGCGCGGTGGATGGCCAGGTCGTGCGCGCTGAGATCGGGCGGCAGCTGCTCCAGATAGCGTTCGATCGCGGCCAGCGTCATCCCGTGGTGCTGCAACTCCTCGATCAGCGCGAGCCGGGACAGGTGCGCCGGGCCGTAGTGGCCGACGCGGCGCGGCCCGATCGCGGGGGGCGGCAGCAGGCCGCGCGTGCTGTAGAAACGGATGGTGCGCACGGTGACCCCGGCCCGCGCGGCCAGTTCGTCGACCGTCAGGGTCGGCTCCTCGGTCTCCGTCGCCATGGCGGTGCCTCGTTTCCCCGGGTGCGCGGACTGCGATGCAACAGTATTGCTGTCTCACCACTGTTGTCACCCACCCGGGGAACGGACTGCCCGGCCGGCTCAGCCGCCCGCGACCAGCGGGTAGTGGTCGGAGAGGTTGGTGTACGTGTAGCTCTTGCCCCAACTGCTCACCGTCCAGGGCGCCGACTGCTCCTTGACGACGTTGTTGTTCCAGCCGGAGGGACGCGCGTGCCCCTGGTAGTGCAGCACGTAGTCGAGGTCCTCGCGCGCCTCACCGGGGTAGCGGTAGGCGGCGATCGAGTTGTCGACGGTGTCGAACGAGTACGTGTGGCCGGTGCGCGAGTCCGCCCCGACCAGGCCGCCGTCGGCGAGCATCGAGGCGTACTCGGAGCTGTGCGAGTCGACGTTGAGGTCACCGGCGAGCATGACCTCCTCGTTCGCCGGGATGTTCTTGGCGTCGAGGAACGACTTGACCGCCTTGAGCTGGAGCGAGCGGTCCTTGGCGGCCTCGCCCGCCCCGCACCCGGAGTCGGTGGACTGGAGGTGGGTGCCGACGACGTGCACCTTGGTGCCGTTGACATTGAGCACGACGTACGCGATGCCCTTGTTGGACCACCAGTCGGCGCCGCAGGCGTCCTTGAAGATCACCTGCTCCTTGCGCAGGATCGGCCACTTGCTGAGCACGGCGACGCCGCCGTCCTCGGGGGTGGTCGAGGAGTACGAGCCGCTCGTCGCGTCCCAGCCGTCCTTGCTCCGGCCGACGACCGGCGTCTGGTACGGGTACTGGGAGGCGGCGTTCCGCTTCAGCGCGTCCGACGTGGAGTTGTCGAATGCCTCCTGGAGGACGACGACGTCGTTGCCCTGGAAGAAGGACGCGGCGGGTATCGCCTGGGCGCGGTGCTCCTGGCCCCAGTTCGGGTACAGATCGGTGCTCATCATGAACGTGTTGTAGGTCAGCACCTTCAGCCGGGGCGCGTCCGCCGGGGCGATGGCGGCCGAGGCCGACGGGGTGGCGGCGGCCAGCGTGGCGGCGGCGAGCGCGGTGGCGAGGGCCGCGCCGGGGACACGGCGAAGCGCGGAGTGCGGCACTGGAACTCCCGTGAGCGAAGTGGGGGGTTGGACTGGCGGGCACATCAAATCAGCCACAGTTACTTCGGGGTAACCGTCTGGTGGCCCATTTCTTGCCGGGGTCCTACGAGCAGGCGATCTTGCGCGGAGACGTTAGGTACGAGAGGGCATCCAAGGGACGCCGGACGACAGAAGTGAGCTGTCGGGCAAGGGATGACAGAGGGGGAATTGTGTCATCTGTCATCTGGTAAGTCTGGATACATGATCGAAGGCCGTACGCCGTCCGACCCCGTCCCGCCCCCGCCCGGCGGTGTCCTGTGGAGCCTCGCCGGCGACGTGCGGATGCTGCTCACGCTGCCCGCCGCACTCACCCTCCAGGTCGCGCACCCGGCCGTCGGCGCCGGGGTCGACGAGCACTCCGTGTTCCGGACCGACCCCTGGGGGCGCGGCGAGCGCTCCCTGCGCTCCCTCCAGCTCTGGGTGTACGGCGGCGAGGCGGCCGTCGAGGAGGGGCGGCGGCTGCGCCGGCTGCACCGGACCATCCAGGGCACCGACACCCGGGGCCGCCGCTACCACGCGCTGACCCCGGCCAACTACGCCTGGGTGCACGCCACCGGCTACCCCGTCTTCGCCCACTCCCAGAAGTATCTGAACCGCCCCCTCACCGAGGCCCAGGAGCGGCAGATGTACGCGGAGTGGCTCCAGGTGGGACGCATCCTGGGCATCCACGACCGGGACATGCCGCAACCATCGAGGAGTTCTGGCCGTACTACCGCAAGATGCTGGGCGACGAGATCGCCTCGAACGCGGTCGTCGAGGAGCTGATATCCGTCGACGCGAAGGTGCCGGCCCCCGACCGGGGCCCGCTGCCCGTCCGGCTGCTGCTCCGGCTGTTCTGGCCGCTGCTCCTGCCACCCATGGCCCGCTTCCGGCGGTTCGTGACCGTCGGGTTCCTGCCGCCGGACGCGCGCGAGGCGCTGGGCCTGGAGTGGACCGACGCGCAGGAGCGGAAGCTGCGCCGGTTCGGCCGCGTGGTGCGGGCCGTCGTGCCCGTACTGCCCGAGCGGCTGCGCTACCTCCCGCTCGCCCGGGAGGCGAGGGCGCGGTTCAGGCGCTGACCCAAGCTCCCGGCCCCCGTCTGCTCCCAGTCCCCGTCTGCTCCTGGCCCCGTCCCTCAGGCGGACGCCCGACGCACCAGCGCCGTCTCCGTGATCACCGACGTCGGGGTGTTCGCCGGGCCCTCGGTCAGGCCCCGCAGCAGCAGCCGGGCCATCAGCCGGCCCATGCCCTCGATGTCCTGGCGGACCGTGGTCAGCGGAGGGTCGGCCGTCTCGGCGACCCCGCGCATGTCGTCGAAGCCGACCAGGGCCACGTCCTCGGGCACCCGGCGCCCGAGCTCGCGCAGCACCCGCAGGGCGCCGGTCGCCATCAGGTCGTTCGCGGCGAACACCGCGTCCAGGTCCGGGCGTCGCTCCAGCAGCCGGGCCATCGCGCGGGCCCCGCTCTCCTCGGTGAAGGCGCCGTCCTCGATCAGCTCCGGATCGGCGTCGGGCAGGACGTCGTGGAACCCGTCGAGCCGGTCCGTCGCGGAGGTCTGGTCGCGCGGGCCCGCGATGTGGGCGATACGGGTGCGGCCGAGGAACAGCAGATGGCGTACGGCCTCCCGGGCGCCGCCCCGGTTGTCGGCGTCCACGTACGGGACGGGCCGGTCGCCCGGTGCCGTCGGCCAGCTCGGGCGGCCCCCGTACACCGTCGGCATCCCCGTCCTGCGGGCGATCGCAGGCAGCGGGTCGTCGGTGTGCAGCGAGAAGGCGAGCGCGCCGTCGACGTGGCCGCCCGCGAGATAGCGCGCGATCCGGTCGTAATCGCCCGGCCCCTCCACCAGGAGCAGCACCAACTGCGTGTCCCGCGCGGTGAGTTCCTTGCTGATGCCCCGGATCTGCTGCGAGAAGAACGGATCGGAGAAGATCCTGATCTCCGGCTCGGCGATGATCACGGCCACGGCGCCGGTGCGGCGGGTGACCAGGGTCCGGGCCGCGTGGTTGGGGACGTAACCCAGCTCCTCGACCGCCTGGCGCACCTTGTCGACGAGCGGCGGCCGCACCCCCGCGCCGCCGTTGACGACCCGGGAGGCCGTGGCCCGCGAGACGCCGGCGCGCGCGGCGACGGCTTCCAGGGTGGGGCGGGACCCGGGGTGCGGCTCGGTCAACGGGGGTGCTCCTCGTACGCGGCGGCGGTGTGCCACGCACAGCGTACGAGGTAAGCCCCGCGCCCCCGAAGGGGCGCGGGGAACTGCGCGACCAGCCACAGGCCGCCCGCAGTCGAATCACCACACCTCCAGCGGAGCGCTCAGCGGTGGTCGTGGATCTCGTTGGTCGCCGCGATCTTCTTCCAGGACTTCGGCTGCGCCGTCGGCGCGGCGGCCGAACCGGCCACCAGCTTCGCCTTCTTGGCGGCCGGGGCGGCCGGCTTGACGGGCTGGTACAGCCAGGTGTCGAAGAGCCCGGCGAGCGGCTTGCCGGAGACCTTCTCGGCGTACTGCACGAAGTCGCCCACCTTGGCGTTGCCGTACTGGTGGGCCGTCGGCCAGCCCTTCAGGAGCGCGAAGAACGTCGTGTCGCCGACCGCGTTGCGCAGCGCCTGGAGGGCGAGCGCGCCCCGGTCGTAGACGGCGAGGTCGAACTGGTTCTCCGCGCCCGGGTCGCCCGGCTTCACCTTCCAGAACGCGTCGTCGGCCGGGTGCTGCGCGTACACGTAGTCCGCGAGCTCCTGCGCGGTGCCCTCGCCCTCCTTCTCCGACCAGAGCCACTGGGCGTAGCGGGCGAAGCCCTCGTTGTTCCAGATGTCCTTCCAGCCGTCCACCGAGACGCTGTCGCCGTACCACTGGTGGGCCAGCTCGTGGACGACCACCGAGACGTTGGCGCCGTTCGCGAACTGCTTGGGGCTGTAGTACGGCCGCGTCTGGGTCTCCAGGGCGAAGCCGGAGGTCACGTTCGGCACATAGCCGCCGACCGAGTTGAACGGGTACGGGCCGAACACGTCACTCAGCCACTCGGTGACTTCCTTGGTGCGCTCGATGCTCGCGCGCGCGGCGCCGTCGTTGTCGCCGAGGTCCTTGCTGTACGCGTTGATGACCGGCAGCCCGTTGGCCGTGGTGTCCGTGGTGATGTCGAACTTGCCGATCGCGAGCGTCGTCAGATAGGAGGCCTGCGGCTTGTTGGAGCGCCAGTTGTAACGGGTCCACCCGAGCTTGGAACTCTGCGACTGGAGCGTGCCGTTGCTGATCGCCTGGGTGCCGTCCGGCACCAGCACCGACACGTCGTACGTGGCCTTGTCCAGCGGGTGGTCGTTGGACGGGAACCACCACACGGCCGAGTCGGGCTCCTGCGCCGCCACTCCGCCGTCCGGGGTGCGGTGCCAGGCCGTGTACCCGTCGACGCTCAGCTCGGACGGCTTGCCCGCGTACTTCACCACCACCGAGACCGACTTGCCCTTGGCCAGCGGCGCGGCCGGGGTGATCTCCAGCTCCTGGGTGCCGGACTTGGTGTACTTCGCCTTGGTGCCGTTGACCCTGACCTCGCTCACCGCGAGCCCGAAGTCGAGGTTGAAGCGGGAGAGGTTCTGCGTGGTGGTGGCCAGGATCGTCGCCGTGCCCTCCAGGAGGTCGGTGGCGGGCTGGTACTTCAGTCTCAGGTCGTAGTGGGAAACGTCGTAACCGCCGTTGCCGCTGCTCGGGTAGTAGGGGTCGCCGATACCCGGGGCGCCCGGTGTGAAGTCCGTCGCGGATGCCGGGATCGCCAGCAGCAGGGACGCGGCGAGCACGCTCGGGGCGAGGATTTTGCGGTGCACGAGTGCTCCAAGTCGTCGGGGTGAACGATCTCTTCGGACCCTATTCAGCGCCCGCCCGGTAGGTCATGTCCATGGCCCCTGCTGTCACACGATCGCCATTGCGCCGACATGTTCTCCTGCGCGCCCTGGATCACTTTTGTACCGTGCCTGCCCCCTTTTGCACGGGAGTTGACGGGAGTACCGTCCGCCCATGCCGATTCCTGCGCGGTCCAGCCGCACAAGGTTCAGATCGCTCCGGTCGCCCGGTTGGGCGCGCCTGCTCGTAGTGGCGGCCGCGGCCGCCCTGACGGCCCTGTTCCTCTCCCCGGCGGGCGCCCAGGCGGCCCGCGCCAAGGAGAGCACGCCCGTCTACTCGTACGAGAACGCGATACGCGAATCCGTCTGGGTCGACACCCGGCTCGACGAGGACGGCGACGGCAGGAGCGACCGGGTCGCCGTCGACATAATCCGCCCCCGCGAGCCCGCGAGCCAGGGCCGCAAGGTTCCGGTCATCATGGACGCCTCGCCGTACTACTCCTGCTGCGGGCGGGGCAACGAGCACCAGCTCAAGACGTACGACGCGCAGGGCCACGTCGTCCAGATGCCGCTCTTCTACGACAACTACTTCGTGCCGCGCGGCTACGCCTTCGTCGGCGTCGACCTGGCCGGAACCAATCGCTCGGACGGCTGTGTCGACATCGGCGGCCGCTCCGACATCCAGTCCGCCAAGGCGGTCGTCGACTGGCTGAACGGCCGCGCCCGCGGCTACACCACACGGACCGGCAGCCAGCGGGCGAGCGCCGGCTGGACCAACGGCCGCACCGGAATGATCGGTAAGAGCTGGGACGGCACCATAGCCAACGGCGTGGCCGCCACCGGCGTCGAAGGCCTGAAGACGATCGTGCCGATCAGCGCCATATCCTCCTGGTACGACTACTACTTCGCCAAGGGCGCCCCGCTCTACGACTCCGGCCCCGACTGGCTCTCCAACGCTGTGGAGAGCCCCCAGGCGCAGGCCCACTGCGGTGCCGTACAGCAGAAACTGGTCGAAGGGGCTCCGCGCACCGGCGACTGGACACCCCTGTGGAGCGGGCGCGACTACGTGGCCGACGCGGGCGATGTCAAGGCGAGCGTGTTCGTGGTGCACGGCATGCAGGACCTGAACGTCCGGACCAAGAACTTCGGCCAGTGGTGGGACGCGCTGGCGGCACACGGCGTGGAGCGCAAGATCTGGCTCTCCCAGACCGGGCACGTCGACCCCTTCGACTACCGCCGCGCCGACTGGGTCCCCACCCTCCACAAGTGGTTCGACCACTACCTCCTCGGCTACGACAACGGCATCGAGCGCGCGCCGATGGCCGACATCGAGCGCCACCCCGACCAGTGGTCCACCGACCGCACCTGGCCCCCGGCCGGCACCCGTGACGCCGTGCTGCGCCCGGTCACCGGCTCCGCGCCCGGCGTCGGCGGCCTCGCCCTGGACCCGGCGCCCGCCGGCGCGACCGAGACGTTCACCGACAACCCGCAGCTGGACGAGGCGGGCTGGTCCGCCGCCGTGGACCGGTCCACCCCGGAGAAGGCCGCCTTCGTGACCAAGCCGCTCGGCGCGGACCTGCGGCTGTCCGGCTCCTCGAAGGTGACCGTCACCGCGACCCCGACCACCACCAGCGCCCACCTCTCGGCGGTCCTGGTCGACCTGGGCCCCGACACCATCCGCAACTACGGCGGCGCCGGCGAGGGCATCCTCACCGGCACCACCAGCACCTGCTGGGGCGCGAGCACGGCCGGGGACAGCGCCTGCTTCAAGGTGACGTCGGCCGACACCAAGGCCGTCGACCACACCGTGTTCAGCCGCGGCTGGGCCGACCTCGGCAACTACGCGGGCGGCACCGGGCAGCCGCTCACCCCGGGCAAGCCGTACACGATCACCCTCGACCTGCACGCCACCGACCACGTCGTCCCGGCCGGGCACCGCCTCGCGCTGATCGTCGCGGGCACCGACAAGGACCTCATCGACCCGCCCGCGAGCCGCCCCACCGTCACCCTCGACCTTGCCCGCACCTCGGCGAAGCTGCCGCTCCTCGGCGGTACGGGGGCGTTCCGGCGGGCCGCGTCGAGCACCCCGCAGCACCTCGCGCCGCAGGTCCCGCACCCGGCCGGGGTCGAGGTCCCGCACCTGCTCCGCCCGGTCCCGGAGGCGCGATGAGAGCCCGCACACTGCTCCTCGGCGTCACCGGCGCCGCGCTCGCCGTGCCCCTGGTGACGGTCCCGGCGCGCGCGACCGCGAGCCCGCCCCGTACCGGCTTCGAGGTGAGCGCCGGGGCGCGCTGGACCGGCGAGCGCGAGGAGCAGGACTTCCTCGCGGCCCTCGCCCAGGGCAGCGCACAAGCCTCGGTCCTGCGCATCGGCACCACCACGCAGGGCCGCCCGCTCCAGCTCGTCCGCGTCGGCAGCGGGCACACCGCCAACCGGGTCCTGCTGGTGTGCAGCCAGCACGGCGACGAGCCGGCCGGACGCGAGGCCTGTCTGGCCACCGTCCGCGACCTCGCGTACGCGAAGGACCGGGCGACCCGGCAACTCCTCGCGCACACCACGCTCTACGTCGTGCCGACCGCCAACCCGGACGGCCGGGCCGCCGACACCCGCGTCAACGCCGACGGCGTCGACATCAACCGCGACCACATCGCCCTCAAGACACAGGAGGCGCGGGCCGTCGCCGCCGTGCTGCGCGACGAACAGCCCGACGTCGTCTACGACCTGCACGAGTACAGCGCCACGCCCAAGTACTACGACAAGGACCTGTTCGACCTGTGGCCGCGCAACCTCAACACCGCCCCGGCGGTGCACGAGGAGGCCCGGACGCTGTCGAGCGCGTACGTACGGGAGGCCGCCCGGGCCGACGGCTTCTCCACCGGCACCTACGGCATCTGGACCGACCCCGTCACCGGCGACCCGGTCAAACAGGTCGCGGGCGACGGCCAGGAGCGGATCCTGCGCAACACGGCGGGCGTCAAGCACGCCGTCGGCCTGCTCATCGAGAGCCGCGTCGACCCTGCGAGCGACGCAGAGAAGGCCGACCCGGCCCTCAACAACCGGCGCCGGGTGGTCTCCCAGCTGAGCGGGCTGCGCGGACTGCTGAGCTTCACCGCGGAGCGCAGGGGCAGCATCGAGGCGGCGACCACGGCCGCCCGGCTGGCCGGATACCGCGACCGGGGGCCGGTCTACGTCGGGGGCGCGGACAACGAGCCCGCCACCCCCGCGCAGACCCTCGCCGAGCCCCCGTGCGGCTACCGCCTCACCGCCGCCCAGTACGCCGAGGTGAAGGACCGCCTCGCCCTGCACGGCATCAGGGCGAGGCGGTCCGGCGACGGCGCGTTCGTCCCGCTTCGCCAGCCGCTGCGGGCGCTCGTGCCCCTGCTGCTCGACGCCCGTGCGCAGTACGGGCTGACGGCGGCCGAACCCGTACAGCGCTGCTGAGACGGGTTTCTCACCGGAGGGGAGTGCGGGAGGCGGCCAGCGCGGCCGCCTCCCGCGCACACCCCCAGGCGACGGTGATCCCGGCGCCGCCGTGCCCGTAGTTGTGCACCAACAGGCCGCCGGACGCGGTGGTTTCCGCCTCGATCCGCACCCCCGCGTCCCGCACCGGCCGCAACCCCACCCGGTGGGCGAGCACCCGCGCCCCGGCGATCTCGGGACGCACCAGCGCGCACCGCGCCACGATCTCCTCGGCGACGCGCGGGTCCGGGGCGAGGTCCCAGTCGTCGTCCTGCGCGGTGCCGCCGAGCAGCAGCCCGTAGGGCTGGGGGAAGAAGTAGGTCGTGTCGCTGGAGGCGTGGTCGACGGAGGTGTACCACTCGGTCACCCCGGGGTTCTCGACCACCACCAACTGGCCGCGCACCGGCCGCATCCCGGGGTCGGGCACCAGCGTACGGGCGCCCAGGCCCGTGCAGTTGACCACGACCGGCGCGTCCGGCAACCCGTCGAGCGCGCGCCTCTCGATCGTCCCGCCCGCCGCCTCCAGACGCCCTCGCAGCCAGGCCAGGTGCACCGGCATGTCGATCAGCGGTATCCGGGCGTGCACCCCCTGCGCCGACTGGCGCAGCCCGTCCACCTCGGCTGCCCACGGCCCCAGTTCGGAGAGCCGGATGCCCGCCTGCAGCCCCTCGACGAGCCGCACCCCGGTCCGCCCGGGATCGGCGGCCAGCTCCTCGTACACCCGCAGGGAGGCGAGCGCCCACTCGCCGACGCGTCCGGCGGGCTCGATGCGGTACGGCCACCACAGCGCCCCCGCCACCGCCGACGTCGTCTCCCCGACCGGATCCCGGCTCCACACCCGCACGTCGCGGCCCGACTCGGCGAGGACCACCGCCGTGGTCAGACCGATGACTCCGCCACCCAGCACGATCATCTGTTCGCTCATGGCGGGACGGTAGCGGAATGGGTGATGTCGTGCTCGGATCAGCCGCAGATGGGAATACTCAGGACATGTCAGCCGCGTACGCGACCTTCGGACTCGCCCCCGCGATGCGGGCAGGCGATGTCGCGGGGGCCGGTTCTCCCCAGCTGCACCGCGACTTCATGGACTTCGTCGTCGACGGCCGGCCGCTGCTGCTCCAACTCGCCGACCTGGACGCCGTCTCCCCGCTCGCGGCGGACGTGCCGCCCGCCATCCTCGGCGCCCAGGTGCGCAGCCTGCTCCTGGAGACCGAACCGCCGCTGGCCGGCGGGCGGTACGTGGTCTACGCCTGTCCGGAGTGCGAGGACCTGGAGTGCGGCGCGGTCACCGCCGTCATCGAGCGCTCCGGCGACGACATCATCTGGCGCGACTTCGCCTGGCAGACCGGGCCCGTGCCCGATCTGCCACTCAACGGCTACCAGGGGATAGGGCCGTTCCGCTTCCGCGCCGAGGAGTACCGAGCCGCCCTGGAGCGGCTGCTCTGCGACGAGCCGCCCCGGCGCCGGGTCCTGCTGGTAGGAGCCCGCGCGGCCGTCCTCGGCAAGCTCGCGGCGGCCCTGCGCTCGATCGGCATCGGCGTGGACATCGCCCACGACGTGACCGACGCGATCCCGGAGGAGCTCGCCACCTACGGGGCGGTCGCCTTCGGCCGCGCGGTCCCGGAGGCCGAACGCGCGGCGGTGCGCGCCGCGTTCGGGCGCGCCCACGCGCACCCCGTGTACGTGACGGGCCTGGCCCCCGTCACCCCGCTCCTGGTGGCCCAGCTGGAACAGGCCCTGGACCGCACCCCGCCGGGCCAGCGCCGCCTCACCTACCTCTCTGCCTCCCCGGACGAGGCCCGGCTCGCGGTCGGCGCGACCTGCCGTGTCCGGCTCACCGCGTACCGCGTGGACCGGCTGCACCGCGTCCACACCCAGGAAGTCCTGGACGCGGTCCTCGACCCCGGCCCGCACCGCATCCCGCTGGACGAGCGCGCCCTGCGCGGAGAGTCCTTCCTGGTGGCCCGCACCACGGGCGGGGTGATCACGGCGGCGGTGGTGCGCTGAAACGGTCCGCCGGCCCGGAGCGCGGAACCGGCCCGCCGAGCGGGAGGGCCCGGCCCCGGCCGATACCCGTCGGTCGGTGCCGGCACACCCCAGTAAGATCTATGTCCTCATGACTGCCACTCTCGTCGCCAAGGACCTCGCCGCCGGCCACGGCGACCGCACGCTCTTCGCCGGGCTCGACCTCGTCGTCGCCCCCGGTGACGTCATCGGCCTCGTCGGGGCGAACGGAGCGGGGAAGTCCTCCCTGCTCAGGCTGCTCGCCGGACTCGACACACCGGAGGAGGGCGAGCTGCGCCTCTCCCCGCCGGGCGCCACCGTGGGACACCTGCCGCAGGAGCCGGACCGGCGCCCCGGCGAGACCGTCCGCGCCTTCCTCGCCCGCCGCACCGGTGTGGCCGCCGCCCAGGAGGCCATGGACGCGGCCACCCAGGCCCTGGTCGACGGAGCACCCGGCAGCGACGACGCGTACGCGGAGAGCCTGGAGCGCTGGCTCGACCTCGGCGGCGCCGACCTGGACGAGCGCGCCGAGGAGGTGGCGGCCACCCTCGGCCTCACCATCGGCCTCGACCAGCCGATGACGGCCCTCTCCGGCGGCCAGGCCGCCCGCGCGGGCCTGGCCTCGCTGCTCCTCTCGCGGTACGACGTGTTCCTGCTCGACGAGCCCACCAACGACCTCGACCTGGACGGTCTGGAGCGCCTGGAGTCCTTCGTCAAGGGCCTGCGCGCGGGCACGGTCGTGATCAGCCACGACCGCGAGTTCCTCACCCGTACGGTCACCAAGGTGCTCGAACTCGACCTCGCCCAGCAGCAGATCACGCTCTACGGCGGCGGCTACGAGGCGTATCTGGAGGAGCGCGAGACCGCCCGCAGGCACGCCCGCGAGGACTACGACGAGTACGCGGACAAGCGCTCGGCCCTGGAGGGCCGGGCCCAGATGCAGCGCGGCTGGATGGACAAGGGCGTCAAGAACGCCCGCCGCAAGGCCGGCGACAACGACAAGATCGGCCGGAAGTTCCGCAGCGACTCCAGCGAGAAGCAGGCCGCCAAGGCCCGCCAGACCCAGCGCATGATCGAGCGCCTGGACGTCGTCGAGGAGCCCCGCAAGGAGTGGGAGCTCCGCATGGAGATCGCGTCCGCGCCCCGCTCGGGCGCGGTCGTCGCCACCCTCAGCCAGGCCGAGATCCGACGCGGCGACTACACCTTCGGCCCCGCGTCCCTCCAGATCGACTGGGCCGACCGCGTGGCGATCACCGGCGCCAACGGCGCGGGCAAGTCCACCCTGCTCGCCGCCCTGCTCGGCCGTCTCCCGCTCGACGCGGGGCGGGCGACGCTCGGCTCCGGCGTCGTCGTCGGCGAGGTCGACCAGGCCCGGGGGCTCTTCGTCGGCGAGGAGTCCCTGCTCGACGCGTTCTGCGCGGCCGTCCCCGACACCGAGCCGGCCGAGGTGCGCACACTCCTCGCCAAGTTCGGCCTGCGGGCCGACCACGTGCTGCGGACCGCCGCCTCGCTCTCGCCCGGCGAGCGCACCCGGGCGGCGCTCGCGCTGCTCCAGGGCCGGGGCGTCAATCTGCTCGTCCTCGACGAGCCGACCAACCACCTCGACCTCCCGGCGATCGAGCAGCTGGAGTCCGCGCTCGACTCGTACACCGGCACCCTGCTCCTGGTCACCCACGACCGCCGGATGCTGGACGCGGTGCACACCACCCGGCGCATCGAGGTCGCCGACGGCAAGGTCACCGAGGCGTGACCTGACCGGGCGGTGACGCGAGCCCTGGAACGCGCCCGCGTTACGTGAGCGGCGGCCGGTCCGCGCGTACGGTGAGCGCGTGGACCGCGAGCGCGACCGACTGCAGGCCGTTCTGGAGGCGCTGCCCCGGGCGGCGATCGTGCAAGGCGGCGACGAGCACGTGGTCGCCGTCAACGGCCGCTTCGTGGAGATGTTCGGCCTGGCCGGACGGGTCTCCTACGAGCCCGGCGCGCCGCTCGGACCGGTGGTCGAGGCGGTCTGCGACACCTTCGCGGACCGTCCCGCCTGGGTCGTCGAGAGCACCCATACGATCGCCGCCCGCCGCATCCACCGCGCCGCCGAGATCGACCTCACCGACGGCCGGGTCATCCGCCGCGACGTCGAGCCGCTCCACGACTCCGACGGGCGGCCCTTCGGGTCGCTGTGGACCGCCGAGGACATCACCGAGGACAAACGCCGCGAGCACGCGCTGCGGCGCGACAACGCGGCGCTTACGGAGCTGGCCCGCCAGCGCAACGAGTTCCTCGCCTCCGCGTCGCACAATCTGCGCACCCCGCTGACCTCCATCATCAGCTTCTGCGACCTGCTCGCGGACCCGGCCTCCGGCCCCCTGGACGCGGACCGGCTGGCGTTCCTCGACGCGATCCGCCGCAACGCGCTGCGGATGGCGACCGTGATCACCACGCTGCTGGACACCACCCGGATGCGCGAGCCCCGACTGCGCCTGGAATTCGGCGAGGTGGACATCGCGCGGATGCTGGAGCACGCCGTACACGACCGCATGTCGACGCTCACGGAAGCGGGCCTGTTCACCGTCCTGGACTGCGCGCCGGGCCCACCGCTGTACGGCGACGAGCACCGCCTGGAACACGTCCTGGCGAACCTCTTGGAGAACGCGGCCAAGTTCACCCCGCCGGGCGGAGTGGTGGGGATCGAGGCAGCACCCGAGGACGACACCTGGCGCATCGCGGTCTCGGACACCGGAATCGGGGTGCCGGAGCCCTACCGGGAGGAGGTCTTCTCCGGCTTCGTACGGGCCCCCAACGCCGAGAGCGGCGGCTTCCCCGGCACCGGTCTCGGCCTCACCTTCAGCCGGGACATCGTGCGCCGCCACGGCGGCGAGCTCTCCGTCTCGGACGCGCCCGGCGGGGGAGCGGTCTTCACCCTGCGCCTGCCGGTCGCCGGGCCCGCGCGCGGCGGGGAGGAGCCGTGACGCGGATCCTGGTCGTCGAGGACGACCCGGACGTGGCGACGGCGCTGCGGGTGCTGCTCACCCGGGCCGGGTACGAGGTGGTGGCCGCCGCCGACGGCCGCGACGGCCTGCGCCGCCTCTTCGCCGACGGCCCCGACCTGATGCTGCTCGACATCGGCCTGCCCGGCCTCGACGGCTGGCAGGTCCTGGAACGCACCCGGGACATGACCGACCTGCCCGTACTGCTCCTCACCGCACGCGGCGCCGAGAGCGACCGGGTGCGGGGCCTGCGGGCCGGGGCCGACGACTACCTGCCGAAGCCGTTCGGCAACGACGAACTGCTGGCCAGGGTCGAGGCCCTGCTGCGCCGAGCCGCACCCGCGCGCTGGGCGGGAGCCGCCCAGGACGACGCCCTGCGCCTGGTCCCGGAACGCCGCTCGGCCCTCTGGCACGGCGAGGAGGTCCGCCTCAGCGACATCGAGTACCGGCTGCTCCAGCTCCTGGTCCGCAACCGAGGCCGAGTGGTCACCACGGACCAGCTCCTGGACCAGGTCTGGGACGACCCCCAGGGCATCGGCCGCGACCGGGTGAAGTTCGCGGTACTGCGCCTGCGCCGCAAGCTCCAGCAGGCGGCCGGCGAGCTGGAGCGGGATCCGATCGAGGCGGTGCGGGGGATGGGGTATCGGTATCGGGGGGACGCGGGGCGCTGAGGTCCGGGCGCCCCTCAGGGGGGCCACTGGCGGCCCGCAGACGAACGGGGGGGCCAAAAGGCCCGCCCGCCCCGGGCCGAACGTCCCGCATCCCCACACCGCAACCGTCCCGCAACCAACCCCCACCGCCAGGCACAACGCTCGGCGGACACGCTCGTGGACGACCCCCGCCCGGCCGTCCCAGGAGCCCCCGTGCCCACCCTCCCGCCCCGCAGCATCGCCATCGTCCTCGGCACCCGCCCCGAGCTGGTCAAGCTCACCGAGCTCATCCGGCTGCTCGGGCCCGCCGCGCACGTCGTGCACACGGGGCAGCACTACGACGAGGAGCTCTCCGGCCGCTTCCTGACCGACCTCGCCATCCCCGAGCCCACCTACCTCACCGGCATCGGCGGCCACCCCCGCGCCGTCCAGATCTCGGCGGCCCTGGCCCAGCTCGACGCGCTGTTCCTGGCGGAGCCGCCGCTCGCCGTGGTCGTCCAGGGGGACACCAACGCCGCGCTCGCCGGTGCCCTCGCCGCCAACGCCCGGTCGGTCCCGCTCGTCCACGTCGAGGCCGGGCTGCGCAGCCACGACCGGAACATGCCCGAGGAGCACAACCGGGTCCTGATCGACCGGCTCGCCGACGTGCTGTGCGCGGCCACCCCGGAGAACCGCGACAACCTGCTGGCCGAGGGCGTCGGCCCGGAGCTCGTGGAGGTCACGGGCAACACCGTGGTCGAGGCGGTCCACAGCCGGCTCCCGGACGCCGACGAGCGCTCCGCGCACCTGGCGGAACTGGGTCTCACCCCGGACGGCTACGTCCTGGCCACGGTCCACCGCCCCGAGAACACCGACGACCCGGCGGCCCTGCGCGCGATCCTCACGGAGCTTGCCGCGCTCGCGGCCGACGTGCCGGTGGTCCTGCCGCTGCACCCGCGTACCCGGGCCCGCGTCGAAGCGGCGGGGCTCGCCGCGCTGCTCGGCCCGCTGCGGGTGACCCGGCCGCTCGGCTACCGCGACTTCCTCGCCCTCGCCCGGCACGCGGCGCTGCTCGTCTCCGACTCCGGGGGCGTCCAAGAGGAGGTCACCGTGCTCGGCCGCCCGCTGGTGGTCGTCCGTAACTCCACCGAGCGGCCGGAGGCGATGGCGGACTTCGCGACGCTGGTGGCGCCGGGTCCCGAGCTCGGGCGTGCCGCGCGCGAAGGGCTGGCCCTCGGCCCCGAGGGCCGTGCCCGCCTCGCGTCGCTGCCGAGCCCGTTCGGGGACGGGTGCGCCTCGCGCCGGATCGTGGGGCTGCTGACGGAGCTGGTCGCCACGGCCACCACCGGGACCGCGCCGTACGCGGCGGCGGCGTAAACGCTCCGCAGAAGCGCGGTCAGTCGACTGCGGGCCGCCATCGGCCGTCAGTGCGGTCCCCCGCGCCCCCCACGGGCCTCCGAGGCCACCCCACACCACACCCACCGAAAGCCCCCCATGTTCGACAGCCTCCTGATCTTCCTCTTCCCCTTCGCCCTGCTCACCTGCTTCCTGCTGTACTGGGCCGGGGCCCGGCACGCCTACCTCAACCGGCCGCGTACCGAGCCCGGTGACGCCGCCGCCCTCGACTGGCACTTCTTCGTGCCGTGCCGGGACGAGGAGGCCGTCGTCGGGGCCACCGTCAGTCAGCTGCGTGCCGACTTCCCGGCCGCGCACGTGTGGGTCGTCGACGACGACAGCGACGACCGGACCGGGCTGATCGTCGCCGCCCTCGCGGAGGACGACCGCCGTGTCCATCTCGTACGCCGGGTACGCCCCGAGGCCCGCACCGGCAAGGGCGACGCGCTGAACGCCGCGTACGACCAGCTCGGTGAGTTCCTGCCGGAGGGCGCCGACCGCGACCGGGTCGTGGTGTGCGTCGTGGACGCCGACGGGCGGCTCGACCCGCACGCCCTCGAACTGGTCTCGGGCCCGGCCGCGTTCGGGGACCCGGAGGTCGGCGGGGTGCAGGTCAGTGTGCGGATGCGCAATGTGGACGACCCGCGTCCGCTGCCGGAGCGCGGCCGGGTCGCCAACGCGTTCGCGCGGCTCCTCGTCCGCGTCCAGGACATGGAGTTCGCCGTCTCCAACGCCGGGATGCAGCTGCTGCGCGGCCGTACCGGCTCGGTCGGCCTCGGCGGCAACGGCCAGTTCACCCGGCTCTCCGCGCTCGACCGGATAGCCGACGCCGAGCGCCGCCCGTGGCAGCGCGGCGCGCTCCTGGAGGACTACGAGCTGGGCCTGCACATGATTCTCGCGGGCTTCCGGATCACGCACATAGCCGACACCTGGGTCTCCCAGGAGGGTCTGCCGCACGCCCGCCGGCTGCTCACCCAGCGCACCCGCTGGGCGCAGGGCAATCTCCAGTGCGTGCGCTACGCCCCGCGCATCGTCTCGTCCCGCCACTACAGCGGCCGGGGCGTCCTTGAGGCGCTGTACACGTTCTGCCAGCCGGTCGCGCATCTGCTGACGCTCGCGCTGGGAGCGGCGATGCTGGTCCTGGGCGGCGTCGGCTCGCTCGTCCTGTGGCCGCTCACCCTGGTGCTCGCGGCCCTGGCCATCGGCCCGTTCGTCCTGTGGGGCCCGGTCTACCGCCGCGACCACGCCCCGGACGCGTCCCGTCTGACGGCGGTGCTGTGGGGCGTGGCGCTGTGGCTGTACGCGTACCACCTCTTCGTGGTCTCGGCCCGCGCCTTCGTCCGCATGGCGCGTGGCCGCAACGGCTGGGCCAAAACCCGCCGCAACGCGGAACCGGTCACGACGGGCCCGGTGGCCCTGGAGGGCTAGCGGCCCAGGAGTCTCCCCGCCGCCGCTGTGGGCAGTCGTGCCGCTAGGGGCGGCACGGGTGGGCACAGCGGCACCCCGACCCCGGGCACCGCTTCACCCCGCCCGCACCCCTCAGCGGCGACCCTTCGGGTCCAGCAACCCGGCCTTGCGAAGGGCATCCGCCATGGCCCCGTTCGTCGGGGGCGGCGACTGACGGCCACCGCGGTCCCGGTCGCCGCCACCCCGCTGCTGCTGGCGCTGCTGCGGGGGCCGCCCACCCCTCTCCTCCCGCTTCTGCCCGCCGCCCGAGGCGTCGTCATCCAGCCGCAGCGTCAGCGAAATCCGCTTGCGCGGCACATCCACCTCCAGGACCTTCACCTTGACGATGTCGCCCGGCTTGACCACCTCGCGCGGGTCCTTCACGAACGTCTTGGACAGCGCCGACACATGCGCGAGCCCGTCCTGGTGCACCCCGATGTCGATGAACGCGCCGAACGCCGCCACGTTCGTCACCACGCCCTCAAGCACCATCCCCGGCTCCAGGTCGCCGATTTTCTCGACGCCCTCCTTGAAGGTCGCCGTCTTGAAGGCGGGCCGCGGGTCGCGCCCGGGCTTCTCCAGCTCGCGCAGGATGTCCGTGACGGTCGGCAGACCGAACGTCTCGTCCACGAACGTGTCGGGCCGCAGCGACCGCAGCACCGCCGTGTTGCCGATGAGCGCCGCCACCTCGCTCCCCGTCGACTTCACCATCCGGCGCACCACCGGGTACGCCTCGGGGTGCACGCTGGACGAGTCCAGCGGGTCGTCGCCGCCGCGGATCCGCAGGAAGCCCGCGCACTGCTCGTACGCCTTCGGGCCCAGGCGCGCCACGTCCTTGAGCGCCCTGCGGGAGCGGAACGGGCCGTTGGCGTCGCGGTGCGCCACGATGTTCTCGGCGAGCCCGGCGCCGATGCCCGAGACGCGCGAGAGCAGCGGCGCGGACGCCGTGTTGACGTCCACGCCCACCCCGTTCACACAGTCCTCGACGACCGTGTCGAGCGAGCGCGAGAGCTTCACCTCGGAGAGGTCGTGCTGGTACTGGCCGACGCCGATCGACTTGGGGTCGATCTTCACCAGCTCGGCGAGCGGGTCCTGCAGGCGCCGGGCGATGGAGACCGCGCCGCGCAGCGACACGTCCATGTCCGGCAGCTCCTGCGAGGCGAACGCCGACGCCGAGTACACCGAAGCGCCCGCCTCCGACACCATCACCTTGGTGAGTTTCAACTCGGGGTGCTTGGTGATCAGTTCACCGGCGAGCTTGTCGGTCTCGCGGGACGCCGTGCCGTTGCCGATGGCGATCAGGTCGACCGAGTGCTCCTTGGCGAGCCGCGCCAGCTTGGCGAGCGCCTCGTCCCACTTGTTGGCCGGGACGTGCGGGTAGATCACGTCCGTCGCCACGACCTTGCCCGTCGCGTCCACGACGGCCACCTTCACGCCCGTACGGAACCCGGGGTCGAGCCCCAGCGTCGCGCGCGTCCCGGCCGGGGCGGCGAGCAGCAGGTCGCGCAGGTTCGACGCGAAGACCCGCACCGCCTCGTCCTCGGCGGCCGTGCGCAGCCGCAGCCGCAGGTCGATGCCGAGGTGGACCAGGATCCGGGTGCGCCACGCCCAGCGGACGGTGTCCGCCAGCCACTTGTCGCCCGGCCGGCCGCGGTCCGCGATGCCGAAGCGGCGCGCCACCATGTTCTCGTACGCGGAGGGGCCGGGGACTTCCGACGGTTCCTCGGGCTCCAGGACGAGGTCGAGGACGTCCTCCTTCTCGCCGCGCAGCATCGCCAGGACCCGGTGCGAGGGCAGCGCGGTGAACGGCTCGGTGAAGTCGAAGTAGTCGGCGAACTTGGCGCCCGCCTCCTCCTTGCCCGCGCGGACCTTCGCCGCGAGGCGGCCCTTCGTCCACATCCGCTCGCGCACCTCGCCGATCAGGTCGGCGTCCTCCGAGAACTGCTCGGTGAGGATGGAGCGGGCGCCCTCCAGGGCCGCCGCCGGGTCCGCGACGCCCTTGTCCGCGTCGACGAACGCGGCCGCGGCGGTGAGCGGCTCCACCGACGGGTCGGTGAGCAGGCCCTGCGCCAGCGGTTCGAGGCCCGCCTCGCGCGCGATCTGCGCCTTGGTGCGCCGCTTGGGCTTGAAGGGCAGATAGATGTCCTCAAGGCGCGCCTTGGTGTCGGCGCCGCGGATCTGCCGCTCCAGCTCCTCGGTCAGCTTGCCCTGCTCGCGTACGGAGTCGAGGACCGCCGTGCGGCGGTCCTCCAGCTCGCGCAGATACCGCAGCCGCTCCTCCAGGGTGCGCAGCTGGGCGTCGTCGAGCATCTCGGTCGCTTCCTTGCGGTAGCGCGCGATGAACGGCACGGTCGACCCGCCGTCGAGCAGCTCGACGGCGGCCTTCACCTGCCGCTCCCGTACGCCGAGTTCTTCGGCGATCCTGCCTTCGATGGACGTCGTCACGATCACGTACCGCCTTCTCGCAGAGCTTGAGGCGCCATTGTGGCAGGCGGCACCGACAACCGGCGGTCAGCCCTTGCCGGAGAGGTCGGCCGGGAACGCGCCCGCCGCCACCGCCGCCAGCAGGAATCCCCGGGCCAGTTCGGTCAGCCGGTCCACGCCTTCCGCGCCGAGCAGTTCGTACGGGGCGAGGTCGAGCCGGTCGGTGCGGTCCTCGACCTCGGCGCGCAGCGCGGTGCCCGCCTCGGTCAACTCGCCCTCGGCGTCCAGGATCCCGCGCTCGCGCAGCCGTACGGCGGCCGCGTCCCAGTCCGCGCGCCGCCAGCCGCGCGTGCCCAGGATCCAGCGCGGCGCCATGCCCTTGCCGGTGGCGGTGTGGCTGACCAGCGCCTCCAGCGGGTCGAGCCCGGCGTCGAGCAGCGCCGCGAGATGGCCGTCGCCGCGGTGCTCGCGCAGCAGCGTCGCCGCGTGCCAGTACGCCAGGTGCGGCTCCTCGGGCACCGGCAGGTCGGCGTGGGCGGCGTACAGCGGCCGGGCGTAGCGGGTGCAGCCCTCGGCGGCCCGCAGCGCGAGGCGCGCGGCCTCGGCCATCTCCGGCGAGGCCACCGCCTCGTCGCCGAGCAGGCGCCGCAGGGTGCTGTCGACGGCGCGCAGCCGGGCGGCGAGGACCGTCTCGGGGGAGGCGATGTCCCAGACGGCGGGCACGTGCAGGGCGACCAGCTCGTGGTTGAAGTTGTAGAAGGTGGCGGTGACCGTGCCGGGGCCCACCGCGCCCAGTGCGGCGGCGCGTCCGGCGAAGTAGGCGGCGCGCGGGTCCTCGATGCCGATCTCCGCGAGCTCCTTGGCGAAGTCGGGGGAGAAGTAGACGGTCGAGTGCAGCGGGTTGACGGAGTTGTGGCAGCGGCGGCCGGCGCGCGGCGGGAGAGACGTCATACCCGCAGGTTACCGACTGGTCGGTACGCCGTGAAGCCCCGGGGCGGGACGGGCGCCCCGTGGCAGGAAAGGTGGGGTACTCGTCATTGCAGACACCACTGGCACCCCGAAGAATCGTGGGCATGGCACAGAGATCCGTACTCATCGTCCTCTTCGAGGACGTCCAGAGCCTGGACGTCACCGGCCCCATGGAGGTCTTCACCGGGGCCGGCCACTTCGCCGAGGCCGTCGGCGACGAGTACCTCGTCCGCACCGCCACGCTGGACGGCGGCCCGGTCCGCAGCTCCAGCCGCCTCACCCTCGTCCCCGACTTCGCCCTGGCCGAGGCGCCCGAGCCGCACACCCTCCTGGTGCCGGGCGGCCGCGGCACCCGCGCCCCGGACCCGGCCCTGATCGCCTGGCTGCGCGAGCACGGACCCCGGGCCGAGCGGCTGGTCTCCGTCTGCACCGGGGCCGAGCTCCTCGCGGCGGCGGGGCTGCTCGACGGGCGCCGCGCGACCACCCACTGGGCGTACTGCGAGTCGCTCGCGCGCCGGCACCCGAAGGTCACCGTCGAGCCCGACCCCATCTACGTACGCGACGGGAACGTGGCCACCTCGGCGGGGGTGACGGCCGGGATCGACCTCTCCCTCGCGCTCGTCGAGGAGGACCTGGGGCGCGAGGCCGCGCTCACCGTGGCCCGGCACCTGGTGGTGTTCCTGCGCCGCCCCGGCAACCAGGCCCAGTTCAGCGCCCAGCTCTCCGCCCAGACCGCCCGGCGCGAGCCGCTGCGTGAGGTGCAGCACTGGATCACCGAGCACCCGGGCGAGGACCTCTCGGTGGAGGCGCTGGCCGCCCGTGCCCGGCTCTCGCCGCGCCACTTCGCCCGCGCCTTCCACGCCGAGACCGGCTCGACGCCCGGCCGCTATGTCGAGCGCGTCCGCGTCGAACACGCCCGGCGCCTGCTCGAAGACACCGCCGACGGAGTCGAGGAGATCTCCCGCGCCTGCGGCTACGGCACCCCCGAAGCCATGCGCCGCGCCTTCCTCAAGTCCCTCGGAACCGCCCCCGCCGAGTACCGGCGCCGGTTCCACCCCGCCAACTGACCCACCGCCCGAACCGCCCCGAGAGGAACCCGATGCAGATCGCCATCCTGCTCTACGACCGCTTCACCGCCCTGGACGCCATCGGCCCGTACGAGATGCTCTGCCGCCTGCCCGACGCCGAGACGGTCTTCGTCGCCGAGCAGGCCGGTCCGGTGATCAACGACAGGGGCAGCCTGCGCATCGTCGCCGAGAAGACCCTCGACGAGGTGCGCACCCCGGACGTCGTGGTCGTCCCGGGCGGCCCCGGCACCCGGGAGATCCTCGGCAACGAGGCCCTGACCGGTTGGCTGCGCGCGGTCGACGCCGGCACCACCTGGACGACGTCGGTGTGCACCGGCTCGCTGCTGCTCGCGGCGGCCGGGCTGCTGAAGGGCCGGCGCGCCACCACGCACTGGCTCGCCTACGACGCCCTGGCCGCGCTCGGTGCCGAGCCGACCGGCGAGCGGGTGGTGACCGACGGCAAGTACCTCACCGCCGCCGGGGTCTCCTCCGGCATCGACATGGGGCTCACCCTGGTCGGCCGCCTCGCCGGCGACGAGTTCGCGCAGGCCGTGCAGCTGCTGACCGAGTACGACCCGCAGCCGCCCTACGACGCGGGCTCGCCCGACAAGGCCCCGGCGGAGCTGGTGGCCAGGCTGCGCTCGGGGGGCCACGCCGTCGTGGAGTGAGCCCGGTTCAGTCCGAAGCGGTCCAGCCGAAGCGCGGGGCCCTGCGCTCCAGGAACGCGGCGACGCCCTCGGCGGTGTCGTCGCTGCCGCGCGCCTGCTCCGTCCAGTAGGCGTCCCGGTCGGTGCGCCCGTTCGCGAACTCCTTGGCCGCCGCCTGGGTCAGCTGTGAGCGGGCGGCCAGGACGCGGGTGAACTCGGCCACCCGCTTGTCCAGTTCACCGGCCGGCAGCACCTCGTCCACCAGGCCGGTCCGCAGCGCCCGCGCCGAGTCGATCAACTCGGCCGAGAACAGCAGGTACTTGGCGGTCGAGGGACCCACCAGGGCGGCCAGGCGCCGGGTCGAGGACGAGGCGTAGACGATGCCGAGCCTGGCGGGCGTGATCCCGAACGAGGCGCCCTCCTCCGCGAAGCGCAGATCACAGGCGGCCGCGAGCTGACAGCCGCCGCCCACGCAGTAGCCGCGCACGGCGGCCAGCGTCGGCTTGGGGAAGGCGGCGAGCGCCTCCTCGGCCCCCACCGCGAGCGACCGCGGGTCCTCGCCCGGCCCGGGCGCGCGCAGCGAGGAGATGTCCGCGCCCGCGCAGAACGTCGGCCCGGCACCGGTCAGCACCAGGGCCCGTACGTCCCGGTCGGCGGCCAGCTCGTCGAGCAGCGGCGGCAGCGCCCGCCACATCCCGGCCGTCATCGCGTTGCGCTTGGCGGGGTTGCTGATGACGACGGTGGCCACCCCGTCCGCCACGGTGTGCTCCAGCTGCGGCTCCATGCGCCGGATGCTATCCGGGCGGGCCGCTCCTATGATCAAGAGGGGGCCGACCGGCGATGCCACGAGGAGACGCTGATGGCCGCACCCGCAACCGCCCGCGACAGCAGGAAGCTCCGCCGCAGTTTCGGACGACTGACCGTCCTCGGCGCGATCCTCGCGCTCGCGGGCCTGGTCGGTCTCGTCTACACGGGCGTGGCGACCCTCACCTCGATGCTCCTGTTCGGCTGGCTGCTGCTCGTGGGCGGCGTGGTCGGCCTGATGCACGCGATCCAGTCGCGCGGCGGGAACTTCTTCTGGCTCGGCGTGGTGGTCGCGGCCCTGAACATCGCGGCCGGTGTGGTGGTCATCCGCCGCCCCGAGGGCTCGGCCGAGGCGCTGACCATGTTCGCCGCGCTGCTCTTCCTCACCGGCGGGGTGTTCCGGCTCGCGGGCAGCGTGGTGGTGCGCGGGCCGCAGATGGGCTGGACGCTGCTGCAGGGCGCCTTCGGCGTGCTGCTCGGGGTGCTGGTGCTGGCGAGCTGGCCGAGCAGCAGCCGCTATGTGATCGGCTGCTTCTTCTCGCTCGGCCTGCTCTTCGACGGCCTGGGCCTGATCGCGCTCGGCGTCGGCGGTCGGCGGATCGTGGGCCTGGTGACGGACGCGCGGGTGGACACCGACCTCGGAGAGTCCGAATCCGTATCGCAGACACCCCCGCAAGCCGTGGCAAAGCCGTCAGGCAGTGATCAGGGGCGCTTTGGGAGGTGACATCGGCGGGCGATTGCGATCAGAAAGCGTCGATACGCGCTGACTTCTGTTCAGTCGCCCGGTCCGGACCATCCCACTCCCAGACACTCGTTACCAAGAGCCTGACAGCCGAGTGCGAGGGTGGTGCCGGAATATGGAGATCCGCGGGAGCGTGCCACCCGACGCCGCGCCGGCCAGGCCGCTCCCGTACGAGGGGGTCTGGCGCTTCACGGCCCCCGCCATCGACGCCTCGGTCCCACAGGCCCGGCACGCCGTACGCGACCTGCTCCGCCGGCAGGGCGTGCCCATCCACGACGACCTCGTCCAGGGCCTGCTCCTGATCGTCTCCGAACTGGTCACCAACGCGGTCAAGCACGCGGCCCTGCTCTCCCCGCAGGTGGCCGTGGAGGTCGCCATCGGCGCCGAGTGGATCCGGGTCTCGGTGGAGGACAACCACCCCTACCGCCCCAAGGCGCTGGAGACCGACTACGGGCAGACGGGCGGGCGCGGCCTGCTGCTGGTGCGCGAGATCACCTGCGAGGCGGGCGGGGCCTGCGACGTCGAGCAGACCGCGAGCGGCGGCAAGATCATCTGGGTGGCCCTGCCGCTGGCCCCGGTCTCCGGCGCGGTCACCAGCCCGCGGCAGGCCCTGTGAGCTCCCTGACCGCGGGCCGGGCCGCGTCCAGGACCGTCATGAACCACGCGGAGAAGGGCGCCCGCTCGTGCAGCGCGGCCAGCTCCTGCGGGGAGACGAAGGCGGTCTCGTAGACCTCCTCCGGGTCCGGCAGCACGGGCGACTGCACCAGGCCGACGAAGAGGTGGTTGTACTCCTGCTCCACCAGGCCCGAGTCCGGGTCCGGGTGGTTGTAGCGGACCGTGCCCGCCTCGGCGAGCAGCGAGGGCGAGACGCCCAGCTCCTCGTAGGTACGCCGGGCGGCCGCCGCGAAGGGGGACTCGCCGGGGTAGGGGTGTCCGCAGCAGGTGTTCGACCAGACGCCGGGGGAGTGGTACTTGCCGAGCGCGCGGCGCTGGAGCAGCAGCTTGCCCGCCGGGTCGAAGAGGAAGACGGAGAACGCCCGGTGCAGCTTGCCGGGGGCCTGGTGGGCGGAGAGCTTCTCCGCGGTGCCGATGGTGTTGCCGCTCTCGTCGACCAGTTCGAGCATGATCTCTTCGGCGGTCCCGTTCGACGAGCTGTTCGCCGTAGTGGCTGGTGTGGTCGGCATAACCATCCTTCGCTTCGGTCCTCAGCTGCCAAGTCTGCCGTACAAAAGCGGCGTGTCCGCACTTCGACGGGCGGCGCATGTCCGTAATGCGTCGGGTGCGCGACACCACCGAAGAAGGGATCGTGCCCAGCCGCACCGGAGCGGAATCATCGAACGTGCGAGCGAGCCGGGGTGTCCGGCCCGGTGCCGGTCAGTGGCAGAGCCCGGCCTCGTGGGCCGCGTGGCCGCTCGGCTCCAGCTGGAAGGTGCAGTGCTCCACATCGAAGTGATCACCCAGGCAGCCCTGCAGATCGTGCAGCAGCTTCTCGTGGCCCACCGAGTCCAGGGCCTCCTGGCTGACCACCACATGGGCCGAGAGCACCGGCATCCCGGAGGTGATCGTCCAGGCGTGCAGGTCATGGACGTCCTCGACGCCCGGCAGGGCCACGATGTGCGCCCGCACCTCGCCCATGTCGACGCCCTTGGGCGCGGCCTCCAGGAGCACGTTCAGCGTCTCCCGCAGCAGCTTCACCGTACGAGGGACGATCATGAGGCCGATCACCAGCGAGGCGATCGGGTCGGCGGGCTGCCAGCCGGTCGTCATGATGATCACGGCCGAGAGCAGTACGGCCACGGAGCCGAGCGCGTCCGCGAGCACCTCCAGAAAAGCGCCGCGCACATTGAGGCTCTCCTGCTGGCCGCCGACCAGGAGTGAGAGCGAGACCATGTTGGCGACCAGACCGATCAGGCCGAAAATGATCGTCGTCGGCCCCGAGGTGTCGGCCGGTTCGACGAACCGCTGGACCGCCTCGTACAGCACGTATCCACCGACACCGAGCAGCAGCAGACAGTTGGCGAGCGCGGCCAGGATCTCGGCGCGGGCGTAGCCGAACGTCCGGTTGTGGCCGGCCGGGCGGTTGGCGAAGTGGATGGCGAGCAGCGCCATCGCGAGCCCGAGGGCGTCCGTCGCCATGTGCGCCGCGTCCGCGACCAGCGCCAGCGAGTCCGCGAGCAGCCCGCCGACGATCTCGACCACCATCACGCCCAGCGTGATGCCCAGGGCCACCCGCAGCCGCCCCCTGTACGCCGCGGCGGCCGTCCCGGTGGGCGCCGGTCCGCCGTGTGCGTGCCCGTGGTCGTGCCCAGCCCCCATGGAAGGCCACCTCTCAGACTGTCGGCAAGGTTGTGCGATCTGCGTACGAGGGGTCAGTGAACTACGGGCGGGGGGTATGGAGCAACACGGCACTGAACACCGTTGTCATGTGCTCTGACCTGCGGAAACGCTCTCCTCGCGATGTTTGTTCGCCGTTCGCACGAGCGTCGCAGGTCAGAGCGGTGCGCGGCCGTCCGGTACGGCTCGGAGCCCAGGGGCCGACGGACGGGGGGCGGTTTGTGGGGCGCGCCCTTGATCGACGATGATGATCCACGCGGCGGTCCCCCGCCGTAGGGCCCGATCGGGGCGTAAACAGGCGATGAACTCCCGGTTCCACGCATCCGATAGCCTCCCGATAGCCTCTGCCGACGTGCCGCCCGCCGTTTGTTTCCGGGCCGGGCCGTCGGCCATCAGCCATGCCAGCTCCAAGGAGTGAGTTCGTCTGTCGACCGCCATCCTGACCGGGCTCCCGGTCCCCGGGTCGCAGCTCGGGCCCGAGCTTCGCTCGCTGGGCTTCGACGTGCGGTCCGCCCAGCGGCCCGAGGACCTGCCCGGCCTGCTCGCCGAGGTCCCGCCCGGTGAGCGGGTCGCCCTGGTCGACCCGTCCTTCGTGGGCCACACGCACGCCCTGCGCCTCGCCCTGACCGACCCCCGGTTCCCGGCGGCGGCGGTCACCGGAGCCATGACGGTCCAGGCGGAGGCCCGCCCCGCGCTCGTGCGCGCGCTCGCGGACCTCGCCGGGCCGCCCGCGCCGCCCGCCGCGGGCGCCTCGGTCGCCGTGAACGCCCCGTCCACCGGGACCGGCGTCCTCACCGACCGCGTCGCCTCCGCCCTGGCGGACGGGGGCGTCGCCGTGCACCGCCCCGATCTCGGCTCGCTGGTGGCCACCGTGCCCGCCGGACCCGAGGCCGCCTTCGCCGCCCGCCGGGCCGTCGACGCCGTGGACGACGAGGCCGTGCGGCTGCGTACGGCGGTGAAGTCCCGCGACGGGTTCTTCACCACCTTCTGCATCAGCCCGTACTCGCGCTACATCGCCCGCTGGTGCGCGCGCCGGGGCCTCACCCCCAACCAGGTCACCACCGCCTCGCTGCTCACCGCGCTGATCGCGGCCGGCTGCGCGGCGACCGGTACCCGGGTCGGCTTCGTCGCGGCCGGCGCGCTGCTGCTCTTCTCCTTCGTCCTGGACTGCACCGACGGGCAGCTCGCCCGCTACTCGCTCCAGTACTCCACGCTCGGCGCCTGGCTGGACGCGACCTTCGACCGGGCCAAGGAGTACGCGTACTACGCGGGCCTGGCGCTCGGCGCGGCCCGCGGCGGCGGCAGTGATGACGTATGGGCGCTCGCGCTCGGCGCGATGGTCCTCCAGACCTGCCGCCACGTCGTGGACTTCTCGTTCAACGAGTCCAACCACGACGCCAGCGCCAACACCAGCCCCACCGCCGCCCTCTCCGACAAGCTCGACTCGGTCGGCTGGACGGTCTGGGTGCGCCGGATGATCGTGCTGCCGATCGGCGAGCGGTGGGCGATGATCGCGGTCCTCACCGCCGTCACCACGCCCCGTACCGTCTTCTACGTACTGCTCATCGGGTGCGCGTTCGCGGCCTGCTACACCACGGCCGGGCGCGTGCTGCGCTCGCTGACCCGCCGGGCGACCCGTACCGACCGGGCCGCCCAGGCCCTCGCGGAGCTCGCGGACAGCGGGCCGGTCGCCGAGCTGGTCGCCGCGAAGGGCCCGCGGATCGCGGGTGCCCCGGTGATCGCCGCCGTCGGGGCGGTCGCCCTCGTCGCCGCCGCGCTCACCCAGCCGTTCGGCAGCCGCCAGATGATCGTCGCGGCCGTGTTCTACGCGATCACGTCCGGCCTCGCCGTCTCCGCCCCCCTCAAGGGCGCCCTCGACTGGCTGGTGCCGCCCTTCTTCCGGGCCGCCGAGTACGGCACGGTCCTGGCCCTCGCCGCCCGCTCCGAGGTGGACGGGGCCCTGCCCGCGGCCTTCGGACTGGTGGCGGCGGTCGCCTACCATCACTACGACACGGTCTACCGCATCAAGGGCGGCTCCGGCGCGCCGCCGCGCTGGCTGGTGCGCCTGAGCGGCGGCCACGAGGGGCGGACGCTGGTGGTCGCGGTGCTCGCCGCGGCCCTCGCCACCCGCGGCACGGACTTCACCCTGGCGCTCACCGCCCTCGCGGTAGGCATCGCGCTCCTGGTGGTCGTGGAGTCCATCCGCTTCTGGGTGTCCTCCGGAGCACCCGCAGTACATGACGAAGGAGAACCCGCATGATCGGCCTCGTACTCGCAGCCGGTGCCGGACGGCGTCTGCGCCCCTACACCGACACGCTCCCGAAGGCCCTCGTGCCCGTCGACGGTGACACCACCATCCTCGACATCACCCTCGGCAACTTCGCCGAGATCGGTCTCACCGAGGTCGCGATCATCGTCGGCTACAAGAAGGAGGCCGTCTACGAGCGCAAGGCCGCGCTTGAGGCGAAGTACGGCCTCAAGCTGACCCTGATCGACAACGACAAGGCCGAGGAGTGGAACAACGCCTACTCCCTGTGGTGCGGCCGTGACTCGATCAAGCACGACGTGATCCTCGCCAACGGCGACACCGTGCACCCGGTCTCCGTCGAGAAGACGCTGCTCGCCGCCCGCGGCGACGGCAAGAAGATCATCCTCGCCCTCGACACGGTGAAGAACCTCGCCGACGAGGAGATGAAGGTCATCGTCGACCGCGAGAAGGGCGTCCAGAGGATCACCAAGCTGATGGACCCGGCGACGGCCACCGGCGAGTACATCGGCGTCACCCTCATCGAGGGCTCCGCGGCCGACGAGCTCGCCGACGCGCTGAAGACCACCTTCGAGCGCGACCCCGACCTCTACTACGAGGACGGCTACCAGGAGCTCGTCCACCGCGGCTTCAAGATCGATGTCGTGCCGATCGGCGAGGTCTCGTGGGTCGAGATCGACAACCACGACGACCTCGCGAAGGGCCGTGAGATCGCGTGCCAGTACTGACCCGGCTCATTCCGTCGCCGGTCGTCGTCGACATCAGCCGGGGCGCCCTGGACGACCTGGCGGGCCTCCTGGCCGACCAGCGGATCTCGGCCTCCGGCAAGCTGGCGATCGCGGTCAGCGGCGGCTCGGGCCAGGCGCTGAGCGAGAAGCTGGCGCCGGTGCTGCCGGGCGCCGACTGGTACCCGGTCGCGGACGGCACCATCGACTCGGCCGTGCAGCTCGGCGACGACATCAAGGGCAAGCGGTACGACGCGGTCGTCGGCCTCGGCGGCGGCAAGATCATCGACGTGGCGAAGTACGCCGCGGCGCGGGTCGGGCTGCCCATGGTCGCGGTCGCCACCAACCTCTCGCACGACGGCATCTGCTCGCCGGTCTCGATCCTGGACAACGACAACGGCCGCGGCTCCTACGGCGTGCCCACGCCCATCGCCATGGTCATCGACCTCGACGTCATCCGCGAGGCACCGGTCCGGTTCGTCCGCTCGGGCATCGGCGACGCGATCTCCAACATCTCCGCGATCGCGGACTGGGAGCTCTCGCACGAGGTCAACGGCGAGCCGGTGGACGGCCTGGCCGCCGCCATGGCCCGCACCGCGGGCCAGTCGGTGCTGCGCCACCCCGGCGGCGTCGGCGACGACGAGTTCCTCACCGTCCTGTCCGAGGCGCTGGTGCTCTCCGGCATCGCCATGTCGATCAGCGGGGACACCCGCCCCTCGTCCGGCGCCTGCCACGAGATCAGCCACGCCTTCGACCTGCTCTACCCCAAGCGCTCCGCGCTCCACGGCGAGCAGGTCGGCCTCGGCGCCGCCTTCGCGATGCACCTGCGCGGCGCCGCCGAGCAGTCCGGTCTCTTCACGGAGGTACTGCGGCGGCACGGCCTGCCGGTGCTGCCGCAGGAAATCGGCTTCTCCGCCGACGAGTTCGTCCGGGCGGTGGCCTACGCGCCGCAGACCCGGCCGGGCCGTTTCACGATCCTGGAACACCTCAACCTGTCCACAGCCCAGATCAAGGACGCTTACGCCGACTATGCAAAAGCCATCGGTAGCTGAACTCCGCCCGGTCGTGCACCCTCCGGGCGTCAAGGACCGGCGGAGCGGCGAGCACTGGGGCGGCCGGCTCTACATGCGCGAGATCTCCCTGCGCGTCGACCGGCACCTGGTGAACACGCGGGTCACGCCCAACCAGCTGACCTACGTGATGACCGTCGCCGCCGCCTTCGCGGCCCCGGCCCTGCTGGTGCCGGGGATCTGGGGCGCCGTGCTCGGCGTGGTGATGGCGCAGGTCTATCTGCTCCTGGACTGCGTCGACGGCGAGGTCGCCCGCTGGAAGAAGCAGTACTCGATGGTCGGCGTCTACGTGGACCGGGTCGCCGCCTATGTGCTCGACGCCGCCGTGCTCGTCGGCTTCGGGCTGCGCGCCGCCGACATCTGGGGCACCGGCCGCATCGACTGGCTGTGGGCCTTCCTCGGCACCCTCGCCGCCCTCGGCGCCGTGCTGATCAAGTCCGAGACCGACCTCGTCGGCGTCGCCCGCCACCAGCAGGGCATGCCGCCGGTCAAGGAGACGGCGTCCGAGCCGCGTTCGTCCGGCGTGGCACTGGCCCGCCGGGCCGCCGGCGCGCTCAAGTTCCACCGGCTGGTCATGGGCATCGAGGCGACCCTGCTGATCCTGGTCCTGGCGATCGTGGATCACGTGCGGGGCGACCTGTTCTTCTCCCGGCTCGGCGTCGCCGTCCTCGCGGGCATCGCGCTCCTGCAGTCGGTGCTGCACCTGGTGTCCATCCTCGCCTCCAGCAGGCTCAAATGAGTGCCCCGCTGAAGGTCGGCGCGGTCGTCATCACCATGGGCAACCGCCCCGAGGAGCTGCGCGCGCTGCTCGACTCGGTCGCCAAGCAGGACGGCGACCCGGTCGAGGTCGTCGTGGTCGGCAACGGCGCCCCGGTCCCGGACGTCCCGGCGGGCGTGCGGACCGTGGAGCTGCCCGAGAACCTGGGCATCCCCGGCGGGCGCAACGTCGGCATCGAGGCGTTCGGCCCGTCCGGCGCCGAGGTCGACATCCTGCTCTTCCTCGACGACGACGGGCTGCTGCCGAACACCGACACGGCCGAACTGTGCCGCCAGGCGTTCGCCGCAGACCCGAAGCTCGGCATCGTCAGCTTCCGCATCGCGGACCCGGAGACCGGGGTCACCCAGCGCCGCCACGTCCCGCGGCTGCGCGCCTCCGACCCGATGCGCTCCTCGCGCGTGACGACCTTCCTGGGCGGCGCCAACGCCGTACGGACGAAGGTCCTCGCGGAGGTCGGCGGGCTGCCCGACGAGTTCTTCTACGCCCATGAGGAGACCGATCTGGCCTGGCGGGCGCTGGACGCCGGCTGGATGATCGACTACCGCGCGGACATGGTCCTGTTCCACCCCACGACGGCGCCGTCCCGGCACGCGGTCTACCACCGGATGGTGGCCCGCAACCGGGTCTGGCTGGCCCGGCGCAATCTGCCGGCCCTGCTGGTCCCCGTCTATCTGGGGGTCTGGATGCTGCTCACGCTCGCCAGGAAGCCCTCCGGGCCCGCCCTCAAGGCGTGGTTCGGCGGCTTCAAGGAGGGCTGGACCACTCCGTGCGGACCGCGCCGCCCCATGAAGTGGCGTACGGTCTGGCGGCTGACCCGGCTGGGCCGTCCGCCCGTCATCTGACACTCTCGGGTCTGAGCACAGCGGGTGTGGGCCGTCAGGCCCTGGGCACTTCGGGTCATGGTCATCGGGCGTACTTCTTTGAAAGCGAAAGTTTCCACTTGTGAGTGACACAACTCTGTCCCCGGCGGACCTCGCCGCCAAGCACGGCCTGGCGGTGAGCGGCGCCCGGCCGGGGCTGTTCGAGTACTGCCGCCAGCTCTGGGGGCGGCGCCACTTCATCCTGTCGTTCTCGCAGGCGAAGCTGACCGCCCAGTACAGCCAGGCGAAGCTCGGCCAGATCTGGCAGGTGGCCACCCCGCTCCTCAACGCGCTGGTCTACTACTTCATCTTCGGCGTGCTGATGGACGCCAAGCGGGGCATCCCGTCGGACGTGTACATCCCGTTCCTGGTGACGGGCGTGTTCGTGTTCACCTTCACCCAGAACTCGGTGAACGCGGGCGTCCGGGCGATCTCCGGCAACCTCGGCCTGGTGCGCGCGCTGCACTTCCCGCGCGCCTCGCTGCCCATCTCCTTCGCGCTCCAGCAGCTCCAGCAGCTGCTGTTCTCGATGATCGTCCTGGTCCTCGTGGTGGTCGTGTCGGGCACCATGCCGATGGCGTCGTGGCTGCTGATGGTGCCGGTCCTGGCGCTCCAGTTCGTCTTCAACACCGGACTGGCGATGATCATGGCCCGGCTCGGCAGCAAGACCCCGGACCTGGCCCAGCTGATGCCGTTCATCCTGCGCACCTGGATGTACGCGTCGGGTGTCATGTTCAGCATCAAGGTGGTCCTCCAGGGCAAGCCGCACTGGCTCGCCCAGGTCCTCCAGGTGAACCCCGCCGCGGTCTACATGGACCTGGCCCGGTTCGCCATGATCGACGGATACGGTGCCCACAACCTGCCGCCGCACGTCTGGCTGCTGGCGGTCGGCTGGGCCCTCGTCGTGGGCGCGGCGGGCTTCGTGTACTTCTGGAAGGCAGAGGAGCAGTACGGCCGTGGCTGAGGACAACAACCGGCTCGCCGACGCGAGCGGCGAGCGCATCCCCACCGTCATCGCCGACGACGTACACATCGTGTACACGGTCAACGGCGCGGGCGGCGGCCGGGGCAGCGCCACCGCCGCGCTGAGCCGGATAGTGAAGGGGGACAAGGGCGAGTCCCGCGGCATGCGCAAGGTGCACGCCGTACGGGGCGTCTCCTTCACCGCGTACCGCGGCGAGGCGATCGGCCTGATCGGCACCAACGGCTCGGGCAAGTCGACCCTGCTGCGGGCGATCGCCGGGCTGCTGCCGCCGGCCAAGGGCCGGGTGTACACCAACGGCCAGCCGTCGCTGCTCGGTGTCAACGCCGCGCTGATGAACGAGCTGACCGGCGAGCGCAACGTGGTCCTGGGCGGCCTGGCCATGGGCATGTCGCGCGAGGAGATCAAGGAGCGGTACGAGGAGATCGTCGACTTCTCCGGCATCAATGAGAAGGGCGACTTCATCACCCTGCCGATGCGGACGTACTCCTCGGGCATGGCGGCCCGGCTGCGGTTCTCCATCGCCGCCGCCAAGGACCACGACGTCCTGATGATCGACGAGGCGCTCGCCACCGGTGACCGCAAGTTCCAGATCCGCTCCGAGGAGCGCATCCGCGAGCTGCGCAAGCACGCGGGCACGGTCTTCCTGGTCAGCCACAGCATCGGCTCCATCAGGGACACCTGCAACCGGGTGCTCTGGCTGGAGCGGGGCGAGCTCCTGATGGACGGCCCCACCGACGAGGTCGTCAAGGCGTACCAGAAGGAGACCGGCCGCTGACGGTCGGTCACCGTTCGAATGATCCCGAAGGCCCCCGCCGATCAACCCCGGCGGGGGCCTTCGCGTCCTTGGGGGCGGCCCGCAGGACGGCCCGGAATGTCAAGGCTCCGTCAAGTCGCCTGCGCCGGGGGAAGGTTGGCGCGGATTGAAGTGTTCTTGTAATGCGCGCAACACCCCGACGTGTTGTCAGGCGTTGTACAACGTAAGCTGTACCGGTGTTGATCGTGACGGACGGGCGGTACCGCCCCGGGCAGCCCGCGCGGGAGCCGTCCTCCACTCGGGAGGCTCGGCGGCGTGTCCGAAATGGGATGTTTTGGGTCGGCGGTGTAGAACGGGAGATGTGACGGCAATGGGTACGGGAAATCTCCAGCTACGAGAGACCTCCGCCGTTCCCGTACCGGGCGGCCCCCGGTGACAGGTGTCCGGGACGTGCGCACCGAATCCCCCTCGCGCACCACGCTGGGCAAGGCCACGGAGGAGAACTTCCCGGTGGCCCCCTTCTTTCTGCCGCGCGCCTGGCGCGACGACCTGATGGCGGTGTACGGCTACGCGCGCCTGGTGGACGACATCGGCGACGGCGACCTCGCGCCCGGCGGCGCCGACGCCCGGTACCTGGGCGTGGCCCCCGCCGACGCGGACGACCGGCTCGTGATGCTCGACGCCTTCGAGGCCGATCTGCGCCGCGTCTTCGACTCCACCCCGCACCACCCGCTGCTCAAAGCCCTGCAGCCCACCGTCCGCCGCCGCTCGCTCACCCCCGGTCCTTTCCTCGGCCTGCTCGCGGCGAACCGGCAGGACCAGCAGGTCAGGCGGTACGAGACCTACGAGGACCTGGTCGCGTACTGCGAGCTGTCGGCCAACCCCGTGGGCCGCCTGGTGCTGGCGATCACCGGCACCGAGAGCCCCGAGCGCGTCCGCCGCTCGGACGCCGTCTGTACGGCGCTCCAGATCGTCGAACACCTCCAGGACGTCACCGAGGACCTCGGCCGGGACCGCATCTACCTGCCCGCCGAGGACATGAAGCGGTTCCATGTCACCGAGGCCGATCTGGCCGCGCCGCGCGGGGGCGCGTCGGTGCGCGCCCTGGTCGCGTTCGAGGCGGAACGCGCCGCACAGCTGCTGAATGAAGGCACCTCCCTGGTGGGTAGCGTCCACGGCAGACTCAGGCTGCTGCTGGCCGGATTCGTGGCCGGGGGGCGCGCCGCGATCGATGCGGTGGCGGCCGCCGGCCACGACGTACTCCCTGGACCTCCCAAGCCCACCAAGTCCAGTCTGCTGCGCGAAGTGGGAGCCGTGTTGCGTAGAGCGCGTAGAGAGGGGTGAGCCGGACCGTGGATCCACACGCACACGTGTCCGCGCCGGTACAGGCCGCGTACAGCTACTGCGAGGCGGTGACCGGACAGCAGGCGCGCAATTTCGCGTACGGCATCAGGCTGCTGCCGACCGACAAGCGCCAGGCGATGTCCGCGCTCTACGCGTTCTCGCGGCGCGTCGACGACATCGGCGACGGCACCCTGCCCCCCGAGGCCAAGAAGCAGCGCCTGGAGGACACCCGCGCGCTGCTCGGCCGGGTCGCCGAGGGCGCGGTCGAGGAGGACGACACCGACCCGGTGGCCGTGGCGCTCGCGGACGCGGCGCGCCGCTTCCCGATCCCGCTGGACGGGCTCGACGAGCTCATCGACGGCGTCCTGATGGACGTGCACGGCGAGACCTATGAGACCTGGGACGACCTGAAGGTCTACTGCCGGTGTGTCGCGGGTGCCATCGGACGGCTCTCCCTGGGCGTGTTCGGTACACAACCGGGCGCACCGGGCGCCGAGCGCGCTGCCGAGTACGCCGACACGCTGGGTCTCGCGCTGCAACTCACCAACATCCTCAGGGACGTTCGCGAGGACGCGGGCAACGGGCGCACCTATCTGCCCGCCGATGACCTGGCGAAGTTCGGGTGCGCCGCGGGCTTCCACACCCCGGTGCCGCCCGCCGGCTCCGACTTCGCGGGCCTGGTCCACTTCGAAGTGCGCCGCGCCCGGGCCCTGTTCGCCGAGGGCTACCGGCTGCTGCCCATGCTCGACCGGCGCAGCGGCGCCTGTGTCGCCGCGATGGCCGGAATCTACCGCCGCCTGCTCGACCGCATCGAGCGCGACCCGGAGGCCGTGCTGCGCGGCCGGGTCTCGCTGCCCGGCCGGGAGAAGGCGTACGTGGCGGTACGCGGACTGTCCGGGCTGGACACCCGTACCGTCTCCCGGCAGACCGCCAGGAGGCGCGCCTGATGGCCCATGGGCACCTGGACGTGCGGCCGAGGAGCATTACGCGCAGAGGGTGTGCAACCCTCGCTCCGGCCGGGGCGTCCCTGACTGCGACGGCCGGGCGTGCGCGCGACACCGGCACGGCCGGAGGGGAGGGCGCATGACAACCCCGCAGCCCGAACGCGCGGTGGTCGTCGGCGGAGGCCTGGCCGGAATCACCGCCGCGCTCGAACTGGCCGACGCCGGCCTCGGCGTGACCCTGATCGAGGGCCGCCCGCGCCTGGGCGGCCTCGCCTTCTCCTTCCGGCGCGGCGAACTCACCGTCGACAACGGCCAGCACGTCTACCTGCGCTGCTGCACGGCCTACAGCTGGTTCCTCGACCGCGTCGGCGGTACGCACCTGGCGCCCCTCCAGAGCCGCCTCGACGTGCCCGTCCTGGACGTCGCCCACCCCGGCGGACCCCGCCTCGGCCGGCTGCGACGCTCGGCCCTGCCCGTCCCGCTGCACCTGGCCAGGAGCCTCGCCACCTATCCGCACCTCTCGCTCGCCGAGCGGGCCTCCGTCGGGCGCGCCGCACTCGCGCTCAAGCGCCTCGACCCGGCCGACCCGGCGCTCGACGGGGTGGACTTCGCGACCTGGCTCGGCCGCCACGGCCAGTCCGCCCGGACCATCGAGGCCCTGTGGGACCTGGTCGGCGTGGCGACCCTGAACGCCACCGCGCCGCACGCCTCCCTGGGGCTCGCCGCGATGGTCTTCAAGACCGGCCTGCTCTCCGAGCCCGGCGCGGCCGACATCGGCTGGGCCCACGTACCGCTGGGCGAGCTGCACGACACGCTGGCCCGCAAGGCGCTCGCCTCGGCCGGGGTCCGCGTCGAGACCCGTACCAAGGCCGAATCCGTCTCCCGTACCGAGAGCGGCGGCTGGCGGGTCGAGGTGAGCGGCGAGACCCTGGACGCCGAGGCGGTCGTGCTGGCCGTTCCGCAGCGCGAGGCGCACGACCTGCTGCCCCAGGGCGCGCTCGACGACCCGGGCAAGCTGCTCGACATCGGCACCGCGCCGATCCTCAACCTCCATGTCGTCTACGACCGCAAGGTGCTGCGGCAGCCGTTCTTCGCCGCCCTCGGCTCGCCCGTGCAGTGGGTCTTCGACCGCACCGAGTCCTCCGGGCTCGCGGGCACTCCCGACGGCCGGGGCTGCCAGTACCTGGCCGTGTCCCAGTCGGCCGCCGAGGACGAGATCGACGAGCCGGTGGCCGCGCTGCGCGCGCGCTATCTGCCCGAGCTCGAACGGCTGCTGCCCGCCGCACGCGGCGCGGGCGTACGGGACTTCTTCGTGACCCGGGAGCGTACGGCGACGTTCGCGCCCACCCCCGGCGTCGGCAGGCTGCGGCCGGGCGCGCACACCAATGCGCCCGGCCTGTACCTGGCGGGCGCGTGGACCGCCACCGGCTGGCCCGCGACCATGGAGAGCGCCGTACGCAGCGGATTCAGCGCCGCGGGCGCGGCTCTCGCCGTACTCGGCCGCTCCCACGCCCACCCGCTTCAGGAGGCGGCATGACTGTTAGCACCACTGGAACAAGAGGAGAGACCGTGCCGACTGTGCCTTCGGCGAACTCGGCTGTCGACACCGTGGACGTCGCCGCCCTTCTGGAGCGCGGGCGGACGCTGTCCACACCGGTGCTGCGCACGGCCGTGGACCGGCTCGCGGCTCCCATGGACACCGTCGCCGCCTACCACTTCGGGTGGATCGACGCCCAGGGCAACCCGGCGGACGGCGACGGCGGCAAGGCCGTGCGGCCCGCGCTCGCGCTCCTCTCCGCCGAGGCGGCCGGGGCCCTGCCCGAGGTCGGCGTGCCCGGCGCGGTCGCGGTCGAGCTCGTCCACAACTTCTCGCTGCTCCACGACGACCTGATGGACGGCGACGAGCAGCGCCGCCACCGCGACACGGTGTGGAAGGTGCACGGCCCGGCGCAGGCGATCCTCGTCGGCGACGCGCTCTTCGCGCTGGCCAACGAGGTCCTCCTGGAGCTGGGCACGGTCGAGGCGGGGCGCGCCACGCGCCGGCTGACCACCGCGACCCGCAAGCTCATCGACGGCCAGGCCCAGGACATCTCCTACGAGCACCGCGAGCGGGTCACCGTCGAGGAGTGCCTGGAGATGGAGGGCAACAAGACGGGCGCGCTGCTCGCCTGCGCCTGCTCCATCGGCGCGGTGCTCGGCGGCGCGGACGACAAGACGGCCGACACCCTTGAGGCGTACGGCTACCACCTCGGCCTCGCCTTCCAGGCCGTCGACGACCTGCTCGGCATCTGGGGCGACCCGGAGGCCACCGGCAAGCAGACCTGGAGCGACCTGCGCCAGCGCAAGAAGTCCCTGCCGGTGGTGGCCGCGCTCGCGGCCGGCGGCCCGGCCTCGGAGCGCCTGGGCGAGCTGCTCGCCGCCGACGCCAAGAGCAACGACTTCGACACCTTCTCCGAGGAGGAGTTCGCCACCCGGGCGGCGCTCATCGAGGAGGCCGGCGGCCGGGAGTGGACCTCGCAGGAGGCCCGTAGACAGCACGCCGTGGCGATCGAGGCGCTGAGTGCCGTGGACATGCCCGAGCGGGTGCGGGCGCAGCTGACCGCGTTGGCCGACTTCGTGGTCGTACGGAAGAGATGATCACCATTCGCATATGACGCGACGTCGCCGGAGCGGGCCCGCCAGGGGGCCGCGTCCGACGGAGACCCCAGCACAGCAGAAGAACCACTGCACTTGCATTAAGGGGAAGCCATGACAGCGACGACCGACGGAAGCGCCGGGGCCACGCGGCCCCCGGCCGCCGCGGCCAGCGAAGCGACCGCACCACCACCCGGCGCCGACGAGGTGCTCGACACCGCCCGGCGGGCCGCGGACCGCGCGGTCGAGCATCTGCTGGGCAGGCAGGACGCCCTCGGCTGGTGGAAGGGCGACCTGGAGACCAACGTCACCATGGACGCCGAGGACCTGCTGCTCCGTCAGTTCCTCGGGATCCAGGACGAGAAGACCGTCCAGGCGGCCGCGCTCTTCATCCGGGGCGAGCAGCGCGACGACGGCACCTGGGCCACGTTCTACGGCGGCCCGTCCGAGCTCTCCGCCACCGTCGAGGCGTACGTGGCGCTGCGGCTCGCCGGGGACCGGCCGGACGACCCGCACATGGCGCGGGCCTCGGCGTGGGTCAGGAGCCAGGGCGGCATCGCCGCCTGCCGGGTCTTCACCCGGATCTGGCTGGCCCTGTTCGGCTGGTGGAAGTGGGACGACCTGCCGGAGCTGCCGCCGGAGCTGCTCTTCCTGCCCAAGTGGTTCCCGCTCAACATCTACGACTTCGGCTGCTGGGCCCGGCAGACGATCGTGCCGCTCACCGTGGTCTCCGCCAAGCGGCCGGTGCGGCCCGCGCCCTTCGCGCTCGACGAGCTGCACACCGACGCGCGCGACCCCAACCCCGCCAAGCCGCTCGCTCCCGCCGCGAGCTGGGACGGCGCCTTCCAGCGGCTCGACAGGGCGCTGCACGTCTACCACCGCCTCGCCCCGCGCAGACTGCGCCGCGCCGCGATGAACACCGCCGCCCGCTGGATCGTCGAGCGCCAGGAGAACGACGGCTGCTGGGGCGGGATCCAGCCGCCCGCCGTCTACTCGGTGATCGCCCTGCACCTGCTCGGCTACGACCTCCAGCACCCGGTGATGCGGGCCGGGCTCGAATCCCTCGACCGGTTCGCGGTGTGGCGCGAGGACGGCGCCCGGATGATCGAGGCCTGCCAGTCCCCGGTGTGGGACACCTGCCTCGCCACCATCGCGCTCGCCGACGCCGGGCTGCCCGCCGACCACCCGGCCCTGGTCAAGGCCGTCGACTGGATGCTCGGCGAGGAGATCGTCCGGCCTGGCGACTGGGCGGTGAAGAAGCCCCAACTCCCGCCGGGAGGCTGGGCGTTCGAGTTCCACAACGACAACTACCCGGACATCGACGACACCGCCGAGGTGATCCTCGCGCTGCGCCGGGTGCGCCACCCCGACCCCGAGCGGGTCGAAGGGGCGATCCGCCGGGCCGCGCACTGGACGCTCGGCATGCAGTCGAGGAACGGGGCGTGGGCCGCCTTCGACGCCGACAACACCAGCCCGTTCCCCAACCGGCTGCCGTTCTGCGACTTCGGCGAGGTCATCGACCCGCCGTCGGCCGACGTGACCGCGCACGTGGTGGAGATGCTGGCGGTCGAGGGCCGGGCCCATGAGCCGCGCGTCCGGCGGGGCATCGAGTGGCTCCTCGCCGAACAGGAGGCGAGCGGCGCCTGGTTCGGGCGCTGGGGCGTCAACTACGTCTACGGCACCGGCTCGGTGGTGCCGGCGCTGACTGCGGCCGGCATGCCCGCCTCGCACCCCGCGATCCGCCGGGCCGTCACCTGGCTGGAGTCGGTGCAGAACGAGGACGGCGGCTGGGGCGAGGACCTGCGCTCCTACCGCGAGGAGCAGTGGATCGGGCACGGCGCCTCGACCGCCTCCCAGACCGCCTGGGCGCTGCTCGCGCTGCTGGCGGCGGGGGAGCGGGAGGGCAAGGCGGTCGAGCGTGGCGTCGCCTGGCTCGCCGCGACCCAGCTGGCGGACGGCTCCTGGGACGAGCCGTTCTTCACCGGCACCGGGTTCCCCTGGGACTTCTCGATCAACTACCACCTCTACCGCCAGGTGTTCCCGCTCACCGCGCTCGGCCGCTATGTCCATGGAGAACCGTTCTCCCCCAACGGCCACAAGGGGAAGTGATGGACGTGAGCCCCGCCCTGCCGGAGCCCGTACCGCTGCTGGTCGCCTGCGCCCTCACCATCGAGGAGCTGGCGCTGCGCAGCGGCGGCCGGGGCCGCACCCCCGGCCAGGTGGTGACCGTGCTGCGCAGCGGCATGGGACCCAGGGCCGCCGAGCGGGCCGTGCTGCGGGGCCTGGGCACATCGGCGAACCGCGAGGCGGCCGTGATCGCCTCCGGTTTCTGCGCCGGCCTGGCCCCCGGGATGCACCCCGGGGACCTGGTCGTCGCCTCGGAGACCCGCGACCCGCGCGGCACCACTGCCTGCGTGGGTACGGAGGTGCTGGCCAAGGCGCTGAGCGTGGCGCTGCCCGGCCGCACCGTGCACACCGGTCCGCTCACCGGCTCCGACCACGTGGTGCGTGGTCACGAACGGGCCGAGCTGCGCGCGACCGGGGCGATCGCCGTGGACATGGAGTCCGCGGCGACGCTGTGGAGCGCCGTCGGGGCCGGAGAGCGTCCGGTTGCGGCCGTACGGGTGGTCGTGGACGCTCCAGAACATGAACTCGTCCGGATTGGCACGGTACGCGGTGGAATATCGGCTTTCCGCGTTCTTCGTGCCGTCCTTCCCGCTTTCTTTGAATGGCACCGTTCTTTGCCGCTCCCCAGGAGGTGAGCCAGATGGCCATGCCGCTTCGCCAGTCCATCAGGGTCGGGACCTATCTTTTTGAACAGAAGCTCCGCAAGCGTGAGAAGTTCCCGCTGATCGTCGAGCTGGAGCCGCTCTTCGCCTGCAATCTGAAGTGCGAGGGCTGTGGGAAGATCCAGCATCCGGCCGGGATCCTGAAGCAGCGCATGCCGGTGGCGCAAGCCGTCGGCGCCGTCCTGGAGTCGGGCGCCCCGATGGTCTCCATCGCGGGCGGCGAGCCCCTGATGCACCCTCAGATCGATGAGATCGTGCGCCAGTTGGTGGCGAAGAAGAAGTACGTCTTCCTCTGCACCAACGCCCTGCTGCTGCGCAAGAAGCTGGAGAAGTTCACCCCGTCCCCGTACTTCGCGTTCGCCGTGCACATCGACGGGCTGCGCGAGCGGCACGACGAGTCGGTGGCGAAGGAGGGCGTGTTCGACGAGGCGGTGGCGGCGATCAAGGAGGCCAAGCGCCACGGCTTCCGGGTCACCACCAACTCCACCTTCTTCAACACCGACACCCCGCAGACGATCATCGAGGTGCTCAACTTCCTCAACGACGACCTCCAGGTCGACGAGATGATGATCTCGCCCGCGTACGCCTACGAGAAGGCGCCCGACCAGGAGCACTTCCTGGGAGTCGAGCAGACCCGCGAGCTCTTCAAGAAGGCGTTCTCCGGGGGCAACCGGCGCCGCTGGCGGCTCAACCACTCCCCGCTCTTCCTGGACTTCCTGGAGGGCAAGGCGGACTTCCCCTGCACGGCCTGGGCGATCCCCAACTACTCGCTCTTCGGCTGGCAGCGGCCCTGCTATCTGATGAGCGACGGGTACGTACCGACGTACCGGCAGCTCGTGGAGGAGACCGACTGGGACAAGTACGGCCGGGGCAAGGACGACCGGTGCGCCAACTGCATGGCGCACTGCGGCTACGAGCCCACCGCCGTCCTCGCGACCATGGGGTCGCTCAAGGAGTCGCTGCGCGCGGTCCGCGAGACCGTGCAGGGAAACCGCGGGTGACGTGATGAGGACCGGAGAGCCCGTCTCCCTGGGTCTCCCCGCGCTGCCGACCCGACCGCTGGCGATGCGCCGCCCCTCGCGGCGCATCCAGGTCGGGTCGGTGGCGGTCGGCGGGGATGCTCCTGTGTCGGTGCAGTCGATGACGACGACGCGGACGTCGGACATCGGGGCGACGTTGCAGCAGATCGCGGAGCTGACGGCGTCGGGCTGTCAGATCGTGCGGGTGGCCTGCCCCACGCAGGATGATGCGGATGCGTTGGCGGTGATCGCGAAGAAGTCGCAGATCCCGGTGATCGCGGATATTCATTTCCAGCCGAAGTATGTGTTCGCGGCGATTGACGCGGGGTGTGCGGCGGTGCGGGTGAATCCGGGCAACATCAAGCAGTTCGATGACAAGGTGAAGGAGATCGCGCGGGCGGCGAAGGACGCGGGGACGCCGATTCGTATCGGGGTGAACGCGGGGTCGCTGGATGCGCGTCTGCTGAAGAAGTACGGCAAGGCGACGCCGGAGGCGTTGGTGGAGTCGGCGCTGTGGGAGGCGTCGCTCTTCGAGGAGCATGATTTCCGGGAGATCAAGATCTCGGTGAAGCACAACGATCCGGTGGTGATGGTCGAGGCCTACCGTCAGCTGGCGGCGCAGTGCGACTACCCGCTGCATCTGGGTGTGACGGAGGCGGGTCCGGCGTTCCAGGGGACGATCAAGTCTGCGGTGGCGTTCGGTGCGCTGTTGAGTCAGGGGATCGGGGACACGATCCGGGTTTCGCTGTCGGCGCCGCCGGCGGAGGAGATCAAGGTGGGGATGCAGATTCTGGAGTCGTTGAATCTGCGTCAGCGTCGTCTGGAGATTGTGTCGTGTCCGTCGTGTGGTCGGGCGCAGGTGGATGTGTACAAGTTGGCGGAGGAGGTCACGGCGGGTCTGGAGGGTATGGAGGTGCCTTTGCGGGTCGCGGTGATGGGGTGTGTGGTGAACGGGCCGGGTGAGGCGCGTGAGGCGGATCTGGGTGTGGCCTCGGGTAATGGCAAGGGGCAGATCTTCGTGAAGGGTGAGGTGATCAAGACGGTTCCCGAGTCGAAGATCGTCGAGACGCTGATCGAAGAGGCGATGAAGATCGCCCAGGAGATGGAGGGGGAGGGCGTCGCCTCCGGCGTCCCGAGCGTCACCGCGCGGGGCTGACCGGCACCACCGAGAGCTGAACGGGATCCGAAGGGGGCTCCAGCGTGACGATCTTGGAGAATGTTCGGGGGCCGCACGACCTGAAGGCGCTTGACGGCGCCCAACTCGCCGCGCTGTCCCAGGAGATCAGGGATTTCCTGATCCACGCGGTGGCGCGGACCGGGGGCCATCTGGGGCCCAATCTGGGGGTGGTGGAGCTCTCCATCGCCCTCCACCGGACCTTCGAATCGCCGGTCGACCGCATCCTGTGGGACACCGGGCACCAGAGTTACGTACACAAACTGCTCACCGGGCGCCAGGACTTCTCGAAGCTGCGCTCCAAGGGCGGGCTCTCCGGCTACCCCTCGCGCGCCGAGTCCGAGCACGACGTCATCGAGAACTCGCACGCCTCGACCGTGCTCGGCTGGGCCGACGGGCTCGCCAAGGCCAACAGCATCCTGAAGAAGGACGCCCATGTCGTCGCGGTCATCGGCGACGGCGCGCTCACCGGCGGCATGGCCTGGGAGGCCCTCAACAACATCGCGGCCGCCCGGGACCGGCCGCTGATCATCGTCGTCAACGACAACGAGCGCTCCTACGGCCCGACCATCGGCGGCCTCGCCAACCATCTCGCCACCCTGCGCACCACCGACGGGTACGAGCGGTTCCTGGCCTGGGGCAAGCAGGTGCTCCAGCAGACACCGGTGGTGGGGCGGCCGCTCTACGAGTCGCTGCACGGCGCCAAGAAGGGGTTCAAGGACGCGTTCGCGCCGCAGGGCATGTTCGAGGACCTGGGGCTGAAGTACCTGGGGCCCATCGACGGGCACGACATCGAGGCCGTCGAGTCGGCGCTGCGGCGCGCCAAGCGGTTCCACGGCCCCGTCCTCGTGCACTGCCTCACCGAGAAGGGGCGCGGCTACCAGCCGGCCCTGGACGACGAGGCCGACCGCTTCCATGCCGTGGCCGCGATGGACCCGCTGACCTGCGAGCCGCTGACGCCGTCCAACGGCCCCTCCTGGACCTCGGTGTTCGGCAAGGAGCTGGCCGCGCTCGGCGAGGAGCGGCCCGACCTCGTGGCGATCACCGCCGCGATGCTCCACCCCACCGGGCTCACCGAGTTCGCCGCGCGCTTCCCGGACCGGGTCTGGGACGTGGGAATCGCCGAGCAGCACGCGGCCGTCTCGGCGGCCGGGCTCGCCACCGGCGGCCTGCACCCCGTCGTCGCCGTCTACGCCACCTTCCTCAACCGCGCCTTCGACCAGGTCCTGATGGACGTCGCCCTGCACAAGTGCGGGGTGACGTTCGTCCTGGACCGGGCCGGGGTCACCGGGGTCGACGGCGCCTCGCACAACGGCATGTGGGACCTCTCCGTCCTCCAGGTCGTGCCCGGGCTGCGGATCGCCGCCCCGCGCGACGCGGCTCAGCTGCGGGACCAGCTGCGCGAGGCGGTCGAGGTCGACGACGCCCCGACGGTGCTCCGCTTCCCCAAGGAGGCGGTCGGCCCGGACCTCCCCGCGCTGGACCGCGTCGGCTCCATGGACGTGCTGCGCCGCGACGAGGACGCCGAGGTGCTGCTCGTGGCGGTCGGCGTCCTCGCGCCTGTCTGCCTCCAGGCCGCCGACCTGCTCGCCGGGCGCGGCATCCGGTGCACGGTGGTGGACCCCCGGTGGGTCAAGCCCGTCGACGAGCAGCTGGCGCCGCTGGCCGAGCGGCACGCGCTGGTCGCGGTCGTGGAGGACAACATCCGTACCGGCGGCGTCGGCTGGGCCGTCGGGCAGGCGCTGCGGGACGCCGGGGTGGACACCCCGCTGCGCGGCTTCGGCATCCCCGAGCAGTTCCTCGCGCACGCCAAGCGCGCCGAGGTTCTCGCCGACATCGGGCTCACCCCGGTGGAGATCGCGGGACGGATCAGCGGCGCCCTTGCGGCGCGCCAGGACGCCGCCGCGGCGGCCGAGAAGGAGAACGACGGATGACCGACGGCGGGCCCAAGGGCTTCGACCTGGCCCGGCTCCTCGCCGAGCGCGGGGCCGAGCGCTACGAGCTGCACACCAAGTACCTCAACCACCAGCTGCCGCGCATGCTGCACACCATCGGCTTCGACAAGGTCTACGAGCGGGCCGAGGGCGCGTACTTCTGGGACGCGGAGGGCCAGGACTACCTGGACATGCTCGCCGGGTTCGGGGTGATGGGCCTGGGCCGCCACCACCCCGTCGTGCGCAAGGCGCTCCACGACGTGCTGGACGCCTCGCTCGCGGACCTCACCCGCTTCGACTGCCAGCCGCTGCCCGGCCTGCTCGCCGAGAAGCTGCTCGCCCACAGCCCGCACCTGGACCGGGTGTTCTTCGGCAACAGCGGTACGGAAGCGGTGGAGACCGCCCTGAAGTTCGCCCGGTACGCCACCGGCCGGCCCAGGGTCCTGTACTGCTCCCACGCCTTCCACGGGCTGACCACCGGCTCGCTCTCGGTCAACGGCGAGTCGGGCTTCCGCGACGGCTTCGCCCCGCTGCTCCCCGACACGGCGGTCCCGCTCGGCGATCTCGCCGCCCTGGAGCGGGAGTTGAAGCGCGGCGACGTGGCCGCGCTGATCGTCGAGCCGATCCAGGGCAAGGGCGTCCACGAGGCGCCCCCCGGCTATCTGCTCGCCGCGCAGGAACTGCTCCACAGGCACAAGGCGCTGCTGATCGCGGACGAGGTGCAGACCGGGCTCGGCAGGACCGGCGACTTCTACGCGTACCAGCATGACAAGGGGGTCGAGCCGGACCTGGTCTGTGTCGCCAAGGCGCTCTCCGGCGGCTATGTGCCGGTCGGCGCGACCCTCGGCAAGGAGTGGATCTTCAAGAAGGTCTACTCGTCGATGGACCGGGTCCTGGTCCACTCCGCCAGCTTCGGCTCCAACGCCCAGGCGATGGCGGCGGGGCTCGCGGTGCTCGCGGTGATGGAGGACGAGGACGTCGTCGCCAACGCGCGCGTCACCGGCGAGCTCCTGAGGTCCCGGCTCGCCGCGCTGGTCGACCGCTACGAGCTGCTGCACGACGTGCGCGGGCGCGGGCTGATGATCGGCATCGAGTTCGGCAGGCCCTCCTCGATGCGGCTGCGCGGACGCTGGACCATGCTCCAGACCGCCCGCAAGGGCCTGTTCGCGCAGATGGTCGTGGTGCCGCTGCTCCAGAAGCACCGGATCCTCACCCAGGTCTCCGGGGACCATCTGGAGGTGATCAAGCTGATCCCGCCGCTGACGATCGGCGAGCGCGAGGTGGACCGGTTCGTGGAGGCGTTCACCGCCGTCATGGACGACGCGCACGGCGGGGGAAGCCTGATGTGGGACTTCGGCCGAACCCTGGTCAAGCAGGCGGTCGCCAACCGGTAGGCGTTTTTGCCTCTGGGGCAAAAGATTTGCCCCAGAGGCAACCCGCTGACTGAATGGGGTGCATGAGCACTCCCGCCGAAGGCGCCGGGGAGCCGTCCGGTGCCGCGCTCCCCGATGTCGCCCCGCGCCTGCGCGACCTGCGGCGCCGCCGCGGCCTCACCCTGGAGGCCGCCGCCCCGCGGGCCGGTCTCTCACCGGCGCACCTGTCCCGGCTTGAGACGGGCGCTCGCCAGCCCTCGCTGCCGATGCTGCTCGCGCTCGCCCGTACCTACGGTACGACGGTTTCCGAGCTGCTCGGCGAGATGCCGGCCGAGCGCGAACCCGTCATCCGGGGCGGCCGCGCCGAGCCCGCCGAGGCCGACGGCTGGACCTACCACCGGGCGGGCCACCCGGGCCGGGCCATGCAGGCCCTGCGGGTGGAGGTCCCGTACGGCACCCAGCGCGAGCTCGTCCGCGTCCACCCCGGCGAGGAGTGGCTCCACGTCCTGTCCGGGCGGCTGCGGCTCACCCTCGGCGACGCCACGCACGAACTCGACCCCGGCGACAGCGCGCACTTCGACTCGCTCACCCCGCACCGGATCTCCGCCGTCTCGCACGGCGGGGCCGCGTTCCTGTTCGTCCACACCCTGCTCCAGAGCCCCGATCCGCATCCGCACCACCCGCACGGCTGAGAGGTACGCCATGTCGCAGAACCAGGGACGGTCCGACGCGAGCACCCAGGAGACGAAGTTCCCCCGGGGGCTCGTGGTCCGGCTCTTCGCCTACCTGATCGCGGGCCACATCTTCGCGGCCTTCCTCTACCTCCTGTTCACGGTCGGCAAATGATCGGCAGATGACCCGCCGGGCGGCTTACGCCGCGTCCTCGACCAGCCGCTCCCGCAGCCGCTCGCGGGTCTTGGCCGTGAGGCCCAGGCCCTCGGTCAGATAGCGGTCGGTGCTGCCCCAGGTCTCCTCGATGGTGTCGAAGGCCGCGTGCAGATAGCCGGCGCGGGCGTCGAAGAGGGGGTTGAGCAGCTCCACGATCTCCGCGCTCATCCCGGCCGCGGAGGTGTCGCTGCGGTGCATCTTGTAGCGGCGGTGCGGGTCGTTGGACTTGAGGTAGTCCGCCTCGATGGCCTCCCGCTCGACGCCCACCGCGAGCAGCGACACCGCGATCGAGAGCCCGGCGCGGTCCTTGCCCGCCGCACAGTGCATCAGCGCCGGGACGCTGTCCTCGGCGAGCGCGTGCAGCACCCGGCTGTGCTCGGCGGTGCGCTCGCGGATGATCGTCCGGTACGACCGGGACATCCGGTCGGCGCCCCGGCCCTCGGAGAGGACCGACCGCAGCTGGTTGATGTCGCCGTCGCGGACCATCTTCCAGAACTCGGCCCCGTCGGCGGGGTCCGTCAGCGGTATGTTCACATTGCGCACCCCCGGCAGGTCCACGTCCGGGCCCTCAAGACGCTGGTCCGCCGCGTTGCGGAAGTCGAAGATGGTGTGCAGCCCGAGGGTGGCGAGGAAGGCCGCGTCCTGCTCGGTCGCGTGTGCCAGGTGGCCGCTGCGGAAGAGCCGTCCGTGCCGCAGCCGGCGGCCGTCCACGGTCGGCAGTCCGCCCACATCACGGAAGTTGCGCACCCCGGAGAGCTCGGGTTCGGTCGAAGGGACCTGCGGAGTCTGCTGCGTCACGTTGGCTCCTGATGTGGTTCGAAAAAAGATCACGCCGCCTCGATCCGACGATACGACATGGGTTCCCGGGGCAATCATCTCGACGGCCCGACCGGAAGGCGACCCCCTCGCACCCGTTGCCCTCGCGGGTACGGCACCCCGATCCTGTTCCTGGTGTTCGTGCCTGTGCGTACCTGTGCGGAACTGGGGAGTCGGGATGATCGAGACTGCGGACGACGGACGGGTGTGGCTGCTGACCGGTCGCACCAGCGGCTATGCGCTGCACCTCACGGACCACGGGGAACTCCTGCACCTGCACTGGGGCCCGCGCCTGGCCCTCGCCGACGCCGAGGCACTGGCCGCCCAGCCCCTGCCGCCCCACTGGCCCTTCGAGTCACCACTGGATGGCCAGGAGGAGTACGTGGTGGAGGGCGGGCCCCGTTTCGCGCGCCCCGCGCTCTCCGTACGGACCTCTCAGGTGCGCGGCACCGAGTGGACCTTCGCGGGCGCCGCGGTCGACGGCGACGAACTGCGGCTGCGCTTCACCGACGCCGTGCACCACCTGGGGCTCACCCTGCACTACCGGACGCGCGACGACACCGACGTCGTCGAGCGCTGGGCGACCGTCGCCCACGAGGGCACGGCCGGGGACCCGGACCTGGAGCTGCTGCGGGCCGACGCCGCCGTGTGGACGCTGCCGCTGCGCGACGGCTGGCGGCTCAGCCAGCTGCACGGCCGCTGGGCCGCCGAGTCCCGGCTCGTACGGGCCGACCTCACCCCGGGCGACAAGGTGCTCGGCAGCCGCCGCGGCCACACCGGCCACCAGCACCTGCCCTGGGTCGCCCTGGACGCCGAGGGCGCCGCCACCGAGGAGAGCGGCGAGGTGTACGGGTGCGCGCTCGGCTGGTCCGGGTCCTGGCGCATCGCCGTCCAGCACCTGCCGGACGGCCGGGTGCAGATCAGCGGCGGCGCCGGGTACGACGACTCCGGGCTGCTGTCGCTCGCGCCCGGCGACTCGTACACCACACCGGTCTTCGCCGGGTTGTGGAGCCCGGACGGCTTCGGCGGGGCCAGCCGGGAGTGGCACGCCTGGCAGCTGGCCCGGGTGATCCCGGATGCCGAGCGGGTGCGGCCGGTGCTCTTCAACTCCTGGGAGGCCACCGGGTTCGACATCTCCGAGCCTCAGCAGCGGGCGCTGGCGCACCGGGCGGCCGCGATGGGCGTCGAGCTGTTCGTGATCGACGACGGCTGGTTCGGGGAGCGCACCCACGACGCGGCCGGGCTCGGCGACTGGACGCCCAACCCCGAGCGCTTCCCCGGCGGCCTCAAGCCGCTCGCGGACGAAGTGCACGTGCTGGGCATGCGGTTCGGGATCTGGGTCGAGCCGGAGATGGTCAACGCCGACAGTGCGCTGTACCGGGCGCACCCGGAGTGGGTGCAGCACCAGAGCGGACGCCGGCGCACCGAGTTCCGCAATCAGCTCGTGCTCAACCTGGCCCGCCCGGACGTCCAGGAGTACCTCTGGGAGCAGCTGGACGGGCTTCTTTCGAGTGCGCCCGTCGACTATGTGAAGTGGGACTTCAACCGCTGCTTCACCGATGCGGGCTGGCCCGGGGAGGAGTATCCGCAGAGGCTCTGGACCGAGCATGTCCGGGCGCTGTACGGCCTGTTGGACCGGCTGCGGGCCGCACACCCCTCGGTCGACTTCGAGTCCTGTTCGGGCGGCGGCGGCCGGATCGACCTCGGCATCCTCTCCCGTACGGACCAGGTGTGGACCTCCGACAACACCGACCCGCTGGACCGGCTCGCCATCCAGGACGGCTTCAGCCAGCTGCACCCGGCCCGGGTGATGGCCGCCTGGGTCACCGACAGCCCCAACACCCTGCTCAACGGCCGCCGCAGCAGCCTGCGCTTCCGCTTCGTGAGCGCGATGGCCGGGGTGCTCGGCGTCGGCGGCGACCTCAGCCGGTGGAGCGAGGCCGAACTGGCCGAGGCGCGCGGGTGGGTGGAGCTCTACAAGGCGATCCGGCCGGTGGTGCAGCTCGGGGCCCAGTACCGGCTGCGGCCACCGAGGGGCGGGCTCAGCGCCGTCCAGTACGTGCGCGGCGACGACACCGTGGTCCTCGCGTACCTCCAGGCCCAGCGCTACGGCGAGTGCCCCCCGGCCGTGCGGCTGCGCGGCCTGGACCCGGCGGCGGCCTATCGGTGCCTGGACACCGGGGCCGTACACAGGGGAGCGGTATTGCTGCATCGGGGCCTGGACACCGGACTGCGGGGCGATCTTGATGCGACGGTGTTCCGATTCCGGCGGCTGAGCGCGCGTCCGGCATAAGGAATTCGCGTTCTTGGCGCGGTAAAGATCTTCATCGGGATGTAATGGCTAAAACTGGACAGAGTGGGGCGATCGGTGGCGGGAAGGGGTGAATGGGTTAGGACTTTCACCCTGATTGGGCGATTTGATGCACCCTGTCCATCTCCCCGGCAGGAAGGGGAGGTTGCCCGTGAGCAGCGTCATATCCGTGACGTTCCGTGGTGGCGGCCCCGAATGAATTCCCCCGTCCGGCGGGGCCTGTTGGGAATTCCGGTCGACGCAGGGTGACCGCAATTCCCGGAGGAATTCCCGGCCGGGAATGCCGAAGGCGAATGGGCACTTGTCGTGGCCCGCCGGGCTCGCTTACGGTCACCGCAATCCGGGTGGACCGCCGAATCCTGCCACCGCTCGGAATCCGCACCCATCCACGCGTGGCAGGAGCGGGGGACCCAGGTAAGCGCCGTCCGGAATTCCGGCACGGCTCGGGGTGAAGCCGGAACACCGCACGCGGTGCCCCGGCCGGGCAGCTCCAGCCCGAACCCGACAGCTCACCTCGCAGGCGCCGGAGAGGAATCCGCCATGCCCGCGAAGGGTAAGCACCGCCGTCCCAAGTCCAGCCCGATATCCCGGGGCATGGTCGCCGCCGGTACGGGCGGCGCCGCGCTCGCCATCCCGCTGCTGGGCGCCACCGGCGCGCACGCCGCGGCGCAGACCGCCGCCCCCGCCACCGCGCCTCAGCAGGCCGTCCGCGCCGCCGGGGCCTTCGCCGCCGCTCCGCAGACCGCGCCCACCACGTACAAGGTCAAGAGCGGCGACTGCCTGTCGCGGATCGCCGAGGACCACCGGCTCGGCGGCTGGCAGCGGCTCTACAAGGACAACCGCGAGGTCGTCGGCTCCGACCCGGCGCTGATCCGCCCGGGCATGAAGCTCACCCTCGGGGCGAAGGCCCCGGGCGGCGGCGCGCCGCACGGCTCCGCCAAGGCGAGCGGTTCGCACGACTCCGGTACGAAGAAGTCGGCCCCCCGCACGTCGAAGTCCTCCCCGGCCGCCTCCGCCCCCAAGGCCGCCGCCGACACCTCCTCGTCCGCCACCGCGAACCAGGGCTCCGCCTCCGGCTTCCGCGCGCCGCTCGACAGCGTGAGCATCGGCACCCCGTACCGCATGGCCGGATCCATGTGGTCCAGCGGCTACCACACGGGCGTCGACTTCGCGGCCGAGACCGGCACCACGGTGAAGGCCGTCGGCGCGGGCACGGTCGTCTCGGCCGGCTGGGGCGGCGCGTACGGCAACCAGGTCGTCATCCAGCACGCCGACGGCATGTACTCCCAGTACGCCCACCTCTCGCAGTTCTCCGTCTCGGCCGGGCAGACCGTGACCGAGGGCCAGCAGCTCGGGCTCTCCGGCGCCACCGGCAACGTCACTGGCCCGCACCTGCACTTCGAGATCCGCACCACGCCCGACTACGGCTCGGACGTCGACCCGATCGCCTACCTCCGCCAGCAGGGCGCGAGCCTCTGACGCCCTTGCCCCGCCCGGCAATTGGCGCGTATTCCCGCTGCGGGAAACTGACCGGGTGGCCTATATCACCCACCGTCAACCCCTCCTTACGGTCGCGTAGGTCACACCCATAAGGGAAAGATATGGTCTCGTGGCAGACGATTCGAGATCATTCAGCAGCGGTACGTTCGGGTCGTACACGGCGATCGGCGACAGCTTCACGGAAGGTGTCGGCGACCCCGGCCCGGACGGGGCGTTCGTCGGTTGGGCGGACAGGTTCGCCGTGCTACTGGCAGACGAGCGACCGGAGGGGGCCTTTCGCTATGCCAATCTCGCGGTCCGCGGCAGGCTCCTCGACCAGATCGTCGAGGAGCAGGTGCCGCGGGCCAAGGAGCTCGCACCCGACCTGGTGAGCTTCTGCGCGGGGGGCAACGACATCATCCGGCCGGGCAGCGACCCGGACGACGTGGCCGAGCGCTTCGAGCGCGCCGTGGCCGACCTGAAGAGCGCGATCCCCACGGTCATGGTGACCACCGGGTTCGACACGCGCGGGGTGCCGGTCTTCAAGCATCTGCGTGGCAAGGTCGCCACGTACACCGCGCATGTGCGCTCCATCGCGGACCGCTACGGGTGCCCGGTGCTCGACCTGTGGTCCCTCAAGTCCGTTCAGGACAGGCGGGCGTGGGACGGCGACCGGCTGCACCTGTCGCCGGAGGGGCACACCCGGGTCGCGCTGCGCGCCGCCCAGGTGCTCGGACTGGAGATCCCGGCCGACCCGGACCAGCCGTGGCCCCCGCTGCCGCCGCGCAACACCCTGGACGTGCGGCGCGACGACATCCACTGGGCGCGCGAGCACCTGGTGCCGTGGATCGGACGACGGCTGCGCGGCGAGAGCTCGGGCGACCACGTGGAGCCCAAGCGCCCGGATCTGCTGCCTCTCTGACGCATCATCAGGGCCGTATCGGAGCAGCTTTCCTCGGTACGGAGCAGCTTTCCTCAGTGCGGTGCGGCACCGCGCCCCTGTCAGGGGCGCGGAGAACCGCGCGACCAGCCACAGACGAACCGCAGCCGAATCACCGCGGCGCCAGCAGCCTCCGCTCCGTCTCCGGGTCGAGTCCGACCCGGGGGCGGTCCGGCCGCTGCGGAGCCTCGCCGCCGATCGACTCGATCCAGGCCCAGGTGTCGGCGACCGTCTCCTCGACGGGGCGGCAGCGCAGCCCCGACAGCACGGCCTTCCACACGTTCGAGCCGTGCATCGTGCCGTGATCCTCGCCCGGCGGGATCCACACCGGCAGATGGCTCCACGGCTCGACCCCGGCGGCCAGGATCGGCTCCGGGTCCGTCCAGCGCAGCTCCGCGCCGCCGCCGGTGACCCGCGCGCACGCCTCAAGCAGCTCGCCCATGGTGGTGTGGTCGGGCGGGGAGACCAGGTTGTACGGGCCGCAGAGCCCGAAGTCGGCCGCGCTCACGATCCACTCCGCCAGGTCCCGGGCGTCGATGAACTGGACCGGCAGATCGTGCGGCCCCGGCGCGAGCACCTCGCCGCCGCGCGCCATGCGCCCCAGCCACCACGGCAGCCGCCCGATGTTCTCCCACGGGCCGAGGATCAGTCCCGCGCGCACCAGGAGCGAGCGCTCCGGGCCGAACTCCTGGACGGCGGCCAGCTCGCCGCCGCGCTTGGCCTGCGGATAGTCCACCTCGCCCTCGGCGTCGGGCGATCCGTCGACCAGTGGCGCACTCTCGTCGGCCCCGGCCGGGGTCGGGTACGCGTACACCGACCGGCTCGACACATAGACGTACCGGGCGGCGCGCCCCTGCGCGAGCAGCCGTGCCGCGTCCCGTACCACCGAGGGCGCCCCCGACCAGGTGTCCACGACCACGTCCCACTGCCCGTCGGTGAGCGCCGCCAGACCGCCCTCGGCCGTCCGGTCGCCGAGCAGGGTGCGCACGCCCTCGGGCGGCTCGTGGCGGCCCCGGTGGAAGACCGTCACCTCGTGCCCCCGCGCCAGCGCGGCTTCGGCCACGGCGCGGCCGACGAATTCCGTACCACCCAGTATCAGTAGCTTCATGGCCGCAACTCTGCCTGCCGGAACGGGTCCTGAGAACCGTTGCATGCTGAGGGCGAAATCCCGGCCGCGTCCGCGCGCGGCCCCGGGGAGCGTCAGGGGCGGTAGAGCTGGCCGGGCTTCGGGGCGGCGGGGGCGAGCAGCTGGGGCACGGTCACGAAGGTGAAGCCGCGCGCCTTGAGGGCGTCGATGATCCCGGGCACGGCGGGCACGGTCCCGTCGTAGATGTCGTGCAGCAGGATGATGCCGTCGCGGTCGGCCTGGTCGAGGATGCGCTCGGTGATCAGGGCCGAGTCGTTGGTGGAGTAGTCCTTGGCGGTCGCGCTCCACAGGATCTGCGAGAGCCCCAGCTCCTTGCTGACCTTGGTGACTTCCTTGTTGGTACGGCCCTGCGGCGGTCGCATCAGGACCGGCTTGCGGCCGGTCAGCTTGGCCACCGCCTCCTGGGTGCGGTTGAGCTCGGCGCGTATCTCGGCGGGCTTCAGGTTGTCCAGGCGCTCGTGGGACCAGGTGTGGTTGGCGACCTCGTGCCCCTCGGCGGCGATGCGGCGCACGGTGTCGGGGTACTTCTCGACGTGGTTCTTGCCGAGCAGGAAGAAGGTGGCGTGCACCTTCTTCTCCTTGAGCGTGTCGAGCAGTTGGGGCGTCTTCTTGCCCGGCCCGGCGTCGAAGGTCAGGGCTATGCACTTGGCCTTGCGGCAGTCCACCCCGGCGGCGCTGCCCGCGTCGGCGCCCGCCGCGGCCTTGCTGTCGAGTGCGTCGTTGCGGGCGGAGCGGGGCGAGACGGCGCCGTCGGAGCAGCCGGTGAGCGTCAGGCCCAGCGAGGCCACCGCGACCAGCGCGGCGGCCGCCCGCCCCCGGGCACGACGCACTTCGGAATTGCTGCTGCGCATGACGCGGCTCCCCTTCGGCCTGGACCAGAACATGACGGGGACTATACGCGAGGTGTATACACGGCATGCATAGTGGGGTGGCCCCGAGCCCGTAAGGGCCCGGCGGGCGGGCGATCGGCTACTTGCGGCGGGGCCCGGCCGGGCCGGAGTCCCTGCGCCGGGAGGAGCCCGGCTTACGGGACGGGCCGCCCTTACGGCCGGAGGCGGCCGGGGCGGCGTTCTTGTGCCCGGACGGCGTGGCCGGGGCGGTGGCGTTCTTGTTCCAGTGCGACGGGCGCTCCAGGCCGGTCGGGAGGTGGGTGGCGGCGTCGCCGTGCGCCGCGTTGACCTGCGTCTGGGTGAGGAAGAGGCAGTCGGTGAGGTCGGCGCCCGCGAGGTTCGTGTCCCGGAAGTCCGCGCCGATGACATCGGCGAGCCGCAGGTCCGCGCCGCTCAGGTCGGCGGCGATGAGGTACGCGCCGCGCAGATCGGCCCCGCGCAGATCGGCGCCCTTGAGCCGGGCCCCGAACAGGTCGGCGCCTCTGCGGTCCTTCTTCTTGCCCCGGACCTCGGCACGCACCAGCTCGCTGGTGCGCAGCAGCAGGACGTTCACCTCGGCGCGGTGCGCGGCCACGTCCAGGCCGAGCAGCGTGTCCACGTCGCTGAGCGTCAGGCGCTCGATCTTCTCCAGCTCGGCCCGCACCTGGCGGTGGACCGGCCGGGCGGCGGGGCGGGCCAGCGCCTCGGAGAGGTACCAGAGCAGCTCGTGGAACTGCCGCATCACCGGAAGCGCCGCGAACATCTGCCGCGACCCGTCCGGGGACTCCCGCCAGTTCCGGCCGACAAAGGTGACCTGCGAGATCTTCTGGCCCGCACCGAAGCAGTCGTACACCGTGCACCCCTGGAAACCCTTGGGACGCAGCTTGTCGTGGATGCCGCAGCGGAAATCCTGCTGAAGGTTGGAGCAGGGGTCCCCGACGGCCTTGTCGACGGCGAAGTCCGTGGACCGCGAGAACGCCAGCGCGACACAGCACAGGCCGAAGCAGTTCGCGCAGTCGGCGCGCAGCTCGGAGCGGTTGTCCGCCGGTCCGGGCGCCGCGGCGGCCTGCTCACGTACGCGGTTCTCGGATGTCTCGGACAAAGCGGGCGCTCTCCTGCGGTCTCGATCGGCCCGGGGGCCGCGGCGGGGTGTGCCACAGGCCCGGCGCGGGCATGCGGGAAGGTCGAGCCTATCGCCCGGGCCGGAGCGCCCAGGGGCGGTGACGGGGCTACGCGGCCTCGCCGAGATCGGCGGTCGTGGCCGCCGCCCACAGCGTGAGCAGCCGCTCGTACTCCTCCGAGGGCCAGCCGCCGTCCGGGTCCGCGCTGTCGACGAGCTCGCGAATCGCCTCATTGGCGGCTTCGGCGTCCGGCAGTACGGAACCAGGGAGGTGGGCGGTAGTGGACATGCGTCCAGCCTAAGCGCACGGTCCGACAATCGGCCCGAATAGTCACTGCCAGGTCCATCACACGGTCATCGGCCATCCCCCACATCACCTTCACCACGCGCGCGCGTGCGCGGGAATCGGCGGTGGGTGTGCGCTGTTCCAATGGCCATGACGGCATTCGACGCACACGAGGAAGCACTGCTCAAGCTGGTCGCGGCGGAGAAGGGCGGTGTCCTCGCCACCCTCAAGCGTGACGGGCGCCCCCAGCTCTCCAACGTGAACCACGCGTACTACGCGGAGGAGGGCGTGATCAAGGTCTCCCTCACCGACGACCGCGCCAAGACGAAGAACCTCCGCCGCGACCCGCGCGCCAGCTACCACGTCACCAGCGACGACCGCTGGGCCTGGACCGTGGCCGAGGGCGTCGCGGACCTCTCCCCGGTGGCCGCCGACCCGCACGACGCGACCGTCGAGGAGCTCGTTCAGCTGTACCGGGACGTCCAGGGCGAGCACCCGGACTGGGAGGACTACCGGCGGGCCATGGTCCGCGACCGGCGCGTGGTGCTCCGGCTGCGGGTGGAGCGCGCCTACGGGCAGCCGCGCGCCTGAGCCGTCCCCGGCGGGTCGCTGCCGCGTAACGGCGCGGTTCCCGCGTTGTCGTACCCGCCGCACATAATGGAACGACCCCCGAGCCCCAGGAGGTGCCGTGACCGGCGCTGGTTCTCTGCTCCCACTCCGCTCCCGGCTGCGCGAGCTGCGCCCCGCCGCGTTCGGGGCCGACCCGGCGGGGGAGCGCCTGGAGCGGATCCGCCGCTCGCCCAACTTCGCGGACGGGGTCTTCCAGAACCCGGAGGGCGCGCGGACGCGGCCGTCCGGCTCGATGGTGGAGTTCGCCAAGATCTACTTCGAGAAGGAGCAGCGGGCCCTGCGCGCCCCGGTGGGCAACATCCCGGTGCACGCGACGACGCTCGCCGACCTCGCCAAGCCGCCCGCCACCGGCCTGCGGCTCACCTGGATGGGGCACTCCAGCGTCCTCGCCGAGATCGACGGCCGCCGGGTGCTCTTCGACCCGGTGTGGGGCGAGCGCTGTTCCCCCTTCGCCTTCGCCGGGCCCAAGCGCCTGCACCCGGTGCCCGTCCCGCTGGCCTCGCTGGGCCCCGTGGACGTCGTGGTCATCTCGCACGACCACTACGACCATCTGGACCTGCCCACCATCCGCGCCCTGGCGGGTACGGGGACGGTGTTCGCGGTCCCGCTCGGCGTGGGCGCCCACCTGGAGTACTGGGGCGTCCCGGCCGACCGCATCCACGAGCTCGACTGGGACGAGTCGACGAAGGTCAACGGGCTCACCCTCACCGCCACCCCCGCGCGCCACTTCTGCGGCCGCGGCCTGCGCAACCAGCAGCACACGCTGTGGGCGTCCTGGGCCGTCGCCGGTCCCGAGCACCGGATCTACCACAGCGGTGACACCGGCTACTTCGACGGCTTCAAGGACATCGGCGCCGAGCACGGCCCGTTCGACGCCACGATGATCCAGATCGGCGCGTACAGCGAATTCTGGCCGGACATCCATATGACTCCGGCCGAAGGCATGCGAGCCCACCTCGACCTCCAGGGCGGCCGGCCGCACGGCGTGATGCTCCCGATCCACTGGGGCACCTTCAACCTCGCCCCGCACCCGTGGGCCGAGCCGGGCGAGGGGACGATGGCCGCCGCGGCGGCGTCGGGCACCGGGATCGCGCTCCCCATCCCGGGTGAACCCTTCGAACCCACCTCGGAAAACGTGCCGTCCGCGCCCTGGTGGCGCCCGGTCGCGCCGACCCCCGCGGGCGGCTGGCCGGTGCACACCCGCAGGCCCGCCAAGGCGGGAGAACAGGAGACGGCACCGGTCGTCTCCTAGGAGATGTCCTGGCATTTCGCGCTGCCGTACGAGGCGTCATACCAGAGCGGGACGCGGTAGGGGGAACTTTTCCAACTGCGCACCGAGGGTGAGGGGTTGACCACTACTGTGAGTGGCCGACGATCAACGCGGGCCCGCATCGGTTGAGTTGGGCCCGGGATCACGATCTCTGGGACCCCACGTACCGAGGACGCAGATGTCTCATCTTCGCGCACCCGCCGCGCGGTCCGACCGCCGTGAGGGCGGGCGGCACGGACGTACGGCACACCGGCCGCAGCCCCCGGCCGCACCCGCGGGCGCCCCGGCTCCGGCAGGACGACCGCCGAGCGGGCAGCGGCCGTCCACCGAGGGCCGCATACGACCCCAGCTGCTGCGCACCGCGGTGCTGCCCGCCGTGGCCGCCGTGCTGTGCGGCGCGGCCGCCGTCGTCTTCACCCTCCACTCCACCCACGCCCACCCCTCGAAGATGCTCTGGGCGGCGCTCGGCGGCATGGCGGTCCTCGCCGCCGCGTCCGTGGCGGCCGCCGCGGTGGGCGCCGACCGGGCCGCCAAGACCGTGCTCGGCCGCGCCAACGGGCTGCGCCGGGGCAGCGCCCGCTCGGCCTCCGACCTGCGCACGGTGGTCGACGGACTGCGCCGCGGCGAAGGCCCGCCCGCCCGTCGCGGGCCCGCTCAACTCCCGCCGGGTGCCGATGAGTTCGAGCTCCTGGCGCACGAGCTGACCCGGTCCCACGAGGCGGCCGTGGCCGCCGTGGTGCAGGCCTCGCAGCTCTCCAGCAGCGTCGGCAACGAGCAGAAGGTCGAAGTCTTCGTCAATCTGGCCCGCCGGCTGCAGTCCCTCGTCCACCGCGAGATCCAGCTCCTGGACGAGCTGGAGAACGAGGTCGAGGACCCCGAGCTGCTCAAGGGCCTGTTCCACGTCGACCACCTCGCCACCCGCATCCGCCGGCACGCGGAGAACCTCGCCGTCCTCGGCGGCGCCATCTCCCGCCGCCAGTGGTCCCACCCGGTGACCATGACCGAGGTGCTGCGCTCCTCGATCGCCGAGGTCGAGCAGTACCCCCGGGTCAAGCTGGTACCGCCGATCGACGGCACGCTGCGCGGCCACGCGGTCGCCGACGTCATCCACCTGCTCGCCGAACTCGTCGAGAACGCCACGCTGTTCTCCGCCCCGCACACCCAGGTGCTGCTGCGCGCCCAGCTGGTGACCGCCGGGCTCGCCGTCGAGGTCGAGGACCGCGGTCTGGGCATGCCCGTCACCGAGCAGAACAAGATGAACGCGCTGCTCTCCGACCCCGATCAGGTGAATGTCGCCCACCTCCTCCAGGACGGGCGGATCGGCCTCTTCGTGGTCTCCGCGCTGGCCCGCAGACATGGCATCGCGGTCCGGCTCCAGACCAACATCTACGGCGGTGTCCAGGCCGTACTGGTGCTGCCGCAGGGCCTGTTGGGCGCCGACTCCGAGAGCCTCAAGGACGGGCAGACGGCCGAACGGCAGCCCCTCCCGGAGCCCGCCAGGACCCCGCTCCCGGCCCACCCCCAGCCCCCCGCCGGCGCCCCGCAGACACCCGCGCCCGCCCCCGCCCCCGTCCCGGCCCCGCCCGCGCCGATGCCGCCGCCCGCGCACCGCACCCCGGCGCACCGCACGCCCGCGCACGGCACCGCGCTGCCGCCCCTGCCCCGCCAGCCCCAGCACGGCGAGACCGTGTCCACGCACGGCACGACGCCGCTGCCGGTGCGCGCCGCCCACGAGGAGCGGCCCAACCCGGCCGCCGCCCTCCCCGGCACCCACCGGGCGCAAGGGGAGGCAGCGGTGCCCCCGATACCCGTGGCGAACGGTACGGTGCGCGGCGCGGGGCGGCCCGATCTGCCCCGGCGCCGCAGCCAGGAGCATCTCGTCCCGCAGCTGCGGGACGCTCCGGCCGCGCGCAAGGAGGACGAACACGCCCTGCACGACCCGGGGTTGATGGCGGCGTTCCAGCGGGGCATCGGTCTCGCCGAGTCACAGCCGGCCCCGCACGACAGTCCCGCCGTACCGCAGCCGCACCCGCCCCACCCCGCACAGCCTTTACATCACCCCCAGGCAGAAACTGACGCCGACCACTCCAAGGAGTAGATGCACCATGGCGAGCGATGCGCCGACCGGACACGTCTCGGACCTCGACTGGCTGCTCAGCGGACTGGTCCAGCGGGTGCCCTACACACGCAACGCGGTCCTGCTCTCCTCCGACGGGCTGGTGAAGTCCGTTCACGGTCTGGACGTCGACAGCGCCGACCACATGGCGGCCCTGGCCTCCGGGCTCTACTCGCTGGGCCGCAGCGCGGGTGCGCGCTTCGGCGACGGCGGCGAGGTCCGCCAGGTGGTGGTGGAGCTCGACTCCACGCTGCTGTTCGTCTCCACGGCCGGCTCGGGCACCTGTCTCGCCGTGCTCGCCGGACGCGAGGCGGACGCGGCGGTGCTCGGGTACGAGATGGCGATGCTGGTGAAGAGCGTACGGCCCTACCTCGTGACGCCGGCCCGGCAAGGCGCCGGTACACCGAGCGGCACGAGGCACTGAGCGTGCCGGCCCCGCAGGACGGCCCATGGCTCGACGACGCGGCCGGGCGGCTGATCCGTCCGTACACCGTGAGCAACGGCCGCACCCGACCGACCGCCACGCTGGACCTGCTCTCCCAGGTGATGGCGACCGGGCAGCCGCCCCAGACGCACCTCGGGCCCGAGCACTCCCAGGCGCTCGGGCTCTGCGAGGGGCCGACCTCGGTGGCGGAGATCGCGGCCCATCTGCGGCTGCCCGCCGTCGTCACCAAGGTGCTGCTGTCCGACCTGGTGGACTGCGGGGCGGTGACGGCCCGCGCGCCCCGCTTCCACCACACCCCCACCGACCGTTCTCTGCTGGAGGCAGTGCTCGATGGCCTACGACGAAGGCTCTGACGTCAGCCCAGCCGTGGATCTCTTCCCCACCGCGCTGAAGATCCTCGTCGCCGGCGGCTTCGGGGTCGGCAAGACGACCTTCGTGGGCGCGGTCAGCGAGATCGAACCGCTCTCCACCGAGGAGCTGCTCACCACGGTCAGCGTGGCGCACGACAGCCTCGAAGGGGTGGAGTCCAAGACCACCACGACGGTCGCCATGGACTTCGGGCGCATCACGCTCGACGACCGGCACGTCCTGTACCTGTTCGGCACGCCCGGACAGGAGCGTTTCTGGTTCATGTGGGACGAGCTCTCCGAGGGCGCGCTCGGCGCGGTGATCCTCGCGGACACCCGGCGCCTGGAGGACTGCTTCTCCGCCGTGGACTTCTTCGAGCGGCGCGGGATCGGCTTCCTCGTCGCGGTCAACGAGTTCGACGGGGCCTACCGCTACACCCCGGACGAGGTCAGGTCCGCCATAGACCTCAAGCCGGAGGTCCCCGTCGTGCTCTGCGACGCCCGCATCGGCAGCTCCGGGATCGGGACCCTGGTCACCCTGGTCCAGCACCTGCTGTCCACCTTCCCGGCCGCCACCAGCCATGGAGCGCACACATGACGTACGACCCGACCGGCCATCTGCTGCTCACCCCCGTCGACCGGGAGGCGCCCGTCCGCGTACAGCGGCTGCGCCAGCTCGGCATGGGGGAGCATCCGGATCCCGCGTTCGACGAGTTCGCCCATAAACTCGCGGAGGTCACCGCGGCGCCCTATTCGATGGTCAACTTCATCGACGAGAACCAGCAGTTCTTCGCCGGGCTGCACACCCCGGAGGGGGCGCACGCGGGCACCGATCTGAACGCGGTGGCCGCGTCGGGCGGGGTGAGCCGGTTCATGGCCCGCGACCACGGCTACTGCCCGCACGTCGTGGTGCGCCGCAAGGCCCTGGTCCTGGAGGACGTCTGCGACTACCCGCGCTTCGCGGGCAACCCGGTGGTCGACGAGATCGGCATCCGCTCCTACCTCGGCGCCCCGCTGATCGACCGGACCGGGATCGCGCTCGGCACCATCTGCGTCGTCGACACCGAGCCGCGGCCGTGGGGCCGGGCCGGCCTTGAGACGATCAAGTCGATGGCGGCCGAGCTGATCGAGCAGATCCACCGCCGGGAGGACGGCGGCTTCTGACCGCCGCCCCGCCGGTTCCTGTGCGGTCAGTGGGCCGCCGCGAACTCCTCCGTGCGTACGACATCGGAGAGCCGCTGTGACCACTGGCCCTTCGCCGTACCCAGCGCCACTTCGGCCAGCCGCAGCAGCTGGACGTCCGTGGTGCCGGCCGGGGCGGAGATGTGGTGCGCGTCCCGCAGGTACCGCTCGATCGGGCGGTCGGTGAAGAGACCGGCCGCCGCGTGGATCTCCATGGCGCTGCGCGCCGAGTCGAGCGCGGACTCCACGTTGACCACCTTGGCGTTCATCAGCTCCGCGTCGCACGGCAGGCCCTGGTCGAGCAGGTGCACCGCGTGGTACGCGGCGAGCCTGGCCGTCATCAGCCGGGACTGCAGCTGCCCCAGCTTGATCTTGATGTTGGGCAGTTCGTACAGCGGCTTGCCGTAGCGGATCCGCTCGGTGCAGAACTTGGTGGTCTCCTCCAGGATCGCCCGGTGGATCCCGAGCGAGACGGCCGTCAGATTGGCCCGGCCGTACAGCACGCTGGAGGAGTAGGCCACGGCGAGTCCGTCGCCCTCCTCGCCCAGCCGGCTCTCCACCGGCACCCGGCAGTCGTCGAAGTGGAGCTCGCCGAAGCTGAAGCCGTGCAGGCCCATCGTGTCGCGCTGGGCGCCGAGCGAGAACCCGGGCCGGTCGGGCTCGACGAGGAACGCGGTCAGCCCCCGGGAGCCGGGGCCGGTGCGGACGACGACGCCGTGCACATCGCCGACATGGCTGTTTCCGACGTACACCTTGCGGCCGTTGAGGATGTAGTCGTCGCCGTCGCGGACCGCGCTCGCCGTCATCCCCAGCACATGGCCGCCGGACTCGGGCTCGGTCACGGCGATCGTCGGAAGGCAGTCACCGGCGGCGATGGCGGGCAGCCAGTGCTTCTTCTGCTCCTCGCTGCCGAAGTGGACTATCTTGGCCACTCCCAGCTGGGAGGCCTGCGCCATGGCGCCCATGGCGCCGCTGACCCGGGACAACTCCTCGATGATGATGGTCTTCCCGAGGTGTCCGACGCCCATTCCCCCGTACGACGGGCTGACGGTGGCACCGATCCAGCCCTGCCGGGCTATCAGCCGGGACAGGTCGTACTGGACGGAACGTGCCGCCTCCATCGCCGCTATCCGGGGCCGGATCTCGCCTTCCGCGAACTGCCGTACACGCTCCCGTAGTTGGTGGTGCGGGCGGCTGCTGAAGTATCCGTCCATGGCGAGCCCTCCTCCGCGAAACGCCTGCTCGTAACGGTGTTCGAGCAGGTGGTGCATCGGCAGTGGTCCCCGTCCCGAAGAGGCCGACCTCATCATGTTGTTGATCATTCGGTGGCGCTTCAACGTCCTTGTCAACTTTGGCCAAAACGCGGCGTGTTGACGTTTGACTACTGGTGTGTTCTGTGAGGTCGGCCTCCTCGGTTCCACTCGGTTGGCATTCCCCGGTCTCCACTTTTTGCCACATGCCAAGGGCAAAGGTTTCGTGGGCATCCGGCACTGAGGGACAGGTTCTGGTCCCAGATGTGTACAGGAATGGCATCCAGGAGCACGCCGGGACGCGATTGGGCGCCGGGCGTGAACGCAATCGGACGCCCGCAGGCCGCCCGTCGCGCGGCCTCCGGTCTGTGCGAACCTGATCGTTTCGCCCTGCGACGGCCAAGCCCCGTTCCGGACCGGCGCGTTGGAGTGCCGTCAGGTGGCGGCGGCGCGAAATAGTTGTCCCAGGCGCATAGTCCGGCGCGCGGCACCGGGTCGGGCGCCGATGTCATCATCGGGCACCGGACCCCCCGGCGCGCCGGGCCACCAGGCCCAGACCGTAAGGAAGTTGACCATGACCGACCTCCGTATCGGCGTCCTCGGCTTCGGCCTGCGCGGCAGCCTCGCCCGCGTCGCCCACCGCCCGGGCCGCGGCTCCGTCGTGACCGCGCTCGCCGACCCCGACCCCCGGGCCCGCGCGGAGGCGGCCGGGGCCTTCCCCGACGCCACCATGACCGGCGACCACCGCAAGGTCGTCGAGGACCCCGACATCGACGCGCTGCTCGTCCTCACCCCCGACCACACCCACGCCGACATCGCCTGCGCGGCCATGCGGACGGGCAAGCCGGTCTTCGTGGAGAAGCCCCTGGACATCTCGGTCGAGCGCTGCGACACGATCCTGCGCACGGCGTACGAGACCGGGTCGCGGCTGTACGTCGGCCACAACATGCGCCACATGCCGGTGGTCCGGCTGATGCGCGACCTCGTCGAACGCGGTGCGATCGGCACGGTCAAGACGGTCTGGATCCGCCATTTCGTCGGCTACGGCGGCGACTGGTACTTCAAGGACTGGCACGCCGAGCGCGCGAACACCACCGGTCTGCTGCTCCAGAAGGCCGCCCACGACATCGACGTGCTGCACTGGCTGGCCGGCGGCTACACGCGCGACGTCCAGGCGATGGGCGACCTCATGGTCTACGGGGACAATCCGCACCGGCGGGCGGAGGGCGAGCCCAAGGCGGACGACTGGTACACCAAGGACGGCCACTGGCCGCCGCACACCCAGCGCGCCCTGAACCCGGTGATCGACATCGAGGACGTCTCGCTCCTGAACATGCGCCTCGACAACGGCGTGCTCGCCGCCTACCAGCAGTGCAACTTCACCCCCGACTACTGGCGCAACTACACGGTCATCGGCGACGCGGGCCGCCTGGAGAACTTCGGCGACGGGCCGGGCAGCCGGGTCAAGGTGTGGAACGCCCGGCGCTCCCACTTCCGGGACGAGCCCGACGAGGTCCACGAGGTGCCGCCCGCCCCGGACGGCTCGGGCCACGGCGGGGCGGACCCGCTCCTGATGGACGAGTTCCTGCGCTTCGTACGCGAGGGCGGCCGCACCGACACCTCGCCGGTGGCCGCCCGGATGGCCGTGGCCGCGGGCTACCAGGCGACCATGTCGCTGCGCGACGGCGGCACACCCCGGCGGGTCGAGCCGCTGGACCCGGAGCTCGCCGCCTATTTCGCGGCCGGTCAGGTCCGCTGAGGCGGCCCGCCGGATCCGACGGCCGAAAGGGGTTCGTGACCACCGGTCGAAGTGCGGTATTGTTCTGGTGCGCGTTCGGCCGGGGGAAACCCCAGGTCAGACGGGCATCGGGACGTGGCGCAGCTTGGTAGCGCACTTGACTGGGGGTCAAGGGGTCGCAGGTTCAAATCCTGTCGTCCCGACCAGCGTTTTCGCAGGTCGGAAGTCGTCTTCTCCATCGGAGAAGGCGGCTTTCCGTGCGTTCGGGCACAGTTTTCCCCGCTTTTCCCGCCGTTCTTCCCGTATCCCCGGGCCGGGCCCCTGTCCGGCCGGGGTCCGTCACGAGATATCTTGATGTCGAGCAATGTTGCATACGTGGAGTGGAGCACCCGGTGACTGACTCGACCATCATCTACACCCACACTGACGAGGCGCCCGCGCTGGCGACGTACTCGTTCCTGCCTGTGGTCCAGGCGTATGCCTCGACGGCCGGGGTCACGGTGGAGACGCGGGACATCTCGCTGGCCGGGCGGATCATCGCCCACTTCCCGGAGTACCTCCAGGAGGGGCAGCGCGTCGACGACGCCCTCGCCGAGCTCGGCGAGCTGGCGAAGACGCCCGACGCGAACATCATCAAGCTGCCGAACATCTCGGCCTCGATCCCGCAGCTCAAGGCGGCCGTCGCCGAGCTGCAGGCGCAGGGCTACGCGCTGCCGGCCTACCCGGACGACCCGCAGACCGACGAGGAGCGCGACATCCGCTCCCGCTACGACAAGGTCAAGGGCAGCGCCGTGAACCCGGTGCTGCGCGAGGGCAACTCCGACCGCCGCGCCCCCGGCTCGGTCAAGAACTACGCCAAGGCCCACCCGCACCGCATGGGCGCCTGGACCGCCGAGTCGAAGACGAACGTGGCGACCATGGGCGCCGACGACTTCCGCTCCACCGAGAAGTCCGCGGTCGTCGCCGGGGCCGGCTCGCTCCGTATCGAGCTGGCGGCCGAGGACGGCACCACCACCGTGCTGCGCGAGTCCGTACCGGTCCTGGCGGGCGAGGTCGTCGACGCCTCCGTGATGCGCGTCGCCGCGCTCCGGGCGTTCCTCACCGAGCAGATCGACCGCGCCAAGGCCGAGGGCGTGCTGTTCTCGGTGCACCTCAAGGCCACGATGATGAAGGTCTCCGACCCGATCGTCTTCGGTCACGTGGTGCGCGCGTTCTTCCCGCAGACCTTCGCGAAGTACGGCGAGGCGCTGGTCGCCGCCGGTCTGTCCCCGAACGACGGCCTCGGCACCATCCTCAAGGGCCTGGACTCCGTGCCGCACCTCGGCGCCGAGATCAAGGCGTCCTTCGAGGCCGAGCTCGCCGAGGGCCCGGCCCTCGCGATGGTCGACTCCGACAAGGGCATCACCAACCTGCACGTCCCCAGCGACGTCATCGTCGACGCCTCCATGCCGGCCATGATCCGCACCTCCGGCCACATGTGGGGCCCGGACGGCCAGGAGGCCGACACCCTCGCCGTCCTGCCGGACAGCAGCTACTCCGGTGTGTACCAGGTCGTCATCGACGACTGCCGCGCCAACGGCGCCTTCGACCCGGCCACCATGGGCTCGGTCCCCAACGTCGGTCTGATGGCGCAGAAGGCCGAGGAGTACGGCAGCCACGACAAGACCTTCGAGATCGCCGCCGCGGGCACCGTCCGCGTCGTCGACACCGAGGGCAACGTCGTCCTGGAGCAGCCGGTCGCCGCCGGTGACATCTTCCGGATGTGCCAGACCAAGGACCTGCCGATCCAGGACTGGGTCAAGCTCGCCGTCACCCGCGCCCGCGCCACCGGCGACCCGGCCGTCTTCTGGCTGGACGCCGAGCGCGCCCACGACGCCGTCCTGATCGAGAAGGTCAGGACGTACCTCGCGGAGCACGACACCGAGGGCCTGGACATCAAGATCCTGTCCCCGGTCGAGGCGACCGCGTTCTCCCTGGAGCGCATCCGCCGCGGCGAGGACACGATCTCCGTCACCGGCAACGTGCTGCGCGACTACCTGACCGACCTGTTCCCGATCCTGGAGCTGGGCACCAGCGCCAAGATGCTCTCGGTCGTCCCGCTGATGAACGGCGGCGGCCTCTTCGAGACGGGCGCCGGCGGCTCCGCCCCCAAGCACGTCCAGCAGCTGGTCAAGGAGAACTACCTGCGCTGGGACAGCCTGGGCGAGTTCCTGGCCCTCGCGGTCAGCTTCGAGCACCTCGCCACGACCAAGGGCAACGCGCGCGCCCAGGTCCTGGCCGACACGCTCGACCGCGCCACCGGCGCCTTCCTCAACGAGGACAAGTCCCCGAGCCGCAAGCTCGGCGGCATCGACAACCGCGGCAGCCACTTCTACCTGGCCCTGTACTGGGCCCAGGAGCTGGCCAACCAGACCGGCGACGCGCAGCTCGCGGAGGCGTTCGCGCCGCTGGCCAAGACGCTGGCCGAGCAGGAGCAGACCATCGTCGGCGAGCTGATCGCCGTCCAGGGCTCCCCGGCCGACATCGGCGGCTACTACCAGCCCGACCCGGCGAAGGCGGCGGCGGTCATGCGCCCGTCGGCGACCTTCAACCAGGCCATCGCGACCCTGGCCTGATCCGACAGCGGCACCCGTACCGCCCCGGCCGGCACTGCGCCCGGCCGGGGCGGTCCCCTTTTCCGGGGCCCCTCCCGGGATTTCCCCGACCGACCTTCGCGGACCGCCCGCGAAAGCGCCGCCGCGCTGGCACGATGGGGAAATTCCGGCGCCGCGCCAGCGCTCCGCCGGAGGTGCGGATGTTCGTCTGCGGGTCGTCTGTGGCTGGTCGCGCAGTTCCCCGCGCCCCTCAGGGCGCGCCGTATCGCATCGGACTTTCACCAGGCTGCTCAGGGGGAGCAATGGTCGAACTCACCGTGGAAGAGCGTCAGCGGCTCGTCACCCTGCTGGCCGCCGTGCCGGTCCTCGGCTCCCCGTCCGGGCGCGCCGAGATCCTGACCCTGGCCGGTCTGGGCGATCTCGTCCCGCACATCGACCTCGAAGGCGCCACGCTCGTGGCGGTCAGCCGCGTCGTCACGCACCTCTCCGCGTACGGCAGGGTCTCCTACGACAACGAGGCCCTCGGCCTCCTGCTCAATGTGATCGCCACCCTCACCGGCAAGGAGCAGCAGGACTTCATCGCCGCCCTGCTGCTGCGCCACCGCATGATGGTCCCGGTCTCCCCGGCCCCGGCGGTCGCCGCCTGGAAGGGCGCCACCAGCCCCGAGGGACTCGAAGAGAAGATCATCGCCGCCAATACGCTGCGGCCGGTCCACTTCCTGGAGCTCGCCCTGGCCGCCGCCCGGCCGGTCTGCCAGATCGTGGTGGACCACACCACCGGCCGTTGGACCGGCACGGGTTTCCTGGTCGCGGACGACCTGCTGCTGACCAACGAGCACGTACTGCCGCACGCGGACCTGCTCGGCAGCGCCCGCTTCCTCTTCAACTACGAGGACGACTCGGCGGGCCGGCCGCGCCCGGTGCACGCGGCCCGCGCCACCGGGCGGCTGTACCTCGCCGACACGCGCTGCGACTTCGCGCTCGTCGAGCTCGCGGAGAGCCCCGGCAGAGAGTGGGGGCATCTGGAGATATCGGGGGCGCCGCCCCGGCAGGGCGACCGCGTCAACATCGTGCAGCACCCCGCCGGGCGGCCCAAGCAGATCGCGTTCCAGAGCAACTTCGTGGAGTACGTCGACGCCGACGTCGTCCAGTACGTGACGGCCACCCTGCCCGGCTCCTCCGGCGCCCCCGTGCTCACCGACGACTGGCGGGTCTGCGCGGTCCACCACGCCGGCGGCAACCTCCAGGAACCCGCCACCGGCAGCTACTACTACCGCAACGAGGGGATCCTGCTCAGCCGGATCCTGCGGGAGCTCCCGTCCGACGTCCGCTCCCGCCTCGGCTGATCACCCGGCGCACCCCGGAGAGACCGCCATGCCAGATTCCGACCGCGCCGGGCTGCGCGGCAGACTTATCCAGAGCTTCGCCACGCTGCCCGGCATGAACGACCCCGGGCAACGGGCGTTCCTCCTGGAGAGCGCCGGATACGGGGAGTCGCTCCAGCACGTCGCCCCCGCCACCACCACCGTCTCCTTCTTCACCTCGGTCGTCGCCCAGGTCGCCCGGGACGGCCCGCGCGCCCTCGCGGACTTCGTGCGCGCGCTCGCCGCGGTGGCGGTCGTCGGCGTGGACCGCAAGGAGGCGATGGCCCGGCTCGCCGACGAGGTCGCCCGGCTCGACCCGGCCGACCTCGACGCGCTCACCGCCACCGGCACGCCCTTCGCCGGGCTGCGCGAGCGGGCCCGGCGCACCACCCTGCGGGAGATATCCGAGATCGGCTCCAAGTACCTGCGCGAGCTCTACTTCCGCCACCACGAACTGGAGGACCGGGTCGAGGAGTTCCTGGCCAACGACAGCACCTGTCTGCTGGTGGTCTCCAAGCCCGGCCGGGGCAAGACCAATCTGCTCTGCTCCCTCGCCGAACGCCGCCTCGACGACTCGCCGGTGCTGCTGATGTCGGCGCGCGTCCCGGTCTCCGAGCCGCACGGGCTGCTCAGCCTGATCGCGACCCGCCTCGGCTACGGCACCGACTGGCCCGGCTGCTTCGCGGACCTCGCCCGCACCGCCGCCCCCGGCCGCCCGCCGCTGCTGCTCCTCGACGCGATCAACGAGTCCCCGGCCAAGCCGGACGCGATGAAGGCGGCGCTGCACGAGCTGCTGCGGCAGGCCGAGAGCGCCGGGGTGAAGGTGGTGGTCACCTGCCGCACCGACTTCTGGCAGTTCTACCGCGCCCCGTTCTGGGCCAGCTACGTCTGGCAGCGCGAGCCCGCGCAGAGCGGCCCCAGGGCCACCCCCGCGACCCGGGTCGAGGACGTACCGCTCTTCCCCCTCGCTTCCTTCCCCGAGATCGCCGCCGCCTACTTCAGCGCCTTCGGCATCCGGGGGCAGCTGCGCGGCGAGGCCGCCGAGCGCTGTCGGCACGCCCTGGTGCTGCGCATCCTGTGCGAGGCGTACCGCGACCGCGACATCGGCGTGGTCGAGGACTTCCGGCTCTTCCGCCTCTTCAAGCTGTTCTGGGAGCGCAAGATCGAGCAGGTCGCGTACGCCACCTCCCTCAAGGGGAAGGGTGCGGTGGCCGAACTCGTCCTGGACGTGGCCAGGTTGATGCGGCAGAGCCGCTCCACCTCGGTGCCGCGCAGCGCCGTCGCCGCCACCCTGCGCGCCACGGCGGCCGAGCTCGACACCAGCGACTCGCTCTACAGCCGGGTCATCGACGAGGAGATCATCCTTGAGGAGAGCATCGACGACGAGATCGGGGTGCGCAACGTCGTCTTCATCTACGACCGCTTCGCGGAGTACGTGCTGGCGCTGAGCCTCTACCTCGACCAGGGCTGGGAGGCCAAGCACCCCGACGACATCGCCGCCGACGCGCTCGTCCTGATGGCGCAGGAGCCCGGATTCGCCACGCTGCGCGGCGCGCTTGAGTTCCTGGTGCTGCGCCTGGAGGACCGCAGGGCGGCCGACGAGGCGCACACCGCGGTGATCCGGGCCATGCTGGAACGCGACTGGAAGTGGCGGGGCATCGGCACCCAGCTGGTCTTCCAGCTGGACCCGCACCGCACCCGGTTCTGGGACTTCGTGTACGAACTCGCCTCGCAGGAACACTATTTCGTACGCCGAATCGTCGCCGACCAGATGGACCGCCTCGCGGTGACGGGCGGGCCGCAGGTGCTGCGCTCCCTCAACAGGCTGCTGTGGGACGGGAATCCGACCGTACGGGCGTCGGCGCGGCGCACCCTGCTGCGGCTGCCCGACGACGTGGCGTCGGAGGAGGTCCGGCTGCTGCTGGCCCGCCCGGACGGCGACGCGGTGGAGCTCGCGGCACGGCTGCTGGTGGGCACTGCGGAGACCGGTCCGGGGCTGTCGGCCGAGCGCGTGGCGCAGGTGGCCGCCGAGCACGCCTCGCACGGGCGCCTGCCGGACGCGGTCCTTGCCGTGGTGGAGGAGACCCGGGGGATCGCGTACACCGAACTGCCCTGGCTGGCCGAGTGCGAGGAGGTGTTCGCGGCGGCGCCGGGACGGGCGGCCGAGCGCTGCCGCGAGCGTGTCCGGGCGATCAGGCTGCGCCGGGAGGCCGAGCTGGAGCAGGACAGGCTGTTCCTGCGGGAGTTGTACGAGCGGATCGGCCGGGCGCGCGGCGCGGCCGAACTGTCGGTGGGACGGAGTGCCGCGACCACGACCTTCCTGAATGCCTTGTGGGAGCGGATGAAGGCCGAGGGCGTTCCCGGGCCCCGGCTCAAGCGCCTTGAGGCGGAGTCCCGCGGCTGGCTGTTCACCTCCGCGATGAACGACCTGTGGCATATCGGCCGGGAGGTCCTCGGCTCGCCGGGCCTGAGGAGCGGCCCGCGGGAAGGCCGCTACGAATGGGTCCACTTCTGCCTGCGTACGGCCGGTCGGGCCGGACACCACATGGATGAGCGCGAGGCCCTCGCACTCGCCCACCCCGAGCAACTGGTGCTCTGGATATGGGAGAGCGAGCAGGTCAGACGGGCGCGGGTGAGCGGGCTCGACACGCTCGTGGCGCGTCTGGAGAGCGTGCCGGTGGCGCGGCTGGCCGAGGAGTTCGAGGTGTACCAGCACCAGGAGCAGCTGGCGCAGACCTCGCTCGCCGATCTGCTTGAGGCGCTCTGCCGGGTGCTGCGCGGCAGCCCCACCGCCCCCGCGCAGGCCCTCGCGCCGCTGGTCGTCTGGCACGAGACCCGGGACAGCCGGGTGGTCGACTCGGCGCTCGACGAGCTGCACTGGATGGACCCGGACGCGTTCTGGTTCCTCCTGCAGTCCTTCCTCAACCATCCCGACCAGCGCCTGATCGACACGGCCTCGCGGGCGGGGGAGCGGGCCGAGCAGACCGACGAGAGCGGGTCGGACCGGCGCCGGGAGATCCTGGACGGCCTCGCGGAGATCATCAACGAGATCGCCGGGATCCCCGTCGAGGAGGTCCGGATGGGGGCGCGCTTCAACGAGGACCTGGAACTCGACTCGCTGTCGATGGTGGAAGTGGTGGTCGCGGCCGAGGAGCGTTTCGACCTCCGTATGCCCGACGAGGACGTCGTGGGCGTACGGACGGTGCGCGAGGCGGTGGACTACATGATCAACGCGCCGTCCCACAGGCGCAGGTGACGTGGGGTCAGTTGACGCGTACGGCCGCGCGCCCCGCCGCCATCGTGGCTGTGCGGCGGCGGATCAGCTCGTCAGTCGTGCGGCGGGAGGGCGCCGAGCTGGTGGTCGGCCACGTTCAGCGCCTCGTCGACCAGGCGCCGCAGATGGCCGTGGCGCAGTGAGTAGACCACCCGGCGGCCGTCCTTGCGGGTCGCCACCAGACCGGCCAGGCGCAGCTTGGCCAGGTGCTGGCTGACCGACGGGCGGGCGGCCCCGCAGGCCTCGGTGAGGGTGGTGACATCGGCGTCGCCCGCGCCGAGCTCCTTGAGCAGGGCGAGCCGGGTGCGGTCCGCGAGCAGCGTCAGCACGGCGACCGCGACGTCCAGGCGCGCGTCATCGCCAGTGGTGTGCGGGTGCGGGGAGTGCGCATCTGACAGGTTCTCGCTCGCGCTCATCTCCCCATCGTAGAGGGCCGGTACGGGCTCGCCAGGTGGCCGGCCCGCACCGGTTCGCTGTTCAAAGACAGGCTCTCAGCGGGTCGGTATCACGCCGCCGTCGACGCGGACGACCTGTCCCGTGATGTGCCGGGCGGCGGGCGACGCCAGGAACCGTACGACCTCCGCCATGTCCTGCGGCTGTCCGGCCCGGCCCACCAGGGTCTCCGCCACCCGGGCCTCGTGGAACTGCTCCGAGCGGCGGTCGCGGAAGAACTCCGTCTTCTCGACGTAGCCCGGCGCGACCACGTTGCAGGTCACCCCGCGCGGCCCGAGCTGGCGGGCGATGAAGATGTTCCAGCTGTTCATGGCCGCCTTGGCCGCGCCGTACGAGCCCGCGCCCCGGTCGGCCGCGAAGGAGCTGATGTTCACCACGGCCCCGCCGGAGGCGAGCTGCTTGTCGACGGCGGCCGTGGTCAGCACGGCGCCGAGCAGATTGGCGTCCAGGTTGGCCCGCCACCGCTCGGCCAGGCTCCGCAGATCGCCCGGCGGCGGGGCGTCGAACTCCCGGTTGCCGCCCGCGTTGTTGACGAGTACGTGCAGGACGTCCGGCAGCCGGTCGCGGAAGGCCTCCAGCTGCTCGGGGTCGGTCACGTCGCAGGGCAGCGCCGTCACATGGCCGTCGAGCTCCTCGGCGGTCCGCAGCAGCACGTCCTCGCGGCGGCCGCTGATGACGACGTGGTCGCCGTCGGCGAGGAACGCCGCCGCTATCGCCTTGCCGATGCCGGTGCCGCCACCGGTCACCAGGACGGTTCGAGTCATCTCCACACACTCCAGGGGTCGTTGCAGCGAGGTAGGGCGGGGTCGCGGGCCGCACGTGTGGCGCGGGCCCTGCTCAGGCCGAGGTGCCGAAGGCCCGGGCCTCCATCAGCTCGTGGCTCAGATAGCCGTCGTGCGGACTGGTCCGGCCCGCCTGGTACGTGGGGATGGGGCCCAGCAGGACCTTGCGGATCGACCGCTCCCGCAGCGCCTCGCGCGCCAGCGGCTCGTCGCCGCCGAGGATGGTGAGCGCGAGCGTGTCCCGCAGCGGGCCGAACCCCTGCTCGCGCCGCCACGGCAGGATCCACACGCACGGGAACGAGAGCTCGATCCGGGCGCCGGGGTGGTCCGGGCGGTCGCAGAGCAGTACGGCGGGCCGCAGCGCGCCCGACCCGTCCCCGAGGTCCGCCACCGGACCCTCGGGGTAGAGCTTCGCCGCCACGTCGACGGCCCCTTCCAGCCGTCCCTCCAGGTGCTCCCGCAGTGCCCGCGCCTGAGCGAGCGGCAGCACCGGCACCTGTGCGTCGGGCGACTGGGGCGGCGCCGGGGTGAGCCGTGCCAGGCGCTCGGCCACGGCCGCCGCGAGGGCCGCCGGGTCGGCGTCGGTGAACACGGCGGTCGCGTTGGTGCAGCGCATCCCCGCGTCGTAGCCCACCGACCGGCAGATCACGTCGACGGTCTGCTCGGTGATCTCACCGGTGTGCAGCAGCTTGGAGCGGCCCGGGCCGCGCAGGATGACCCGGCGGTCCTCGCCGTAGCGCCGGGCCGCCGCGTCCCCGCCGAAGACCAGGCTCAGATCGGCGGCCTCGACCAGCGCGTCCCCGGTGGCGTGGCTGCCGGGCAGCAGCGAGAGGTAGTGCGGGGCGACGCCCGCGTCCAGGAGCGCGGCGATCATCCGGGCCGGGGTGAACGGATCCCGTGTCCCCGGCCGCACCACCAGCCGGTACCCGCAGGCCAGCGCCGTGAGCCACTGGGTGTGGGTGCCGGGGTTGTTGCTGGGCGCGATCACGGCGAGCACGTCGCCGCGCCGCGTCCACACCGTGGAGATCTCCCCGGGGACGGGCGTGGCCGAGGCACCGGTGGGGCGCTCGGCCAGGAACCGCGCCCCCACGCCCGCGAACGTCTCCGCGACGTCCCGCAGCGAGTGCCGGGCCACCGCGACGGGCACCCCGGCGACCCGGGACTGGAGCTCGCAGTAGGCCTGCGGGGAGAGCCCGTTGAGCGTCGCCGTCTCGAAGAGCTCACCGGCCGCCGCGATGCGTTCCGGCTCCGGCGTCCGCTCGGCCCCGGCCCGCGCGTCCGCGACGGTGAGGCGCGCCAGGAGCGGCGGGGCGAGGTGGACGAGCGCCAGCAACGTGCCGTCGACGCCCGTGAGTTCGGCGCGCTCGGCCGAGTGCCTGGGCAGGCCCGCCCGGATCAGCGGGATCTCGTGGAGGTCCTTGGCCTCGGCCATCAGTAGACCCCCTCGACCACGGAGGTGCCCGCCGACTCGTAGGGGCGGACCCCGGAGAGCTCGATGCCGGGGAAGCCGTCGGCCGAGGCCCGGCGGGTGGCCAGGTCGCGCTCCAGGGTCGGCGGGGTGAAGTAGTCCCGGGTGAGCACGGTGATGACGACCCGGCCGTCCTCGTCGTCGGCGACGATCCGGTCGGGCTGTGCGGGGTCGACGAGTTCGACCACGGTGTACGGATAGAACGGGCGGAAGACGCACGGTGCGGCGTCGCCGGGCCGGGGGGTGCGCTGGGGCGCCACGCCCATCATCGTGTTGCCGTACGCACCGGCCAGCTTGGCCTGCGGGAACAGCTCCTCGTCGATCAGGCGCAGGGTCTCGCCGTCCATGCTGGTGCCGCCCCAGATGATGCCGCGCACGCTCTCGCGCAGCAGGGCGAACACGTCCTCGCGGGCGCCGATGGACTCCAGGATGCGCGGGGTGGTGGAGATGCCGCGGATGTCCTGGGTGCGCAGGACGTCCTTGACCTGGTCGAGGATGTGGTCGACGTACCTGCGGAACTCGGTCTGGCGCCCCTCGCTGACACAGCGTCGCACCCAGCGCGGGTCGAGGTCGACGAAGTAGCAGAGCATCCCGCGCAGTTCGGAGAGGGTGGAGATGTTCTTGGCCATCACGTGCGGGCCCGTCGGGCCGATGTGGAGCCAGTTGCCCTCGCCGGAGGGGAACCCCTGCTCGTCGAGCAGTCGGCTCTGCCACTCGACGTTGCGGCGCCGCGAGGTGGCGTCCACGATCCGCTTGGGCGCACCGGTGGCCCCGCCCGACTCGTAGATCCCGTACCGCACCCCGGGCGCGCTGCCGCGCGGCACGAGCTGGTCAGCCGGTATCCGGCTCCAGTCGACCGGCACGTCCGCGAACAGGCGCAGGTCCGCGAGGCGCTGGACGTCGGTGCGCGGGTCGAAGGAGAAGCCCTTGGCGCGTTCGACCCAGTACGGGCTGCCGGTCAGCGGCGAGAAGTGCCACTCCATGGTCGCGCGGACGAGGTCGTCGATGTCGGGCAGCTGGTCAAGTGGGGGCTCGAACACGGAAGTGAAGTCATCGGCCATCTCGGTTCGGTCCTGTCCGTTCTGGGTGGCGATCGGCGACCCGGCGTCGCAACGCGCGGCGGGCGTAGAACAGTTGACTGATTGTCAGAGGTGCTGATTGTTGGCAGTATGTTGAGCGCGGGAAGGGGCGTCAAGACTCCCCGCGCACCAGTGGGGAGCTGGTCGCGCGGGTGAGACGCCCTGGACGGCCGGGGGGCCGGGCCCGGCCCCCCGGTCTCACCCCGCGGATGGTGGCGCCGGACGGGCCCCGGGGCCGGGGAGCACCGCGGCCGGCCGGATGCCGTGTCCGGCGAAGGCGGTCAGAAGTGTCCTGGTGAGCCTCGGGCGGCAGATCACGGCGAGGGGCGCGGAGCGGCCCGGACGCCCTTCCGGCGGGCCGCTCAGCCTGCTCACCTGCAACCCCGCCGCCTCCGCCACCCGGAACAGTGCCTCGTCGCCCCAGTCCCACGCGCCCGTGGTGTGGATGTAGGCGTCGGCGTCGCCCTGGATCACCGCCAGGGTCTTGGCGCCGGGCGAGCCCATCGGGACCAGCTCGGCCCCGGTCTGGCGCACCACCGTACGGGCGAAAGGGGCCGGGTGCCGGGTGTCGACCACCACCCGGGGCCGCTGCCGGGGGATCGGCAAGGGGTGCCGCCACCCCGCGTCCCGGTCCGCCGTGCACACCACTTCGCACAGCGCGGGGACCGCGACGGCCGCGGCCACCACACCCCGCTCGCGCTCCCACAGCGCGAGCTGCACCGACCAGTGCGGATCCCCGTCGGCGTGATACTCCTCGGCCGAGTCCAGCGGCTCGACCAGCCACACCCGGCGTCTGCGCAGGGCGTCCGGCGGCCGGGAGGCCGGGCCGGTGAGCACGCCGTCGCGCGGATATCGGGCGCGGATCCGGTTGCGCAGCAGCAGCCCGGACCAGGTGCGGCCCAGCTGTGCCATTTTGGCGCCGCCGGGTGCGAGGCCGTCCTCGTGCTGCATGCGCAGATCGAGGAGCAGCCGTCCGGCCGCCACCGTGGCGCGGGCCGCGAAGCCCGCGGCGAGGAAGTCGTCGGCGACGACGGTCCGTTCGGCGGTACGCGGGGTCGCGGGCATCGGCTCAGCCTTCCGAGTCCGGCAGGAAATGGTGGAGGTGCGCCTTGAGGAAGTCCGCGACCGGGCGCGGCTCGTGCCCTGTGACACGGTGCACGTCCTCGGTCACCGCCTCGCCCGCGCCCTCGCGGAACTGCCCGAAGAGCGCGTCGAGTTCGGCCTCCCAGGGCCGGTGCTCCCGGGCCAGCCACGCCGCGAGCTCCGGTCCGGCGAGCTCGCTGGCCGAGACCCGTACGGACATCAGCCCGGCCAGCAGCTCCGCGAGCTCCGCGAAGGTGGGCGCGGCCGGGCCGGTGAGGGCGTAGGTGCGGCCCTCGTGGCCCGGCTCGACGAGCACCCGCGCGGCCACCTCGGCCACGTCGTGCTCGTCGACCACGCTGACGCCCCGCCCGCCCGCCGGGTCGACGAGCACCCCGCGCCGCCGCACCTCGGGCGCGTAGTGCCGGATCAGCTCCTGCATCGGGTAGTTGGGGGAGAGGATGGTGTACGGCAGGTCCCGCTTGGCGAGGTACCGCTCGGTGATCCAGTGGTGGCGCGCCCCGGGCGCGGGGCTGTCCTCCCGTACCGCCGCCTGCCACGGCGACATCTTCACCAGCCGCGCGCCGACGTCGGCGGCGACGTCCACGGCGGCGCTCTGGCACTCGACGTCGCAGGAGGCCGAGAGGAACAGGCTGGTGCAGCCCTCGGCGGCCGCCCTGACCGAGGCCGGGTCCGACAGGTCCCCGGCCACCACCCGCACGCCCGGCCCGGCCGGGACCCGCTCGGGGTCCCGGGCCAGGACGGCCACCTCCACATCACGTTCCCGCAGCGCGCGGACCACCAGTTGCCCGAGCCCGCCGGCCGCGCCGATCACGAACACTGTCACGGCCGCAGGGCCCCTTCCGTACGTACGCGCTCGGTCCTCATCGGTCAGTGCTTGTGCTCGTGCTTGTGCTCGTGGTGGTGCTTGTGGCTCTGCGGGTGGTGCCCGTGGTCGCCGTGCCCCTCGGGCAGCACCCCGCCGTGCGCGGCCAGGTGGCAGGCCGGGCAGACCATCCGGCCGCGGTGGTCGTGCAGCGTCTCGACGCTGGTGGGCTCGCCGCAGTCCACACAGAGGTCGGTACGGGCCAGGTGCTTGACGCCGGGCGCCGCGGCCTCGACCTTCTCGACCACCAGGATGTCGTCGTCCGCCACGCCGAGCAGCGCGGAGATCCGCTCGCCCTGCAGCCGCTCGAAGGCCGCCCGGTCCTCCAGGGTCGCGGTGCCGTCGTCGATCCGGCCGGCCAGCGCCCAGATCTCCTCGGTGCGGAAGACGATGCTGTCCGCCTTCGCCCGTATCCGCACCCCGGCGGAGCCGTCGCGCTCCCAGAGGGTGAACACATTGCGGCCCGCGTCCTGATGGATCAGGTTGCGCTTGCCGTACGTACAGCCCGTGAGCACCTGGAGCGCGTCGACCGCACACGCGTCGGTCTCGGAGACCAGGACCAGGGGCGTGCCCGGGTCCTTCAGGTCGAGGGCGGTGAGGGCGGCCTCCGCGACGCGTACGCCGAAGGCGGCGCCGGGGCATTCGTGGCCGTGGAAGCGGATGACGTCGTTATAAGCCTGGGTGCGATCCATGACGACCTCTTGATGAGTGAGAGACGGAAGTGTGCGGTACGGGTGCGGGAGGCCGGGGCTGTTCAGGCCCCGGCGGTACGCATTCCGGGCAGCGGCGGGACGATGCGGACGGTCGCCTCGCGGTCGTTGTCGCCCTCGAAGAACGCCCGCAGGACCGGGCGGTGCAGATCGACGACGGACAGGATGAACGTCCACTGGCCCGACTCGGCGGCCAGCACCCGGTCCAGACGGGTGCAGGTGTCCCGGACCGGATCGTGCGGCCAGGGCACGCGGTGGGTGTGGTAGTTGCCGAACAGCACCCAGCCGGCGTCGTCGCAGGCGTCGTCGATGTCCATCAGCTCGCGCGGATCGGCGATCCAGCCGCGCTGGTCCATCGGCGTCTCGGACGGGATGGCGTGCTCCTCGACCACCTCGTCCATCCGGGCGCGGTGGCCGCTGTCGTGGCGCATGTTGACGATGAGCGGGAAGACGGAGCCGACCTGGATGCCGCCCGGCACCGGGCGGCCCGCGAGCATCCCGAACGCCTTGCGCTCCTCGGTCTCGCCCGCCAGGTAGTGGCCGGTGAACTTGCGTACCGCGTGCGCCACCAGGCTGGAGTAGAGCGGACGGGGGAAGACGATCTCGCGGGCCCGGGATATCTCCCCGGTGTCCGGCTCGGCGGTCGCGGGCGCGGCGCTCATCGCGCGTCGCCGCCTTCCGCCTGCGCGGGCCGCGCCAGGGCGGCGCGGGCACCGGCCACCGCCCGGCCGGTCAGGGCGACGGATTGGCCGAGGTAGGTCGCCGGATCGAAGATCTCGTCGAGGGCGGCGGCGTCCAGCGGCGCGCCCGCGAGCCCGTCGCGGCCGGTCACCTCGCGCATGGAGGAGCCGTTCTCCCGTGCCGCCTGGACGAGTTCGTACACGTACTCATGGGCGGTCTGCTTGCCGATGTGCTTGCCGAGCGCCAGCATCAGCTTCTCGGTGGCGATCTGCTCGGCGACCGCGGAGACGTTGGTACGGATGCGCTCCGGCCGCACCGCCAGGCCGCCGATGAGGTGGGTGACGATCTCGCAGGCCGAGAGGGCGTAGTGCGAGGCGTCGGGCACACAGGCCCATTCGATGCGCAGCGACCGGGAGTCGCGCTCGTGGTCGCCGCCCATGCAGGCCAGCGCGTTGGCCATCTGCGCGGCCGCGAGCCGGGCCATGACGACGGCCTGCTCGCACGCCTCCGGGTTGCGCTTGTGCGGCATGGTGCTGCTGCCGACCTGGCCGTGCCGCCAGCCGATCTCCAGCTCGCCGAACTCGGGGCGGGACAGGATGCGCACCTCGTCCCCGATCCGGCCCATCGTCCCCGCGACCATGGCGAGACACGACACGAACTCCACGACCCGGTCCCGCGACACGTGCCAGCCGACCGCCGGCGCCGCGAGCCCGAGGCGGGCGGCGAACGCGTCCAGGAGCGGCAGCGCCAGCTCGCCGAACCCGGCCATGGTGCCGACCCCGCCGAAGAGCTGGGCCGCGAGCACCCTCGGCCGCAGCTGCTCGATGCGCTCCAGATGCCGGACGATCTCGTCCAGCCAGCTGGCGATCTTGACGCCGAAGCCCATCGGCAGGGCGGGCTGGGCGTGGGTGCGGCCCAGGGCGACGGTGGCGCCGTTGGCCTCGGCCAGATCGGCCAGCTGCCCGGCGAGGGCCCGCAGCAGCGTCTCCAACTCGTCCAGGACGTCCCGCATTTCGAGGACCTGCGAGGTGTCCTGGATGTCCTGGGTGGTGGCGCCGTAGTGCACGTACTCGCCGGAGCCGCCCTCGCAGGAGGCCTGGAAGACCCGTAGGAATCCGACGAGGGAGTGGCTGGTGCGGCGGATCTCGGCCTGGATGGCGGGCAGGTCCAGCCGGTCCACGTGGGCGGCGTCCGCGATCATCCGGGCGGCGGCCGCCGGGATGATGCCCAGCTCGCCCTGGCTCAGGGCGAGCGCCGCTTCGACGTCGAGCCATCGTTGGTACCGACATCGGTCACAGAAGATGCGGTGGCTGGCCTGGGTGCTGTACCGGTGCCCGTAGAACCGCGAGTCGGTGATGTGACTGCGTAAGTGGGCGCACTCGGCGTCGGCCGGGGGCTGACTGGTGATCGGGGTCTCCGGCGAGGGTGCGGTGGTCATGACGGTCGCCTCTCGGACTTCAGCGGGGTACGGACGGAACGCCCCCGGCCACCCCGGGGCGCGGGGCGGGCCGGGCGGTAGGGACTTGCGCCGTAGGGCTTGTCGCCGGGCGACACGATCGCCGAGGCCGCGATGTCGGCGGCCACCTGACGGGGGCTCACCCGACGGTCGCGGGCTCCGCAGAGGATGTCCCCGACGAGCTCGCGCATCATCGCGCCGATGGTGTCGAGCACCTCGGGCGCCGTCGGTGTGGTGCGGGGCCCGAAGAGCGCCTCCATCGACGCCGAGCCGCCGATCCCGCCGATGAAGTCGGGGACGACCACGACTCCGCGGTCGAGCAGGAGTTGCTCGGCGGTGGTGCTCAGGCCGCAGTTGGCGCCCACGGCGACGATCGGCACCGGCAGCACCGCCGCCCGCGAGGGCGTGACCGCGTCCTCGCCGCCCGCGAGGACGAGTACGTCGGCGGGCAGCTCGAAGAGGGCCTCGCGGGGCAGCCGCATCGGCTCGGCCAGCAGGCTCTGGACCGGGCGGCGCTGGTCGAGGGTGAGCATGCGCGCGATGTCGAGGCCGCGCGGGTCGACCGCGCAGCCGTACTCGTCGGACACGACCGTGATCCGTACGCCCGCCTCCAGCAGGGCGAGCGCGGCGGCCCGGCCCAGGTTGCCGAAGCCCTGGAGGGCGACGCTGACCTGGCTGTCGCGGCGGCCGGTGTGGGCGGTGGCGGCGAGCGCGGAGTGGGCGAGGGCCTGGCCCGCCCGGCGCTGGCCGAGCGTCAGCAGGCCCACCCGGGTGTTGAGCAGGTCCATCCGGGCGCGGAACTCGTGCTCGGTGATCCGCTGGGCCCGCCGGACGGCGGTCTTGGCGGAGCCGATGCCGAGCGCGGCGGCCATCCGGTCGAGCTCCTCGAACCGGGTGCCCATGTCGCAGCCCATGCTGAAGCGGGTGGTGAGCTCTCCGGCCAGGAAGGCGACGAACCGGCGCAGCACTTCCACGCGGTGCGGCCCGTGCGGGTCGTAGGCGATGCCGCACTTGGCGCCGTCGACGTTGACCCCGAGCACGCGCTGCTTGAGCGTCATGCGCCCCGCGAGGGTCTGAAGGGTTTCGGCGGTGAGTCCGGCCTGCATACGGCACCCGCCCGCCGCGAGGCGGCAGTCGGTGGCGTCGTACACCAGGTAGCCCGGACAGTGCACAACCGGATCTGCATACTCGATGACGCTGACCATGGTTCCCCCGTCGGTCATGAAGAGCGCGCACGTGAAGGCGCGCAAATTGAGCAAGATAGATTGTCTGCTACAGTGACAATCAGGTGCTCTGTTGAACCGGGAGCATGGCCGACCGGTGACTTGGGAGTCAAGGGTCTTGATACGCGGCCCTCATGATGGACCGTCACCACTGGAGGGTGAACCGAAAAAGTGGTGGCGAAGAGGGAACCGAACAGTGGGACACAGCCGTTGTTCCAGGGGTTGCAAGGCTGGCACGGCTTCCTTCTCCGCAAGGCCGGCCAGCGCTTCACCGAGCAGGCCGAGCAGGCCCTGGTCCATCTGAACATCACGCTGCGTCAGTTCGGGGTGCTGAACGTGGTGGACTCCGAGCCCGGGATCAATCAGCGCATGGTCGGGCAGACCCTGCGCATCGACCGGACGACCATCGTCGGCCTCGTCGACGACCTGGAGCAGAAGGACCTTCTGGAGCGCCGTCGCGGCGCCGACCGCAGAACCTTCGCGCTCTATCTGACCGACCGCGGCACCGTGTGCTTGCGGGATGCCGGGGACCTGATGGTCAAGATCCACGAATCGTTCCTGCAGCCCCTGTCGGTGGCGGAGCGCGATGTGCTGCGTGAGCTACTGCAACGGCTCGCGGTCGCGGACGATTCGTCGGCCCTTTAGCGCGAAGCTCCGGGGTCAACGCCCCAATTCTCGTATACCAACGCCCTTTTGATGATCCGTCAGCCCATTGCTGTCCGTCACTCTTGCGCATCATGTGCAAGTACGCCAGTCTGGCAGTGGGCCTGTCGTCCTGCCCGTCTGCCCTACGGACGCCGTCCGCCCGGCCGCGTACGGCGCCCTAGGCGGCACCGCCCCCTGTCGGGGGTCATGGCGACTGCGTACATCAAAGGGTTCGGGCTCGCGGCGGATGACCCCGGCAGACGGAAGTACCAGAACATCTCAGATTCCCAGGGGACACCGCAGTACGCCCGCGACCCCGCGCCCGCCTACGTACGCCCCCCTCCCCGGGGACTCGGTGGGTGCGCGTCATGGCATGCGCCGAATCGATTCCCCGCGGGCCCGGGCGGCCGCCTCCGGATGGTGCGCGAACCCCGGCCGGAGCTCCACGGCGTCGTAGGTGCGGTGGAACACCTCGGTCGTCGCCCCCGACATCGGCGGCACGATCCACGACCAGTCGGCGGGCACCGAGCGGCCCTTGTTCTCCTCGCGCTCCAAGTGCCGTACGAAGCGCCGGGACTCCGTGTGGTGGTCGGCCATGGCGACCCCGGCCCGGTCGAAGGAGTGCAGCACGGCCCGGTTGAGTTCGACCAGAGCGCGGTCCTTCCACAGCGAGCGGTCGTCGGTGGTGTCCAGGCCGAGCCGCCGGGCCACGCGCGGCAGCAGGTCGTAGCGGTCGGTGTCGGCGAGGTTGCGGGCGCCGATCTCGGTGCCCATGTACCAGCCGTTGAAGGGCGCGGCCGGATAGTGGATGCCGCCGATCTCCAGACACATCCCCGAGATCGCGGGCACGGCGTGCCAGCGCAGCCCCCACTCCCGGCTCCACGGGTCGTCGGGGTGGTCGAGCGGCACCTCCAGGACGGCGTCCCGGGGCAGTTCGAAGACGCGAGGCTTGTCGTCGACGCCCTCCACGACCAGCGGCAGCACGTCGAACGCGGTGCGCGGGCCGCCCGGCCAGCCGAGCCGCAGCGCCAGGTCGGTGAGCCCGGCGTTGCGCGGGTCGCCCAGGACCCGGCCGTCCTCGGCGCGGTAGCCCGCGTACCGGATGAGCTGCTCGTTCCAGATGCGCGGGGCCGGGCGGCCCGGCGTGTCCGGGGCGAACACGGTGATCAGGGGCCGGATGCGGCCGCCGTTCGTGGCGTGGACCAGATGCTCGGCGCACGCCTCGGCGATCGGCTCGGCGTCGGTGAGGCCGCGCAGATCGCGCACCCGCAGCGAGCGCCAGTAGAGGCGGCCGATACAGCGGTTGCTGTTGCGCCAGGCCACCCGGGCGCCGAACGTCAGCTCCTCGGTGGTGTGCCGGTACGTCCCCGTGGCGCGGATCTCGTCGCGTATCTCCGCGAGGCGGCGCTCCGGCCTCCCCAGCGCGGGCTCCTCCGCGCGGTGCAGCCGGACGAACTCGGCGGCCTCCCGCCACAGCGCCCCTTCGGCCGGAGACGGGCCGCCGCGCGCGGGACGCCCCGGCCGGCGCCTCGGCCTGGCGAGGAATTTCCGTATCACGCGCGCACCTCCGGGCCCAACGACGTTCGGTTGGGCCCCGATGATGCCCGCGATCCGGTCGCGGTGGACGTCCGTTACGGAGCAGTGATGGGCAATGGCGTGTTCGGATCGCGCGATGACCGCTTTCGATCGGGTGGGGGGTGTGCGCGACGGCGGTGCGGGACTGGCTGGGGGGAGAGAATCAGCCGCGCGGGACCGGGAGCACCCCCGTGACCCCCGGTCCCACGCGGCCCCGCTCGGCCCGTCGGCCGGGCCGTCCACACAGGGTGGCAAGGGCCCCATATGCTCGGCGTCAACCGTCCGTTGGGTCCGGGGTAAACCTGCGCGGTACACCCGACCCGGACCCGACACCCGACCCGGATCCGCCCGCCGTGCCCCCGGCGTGTGGCCGAACGCCCGCCGGAAGACGTCGATGAACGCGCTCGTCGACGACCACCCGCACTGCTGGGCCACCGAGGTGACCGAGGCGTCCCCGGCCAGCAGCACCAGGGCGTGGTGCAGCCGCAGTTGGGTGCGCCACTGCGGAAACGTCATCCCCATCTCCGCGCGGAACAGCCGGGCCAGCGTGCGGGCGCTCGCCCCCACCGCCGCACCGAGCGCCGCCAGCGGCCGGGGGTCGGCCGGGTCGTCGTCCAGGAGCGCGCAGACCGCAGCGAGCCGTGGATCGCGGGCCGTTGGCAGGTGCAGCGGCTGCTCGGGCGCGTGCCGCAGCTGGTCCAGGACGACCGCCAGCATCCGGTGGGCCTCGGGCGTCTCCTTCGGACCGGGCGAGCTGTACGCGATGATCAGCTCGCGCAGCAGCGGCCCCACCGCCAGGACCGCGGGCCGGGCCAGAGCCAGCGGATCGCGGTCCACCGGAACGCCGACGGTGTGCAGGGCGGTCTCGCCGTACGCCCGGTGCTCGTGCGGCGTCCCGGCCGGCACCCAGATCGCCCGGGTGGCCGGGGCGACCCAACTGCCCGCGTCCGTCGTCACCGACAGGACGCCCCGGCCCGCGTAGACGACCTGGTGCACGTCGTGGTGGTGCGCCCGCACCCCCGTACCCGGCGCGAGGTATCTGGTCGTGGTGGGGATGTGCGGCGGACCGTGGCGGAATATCGGCACAGCCCGGCACTTTATCGGAAGCCCGCCGACGGGCCGGGCTCGCAGGATCGAGGGGTGACGACGACAGCGCAGCCACCGGGCTCCACCGAACGACCGTCCGCGATATCCGTGATGGCCCTCGGCCACGCCACGGTCGACTTCTACCAGGGGGCGGTGCCCGCGCTCGTCCCCTTCCTGGTCGCCGAGCGCGGCTACGGCTACCCGGCCGCCTCCGGCATCGTTCTCGCCGCGACCCTGCTCTCCTCGGTGGTCCAGCCCCTGTTCGGGGCGCTCACCGACCGCTGGACGATGCCGTGGCTGATCCCGGTGAGCAGCCTCTGCGCGGGCGTGGGCATCGCACTGTCCGGGATCGGTGACTCGTACGTCCTCACCTGGCTCGCGGTCGCGCTCGCCGGGATCGGCGTCGCGGCCTACCACCCCGAGTCCGCGCGGCTCGCCCGCGCCGCCGGCCGGGGCGGCCACGTCGCCATGGGGTGGTACTCGCTGGGCGGCACCCTCGGCTTCGCGCTCGCGCCGGTCGTCGTCGGGCCGGTGCTCACGGCCGGGGGGCTCGGTGCGACGCCGTGGCTGGTGGTGCCCGCGGTGGCCGGGGTGCTGGGGACGGCGTCCGCGGTCCGGGTCCTCGCCCGCCGGGCGGCGGTCGGGCAGGCCGCCGCCGCCCGGTCCGCCGCGCCGGACAACTGGCCGGTGTTCCTGCGGCTTTCGGCGATCGTGGTCTGCCGCTCGGTGGTCTTCGTCGGCCTGAGCGCCTTCATCGGGCTGTACGCCCAGGAGCGCGTCGGCGGCGGTCCCGCGACCGGGTCGGCCGCGCTGTTCACCCTCTTCGCGGGCGGGGCCATGGGCACGGTCGCCGGGGGACGGCTCGCGGTGCGCTGGGGCCGGGTCCGTACCGTACGGCTCGCGTACGCCGCCTCGGTCCCGGTCGTGGCGGGCGTGGTGCTGGTGCCGGGGCCCGCGCTCTTCGTCTTCGCGGCGCTGGCGGCCGCCGTGCTGTACGTGCCGTTCTCCCTCCACGTGACCCTCGGGCAGGACTTCCTGCCGAGCCGGGTCGGCACGGCCAGTGGGGTCACGCTCGGGCTCGCGGTGAGCGTCGGGGGAGTGGTCTCGCCGGGGATCGGCGCGCTGGGGGAGGAGGCAGGGCTCGGGGTGGCGCTCGCCCCGCTGATCGGTCTGTGCGCCCTCGCCTGGTGGCTGGCGCGCGGGCTGCCCGAGCCGGATGATCCGGACGATCCGGACGCGGGAGCCTATGGGGCGAGCACCGGCAGCGCGCTCGGGACCACGTCCAGCGTGTAGCGGGCCGAGCCGGTGTACAGCAGGTCCCCGTCGTGCTCGAAGAAGAGCGGCTCGCCGTCCGTGCGCTCCACCACCACCCGGCGGCCCCGCGCGTACACCACCCCGTCCCGGCCCACATGGCTGCCGTCCCGGGCCAGGCGCACCATGTCCCGCAGCGGCAGTTCGGCGCCCGCCACACAGATGTCGAGCAGCCCGTCGTCCAGCACCGAGCGCGGCAGCGGCATGAACTGCCCGCCCCGCCGCCGCCCGCCGCCCACCAGGACCGAGACGGTCGCCCCCGACTGCACGACGACCCCGTCCACGCTCACCCTGCCCCGGTACGGCCGAAAGGCGATCATCGTCCGTGCCACCGCCGTCTGATAGCGCCGCCGGCCCGGCCCCAGCGCGTCCCGCACACTGGTGAGCGCCTGCGCGGCGAGCCCCGACGAGGCGCCGAGCAGGGCCAGTTCACCGGTCTCGGCGATCCGCGCCAGATCGACTCGGCGCACGTGCGGCGCCGACAGGGCGGCCTCCAGGGCGGCGGGCCACGGGCGGTCGGACCAGAGCTCCCGGTAGAAGGAGTTGCCGCGGCCGCCGGGCAGGACGAGCAGGGCGGCGCGCCGCTCCTCCCGCCCGGCGAGCAGACCCGTCATGATCTCGTGGGCGGTGCCGTCGCCGCCGACGCAGACCAGTACGGCCGGGCCGCCCGGCCCGCCCGCGGTGCGGGCGAGCTGCTGGGCATGGCCCGGCCGCTCTGTCACAGCCAGCTCGACGGGCGTACCGGCCCCCGCGATCCGTCGCGCGACCTCGTGAGCCATCTCCCGCGAGTACGTTCCCGCGGCTGGATTGGCCACCACCAGAACGGACTTGGGGGACGGACTCATCGACGGACACCTCGGCGCGCTCGGCGAAGCAGTGCTGTGGCGGAGAGGACAGGATTCGAACCTGCGCGGGCTGTTCGCGCCCGGCCCCGGAACACGCCCGGAACCCCCGTTCGACCTCTTCGGGTACCTCTCCCATCGTCGTACGGATGGATCCTCGCGGGGGTCGCTGAGACCCCACTGAGACGACACTGAGACGCGTGTCCTACCCGGCTCGCCACACCGTCACGCCGTCTGTCCGGCGCATGGCCCGATCCGCCCGCAGAACAACTGTCCTTGTGCCACCGGCAGTTGACTACCGGTGCGCCGGTCATTACGACGGCAGCGCGGGGGCGAGCGAAAGGCTGGGCTGTGCGATGGAGGACGACGATCCACGCTGTCTGCGCCCGGGCGAGGCCCGGACCCTGCTGGCCGGCCTCGACTGGCGGCGGGCCGTGGTGCTCAGTGGGCAGGAGGGGCGACTCGCCCGGGGCGCCGTCGTCCCCGGCTACCGGCCCCGGGTCTGGCCCGACCGGGTGGCCCGGGCGCTGCGCGAGGCCCGCCCCGGCCTCGCCTGCCTCCTGGTGCAGGCCCGGCGCGAACTCGTACTCGCCGAGGTGCGCTCCCGCCAGCTGGCCCAGGCGCTCGCCTTCCGGGCCGACCTCGCGCTGATCGCGTGCGGCGGGCCCGATGTGCGGGCGCGCCGGTTCGACGCGGATGTGGTGGAGACCGAACTCAGCCGAATTCTGGCCTCGTTGAAGGAGACGGCCTGCCGCCACACCGTGGTGGTCAGTCCCTTCGACTGGTCCGCCTCCGGCCAGGTGACCCCTGCCCAGCGCGACCGGGTGCGGTCCCGCCAGCGCCTCCTCGTGGAGCGGCTGACGATAGTGACGCTTCGTCATGGGGCGCTGCACATCGATCTGATGACGCAGCCGGACACCGACCCCGGGACGCTGTGGAGCCCGCAGCCGGGCCGCCTGAACAGCCGGGGCCACGCGCTCGCCGCAGCGGTGGTGGTACGGGCGCTGGCGGCCCGCCTCGCGCCGTAGCCCCCTCAGTCTGTCGAGCGGCGGCCCGTCTCGGCGCGGCAGGACCGGTCCAGCGCCTCGTACAGATGGTCCAGATCGGCCCGGGTGAGCACGGCGGGCGGGGCGAGACGCAGGACGTGCGGGGCCCTCGGCGCCCGGCCGGTGATCACGCCGTGCCGGACCAGCTCGATCAGCAGCCCGGCCGCCGCGTCCGGGCCGGTGAACTCGATGCCGAGGAGCAGCCCCCGCCCGCGCACCTCGCGCACCGCCCCTGCGTAGTGCCCGCGCACGATCCGGCCGGTCACCCGCAGGATCTCCTCGCCGAGCACCCGGGCCCGCCCGACCAGGTTGTCCTCGCGGAGCGCCGCGACCGCCCCGCGCGCGGCCGCCATCGCCAGCGGCGCCCCGGAGCAGGGGTACGGGTCGGCGTACGGGGCGTGGTCGAACGCGGCGGAGACCCCGGCCGTCGCCACCACCGCCGCCAGCGGGACCACCCCGCCGCCCAGCGCCCCGCCGACGAGGAGCAGATCCGGCGCGACCTCCTCGATGCCCGCGCCCCACCAGGCCCCGAGCCGCCCGAGCCCCGTGGTGGTCTCGTCGAGGGCGAGGAGCGCCCCGTACTCCCGGCACAGCGCGGCGACGCCCCGCAGAAAGCCGGGCGGCGGCAGCACCACCCCCGCACCGCCCTGGACGGGCTCGACGAAGACACACGCCCGCCCGGGCAGACCCGCGAGCATCCGCCGCAGCGCGGCCGCGTCGCCGTACGGGACCCCAGAGCCGCCCGTGGGCATCAAATCGTCGAGACACGCCTCATGTTGACTGCCCGTCATGAAAATGGCCCGGGTCCGTCCACGGGCTCGGGCCATGCGGGCTGCCAGCGTCAGGGCCTGGACGGCCGAGCCCGTGAAGTGGACCCGCTCCAGGCCCGGCGGGGCGACCGAGAGGAGCGCGTCGGCGGCGAGCGCGGACTGCGGCTCGGGGAAGAGGCCGCTCGCCACCGGGCGGTGCTCCAACTGCTCGCGGACGTGGCGCAGTACGGTCGGATGGCGCGCGCCGGTCAGGGAGATGCCGAGGCCGCCGCAGTCCAGGAACCGGCCGCCCGCGTCGGTGGTGATCCAGGCGCCCTGGGACGCCACTTCCACCTGGCCGCCGAGGAGTTCGCCGAGGGCGTGCCCCTCGCCCGTCCGGGAGCGGTACAGCCTGCGCAGTGCCTCGCGGCCGGTCCGCTGCCGGACGACCGCCGCCACCGTCATCTCCCGGTTCGCCCCCTCTCCCGAAGAACACGGGAAAGCTGCCACCGCTCGCTGAGAGGACTCTGAGACGGGACTGAGACGCGCGTGTCAGGGAATTGGGGCCCACGGCTGCCAAGATGCTCATGGCAGGGGGGAATGTCATGAGTATCGGTACGTTCGACGTTGACGGCGGCGACACGGTTTTCGGGGAATTACGCGCCTACGGCGAGAATCCCAGCGCGTTTCTCGCGATGAGCGAGGGAAAAGAGTACTTCACCGTGGCGGGCAGGCACGGAGTGATCCCTTATCGGGACACCGGCGGCCATCTGCACCAGTCCGCCGGAGTGATCGCTTCCCACGACGGCCAGGAGCCGTTGCTGCGCGCCTTCACGGAATTCGCCGCGGAACGCCGCCGTAAAATAGTGGCCACCCGGCTGCGGCGCCCGGAAGCCGAACTCTTCTCGCGCTGCGGCTTCACCGTGAACCAGGCGGGCTCGTCCTATTCGGTCTACCTTCCCGAATTCCGCCTCGGCGGCCCGCGCCTGGCCGAGCTGCGCCTCGCGGTGTCCCGGGCGTGGCTGGCGGGGGTCGAAGCGGCCGAAGTCGCTGAAGTGGCGTACGAGGACATCGCGGCCGGGACGGCCGAAGCAGCCGACGGGCGGCGGGTGTTCGCCGGCCGGATCGGGGACGAGGTCGTCGCGTCCCTCACGTATCTGCCGGTCTTCGGTACCCGCCCCGGCTGGCTGCACCACACCGCGCACCGGGTGCCGGGCGCGCCCGAGGGCGCCCTGGAAGCGGTCAACCTGGAGGCGATACGGGTCTTCGGGGCCGAGGAGGCGCAGTGGCTGCACCTCGGCTTCACCCCGTTCGCCGGACTCTGCGCGCAGTACGAGCTGGGGTCCGCCGGCGTGCTCGCGGCGCGGCTGCTGCGGCTGGCCGCCGAGCGCGGCGAGTGGCGGCACGCGGCGGCCGGGCGGCTGGCCTATCAGCGGATCTGGGATCCGCATCTGGTGCAGCCCGGCTATCTGGCGTGGCAGGGCCGGGCGGCCGCCGGGGCGCTGGCCGAGCTGCTGCGGCTGGCCAAGTCGCCCTGACGGACGCCCTGATGGGGCCCTGGCGGTCAGAGGGCTACCGGCTCCCTTCGCAGGATGTCCTGGAAGCGGGCGCGCAGCGCGTCCCCGGGCTCCAGACCGAGGTTGTGCGAGAGCCGCTGCCGGGTGCGGTGGTACGCGTCGAGTGCCTCGGCCTGCCGCCCCGACCGGTACAGCGCGGTGATGAACTGCTCGCAGAACCGTTCGCGCAGTGGGTACTGGGCGTGCAGCTGCTGGAGTTCGGTGATCACCTCGCGGTGCCTGCCGAGGTCGAGCTCGGCGTCGAAGAGGTGCTCGTACGCCATGAGGCGCACCTCGGTGAGCCGGGTGTAGGCGAGCCGGCTGATCATGCCCTGGCCGGTGTCGAGGAGCGCGGGCCCGCGCCACAGCGCCAGGGCCTCGGTGAGCAGTCGGACCACGCGCTCCGGCGACGCCCGGCGCGCGGCCGTGGCCTGTCGCACCAGGGCGGTGAACAGCGAGGCGTCGACGTCCCGTTCGGGCAGCGACAGCGCATAGCCGAAGCTGGACGTCTGGATGAGGCCGCGCAGCCCGTCGCGCCCCGTACGGGACTCGATGATGCGGCGCAGCCGGGCGACATGGCCCTGGAGCGAGTTCTCCGCGTTGCGCGGGAGTTCCTCTCCCCACAGCTCGTCGATGAGATCGTGACGTGAGACGGGCCGGTTGGGCGACAGGGCCAGTGCGGCCACGATCGCCCTGAGCTTCTCGCCGGGAATCCGGAAGGTGAGATGGCCGTCGGTGATTTCCAAAGATCCGAGCAGGCGAACTTTCAACGTGCTTCCCCCGTGCTTCGTGCTGAATCCTATGACTCCGCCGACGCCAGATAGGGATCTTCCGGCAGCGCCGGTGGATTTGGATGATCTCCGCTCGAAGAGCGGCGATCTTACCCCGTAACGAACATGGATGAAGAGTATTTGTCGCTTCTGACACGGTCAACGCAATTGAAAGTCGAGTGACCCACTGTGAGGGGGCTCACGCGGGAGCGCGCCCACGGTCCGGCGCGATTCAGCCGACGAGCCGGAGCGCGGTGTCCGACCGCCCCACGCTCACCGTCTGACCCCACGTCAACTCCAGTGCGTCGGACTCGATTCCGTCGCCGAAGGCGACGAGGCGGTCCGACTCGACGGTGAGACGCAGCCGCTCGGCGCTCTCAAGTACCCCTTCCACCAGGCTCGTTCCGGTCGTGGGTGAGGGCCAGGCCTCCCGTACGAACCAGATGAGCCGGGGGTCGGCCGGGCCCGGCAGTGCGAGGTGGCTGCCGCGCTGCTGCCACAGCGAGCGCAGCCAGCCCGTGGACCCGGTGCCGGTGCCCACCAGGAGGCCGGACGACGCCTGGGGCTCCGGGGCGGCGGCCGGGTCGTCGGGGCCAAGCCGGTAGCGGGCGGTCTGGTGGCCCGGCGGGCCCAGATAGATCTCGTTCAGCGCGAGCAGCCGCTGGGTGTCGTCCGCGACCGCCTCCACCATGGTCAGCTCGTCGGCGCGGGTCGCGGCGGCGCTCGGCAGCAACTTGGCGGCGTCGGCCGGGCGGTGGCGCACCAGCACGCCCGGGTTGCGGCCCGGGTCGGTGTCGATGCCGACCACGGGCTGGCCCGACAGGTACTTGGCCGCGTTGGCGACCAGCCCGTCCTGCCCGACCACCACGACCACGTCCTCCGGGGCGAACAGGAACCGGTCCAGATCGGCGCGCTCCACCCGCGACTGCCGCCACTGGAGCGGCACGGCCGCCGCCACCTCGGCGAGCGCCCGCCGGGTGCGGTGGTGGCGCTCGGCCACCTCGTCCAGGGAGCGCCCGCGCGAGGCGAGGAAGAACGCGGCCTGGCCGTGGGTGCCGTGCCGGGCCAGCAACTCCTCGTACTCCGTGGTGCGGTGGACGAGCACCGCGCGCGGCGCGAGGCTCACCGCTCCTCCCCGGCCGGGCGGGCCAGCTTGGCGAGCAGTCCGGTGAGCACGTCGGGGGAGAGGGTGAGGCTGTCGATCCGGGGCAGGTTCTCGGCCAGCCGGGTCGCGGTGAGCGCGTGGAGCGTCGCCGTGTCGGCGTCGGCGTGCACACGCAGCCAGGCGGCCTGCGCCTGGGCGCGGGCCTCGCCGGTCGTGCGGGCCGCCTCGGCCTCGGCCCGGGCGAGCCGGACCGTACGGGCGGCCTCGGCCTCGGCGCGCACACCGTCGGCGGCCGCGTTCTCCTCGGCCTCGCGGCGGGCGTTGGTGCCGCGCTGCTCGACCAACTGCTCTTCCCTGCGGGCGAGTTCGATCCTGCTGGCGAGCTCGTTCTCGGCGATGGTGCGCTCGCGCTCGACGGCCACGGCCCGGCGCTCGTACGTCGCCCGGTCGGCCTCCTGCTGGATCTGCTCCCGGGCCGGGGTGCGCAGCGCCCGCTCCACCTCCGGCTCGGGCCGGATGGCGACCACCCGAACCGCCACCACCTCGATGCCGGTGGCGGGCAGCCGGGGCTCGGCCGCGAGCCCGTCCGAGATCCGCTCGCGCACCGAGGCCACCCCGTCGACGAGGGCCGCCGCGAGCGGGGTGCGGGCGAGCACGTCGAGCGCGTGCTGCTGGGCGGTCTCGGTGAGCAGGGTGGACAGCTGCTCCAGCGGGGCGCCGCGCCAGACGCCGCTGTCCGGGTCGATCGAGAAGTCGAGCCGGGCGGCGGCGACCGCCGGGTCACTGATCCGGTACGTGACGGTGGACTGCACCGTGACGTCCTGGAAGTCGGAGGTCCGGGCGTGGAAGGCCATCGCCAACTCCCGGTCGTCGACCGGTACTTCGGAGAGCGCCGCGGTCAGTGGCCGGAACCAGAAGCTGAGCCCGGGCCCGTCGTGGACGAGCCGGCCGCGCTTGTGGTGGCGGATGTGGGCGGTGGGCGCGGAGCGTGCGTGCCGCCAGCCGAAACGGCGGTTGATGTCGGCCATGGTGGGGACCCCCTTGTTTTCGTCACAGCGACGATATTGGGTATCGCCGATATCGTCAAGGCGACGAAATGGGCGCCCCGCGGCCACGGTTTTACCCGTCCGGTATCCGCGAAGCCGTTGACATGTACCGGCCGCGTCATGAATCTTAATGCTCGAAACTCCACGGTTCCAAGCATGAATGCGCATGCACTGCACCCTCGTTGTTCGGAAGTAGCTTCGGAATCAGCTCGGTACGAACGGAGAACACTCCTTGCGGAATCTTCGACACCGCCGGGGGAGAGTGGCCGCCGCCGTGCTCGCGGCGGCCGCGCTCACCCTCACCGCGCTCACGGTCCCGGCCGCCACGGCGGCCGACGCCACCCCACCCGCAGGCACCCTCGACGGCGCCTCCAAGAGCCTCACCTGGCAGAGCCCCGTCTACCCCAAGGGCACGGTCGGCTCGCCCGACAAGTGCGGAACCCCCGCCGAGGACCCGGGCAACGCCGTCTGCGCCCGCTTCGACCTGACGGTGAACCCGCCGGCCGGCGAGTGGGACGACAACCCCGAGGGCGGCGTCCCCGTCTCCATCCAGTGGGAGAAGCCCACCGACGACTTCGACCTCTACATCTACGACTCGGCGGGCAAGAAGGTCGCCGAGAGCGCCGGGACCGCCGACCCCGAGGCCACCGTCATCCCCAAGGCGTCGGGCACGTACCACGTGGTCGTCGTCCCGTACGACGTGCACGACAACTCCTTCACGGGCAAGGCCTATCTGCCCGAGGCGAGCGACGCCGGGAACCTCACCGGCTTCAGCGGCGGGCACGGTACGTACGAGATCGCGGCGGGCGCGCTCAAGGCCCGCGCCGAGTTCTTCGAGGACGACACCCTGCGGCTGCAGGCGTCCCCCGACGGCGTCCTCGCGGACCCGCCGGGCAGCCGCATGATCCAGCACCAGCCGAAGCCGCGGCGGGCGACCAGCTCCTTCGACGCGGGCGCCTATTACGGCATCCGCGCCCAGGACACCGTCCTGCGCGTCTACAAGAAGCCCCTGCGGTTCGGGCTCTACAAGGCCGACAACCGCACCGCGATCTGGCAGGAGGCCGACCCGCTGCGCTGGACCAGCGGCGGTCTGCGCCAGAGCCTGACGCGCGGCGCCACGGAGCAGTTCTTCGGCGGTGGCGAGCAGAACGGCAGCTTCTCGCACCGCGACCAGGTGATGAACGTGGGCAACAACACCAACTGGAACGAGGGTGGCTACAACAACTCCCAGCCGTTCTACGTCTCCTCGTCGGGCTACGGCGTCTTCCGCAACACCTTCGCGCCGGGCGTCTACGACTTCGGCCCCCACGTCCGCACCGGCCAGCAGGAACGCCGCCTGGACGCCTACTACTTCACGGGTGACGTGAAGTCCGTGATCGGCAAGTACACCTCGCTGGTGGGCAAGCCGTTCATGCCGCCGGTGTACGGGCTCGAACCCGGCGACTCCGACTGCTATCTGCACAACGCCAACCGGGGCGAGCGGCACACCCTGGACGCGCTCAAGGTCGCCGACGGCTATGTGCAGAACCAGATGCCGCTCGGCTGGATGCTCGTCAACGACGGCTACGGCTGCGGCTACGAGAACCTCGCCGAGACCGGCCAGGGCCTCAACGCCCGGGGCGCCCAGCTGGGCCTGTGGACCCAGGACGGCCTCGACAAGCTCGCCGAGCAGGTCAAGGCGGGCCAGCGGGTCGCCAAGCTCGACGTCGCCTGGGTCGGCAACGGCTACGGCTTCGCCCTCAACGCCTGCGACCAGGCGAAGGCCGGCATCGAGGACAACAGCGACGCCCGCGGCTTCGTCTGGCTGCCGGTCTCCTGGGCGGGCGCCCAGCGCTGCGGCGTCCTGTGGAGCGGCGACCAGAAGCTGAGCTGGGACTACATCCGCTGGCAGATCCCCACCTACGCGGGCGCCACGCTCTCCGGCATCGCCTACAACACCGGTGACGTGGGCAGCATCTTCGCCCACGACCCGAAGATGTACGCCCGCGACCTCCAGTGGAAGGCGTTCCTGCCCGCGATCATGACCATGGACGGCTGGTCGAGCGACCTCACCACGCACAAGCCGCACGATCAGCAGCCGTGGCTGGACGGCGAGCCGTACACCTCCATCAACCGCAAGTACCTCCAGCTGAAGGAGCGGCTCATCCCGTACATGTACGGGCTCTCCAAGGAGGCGACGAAGACCGGCGTCGGCGCGGTCCGGCCGCTCTCCCTGGAATACCCGGACGACCCCAACACGCTCGGCCCGAACGCCAAGTACGAGTTCCTGGCGGGCCCGGACTTCCTGGTCGCCCCGGTCTACAGCGACACGGAGGTACGCGACGGCATCTATCTGCCCAAGGGCACCTGGACGGACTACTGGACCGGCCGGACCTACCAGGGCCCGACCACGATCAACGGCTACAAGGCGCCGCTCGACACGCTCCCGCTGTTCGTCAAGGGCGGCTCGATCGTCCCGATGTGGCCCAAGGGCACACTGTCCTGGCAGACCCGTGACAAGGGCGAGCTGGACTACGACGTCTACCCGCAGGCGGGGAAGTCCGCGTACACGCTGTACGAGGACGACGGCGTGACCCGGCAGTTCGCCCAGGGCTCCTCGGCCACGCAGAAGGTCGAGGTGCGCTCGACCGGCCGCGGTTCGGTCATCGAGGTCGGCCCCAGTGTGGGGAGTTACACGGGCAAGCCCGCCGCTCGCGCGTACCGCTTCACCGTGCACGCGAAGGCGGCGCCCGGCGCCGTCGCGGTCGGCGGTCAGCGACTGCACCGCTACGGCTCGGCGCAGGAGCTGGCGGCGGCGGGGCCCGGGTGGTTCTACGACGCCAGGACCGGTGTGACGGAGGTGAGGACCGCCTCGGTCCCGACCGCGCACGGCTTCACGGTCACGCTCGGCTGAGATCCGGCCGTACGCCAGGGGCCGCACCGGAGTCTTCGGTGCGGCCCTTCGCCGTCAGTGCGCCGCCGCCGGGTGGGTGCGCGCGTAGTGGCGGCGGGCGCGATCGCGGTTGCCGCAGTCGCCGGAGCTGCACCAGCGGCGGGTGCCCGCGCGCGTACGGTCCAGGAAGAACCAGCCGCAGCCGGGTCCCGCGCAGCGCCGCACCCGGGAGGCGCCGGGCCCGGAGAGCAGTTCCTCGGCGCGCAGGGCGAGGGCGTGGCGCAGATCCGTGAGGTCCCGGGCGCCGGGCTCCCACCGCAACGGCAGCCGGGGCGGCAGAGCGGCCGCCTCGCGGGCCCGCAGCAGCGCGAGGCGCAGTGCCTGCCAGGCGGGCGCGGGCGGCGCCTGCCCGTCCGTGACGGCGTCCAGGACCGCTTCGAGCGCGCCGCGAAGTTCGAGCAGCCCGGCCAACTCGCCGTCCCCTGTGGGGAGTTCATCGTCCGGGACGGCCGGAAAGACCTCCGCCGTCACCGCCCAGCGCAGCCAGCCCTCCGTACCGCTCACGCGATCGACCCGGCGGTCCGCGTCGGTGCGCCAGGCCACGGTGTTGACGAAGTCCAGGACCGGGTGGCCGCCGATGAAGGAGGGCTGTTTCTCACTCACCGGCCCATCGTATGCGGGGGGTCGGAAAACATAACGAGCTAAACAGCTTTTACTTGTTAGTGTGCCCGTATGGACACTCAACTGCCGGACCGGGGCGGGGCGATGCCGCGCGACCGCTTCCACGCGGGACTCAGAGCCGGAGCCGGGCTCGCCGCGGCCGCGTTCCTGCTGGCCATCAGCTTCGGCGCGATCAGCCAGGCGCAGGGCTGGGGCCCCGTCGCCCCGGTCGTCTGCTCGCTGGTCGTCTTCTCGGGCTCGGCGCAGTTCGCGCTGGCCGCAACCCTTGGCGCGGGCGGCGGGGTGGTCGCGGCCGTCGTCGCTGCGGCCCTGGTCAATGTGCGGTACGTGCCGATGGGCATAGCCGTGGCCCGGGATCTGCGCGGCGGCCCGCTGCGCCGCGCGGTGGAGGGGCAGGCGGTGGTCGACGGCTCCTGGGCCGCCGCGCACCTCGGCGGCGGACGGTTCGACCGGGCGTTCCTCTTCGGCGCGACCGCCGTCCAGTGGCCCGCCTGGGTGGCGGGCACCGCACTGGGCGTCGTGGTGGCCCCGGACCCCGCACTCGTGCACCGGCTCGGCCTCGATGTGCTCACGCCCGGCCTCTTCCTGATCCTGCTCTTCGACGAGGTGCGCCGCGACCGCGCGGGCCGGCTGCCCGCCGCCCTCGGCGGGGCCGTCGCCGCGGCGCTGCTCCTGGTCCTGCCGACCGGCCCGGCCCTGATCGGCGCGGCAGCCGCGGCGCTGCTCGCCCTGCGCACCACCCGGGAGGCCGTCCGATGATCGTCTGGACCGCGATCGGCACCGTCGCGGTGCTCGGCTTCGCGCTCAAGGGAGTCGGGCCCGCGCTGCTCGGCGGCCGTGAACTGCCCCCGCGCACCCGCTCGATGCTCGCCCAGCTGGCGCCCGCGCTGCTCGCCGGGTTCGTCGTGGTGGCGGTCGCGGGCCGGGACTGGGCGGCCGTCGACGGCACGGTCCTGGGCGGCCTCGCCGTCGCACTCGTCCTGCGGCTGGGCCGGGCCCCGCTGCCGGTGGCCATGCTGGGCGCGGTGGTGGCGACGGCCCTGCTCAGAGTGCTGACAGGGTAAGAAGCTGACGGTATGTCGGATCTTCTCAGACCGGCACGTGGGCCGGTTCCGGGGTGCGCGGGGCCGGGACCTGCACCGGCTCGGCGCCGGTCAGCATGAGCACACCGCGCGCGGCGACCACTGCCGCGGCTGCCGCCGTGAGCCAGCCGAGCGGCCCGCCGTGGAACCGCTCGCCGAGCAGTGCCACGCCGATCACGGAGGCCGCGGCCGGGTTGGCGAGGTTCACCACGGCGAGGGGTGCGGCGAGTCCGCCCCGGAACGCGGCCTGCGAGAGCAGCAGCCCGCCCACCGCGAACGCCGCCACCAATACGGCGAGCAGGGTCGTCTGCCACCAGGCCATCGGCCCGCCCGGCAGTTCGCGGGCGAGCGAGGCGGTGACGGTCTGGGTGAGCGCGGAGGCCACACCCGAGGCGACGCCGGACGCGGTGGCGTGGCCGAGCCCGACGCGGCCCGAGCCGGATCCGGCGCGAGCGGCCACCGCGATCAGGAGCGCGGTGGCCGCCGCGACGGCGAGCCCCTCGCGCAGGCTCAGCGCGTCGCCGGGCGTCGCGGGCCCGGTCACCGCGATCAGGCCGGTCAGCCCCGCGAGCGTCCAGGCGGCGCCGCGCCATTCGCGCCGGGTGACCCGGCGCCGCTGGTAGTACGCCCCGATCGGCAGTGCCGCGACGAGGGTGAGCGCGCCCAGCGGCTGGACCAGGGTGAGCGGACCGTAGTGGAGCGCGGCGACGTGCATCAGCGCGCCCCCCGCGTTGAGCCCGACGGCCCACCACCACTGGGGCCGGGCGAGCAGGGCGGCGAGTCCGCCGCCCCCGTTCGCGGAGGCCAGCCGGGACTGCGCGACGGCGGCGAGGGCGTACCCGGCGGCCGAGGCGAGCGAGAGCAGGATGGCGAGAACCGCGGACTCGTTCATCGCAGCGCCTCCGCGAGCCGTGGAGCGTCGTCGGAATCGGGGACGCCCGTGCGCCCGGAGGTCAGGGCAGAGTCCGGGGCACGGGCGGGTTCGGGGGCCTCGGCGGGCTGGGCCGGCCGGGGCGCGGGGGTGTGGCGCACCTGTACGGCGACGGTGCGACCGCCGCGTACCGGCTTCGGACGCGGCACGAGGTACAGGGCGGCGCCGAGCAGCGCGGCCGCGACGAGCGCGTCCAGCCAGTAGTGGTTGGCGGTGCCGACGATCACCAGCAGGGTGAGCGCCGGGTGCAGCAGCCACAGCCACCGCCACCGGCCGCGGGGCGCCGCGATCAGGCCGATCGCCACCATCAGCGCCCACCCGAAGTGCAGCGACGGCATCGCCGCGAACTGGTTGGCCATGCTGTCCGTTTCCGGCGTCGCCGCGTACACCGACGGCCCGTACACCTGCGCGGTGTCCACAAGCCCGGCCGACGCCAGCATCCGGGGCGGCGCCAGCGGCAGCAGGATGTGCAGGGCGAGCGCGGCCGTGGTCAGCAGCGCCAGGACCCGGCGGGACCAGAGGTAGTGGGCGGGCCTGCGCACGTACAGCCAGACCAGGAAGGCGATCGTGGCGGGGAAGTGCGCGGTCGCGTAGAAGGTGTTGGCGACGTGGATGACGGTCTCGTTGTGGAGCAGGAGCCGCTGCACCGCGCCCTCGCCGGGCAGCTGGAGCGCGCGCTCCCAGTCCCAGACGCGGTCGGCGTTGTGGAAGGCGCGCGTCTCGTGGCCGTTCGCCAGCTGCCTGCCGAACTTGTACACGACGAAGAGCGCGGTCACGAGCAGCAGCTCGCGCACCAGGGGCGGCCGGGGGGTACCGGTCGTCTCCGGTCCGGTGGGACGCCGGGTCCCTGGACGTATACCGGCAGCCATTCTCCGGCCCCTTCGAGCAAGAAATCGAGCAGAAATCGGACAAGCAAACGTAGGAAGGCTAGATCGGATTTCATCGAGACGCAAACGTCTCGATACGTTTGCGTCTCGGTTGAGCGGCGCCTACTCTCGTATGTGCAGGAGCAGTGCCCCACGCACCGGAGGAACGCGATGTCGACGCAGGCCGCGACGGCCGCCGCACGCCGCAGCAAGATCAGCCCCGAGCGGGAGCTGGAGCTGTACGAGGCGGTGCTCGACCTGCTGCGTGAGGGCGGCTACGACGCCGTGACCATGGAGGGCGTCGCCGCGCGCACCAAGTGTGGCAAGGCCACGCTCTACCGTCAGTGGAAGTCCAAGCCGGTGCTGGTCACGGCGGCGCTCGGCGCCAGCCGCTGCTCGTTCTTCACCGGGATCGACACGGGCACGCTCGCGGGCGACCTGCGCGAGGCGGCGCACGCCGCCTCCCGCCGCAAGGGCCGCGACACCGAGCTGATGGAGGCCGTGGGCCAGGCCTATGTGATGCACCCCGACCTGCGCGAGGCGCTGCGCGAGACCGTCCTGAACCCGGAGATCGCCGCGCTCGACGCGATGGTGCGGCGCGGGGTCGAGCGCGGCGAGGTGGACGCGGGCAACCGGGCGGCCGACTTCGTCGCCCCCGCGTTCATGGGCGTCCTACGGGTGGAACGCCTCTTCGAGGACCGCTTCACGGAGGCGGAGGCCCTGCCGGAGTTCCTGGAAGCGGTGATCCTTCCGGCGCTGGGCATTTCCTGACGCTCAGTCAGTCAGCGTATCCCGCAAGGCTGTTCAGACCGCCAGCACCGTCACGCCCGCGTCGGTGAACCGGGCGACCGTCTCCTCGGACACCGCTGTGTCCGTCACCAGCGTGCCGACCTGATCGGTCGCGCAGATCCGCGCGAACGTCCGCTTGCCCAGCTTGGTGGAGTCGGCGGCGACGATCACCCGCTCGGCCCGCTCGCACAGCAGCCGGTTGATCCCGGCCTCGTCCTCGTCGTGCGCCGAGGCGCCGTGCGTGACGTCGAAGGCGCCGACGCCGAGCACCGCCGCATCCATGGTGATCTGGTTGAGCACGCCCCCGGCCAGCGGCCCGGTGAGCTCGTACGACTGGGGCCGGGCCACCCCACCGGTCACCACGATCTTGAACTGGGGCCGTACCGCCAGCTCGTTGGCGATGTTCAGCGCATTGGTCACGATCGTCAACGCCGGTGACCCGGAGGCGAGTTCGGGCCGTACGGCGAGGGCCCGCGCCACCTCCGTGGTCGTGGTGCCGCCGGTGAGCCCCACCGCCTCGCCGGGCGCGATCAGATCCGCCACGGCCTTCGCGATGCGCTGCTTCTCCGAGGCCTGCCGGGCCGTCTTGTAGCGCAGCGGCAGCTCGTACGACACCCCGTGCACGACCGCACCGCCCCGGGTGCGGACCAGCATCTGCTGCTCGGCGAGCTGGTCGAAGTCGCGGCGGATGGTCGCGGCGGACACGCCGAGCGCCGTCGCCGCCTCCTCGACGTCGAGGCGGCCCTGCTCCACGAGCAGTTCGAGAAGCGCCTGCCAGCGGGCGTCGCGCGACATCCGGATCCTCTTCTCTCCCGTGCTCTCCGGCGCATTTCGCCGTCGTCACCGTCGGTGATGACTTTAACCCACCCCCAGATGCTTGATTGTGCTCGAAAGCTAGCTATATTTTGCACAAACACGCATCCGGATACGGATCCGAGCCACGGATCCAGAGTGAGTGGGAGCCCGGCATGAGCCATGTCGAGAACGAACTCAGCAGCCAGCCCGAGTGCTGGAAGCGCGCCGCCGAGCTGGCGGTGCACCACAAGGACGCCCTTCCCGCGCCGGGCGAGCGGGTCGCCATCGTCGGCTGCGGCACCTCGCTGTTCATGGCCCAGGCCGCCGCCGCGCTGCGCGAGAGCGCGGGCCAGGGCGAGACCGACGCCTTCGCCGCGTCCGAGTATCCGGCCGGCCGCTCCTACGACCGGGTGGTCGCCCTCACCCGCTCCGGCACCACCACCGAGGTCCTCGAACTCCTCGCCGCGGTACGCGGCGGCGCCCGCACCACCGCGATCACCGCCGACCCGGAGACGCCGGTGATGCGGGCCGCCGACGACATCGTCGTCCTGGAGTTCGCGGACGAGGAGTCGGTGGTCCAGACCCGCTTCGCCACCACCGCGCTCACCCTGCTCCGCGCCCACCTCGGCCTGCACACCGAGCAGGCCGTCGCCGACGCGCGCACCGCGCTGGCCGAGCCGCTGCCCGAAGGGCTCGTCGGGCGCCGCCAGTTCACGTTCCTGGGCCGCGGCTGGACGGTGGGGCTCGCCCAGGAGGCCGCGCTGAAGATGCGCGAGGCATCGCTGTCCTGGACGGAGGCGTACCCGGCCATGGAGTACCGCCACGGCCCGATCAGCATCTCCACCGACACCACCGCGACCTGGATGTTCGGCGAGGCCCCGGACGGGCTCGCCGAGCAGGTGCGCGCCACCGGGGCCCAGTGGGTGGCCGGTCACCTCGACCCGCTGGCCGAGCTCGTACGGGCACAGCGCCTCGCGGTCGCCGTCGCGGCCGCCCGCGGCCTCGACCCGGACCGCCCGCGCCACCTCACCCGCTCGGTGATCCTCGACGGCTCCTGAAGCACCCGACCGCACAGAGGACAACCGCACAGACGACAGGGGAAGCACGATGCCACTCGCCCAGACCGGGGCCCTGGTCACCGAGGCCGCCGCCAAGCGCAGCGCCGTCGCCGCCTTCAACATCATCACGCTGGAGCACGCCGAGGCCGTCATCGCCGGCGCCGAGGCCGCGCACTCGCCGGTCGTCCTGCAGATCAGCGAGAACGCGGTGAGGTTCCGCTACGGCCGGGTGCTGCCACTCGCCCGGGCCGCCGTCGCCGCGGCCGAGGCGGCCGCCGTACCGGTGGCGCTCCACCTCGACCACGTCAAGCGCGACGACCTGCTGCGGCAGGCCGCCGACGCCGGATTCAGCTCGGTGATGTACGACGGCGGCCATCTGCCGTACGACCAGAACCTCGCCGCGACGCGTGCCGCCGCTGATTGGGCGCACACCCAAGGCCTGTGGATCGAGGCCGAGTTGGGCGAGGTCGGCGGCAAGGACGGCCGGCCGCCGCTGGACGCGCACGCGCCCGGCGCCCGGACCGACCCCGAGGAGGCGCGCGCCTTCGTCGCCGAGTCGGGCGTCGACGCGCTCGCCGTCGCCATCGGCAACACCCACGCGATGACCACCCGCACCGCCGCCCTCGACCACGGTCTGCTCGCCCGCCTCGACGAGGCGCTGCACGTCCCGCTGGTGCTGCACGGCTCGTCCGGCGTTCCCGACGACGAGCTGGCGGCGGCCGTCGCCGGCGGCATGGCCAAGATCAACATCGGTACGGCGCTGAACATCGCCATGACCGACGCGATCCGCGCGTATCTCGCCGCCAACCCGGAGGCGGTGGACGCCCGCAGCTATCTGACGGTCGGGCGACAGGCGATGGTGCAGGCGGTCACCCGTCTCATCGGGGTGCTGGCCACCGAAGCCTGACGCGCGCGGCGCGGCCGCCGGGCCCCCTTCCCCGGGCCCGGCGGCCGCCCGTGCCCCTGGTGAGTCGCGGACCACCGCGCACGTCCGGCCCGACCGGTGCTCTTCCGCCGTGGACCCGCTTCGTACACGATGAGCCTGTGGACAGGCATGAGCACGCACGGCTCGACGCGCTCCAGCGCGACCCCTATCCGCACTACGCGCGCGCCCGCCGCGCCGAGGGCCTGACCTTCGTCCCCGAGCTGGACGCCTGGCTGGTCGCGCGCGACGCCGACGTACGGGAAGTGCTGCGCCGCCCCGAGGCGTTCTCGTCGGCCAACGCACTGCGCCCGGACGTGATCCCCGGCCCCGCCGTCCTCGCCGAGCTCGGCTCGGGCTTCGGCGGCCGCCCGGTCGTGGTCACCTCCGACGGCCCCCAGCACCAGCGGCTGCGCGCCCCCGTCGTCCAGGGCCTCTCGGCCGCCCGGGTCGCCGCCGTACTCCCGTACGCAACCGAACGCGCGACCGCCCTGGTGGAGTCCTTCGCGGCGCGGGGGCGGGCGGAGCTCATGGGGGAGTACGCGATGCTGCTCCCCGGGGACGTCATCGGGCGGCTGATCGGCCTGGACCCGGTGGACGTGTCGGTGGCGGTACGCGGCGGACACCGGGCGGAGGAACTGCTGTTCCGGCCGCTGGAGGAGCCGGAGCAGATCGCCGCGGCGCGGGACGTGGTGACGATGCAGCAGCTGCTCGACACCTATCTGCGGGCCAGACGGGCCCGGCCGCGCGACGACCTGTGCACGGGCCTGCTGACCGCGCTGGCGCCGGGCACCGGCGAGCTGACCCTGGAGGAGCGCCACGAGCTGGTGGCCCACCTCCAGAACTTCCTCCTGGCGGGCCATCTGACGACTACGGCGTTTATCGGCACGACCGTCCTCCACCTGCTGCGCCACCGCACACAGTGGGAACTGCTCTGCGAGAAGCCGGAGTTGATTCCGGCGGCGATCGAGGAGGCGGCGCGTTACGACACGGCGCTGCAGGGTTTCCGTCGCATCACAACGCGCCCGGTGCTGCTGTCCGGAACCGAACTCCCCACAGGGGCCGCCGTCTTCGTGGCCTTCGGCTCGGCCAACCGCGACGCCCGCCGCCACGAACGCCCCGACGTCTTCGACATCACCCGCCCCCCGTCCCGCCACCTGGCCTTCGGCCACGGCGCCCACGTCTGCCCCGGCGCCCAACTGGCAAGAGAGCAACTCCGCCTGACGATCCACCTCCTGACCACGCACTTCCCCACCCTGCGCCTGGCGACCCCCGATGCGCCGGTTGTGATGCGCCCGACGTTGATCCATAGATCGCCGGAGGTGTTGGAGGTGGTGTGGTGAGGGTTCGTCTGCGGGTTCGGTGGGGGCTGGTCGCGCAGTTCCCCGCGCCCCTAAAAGTCGGCACCTCTAGCCCCTCCGGCGTCTGAGGAGTGGGGTGCCCTAAGGGGCGCGGGGAACTGCGCGACCAGCCACAGACGACCCGCAGACGAAACGGGGTCCGGGGCGGAGCCCCGAAGCGGGGTGCAGGGGCCGCAGGCCCCGCAAGGGGGTCCGGGGGCGCAGCCCCCGGGAAACCCACCTCCACCCACCCCCGGAGGGTTAAGGGAACGGGCGGGGTGGGGGGAACTATCCTCGGCCACATGCCCGCCCCCCACGCCCTGATCCTCGGCGGCACCGCCGAAGCCCGAGCGCTGGCCGCCGCCCTCACCGCCACCGGCATGCGCGTCACCACCTCCCTCGCCGGCCGCGTGGCCGCACCCAGGGCGCTCCCGGGCGAGCTCAGGACCGGAGGGTTCGGCGGAGCCGAGGGGCTGGCGTGCTGGATGCGGGAGCACCACGTCACCGCACTCCTCGACGCCACCCACCCCTTCGCCCACCGCATCAGCGAGAACGCCGCCGAGGCGGCCCGCCGCACCGGCACCGAGCTCATCGCGCTCCGCCGCCCGGGCTGGGCCCCCGCCCCCGGCGACCGCTGGCACAGCGTGCACACCCTCGACGAGGCCGCCGCCCTGCTGCCCGCCCTGGGCCGCCGGGTGTTCCTCACCACCGGCCGCCTCGGCCTCCACGCCTTCGTCCCGCAAGGCGGCGCCGACCCCCTCCACGACCTGTGGTTCCTCGTACGGTCGGTCGAGGCCCCGGACCCCCCGACCCCCCGCCACTTCCAACTCGTCCTCGACCGAGGCCCCTTCACCCTCGAAGGCGAGCGCGAGATCCTCCGGGAGCACCGCATCGACGTCCTCGTCACCAAGGACAGCGGCGGCCCCGCCACCGCCGCCAAGCTCACCGCCGCCCGTGAGCTCGGGCTGCCGGTCGTGGTGGTGCGGCGGCCCGACCCGCCCGCCGGGGTGCACACTGCCCCGGACGTACACACCGTGCTCGGGCTGCTCAGCCCCGCCGCAGCAGATACGTATCCATGATCCAACCCTTGCGCTCCCGCGCCCGCGCCCGCAGCTCCTCGATGCGGTCGGAGACGTCCGAGAGGCGCCCCTGGACCAGGATCTCGTCGGGTGTGCCGACGTACGCACCCCAGTAGATGTACAGGTCCTGGTCGAGGTGGCGGGTGAAAGCCTGGCGCGCGTCCAGCATCACCACCACGTCGTCGACGCCCTCCGGCCAGCCCTCCGCGAGCCGCCGCCCGGTGGTGATCTGCACGGGGCGGGCCACCCGGTTCAGACCCGTCCGGTGCTTGGCGAGGAGCGCCGAGACACTGCTGATGCCCGGCACCACCTCGTAGGTGAACTCCACCGAGCCCCGCTCCAGGATCTCCTCCAGGATGCCGAGCGTGGAGTCGTACAGCGCGGGATCGCCCCACACCAGGAACGCCCCGCACTCGTCCTCGGCCAGGTCGTCCACGACGAAGCGCTCGTAGAGGTCGGCCCGGCGGCGCCGCCAGTCGTCGACGGCGGGGGAGTAGTCCGATGTCTTGCGGTCCCGCTCCGGATCCCGCGCCTCGACGAGCCGGTACGGCCGACCGGTCGCATGCGCGTCGAGAATGTCCCTGCGCAGCCGGGTCAGATCGGACTTCTCCTCGCCCTTCTCCATGATGAAGAAGGCATCCGCCTTGTTCAGCGCCTTGACGGCCTGGAGCGTCAGATGGTCGGGGTCGCCCGCCCCGATGCCGATCACATAGATCTTTCTCACGGCCCCGAGTCTGCCGCATCCGTACGAGGGCGTGAACGGCGAGGCCTACCGGGGCCGGGAGTCACCGCCTATCCTCCGACCATGCGTGTCGCACTCTTCGTCACCTGCGTCAATGACGCGGTGTACCCGGCCACGGGCATCGCGACGGTGAGACTCCTCGAACGCCTCGGCGTCGAGGTCGACTTCCCGCCCGGCCAGACGTGCTGCGGACAGGCCCAGTTCAACACCGGCTACCGCCGTGAGACCGAGCCGCTGGTGCGCCGGATGGGCGCGGTCTTCGAGGGGTACGACCACGTGGTCACCCCGTCCGGCTCCTGCGCGGCGATGGTCCGCGACAACTACCCCCGCATCGCCCGCAAGGCGGCCGCCGAGGGCCGGGGGACGGAGCTCGGTGAGATCGCGGGATCACTCGTCCCGCGCCTGTACGAGCTGTCCGAGTTCCTCGTCGACGTCCTCGGCGTCACGGACGTCGGCGCGTACTTCCCGCACACCGTCACCTATCACCCCTCCTGTCACGGTCTGCGCACGCTGGGGCTGGGGGAGCGGCCGCGCCGGCTCCTGGAGGCCGTCAAGGGCCTGGAGCTGCGCGAACTGCCCGGCGCGGAGGAGTGCTGCGGCTTCGGAGGCACCTTCGCGCTGAAGAACCCGGACGTGTCGGCGGCGATGGGCACCGACAAGGTGAACAGCGCGCTCACCACCGGCGCCGAGGTGCTCTGCGGGGCCGACAGCTCCTGTCTGATGCACCTCGGCGGCATCCTCCGGCGCCGGGGCGACGACCTGCGGCCCCTGCACCTCGCAGAGATCCTGGCCGGCACGGAAGCGGAGCCGTACGTATGACGGATGCCGTCCGTAGGACAGAAGTGGAGCCCCGCCCATGAGCGGCACCTTCGTCGGTATGCCCGCGTTTCCCGAGGCGGCCAGGGACGCGGTCGGCAACACCACCCTGCGCGCCAACCTCCGGCACGCCACCCACACCATCCGCGACAAACGTGCCAAAGCGGTCGCCGAGCTCGCCGACTGGCAGCAGCTGCGCGAGGCGGGCAAACAGATCAAGAACCACACCCTGCGCCATCTGGAGCGCTATCTGGTGCAGTTGGAGGAGTCCGTCGTACGGGCCGGGGGCACCGTCCACTGGGCCGCCGACGCCGACGAGGCCAACCGCATCGTCGCGGACCTGGTCAAGGCCACGGGGGAGCGCGAGGTCGTCAAGGTGAAGTCGATGGCCACGCAGGAGATCGGCCTCAACGAGGCACTCGCCGCCGAGGGCATCTCCGCGTACGAGACGGACCTCGCCGAACTGATCGTGCAGCTCGGCCGCGACCTTCCGTCCCACATCCTGGTCCCCGCGATCCACCGCAACCGGGGCGAGATCCGTGACATCTTCCGCGAGGAGATGGGGAAATGGGGCCGCGCGGCCCCGGACGCTCTGACCGACAGTCCCGCCGAGCTGGCCGAGGCGGCGCGGCTGCATCTGCGCGAGAAGTTCCTGCGCGCCAAGGTCGGCGTCTCCGGCGCGAACTTCATGGTCGCCGAGACCGGCACCCTCGTCGTCTTCGAGTCCGAGGGCAACGGCCGGATGTGCCTGACCCTGCCCGAGACGCTGATCTCCGTGGTCGGCATCGAGAAGGTGATCCCCACCTGGCAGGACCTGGAGGTCTTCCTCCAGACGCTGCCGCGCTCGTCCACGGCCGAGCGGATGAACCCGTACACCAGCATGTGGACGGGCACCACGGACGGCGACGGCCCCTCCGTCTTCCACCTGGTCCTGCTGGACAACGGCCGTACCGACACGCTCGCCGACGAGGTGGGCCGCCAGGCCCTGCGCTGCATCCGCTGCTCGGCCTGCCTCAACGTCTGCCCGGTGTACGAACGAGCCGGCGGCCATGCGTACGGCTCGGTCTACCCCGGCCCCATCGGCGCCATCCTCAGCCCCCAACTCCGGGGCACCGAGAGCGAGATCGACGCCTCGCTGCCGTACGCCTCGTCGCTCTGCGGGGCGTGTTACGAGGTGTGCCCGGTCGCGATCGACATCCCCGAGGTGCTGGTCCATCTGCGCGAGCGCGTGGCGGACCGGGGCGGCAAGGGCCACCGCCTTGAGAAGGCGGCGATGAAGGCGGCGAGTTGGGCGATGGACCGGCCGGGAGTGATGGCGGCGGCCGAACGCGCGGCGACCCGGACCCGCCGACTGCACCCGAAGAAGGTGCCGGGCACCGGGGCCTGGACGGACAGCCGCGCGCTGCCGGAGCTGCCGGAGAAGTCGTTCCGCGACTGGTGGAAGGGGGAGGGCCGATGACGCGGGGGGACGGCGAGACGGGCGCCGCTTCGCGTACCGGCACGGGGACCGGCTCCCGCGACCGCATCCTGGCCCGCGTCCGCACGGCCGTGGCCGACGCCCGCGAGGCCCCCGAGGTCACCCGCGACTACCTGACCACCCACACCCCGGACGACCCCGCCGCCGTACTCGACCTGCTGCACGAGAACCTCGCGGAGTACCGCGCGCTCGTGCACCGCACGGACGCGGAAGGGCTGCCGCCCCTCCTGGCGCGACTGCTCGCCGAGCGCGGCTCGGCCACGGTCCTGGCCCCGGCCGGGCTGCCCCCCGAGTGGCTCGGCGCGACCGACGCCGTACGCGTCCAGGACCGGCCCGAATCCACCGCGGCCGAACTGGACGCCGTGGACAGTGTTGTCACGGGGTGCGCCCTCGCCATCGCCGAGACGGGCACGATCGTCCTGGACGGCGGCCCCGACCAGGGCCGACGCCGCATCACGCTCGTCCCCGACCACCACATCTGCGTGGTCCGGGCGCCGGACCAGGTCGTGGCGTCGGTACCCCGGGCGATGGTGCGGCTCGACCCCACCCGCCCACTGACCTGGATCTCGGGCCCGTCCGCGACGAGCGACATCGAGCTGGACCGGGTGGAGGGGGTGCACGGCCCGCGCACGCTGGAAGTGGTCCTGGTCAGCGACTGAGCCGGGGCGGTCCGGAGCGGGGCCCGCTCAGCCGGTGAGCCTCGGCGCCTCGGCCCGCGCGTCCACCGGCCCCGGCAGCCGCTCCGCCAGTTCCCGCGCCCACGCCATGAGCCCGGCCAGGTCGATCCCGTACAGCGGTATCCCCACATACCGCCCCAACGAGTCGCCGCCCCGCGCGAGCAGCGCGGCGCCGCCCTTCGCGTTGCCGCGCGCGGCGTGGGTGAGCCCGACGGCGAGCTGAGCGAGCCCCCGCCACAGTTCGCGCTCGCTCTGAGGCCCCGACTTCCAGGCGTCCTCGAACACCTCGTGCGCGTGGAACGGCATCCCCGCGTCCAGCAGCCGCTGCGCCTCCCGCACGGTCTCGTCCGGGGTGCGCGCCACGCCCTCCGGCTGCCGCTCCACTCCGGGTGCCCCGTACGGCAGCGGCCGCCCGAGCCCGTCCCTGGGCCGCGCGTTGCGCGCCCGCCCCTCGGTGTCCCGGTCCCGGCGAGAAGAAGTCTCCATGCACCCATTGTCCCCCGCCGTCGCTCCCCGTACCGGAACACGGCCGTGAGTGAGGTATGGTTCTCATGCACGACCGGCCGGGGGAAACCCCAGGTCAGACGGGCATCGGGACGTGGCGCAGCTTGGTAGCGCACTTGACTGGGGGTCAAGGGGTCGCAGGTTCAAATCCTGTCGTCCCGACCAGCGTTCTTCGCAGGTCGAAGCCCGCTTTCGCAGAGATGCGAAGGCGGGCTCATCCGTTTTTCCGGCCCTTCGCGCGCAGGCCGCCGCCTCGCGTCGACCGCGGGCTGTCCCCGGCTCAGCGGGGGGAGCTGATCTGGCCCAGGAACAGCCCGCGTGCTGCCGTCGACCACGGCGCCGACGCCGTGCCGGATCCCGGCCACGTGCTGTCAACGTATCGCCGGGATCTCCCTCGGCCGATCCGGGATGCGTGGCCGTTTCCCGCAGCCTCGGGGAGCCGTGCGAGGCCGGTCGGTCAGGGGGTGCCGAGTGTCTGGGAGGGCAGTTCGCCGAAGCGCGTGCGGTAGCTGTCGGCGAAGCGGCCCAGGTGGGTGAAGCCCCAGCGGTAGGCCGCCTCGCCCACGGTCAGTTGGGCGGGGTCGGCCTGGCGCAGCTCCGCGTGGACGCGGGTCATGCGGACGTCGCGCAGATACGCCATCGGGGACATGCCCACATGGCGGCGGAAGCCCTCCTGGAGCCAGCGGGTGCCGACTTGGCCTATGCCGGCGAGTTCGGTGGTGGTGAACGGGCGCTCGGGGTGGGCGTGTATCGCGTCCACTACCCGCTTCACCGGGCCGGGCAGCCCGGCCTTCACGGGCTTGTCGAGCTCCTCGCGGTAGCGGTGCCCGGTGGCCAGGAGCAGCCCTGTGAGCAGGGCGTCCTGGAGCCGCGCCGCCATCAGCGGCTGGGAGAGCGCCCCGTGTTCGTTGTCCATCTCCTGGACGGCCAGCCCGACCAGGCGCGCCCAGCTCAGGCCCGGCCCCTGGCGGATGTCGAGTTCGGGTGCGAGTCGCATCGAGGTGGGAACCGAGTGGTCGAGCAGGATCTCCAGATGGCGCCGCAGGTCCTGGGCGCAGATCTTGACGGCGAGGAGGCGGCAGTCGCCGTTCCACCGCTCCAGGGTCGTCTCGCCCTCGGGGTGGAAGACGGCCGCGCGCCGGGCGTTCGCGGTGGTGGACGTCCGCGTCCCCTGCCGCCAGACGAGCTCTCCCGAGAGGGGGATGTCGACGTGGTACGCGCCCAAGTCGCCGAAGCGCATGTGCACATCGGTGCCGCAGCGCAGGTCCCCCAGGGTCAGCGGCCCCAGCCGCACCACCTCGAAGGCGGCGTCGAGCGGGTGCTCGCGGTCCAGTACGCCGATGGAGTTGGCGTAGTACGTCTCGCCGATCACCTGGCGTGCCTCATCGAGGTCCCCGGTCCGGAACGAGAGCCGGGACGCGGTCGGCGCACGCCGCGTGCCGGTGTTCGAAGTTGCCCGCATGGCCCACATCTTCCCGGTGGGCGGGCCCGGCCGTCACCACTCTTCATGAACTGTTTCCGGAGTGGGCGCGCATCCGGTCGCGGGAATTGAGGTCGTACGGGAGAAATCCGGTGCGGCCGCTCTGTGTTTACCGTGAAAGACGTTGAACGCGTCGTACTCTGAGGCGGTTATCGGCTATCGGGTCAATTCAGAACTCTCCGGTCCGCACATCAAGGGCCCGCGGGACGACTGACGGGAGAGGCGATGCGTGAGATCACCCGAAGGGGACTGCTGGGGGCCGGACTTGGTGCCGTCGCGGCGGCCGGAGTCGCCGGATGCGGTACGGAGGGCCAGGAAGGTGCCGCGGGGCGGCCGCTTTCGCCGGGGAACGGGCCGGGCCATCCGGCGGCACCCAACGCCCCGGTAAAACCCAAGGTCAAGCTGATCGGTGACGGCTCGACAGCCGATGCCGGCCGACAGCCGCACCAGCCAGAGGAGCCCCGACGGCTCGAACCGGGCGAGACCCCGCCGCAGTTCGTGATCTTCTCCTGGGACGGCGCCGGAGAAGTCGGCAACGGGCTCTTCCCGCGCTTTCTGGAGCTCGCCCGCGACCACGGCGCCTCAATGACGTTTTTCCTCTCCGGGATCTATCTCCTGCCCGAATCGAGCAAGTCGCGCTACCGGCCGCCCAACAATCCGGTCGGCGCCTCCGACATCGGCTATCTGGCCGACGCACATGTGCGCGAGACGCTCAAATGCGTGAGCGAAGCCTGGTATGACGGCCATGAGATCGGGACCCATTTCAACGGGCACTTCTGCGGCGGTTCCGGCTCGGTGGCCAACTGGTCGCCCGGCCAGTGGCGCAGCGAGATCGAGCAGGCCGTCTCCTTCGTCACCGAGTGGCGGACCAACACCGGCTGGCACGACCTCGACCCGCTGCCCTTCGACTACCGCAAGGAGCTGATCGGCGGCCGGACGCCGTGTCTGCTCGGGCAGGACAATCTGCTGCCCACCGCCCGGCAGCTCGGCTGGCGCTACGACGCCTCCTCGCCCGGCGGGCGCCAGGTCTGGCCCGAGAAGCGCCAGGGCGTCTGGGACCTGCCGCTCCAGGGCGTGCCCTTCCCGGGGCACTCCTTCGAGGTGCTGTCGATGGACTACAACATCCTCGCCAACCAGTCGAAGAACACCACCCGCGGCATGCCGTCGCGCTACCCGGGCTGGCGGGAGCAGGCGACCCGCGCCTATCTCGCCGGGTTCCAGCGCGCGTACGAGACGAATCGCGCGCCGTTCTACATCGGCAACCACTTCGAGGAATGGAACGGCGGCATCTACATGGACGCCGTCGAGGAGGCCCTGAAGGGGATGGCCGGGAAGAAGGACGTACGGCTGGTGTCCTTCCGCCAGTTCGTGGACTGGCTCGACGCCCAGGACCCCCGCGTGCTGGACAGGCTGCGCGCGCTGGATGTCGGCCAGGCCCCGGCAGGCGGCTGGAACGCGTACTTCAAGAGCGCTTGAACGAGCCTGAGCGAACTTGAGCGAACCTGACGCGGCTGAACGCGAACGCACCTGATCGCGAACGCACCTGAACGAAACGAAAGGGACGCTGTCGTGCACGAGATGAGAGCCGAGCGGGACCCCGGCGGGGCCGGGGCGGCGGGCCGGGCCGCCCTGCTCTGGCACGTCATGAGCGCCGACGAGCCGAGGACGATGTGCGGCCGCGTCCTCGGCCGCCCGGAGGCGGCGGTCCCGCCGGACCCGGACCTGTCCGACGCCGACCGCTACTGCGCGGCCTGCATGGCGGCCTGCTGAGCGGTTCGAGGCATGCCTCCCGGCGCCGCTCAGCGGCCCGGCACGGGCTCCTCGTGCCGCATCTCGGCCGGTACGTGCCGCGCCGTCACCAGTGTGCCGAGCGTCAGCCACACCGCCGCGAACAGCCAGCCCCCGAGCACATCGGTCAGCCAGTGCACCCCTAGGTAGACGCGGGACAGGCCGACCGCCGCGCCCCACAGGAGGATCAGCGCGGCGGTGAGGTGCGCGGAGGCCGAGCGGGAGCGCGCGGTCACGCCCCACACCAGGAGTCCGGCCGTCAGCGCGGCGGTGGTGGCGTGGCCGGAGGGGAAGGAGTGGCCGGAGGCGTGCGTGGCCCAGTCGGCCATCGCGGGGCGCGGGCGGGCGACGGCGTTCATCACCCCGTACCGCACGGCCTGGCCGAGGGCGAGGACCGCGAGTGCCCCGGCGGCCGCGCACAGGCGCTGGCGGGCGTCCCGGCCGGCCAGCAGCCCGGCGCCCACGGCCAGCAGATAGGGGAGCGCCCCGGTGCCGGTGGCGGTGATCGCGCGGGCCGTCGCCAGCGCCACCGGCGGCCGGTGGGCCGACGCCCAGGCGTGCGAGGCCCGGTCGCCGGGCAGCGGTGCCCCGTCCCGTACGGTGACGGCCACCGTGAGCAGGACGAACAACAGCAGGCACACCGCGGCCCCGACGCGCCGGGCCCTCGTCATCGGGCGGCCACCAGCGGGCGCAGCCGGGTCGCGCCGAGCCGGTCCACCAGCGGCCCGGCCCGGCCTGCGAGCAGGGTGAGCACCAGGGCGACCACGGCGCCGACGGCCAGGCCGACCAGGACGTCGTGCGGATAGTGCGCGCCGATCCAGACCCGGGAGGCGGCCATCAGCAGCGCGGCGGGCACGGCGATCGCGCCGAGGAGCCGGTCGCCCAGCAGTACGGCCACGGCGGCCGCGGCCGCGATCGCCGCGTGGTTGCTGGGGAAGGACCAGTCGCCCAGCGGCGGACAGGCCTCCACGGTCACCACGTGCAGGGTCTGGCAGGGCCGCTGTTCGTGGACGGCGGACTTGAACAGGTCGTTGACGGCGAAGGCCGCGACCACGGCGAGCGGCGCGGCCAGCGCCATGGCGAGCCGGGCGCCGCCCGCCGACCGGGCCCGCCACCAGGCGAGGACCATCAGGACCGCGAAGAGCCCGAGGCCGTAGTCCGACCAGAGCCGGACGGCGGTGTCGAGCGGTCCGGGGGTGTCCTGCGCGAGCTCGGTGACCCAGGTGTACCACCCGTTGTCGAAGTGCATCAGGGGGTGTCCTCGGTGGTGCGGGCGCGGCGGGCGCGCAGGACTTCCAGGGCGATCGGGAGCAGCGAGACGGCGACGACCAGCGCCACGAGCGGCAGCAGATAGCGGTCGACGTTCGGGATGGAGGAGCCCAGTGCGTACCCGCCGAGGACCAGGCCGCACGTCCACACCGTGCCGCCGATGACCTGCCAGAGCGCGAAGACCCCGGCCGGGACGTCGAGCACGCCCGCGAGGGGGTTGAGCACGGTCCGGACGATCGGGACGAAGCGGGCCAGGACGATCGCCTTCGCGTGGCCGTACTTGCCGAGCAGCTCCTCGGCGCGGGCCGCGCCCTCATGGAGCTTGCGGGACTTGGCGCGGGCCAGCAGCGCGCGGCCGCCGCGGCGGCCGATCCAGTACCCCACCTGCGCTCCGACGAGCGCGCCCGCCATGGAGGCGAGCAGGACCTGCGGCAGGGAGAGTGACACCGGCCCGTCGCCGCCCGGCACGCACAGCAGCCCGGCGGTGAACAGCAGCGAGTCGCCGGGCAGGAAGAAGCCGACGAGCAGCCCGGTCTCGGCGAACAGCACGACGGCGACGCCGATCGCGCCGAACGCCGAGAGCAGCGAGCCCGCGTCCAGCACGTTCACGGCCTGGGGGGCGGTGGCGAACAGGGGTACGGCCATGGCGGTGGGCCCTCCCATAATGGTTTTCGGGCCGCGAGCAGCGCGGAGCCCGACTGACTACAGTGGTGTAGACGGTCTACAGAACTGTAGACGAAAGATCGAGGAGGATCGTTCCCATGGGGGTCGTTGACGGGTCCGGCCACTTCGGCGACCGTGCGGGCGGCGACGCGCGGCGGCCCGCCGGCGAGCTGGAAGCGGGCGTCCTCGCGGCGCTGTGGGCCGCCGAAGGCCCGCTCACGCCCGGTGAGGTCCAGGGCGCGCTCGGCGGCAGCCTGGCCCGCACCACCGTGACGACGATCCTCACGCGGCTCTACGAGAAGGGCACCGTCACCCGCGGCCGCTCAGGCCGGGGCTTCGCCTACACCCCGACCGAGGACTCACCGGGCCTCACGGCCCGCCGGATGCACACCGAACTCGCCAAGGAGGAGGACCGCTCCACGGTCCTCGCCCGCTTCGTCTCGCAGCTCAGCGACGAGGACGAGCAACTGCTGCGGACCCTTCTCGACGGGGAGGCGGGCGCGTCCGGCGAGGCGATATCCGGCGACCGGGCCAGCTCGGGCCGCGACCGGGCCAGCTCGGGCCGTGACCGGGCCACTTCGGGCCACGACGGGGGCGCCTCGGGCCGCGACCTGGCCGGGGGTGACCGGGGGTGATCTTCGCGGTGTGGATTCCGCTGCTCGTGCCGTTCCTCGCCGTCCCGGCCGCGCGCCGGCTCGCCGAGGCACTGCCGCCCAGGCCCGCCGCATGGCTGCTCGCCGCCGCCTCGACCGGCCTCGCTCTCTGCTCGGCGGCCGCCCTCGGACTGCTCGCCCTCGCGGGCGCCCTGCGGCTCCCGTTCGTCGCGGCCCTCGGCCATCTGGTGACCCCGCTCGACGAGGTGCCCGGCGCCGTCGCCCTGCCCGCCGCCTGCGCGGCCGCCGCGCTGCTCGCGCTCCGCGGCGTCGCCCTGATCCGCACCGCCCGCCGCCAGTTCGGCGAAGTGCGCACCGCCCGCCGCCGCCTCGCGCCCTCCACCGGCGAGCTCGCGGTGGTGCGCGACCCCTGCCCGTACGCCTACGCGCTGCCCGGCCGCCCCGGCCGCATCGTCGTCACCACCGGCATGCTCCGCGCCCTCGACCCGGCCGAGCGCGAAGCCCTGTTCGCCCATGAGCGGGCCCATCTGCGCGGCCGCCACCACCTCTTCCTCGCCGCGGCCGAGCTCGCCGCGCATCTGCACCCCTCGCTCCGCTCGCTGCGCGCGCCCCTCGAATACGCCCTGGAGCGCTGCGCCGACGAGGCCGCCGCCGGAGCCGTGGGCGACCGCGGGCTCGCCGCCCGCGCCATCGGCCGGGCCGCCCTCGCGAGCCGTACGGGCGAGCCCGCGCCGCGGCCGCGCGCGGCCCTCGCGGCGGTGGCGGGGCCCGTGCCGCGCCGGGTCGCCGCGCTCCTGGACCGCGGCCCGGCCGCGGCCCCGCTCCGCTCGCGCGGCGCCCGGCTGGTAGCGGCCGCGCTGGTCGCCTGCCTCTGCGCCTCCGCGGTCTCGGCGGTCGATGCCGCCGCCGATCTGCACGGCGGCATCGAGACGGCCCAGGGCGAGGACTGACCCTCGGCGCACGTGGGGGCACCCCAACGGCCCAGCAACGCTGAGGCCCGGCGCCCGGCGCCCCGGAGAGTGGATCCCGTACGCCGGTGACGGCGTGCCACGCCACGAGCGGCCACCCCGGGAGGCAGCCATGACATGCATCAACCGACGGGACCTCGGACTCCTGGTCCTGCGGGTGGGCACCGGCGCCGTCCTCGCGGCGCACGGCACCCAGAAGCTCTTCGGCTGGTTCGGCGGCGGCGGGATCGAGGGCACGGCCGCCGCGATGGAGCACATGGGCTTCCGCCCCGGCAAGCAGAGCGCGGTGGCCGCCGGGCTCGGCGAGGCGGGCGGGGGCGCACTCCTCGCCCTCGGCCTCGCCACCCCGGCCGCCGGGGCCGCGGCGGCCGGAGCGATGGCGGGCGCGGTCGCCGTGCACGCCCCGGCCGGGTTCTTCGCCCAGGGCGGCGGCTTCGAGTACCCGGCGTTCCTCGGCTTCACGGCCGCCGCGATCGGCGTCGCCGGGGCCGGGCGCTACTCCCTCGACCACGCCTCCGGCCACGTCCTGGACCGGCCGTGGACGGTCGCCCTGGCGTTCCTCGGCAGCGCGGCGGCCGCCGCCCTGGTCGTCGGCCGCCGCGCGCAGGACCAGGACGACGGCGACTCCGAGGTCGAGCGGGTGGCGGAGGCCGACGCGTCACCGGAGGCCGGGACGACCGCGTAACCCGCCCGCGCACAAACCGGCCCCAGGGCATTCAACTCGCGCGGCTGTTGAGATCGAGACGCAGGCCACAGGCCCGTGCGGAGGACCCGGGCCGTATTCTGTCCGTCGACGGCGCGTACCCCGACCGGGGGCGCGACCCTTTGTACGGCAGGGAGTGACGCTGTGCTGCGCACCATGTTCAAGTCCAAGATCCACCGAGCCACCGTGACCCAGGCCGACCTCCACTACGTGGGGTCGGTGACAGTCGACGCCGAGCTGATGGAAGCCGCCGATCTACTGCCCGGCGAGCTCGTCCACATCGTCGACATCGACAACGGCGCCCGCCTGGAGACCTACGTCATCGAGGGCGAGCGGGGTTCCGGCGTCATCGGCATCAACGGCGCCGCCGCCCACCTCGTCCACCCCGGCGACCTGGTGATCCTCATCAGCTACGCCCAGGTCGACGACGCCGAGGCGCGCGCCCTGCGCCCGAGCGTCGTCCACGTCGACGCGGACAACCGCATCGTCGAACTCGGCGCCGACGCCTCTGCCCCGGTGCCCGGCACCGACCAGCGCCGCAGTCCGCACGCCGTCGCCCCCGCCCCTTCCCGCCCCGTCGCCGTTCCCCAGCACTGATCCGGGAGAAACGTCATGCTCGCGCTGCTGCACACCTCGATGGTGCACGTGCCGGTCTTCAACGCCCTGCGCGACGAGAACCACCCGGGCCTCGAACTGCGCCACCTGGTCTACGAGGAACTGCTCGGCCGCGCCCGCGGGCTGGGCCCGGCCGGTGCCGCCGAGGCCACCAAGACGGTCATCTCCGAGATCACCGCCGAGGGCGCTACGGCCGTGCTGTGCACCTGCTCGACGATCGGCGCCGTCGCGGAGGCGGCCGGGGCCGAACTCGGCGTGCCCGTCCTGCGGGTGGACCGCCCGATGGCCGCGGCGGCGGTCGCCTACGGCTCCCGGATCACGGTCCTCGCCGCCCTGGAGGCCAGTCTGCGCCCGACCTCGGACCTGCTCCACGAGGAGGCGGCCGCGGCGGGCCGCGAGGTCTCGCTGCGGCCGGTCCTGGTGCCCGACGCCTGGCGCCGCTTCGAGAAGGGCGACCTGGAGGGCTACGCGTGGGCGGTGGCCGAAGCCATCGAGGAGGTCGAGGACGCGGACGTCATCGTCCTGGCCCAGGCCTCCATGACACCGGGCGCGCAGCTGGTCCCGTCGAAGATCCCGGTGCTGTCCAGCCCGCGCCTCGGCCTGGAGGCGGCGGCGAAGCTGGTGTGAACGAGCGTGGTCCGGGGGCGCTCCGGTTGCGGAGCGCCCCGGACCGTGCCCGCCGCTCAGCCCGCCTCGACCTCCGTACGGTCCCCGCCCCACAGCGTGTGGAACGAGCCCTCGCGGTCCACCCGGCGATAGGTATGCGCCCCGAAGAAGTCCCGCTGCCCCTGGGTGAGCGCCGCCGGCAGCCGCTCGGCCCGCAGCGCGTCGTAGTACGCGAGCGCCGCAGAGAAGCCCGGCACCGGCACGCCCTGGCGCGTCGCCGCCACGACCACCGCGCGCCAGTCCTCCTGCGCCGCCCCGATCTCCTCACCGAACCGCTTGTCCGCGAGCAGGCTCACCAGCTCGGGCTCGGCGTCGTACGCGGCCCGGATCCGGTCCAGGAACGCCGCCCGGATGATGCACCCGGCGCGCCAGATCGCGGCCACCGAGCCGAGGTCCACACCCCACTCGTACTGCTCGCTGCCCGCCCGGATCTGGTGGAAGCCCTGGGTGTACGACACGATCTTCGAGGCGTACAGCGCCTGCTCCACCTGGGCGGCGAAGGTCTCGGCCGCCTTCTCGTCGAGCGGCTCGGGAGCCGGTCCGGCGAGCGCGCGGGACGCCTCGCGCAGATCCGCGTGGCCCGAGAGGGAGCGCGCGAACACCGCCTCGGCGATGCCGGAGACCGGCACGCCGAGGTCGAGGGCGATCTGCACGGTCCACCGGCCTGTGCCCTTCTGCTCGGCCCGGTCCTGGACGACGTCGACGAACGGCTTCCCGCTCGCCGCGTCCTCGTGGGCGAGCACCTCCGCCGTGATCTCGATCAGATACGAGTCGAGGCGGCCCGTGTTCCAGCCCCGGAACGTCTCCGCGATCTTGGCGGGGGAGTACCCGGCGACCGTGCGCAGCAGGTGGTAGGCCTCGGCGATCAGCTGCATGTCGGCGTACTCGATGCCGTTGTGCACCATCTTCACGAAGTGGCCGGCCCCGTCCGGGCCGACGTGCGTGACGCAAGGGGTGCCGTCCGGTGCGTTCGCCGCGATCTTCTCCAGGAGCGGGCCGAGCGACTCGTACGACTCGGCCGAGCCGCCCGGCATGATGCTCGGGCCGTGCAGCGCGCCCTCCTCGCCGCCCGAGACGCCCGCGCCCACGAAGTGGATGCCGCGCTCGCGCAGCTCGCGCTCGCGCCGCCGGGTGTCCTCGAAGTGCGCGTTGCCGCCGTCGATGATGACGTCGCCGGGTTCGAGCAGCGGCGCGAACTCCTCGATCACCGCATCCGTCGGCTCGCCCGCCTTCACCATGACGACCAGCCTGCGCGGCCGCTCCAGCGCGGCGACGAACTCCTCGGGCGTCTCGGCGGGCACGAACCGCCCCTCCTCGCCGAACTCCTCGACCAGCGCCCGGGTCTTGGCCGCCGTCCGGTTGTGCACCGCCACCGTGAGGCCGTTGCGAGCGAAGTTGCGGGCGAGGTTGCGCCCCATGACGGCGAGTCCGGTCACGCCGATCTGGGCTGTTCCACTCATGGCTGTGCTCCTGAATCATCGGGTGCGCTGCTCGATCAACCCTACGGAAGACACCAAGCACCGCGACTCGGCCTGCATTCCCTTCGAAGCGTGGGTACGCACTCTTGTCACGGTCCGTTCAGAGCCCCTACTTTGGCGACTCCCGATGCGTTCGAGGGGGACCCATGTCCGTACGCGGGCGGCACCGCCGGTATCAGCCGAGCCGTATCAACCGGGCTTCGCTGACGGTGACGGCGGGTGGGGCGGGCATGGCCCTGCCCCTGATCGGCGCGGGCGCCGCGCACGCCGCCTCGCTGGACGTCTGGGACAAGGTCGCGGCCTGCGAGTCCACCGACAACTGGAAGATCAACACCGGCAACGGCTACTACGGCGGGCTCCAGTTCAGCCAGTCGACCTGGGTGGCCTACGGCGGACGGCAGTACGCCCCGCGCGCCGACCTGGCCTCCAAGAGCGAGCAGATAGCCGTCGCGGAGAAGGTGCTGGAGGCCCAGGGCCCGGGTGCCTGGCCGGTCTGCTCGGGCGAGGCGGGGCTGGCCCGGGGCGCCGCGCACGCCACCCCGGCGGCGCAGTCGCACCACGCGCCCGCGCCCGCGCCGAAGAAGACGGCGAAGAAGGCCACGCCGCAGACCGACCCCACCAAGGCCCCGGGCAAGCGCGAGGGGTACACGGTCGTACGGGGCGACTCGCTCTCCCGGATCGCCCACACCGAGCACGTCAGGGGCGGCTGGCACGAGCTGTACACCGTCAACCGTGAGGTCGTCGGCCCGAACCCGGACCTGATCCTGCCCGGCCAGCGCCTCGCGCTCCCGGACACCGCCGCCCCGCCGAAGGCGCGCCCCGTGCCGACGCACCGGCCCGCCGAGCACCCGCCGACCAAGCACCAGCCGGCCAAGCCGCAGCCCGCGAAGCCCGCGGCCCCGCACAAAGAACCCCCGAAGACGGCCCCGGTCAGCCACAAGACCGCCGGGTTCGCCGCGCCCGTCGACGCCGGCCCCAGCACCCCGTACCACAAGGCCGGTTCGTCCTGGGCGAGCGGTTACCACACGGGCGTCGACTTCCCCGTCTCCACCGGGACCTCGGTGAAGGCCGTGGCCCACGGCAAGGTCGTCGAGGCGGGCTGGGGCGGCTCGTACGGCTACCAGGTGGTGATCCGGCACGCCGACGGCAAGTACAGCCAGTACGGCCATCTCTCGGCGGTGAACGTACGGGCCGGACAGCAGGTCAACGCCGGTCAGCGCATCGGCCGTTCCGGCTCCACCGGCAACGCGACCGGGCCGCATCTCCACTTCGAGATCCGCACCGGGCCCGCGTACGGGTCGGACATCGACCCGCTGGCCTACCTCAGGGCGGGCGGCGTCAGCCTCTGATCGGACTCGGTGCTCGCGGTGCCCGTGGTGCTCTCGGCGCTCTGGCCGGGCGCCGGGATGCCCGGCAGGGTCTTGTGCTCGGTGCGTGAGCGGCGGGAAGCCGCGCCGAGGCGCTCGGTGGTGAGCAGGATCAGACCGCCCGCCGCCACGACGCCGCTGGCGAGGGCGAAGACGAGACCGGCCGTCCCGTAACGGAACTCCTCGCCGAAGAGGGTGAGCCCGACGGTCGCGGCGACCACCGGGTTGACGACGGTGACGGTCGCCAGCGGCGCCGCGAGCCCGGCGCCCCGGTAGGAGGCCTGGGAGAGCAGCAGACCCGCGGCGGCGAGCACCGCTATGGCCAGCAGGCTGGGCACCTCGCTGAGCTGGAGGCCCGCGTCCCAGTCCTCGGCCACCAGCTTGGTGAAGACCGACGCCATGCCGAAGGAGACACCGGCCGCGGCGGCGAGCAGCACGCTGCGCAGCACCGGCCCGTGCACCGCGCGCGAGGCGAGGAAGAGCACCGCCATCCCGCCGAAGGTGGCCGCCGCGAGCAGCAGCCGCTGGCCGCCGCCGACCGAGTCGGCGTCCGCGTCGGTGGTGAGGGCGAGCAGCCCGGCGAGGCCGGCCGTCGCCATGACCGCGCCGCGCCAGGCCGCCGCGCCCGCCTTGCGGCGGACGAAGACGGCGGCCATCGGCAGCGCGAAGACTATGGTCAGGGCGCCCAGCGGCTGGACGAGGGTGAGCGGCCCGCACGCGAGTGCCACGACGTGCAGCAGGGCGCCGAGACCGTTGAGTGCCACGGAGACCCACCAGGCGCTTTGGCGGAGGTAGGTGCTGTCGGGGGTGGCCGCGGCCACGCGCTCCTGGACGATCGCCGCGGCCGCGTAGGCGACGGCGGAGACCAGGGAGAGCAGCACGGACAGGGCAAGGGCACTCATGCATCCACGATCTCTCGCGAATCGCCTTCCGTCGTCGTCCTTGAGACCGCATTGACACGTACTGCCATAGGAGTAGGCGCCTACTCCAGAAGTCGTCCATACATCGGACATTCGGTACAACTGCTGGTGAGGGTGGGTCTGTTTGGATCATTTCGGCCAGGCGTGCGACCAGGATGTCCGGTAGTAGTCGTACGTAAGTTCGGTCGAAAATCTGTAAGAATCGCGGCGATCCTGGCGCGGGCACGTCATGTCTTCGGATGTCTTCCAGGGGTCGGCGCCTGCGGGCGGAAACAAGCGGAAACAAAGGGGACGAGTGGTGGATCTGGCGGCGGTGGCATCGGTGGGCGGGTTCTTCGCGCTGCGCACCGGACCGGCCGATGGCGCGCACCTTCCGCTGGCGCGGCTGTACGCGGGCGAGGGCGGGCCGCTGGCGGCCCGGATCGACACCGTCGCGGCCGCCCTGCGCGCGCCCGACCGCCGGACCGCCGCCTCCATCGCCCACCTGGGACTCGTCGCCCGGCTCTGGTCGGTCTCCCTCGGGTCCGCAGTGCTCCACGGCGAGCTGCCCGACCTCGATCCGCGGGCCCTGTCCTGGGACGGCGGCCGCGGCGCCCCCGACGACCTGGTGCTCGACGAGGTCCGGGCGCTGCCCGGCACCGCCGAGCGGATCCGCGAGAGCGTCCAGTACGGCCACCTCGTCCCGCTCGCCGAGGCCTTCCGCCGCGACACGCCCGTCTCGTCCGGCCTGCTGTGGGGGAACGCGGGCTCCGCGCTCGCCGGGGCCGTCCGCGAACTGCACCGCTGGGCGCGGCGCGCGGGCCGCCCCGAAGCGGCCCGGCGGGCGCTGGAGCTTGGCGGCGAACTCTTCGCCCACCCCGACCTGGCGGGCACCGGCACCCTGCTCCCCGGCCCGGCCTTCCGGCGCCGCAGCTGCTGCCTCTACTACCGCTGCCCGGGCGCGGGACTGTGCGGCGACTGCGTCTTCGACCGGCCGCCGGCGCGCGGCTGACCGGCGGCCCGGAAGCCCGCGGTTTGGTGTGCGGCGCCCTCGCTCCGTACGATTCCGCTTTTGGGAACTTCCACTCGCGGGCGAGACCGCACACATGACCGAGGAACGGCGACGGCGATGACGGTGACAGAGGACATCCAGGACCAGGGGTACGGTCCCGGCATCGGCCAGGAGCCCGGCGAACCCGACGTGGAGTACGGCCCCGGCATCGACCCGGAGCGCCTCGCCGTCTGCCTCGGTGTGCTGGACGAGCTCGACACCATCGAGGTCGACCACCCGGACGCGATCGCCGTGCGCCGCGCCACCGCCGCGATCTACCGGACCGTGAAGCAGCGCCGCCGCCAGGAGCGCCGGGCCGCCAAGACCGCCCACGACCGGGCCGTCACGGAGGCCACCGCCACCGGCTCCGCCGAGCGCATCGACGACGAGACCGAGGGCATCCTGCCGTCGTCCGCGACCCCCACCGGAGAGATCGCCGGGATACTCCAGCGCCCGCGCTCCTGCTACATCTGCAAGTCGCGGTACGTCGAGGTCGACTACTTCTACCACCAGCTCTGCCAGAAGTGCGCCGCCGAGAACCGGTTCCGCCGGGACGCCCGCACCGACCTCAGCGGCAAGCGCGCGCTGCTCACCGGCGGCCGGGCCAAGATCGGCATGTACATCGCGCTGCGGCTGCTGCGCGACGGCGCCCACACCACCATCACCACGCGCTTCCCCAAGGACGCCATCCGCCGCTTCAAGGCCATGGACGACTCCGCGGAGTGGATGCACCGCCTCGAAGTCGTCGGCATCGACCTGCGCGACCCGGCGCAGGTGGTCGCCCTGGCCGAGCAGACCGCGGAGCAGGGCCCGCTGGACATCCTGATCAACAACGCCACCCAGACCGTGCGCCGGCTGCCCTCCGCCTACGCGGCCCTGGTCGACGGCGAGGGCGCCCCGCTGCCCGCCGGTGAGCTCCCCGCCCACCACGTCATCGGCGCCTTCAACTCCGGCGCGGTTGACGGTCTGGCCGCGCTGCCGCTGGGCACCTCGGGCCTCGACGCCCAGCGGGTCGCCGACCTCGCCCTGGTCGCGGGCAACGCGAGCATCGCCCGGCACCACGACGGCACCGCCATCGACGCGGGCGGCCTGCTCCCGGACGTCGTCGACACCAACACCTGGGTGCAGTCCATCGACCAGATCTCCCCGGTCGAGCTGCTTGAAACCCAGCTGTGCAACTACACCGCGCCGTTCATCCTGATCAGCATGCTCCGCCCGGTGATGGCCGAGGCCGCCCGCAGGGCGCCGAACCGCCGCGCCTACGTGGTGAACGTCTCCGCGATGGAGGGCGTCTTCGGCCGCGGCTACAAGGGCGCCGGGCACCCCAACACCAACGCCGCCAAGGCCGCCATGAACATGGTCACCCGGACCAGCGGCCAGGAGATGTTCGAGACCGACAAGATCCTGATGACCTCGGTCGACACGGGTTGGATCACCGACGAGCGCCCGCACCACGACAAGCTGCGGCTCGCCGAGGAGGGCTTCCACGCCCCGCTCGACCTGGTCGACGGCGCCGCCCGCGTGTACGACCCGATCGTGCGCGGTGAGGCGGGCGAGGACCTGCACAGCGTCTTCATGAAGGACTACGCGCCCGGGAACTGGTAGACCGCACCGGGTTGAGCGAACAGTGGCCGGGCTCCCCGCGGGAGTCCGGCCACCGGTGTGTGGCCCGCGTCAGGCGCCCCGCGCGCCGCCGTGTCGCGCGGCCACCAGCTCCAGGACCGGCCGCCAGTCCTCCATCACGCCCACGTCCAGGCCGACGACCTTGCCGGCGTCGTCGGCCTGGCGCAGGGTGAGTGCCGCCTCGGCCTCCGGGTCGAGCGCGAAGGCGTCCGCCTCCTCGGGCGTCATCACCCCGCCCTGCGCCCGCAGGGTCAGTTCGCTCTGCGGCGACAGCGTCCGGTCGGGCTCGACCGCCGCGAGGTAGCGCTTGGCCGGAACGTGCAGCCGCACCAGCCGGGCCACCCGCGCCCCGAGCAGCGGGCGCACCGCGTCCGCCGCGCGGTCCGCGTGCCCGGCGTCGTCACCCGGACGGAGCAGATGCCCCAGGTCGTGGACGAGCCCCGCGATCTGGAGCTCCTTGTCACTCGGATGGGCGCGCCGCAGCAGATGGGCGGTCTGCAGGGCGTGGTCGTGCAGATCGACCGGATCGCCGCTGCGGTCCGGTGTGTCCCAGGCGTCCCGGCAGGCGTGCAGCAGGTCCATCAGTTCCGTGACGGACCGAGGCCGGCTCGGCAGGTCCATGTGAACTCCTCCCCGGGTGGCGGCCAATGCCGGTCAGCAGATCATGGCTGGATGAACTCCGTGCTGAACGGGCGGCGAAGGAAAGTTGACGCAAAGGAAATGGCCCCATCGAGCGGGGCCCCGCTCATTTGGTTACTCTGACCCCGACGGAAGCCATCAAAGGATCCACCAGTCCTCGATGCCCGTTCCGGGACCGGCCTGCAACCTTGGCCGCACTTCCGACAGAGTGCCGGCGCCACCGCGTCAGAACTGCCCCTGCCCCCTGCCCCCTTGAGCGGCCGGCGACCGGGAAGACCGGAGCCGCCAGTACGCCCAGGGTTACGCGACACAGAGGAGTGCGCGGTGACACCAGAGATGACAGAACGCGAAGAGCGGACGCCGGAACGCGGCGGCCGGCCGGCCCGGCCCGAAAAGCTCCGCAACCTGGAGGTCTGGGCCCGTTCGGCCCCGATCCGACTGGCCGGCTACGAGGACGACTTGGCCGAGCCGCACATCCTGCCTGGCATTGACTGAGTGAGTCCGTGCGACGTGTGCCCCCTGTTCCGGCAGGGGGCACACGTCGTTCCGGCGCGGCGCGCGTGATCCCTCCGGGTGACACGTATGCCGGTCGTCCGCTTGCGGGACCGGCGGACATCCGGCAGACAATAAGGGATAACTCGGGGCGAAAGGTGGGAGATCTAAGTGCGCCCGATCCCGCGCCGGTTCACCCTGGCGGCAGTAGTCATGTCCTTCGGAGTGTTGGTCGCGGCCTGCGGCGGCGACAGCGGCGGCAACAGCGCCTCCGATCAGAAGGAGCTGTTCCTGCAGCCGGTCGCCGCGTCCGGCCCCGACCCCTTCACGGAGTCGACCGCCAAGGCCGCCAAGCCGCTCACGCCCTCGCAGCCGCCGTCGAACGCCCCCAGCAGCCCCACGGCGACCGTGCAGGCCGTCCGCGCCGTGTCGGGCTCCACGCCCGGCCTCTACGGCGGCACCCAGTCGGTGGCCAGCTGCGACGTGGAGCAGCAGATCCGCTTCTTCAACGCCGACCGGGTGAAGGCGCGCGCCTTCTCGGAGACCGCCGGGGTCAACCCGGACGACCTCCCCTCGTTCCTGCGCGGGCTGACCCCCGTGGTGCTGCGGGCCGACACCCGGGTCACCAACCACGGCTTCAAGGACGGCCACGCCACGGCCTTCCAGTCCGTGCTCCAGGCCGGCACCGCCGTCCTGGTCGACGACCACGGCAGCCCACGCGTGCGCTGCGCCTGCGGCAACCCGCTGAAGCCGCCCGTCGCCACCCAGGGGGCCGCCTCCCGCGGCCAGTCCTGGCCCGGCTACCAGCCGCAGCGGACCGTCGTCATCAACCGCACCACCACGGTCATCAACAGCCTGATCATCGTGAACGTCATCAACAACACCTGGATCGAGCGGCCGACCGGCGACAACGGCACGCGCGACCGCGAGCGGCCCGACATCCAGATCGACCCGACGGCGCCGGTGGTCACCGACTCGCCGAGCACGTCGGTGAGCCCGGACCAGTCCAGCCCCGCCGTCTCGCCGAGCGAGTCCACGCCGTCCACGTCCAGCACCTCCCCGAGCACCAACTGCCCGAGCACCACCCCGACCGTCACCGTGACGCAGTCGCCCCCGACAGTGCCGCCCGGCGGCACCACGCCGAGCGCGCCCACGTCCTCGGGCTGCCCGACGGCCACCGTCACCGTCAGCCCCAAGCTGACCTCCAAGCCTCCGTCGACCCCGGCCACGCCGAACCAGCCGCTGGTGCCGACGCCGTCCACCGAGCTGCCCACACTGCCCTCCGAGCCGGCGCCGGTCTTCCCGCCGGAGCCGTCGGGCGGCGGCCAGATGCCGTCGGGCACCTCCGACTTCGACACCGAGCCGCCGCTGGACGCCAGCCTCTCCTGACGGACGCCCCCGATCGGACCGAGGATCGGAGTGACGATGGACGAGTGGCCCGCGGCCCCGGGTCTCAGCCTCGCCCTCAACCGCATGGGCACCTTCGACTGGGACCTCACCAGCGGGCAGCTGCACATGGACCGGTCGGCGCTCGACGTCTTCGACATGGAGCCCGAGGAGTACGACGGCCGGCCCGAGACGCTGGGCAGCCGGGTGACCCCGGCCGAGGCGACCCGGCTCGACGCCCTGGTATCGCAGGCGCTGAAGAACGGCAGCGTCCACTACGGCGCGTACTTCCGCGTCCGGCTGCGCGACGGCACCGCGCGCTGGACGCACACCCAGGGGTACGTGCGGCGGGACGCCACCGGCCGCCCGCAGCGCATCATCGGCGTGGTCCGGGACGCCACCCAGGAGCTCACCGAGTACTCCGACCGCCCCGCCGCCGACGACGAGCACCACCGCCGCAATACCAGCGTGGTCGACAGCACTACGGCGGCCCTGGCGCACGCCCGTACCGTGCAGGACGTCATCGACGTGCTCAAGGGCTCGCACGGCCTGGAGCACCTGGGCGCCACCAGCCTGGTGATGGGGCTCCTGGAGGCCGGCCGGATCCATCTGGTGGCCGAGGGCCCCGAGGACAGCTTCGTGCCCGGCACCCGCTGGACCCGGGTCGACGAGCAGTACCCGATGAGCGAGGTCGTGCGCACCCTGGCCCCCCGGTTCATCCAGACCGCGGACGACTTCGCCAGGTCCTACCCCCGTCTGTGGCCGCACATCAGCGGCCTCGGCATCACCGCCGCCGCCTATCTGCCGCTGATCGCCCAGGCCCGCCCGATCGGCGCCCTCGGCCTGCTCTACAGCGACAAGACCGGGTTCACCGCCGACGAGCGCAACCTCCTGGTGGCGCTGGGCAGTTCCATCGCGCAGAGCCTCCAGCGGGCGGTCCTGTACGAGCAGGAGCACGACCTCGCCGAGGGGCTCCAGCAGGCCATGCTGCCGCGCCGCATCCCCGAGGTGCCCGGCGCCCAGATCGCCGTGCGCTACCGCTCGGCCCGGCTCGGCCGGGACATCGGCGGCGACTGGTACGACGTCATCCCGCTGCCCGGCGGCCGCGTCGGCGCGGTCATCGGCGACGTCCAGGGCCATGACACGCACGCCGCCGCCGTGATGGGCCAGCTGCGGATCGTGCTGCGCGCCTACGCCGCCGAGGGGCACACCCCGGCCACCGTGATGGCCCGCGCCTCGGTGTTCCTGCACGAGCTGGACACCGACCGCTTCGCGACCTGCACCTACGCCGAGGCGGACCTGTCGACCGGGGTCGTCCAGCTCGTACGGGCCGGACACGTCGACCCGCTGCTGCGGTACGCCGACGGCAGCTGCCGCAGACTCCCGGTCGAGGGCGGTCTCCCGCTGGGCCTGTCGGCCGAGTTCGGGCGGCTCGAATACCCGGTCTCCACCATCGAGCTGGACCCCGGCCAGACCCTGCTGCTGTACACCGACGGCCTGGTCGAGCAGCCCGGGGCCGACCTCGACGACGGGATGCAGCTGCTGGCCGCGCTGGTGCGGTCGGGGCCCGGCGACCTCCAGGAGCTCGCCGACCGGCTGTGCGACGTGGTCGACGACCGGGCGGGCGACGACGACGTGGCGCTGCTGCTCCTGCGCCGGCGCGCCCTGGAGGCCCCGCAGAGCGGCGGCCGGCTCCAGCAGCACGTGGCGCAGAACGACCCGGAGGCGCTGAGCTCCTCGCGCCATATGATCCGGGCCGCGGTGCGGGCGTGGGGCGCCCGGGAGCGGGCCGACGAGATCGAGCTGGCCGCCGACGAGCTGATCACCAACGCGCTGATGCACACCGACGGCGGCGCCATCGTGACCGTACGGGTCCTGGCCGGGCCCGAGCGGCGTATGCGCGTCGAGGTCGAGGACCGCTCCAGCGCCCTGCCGCGCCGCCGCGAGGCGGGCGACTCCGGGGTGTCGGGGCGCGGTCTGATGCTGGTGGACCGGCTGGCGGACGTGTGGGGCGTGGAGTCGAGGGGCAGCGGCAAGTGCGTGTGGTGCGAGTTCATCGTCCCGGAGCGCGCTACTGGACGGTAACTATCCGTTACATGGCTGAGCGAGGAGCTCGCGGGGCTGGTTAATCTGTGAGGTATGCCGGAATTGCCCGAAGTTGAAGCGCTCCGTGACTTCCTCGCCACGCATCTCGTCGGCCACCGGATCGCCCGCGCGCTGCCGGTCGCGATCAGCGTCCTCAAGACGTACGACCCGCCGGTCGGCGCCCTCGGCGGACGGGCGGTCACCGGGGTGGGGCGGTACGGCAAGTTCCTCGACATCGACGCCGACGGCCTCCATCTGGTGGTTCATCTGGCCCGCGCCGGCTGGCTGCGCTGGCAGGACGCGCTGCCCACCGAGCCGCCGCGCCCCGGCAAGGGACCGCTGGCGCTGCGGGTCGCGCTGGAGGGCGGCGCCGGGTTCGACCTGACGGAGGCGGGCACCCGCAAGAGCCTCGCCGCGTACCTGGTCCACGACCCGGGGGAGGTGCCCGGCATCGCCCGGCTCGGGCCCGACCCGCTCGCCCCGGACTTCGGCCGCGACCGGTTCGCCGGGCTGCTGGCGGGGGAGCGGCGCCGGCTCAAGGGCGCGCTGCGCGACCAGTCGCTGATCGCCGGGATCGGCAACGCCTACAGCGACGAGATCCTCCACGTGGCGCGGATGTCGCCGTTCAAGCCGGTGGACCGGCTCACCGACGACGAGATCGCCACGCTGTACGAGGCGGTCCGCGCCACTCTCGCCGATGCGGTGGAGCGCTCGCGCGGGCTCGCGGCGGGCCGTCTCAAGGCGGAGAAGAAGAGCGGGATGCGGGTGCACGGCCGGACCGGCGAACCCTGCCCGGTCTGCGGCGACACCGTCCGCGAGGTCTCCTTCGCGGACTCCTCGCTCCAGTACTGCGCCACCTGCCAGACCGGCGGCAAGGTCCTCGCCGACCGCCGGATGTCCAAGCTGCTCAAGTAGCCGCGCGACCAGCCACGGGCAGTCCGCAGCCGACGAACCCCGTTTCCGGCGGGGCGCTCACCCAGATCTGGTCAGCGTCGCGAGCCGGGCCCCGTCCTGGGTCCGCACCTCGAAGCGGGAGATGTCGGCGGGCGCCAGCGCCGCGGCCCCCCGCATCGTCACCTGGGCCCCGTCCCGTACCGCCCAGGTCGCCACCGTGTCCTCCTCGCCGCCGCGCCCCACCGCGACCAGCGTGCACACCGCCGGGCCGCGCACCCCGCCCACGTCGAGCCCGACGTCGGTGCCGAACCCGGTGGGCGCGGCCGCCAGCGTCGCCGTCACCCCGGGCGCCGACGCGGTCGCCGTCCAGTGCGGCGCCGCCGGGTCCGCCATCAGGTTCAGGGCGGCGAAGGGCGCGCCCACCACCAGCGCCGCCGCGGCCACCAGCAGCCCGAGCCGCCTTCGGCGCTGGGCCCGCAGCCGGACGACGACCGCGCCGAGCGCCGAGTGCAGCAGCCCGGGCGACGGCGCGGCGACCGGATCCACCCCGGGGGGCGTCCAGCGGGCGTACGCGGCGAGCAGCGCCTCCACGCTCCCGAGCTCGTCCAGCAGGCGTGCGCAGTGCGCGCACCCCGCCAGGTGCTCCTCGAAGCGGAAGGTGTCGGCGACACCGAGCACACCGAGCGCGTACGCCCCGACGTCCCGGTGGAGTTCCAGCGGCCTCATGCCGTCTGGTACGCAGACGGCGGCCCAATCACTCAAGTCACACGGGAAGGGACAGTAAGCAGTCGGCGCACCTACAATCCGACCGCATGCTGCGCGTACTGGCCGTCGACGACGAAGCCCCCGCCCTCGAAGAGCTTCTGTACCTCCTGCGCGCCGATCCGCGGATCCGCAGCGCCGAGGGCGCCACCGGGGCCACCGACGCGCTGCGCCTGATCGGGGGCGCGCTGGACGCCGGGCCGGACGACGAGCAGGGCGTCGACGTCGTCTTCCTCGACATCCACATGGCGGGGCTCACCGGACTCGACATCGCCCGGCTGCTCGCCGGGTTCGCGCGGCCGCCGCTGATCGTCTTCGTCACCGCGCACGAGGGCTTCGCCGTCCAGGCGTTCGACCTGAAGGCGGTCGACTACGTACTCAAGCCCGTCCGCAGGGAGCGGCTCGCGGAGGCGGTGCGCCGGGTGGCCGAGATGACGGGCGACCGCGCCCCTTCGGTCCCGGAGGTCCACGAGTCCCCGGCGGCCCACATAGCCGTCGAGCTCGGTGGCGTCACCCGGTTCCTGGCCGTCGCCGACATCGCGTACGCCGAGGCGCAGGGCGACTACGCCCGGCTGCACACCGGCTCCGGCAGCCATCTCGTGCGCGTGCCGCTCTCCACGCTGGAGGACCGCTGGCGCGCGCACGGGTTCGTGCGCATCCACCGCAGCCATCTCGTGGCGCTCGCCGGGATCGACGAACTGCGCCTGGAGGCGGGCAGCATGACCGTCCGCATCGGCGGGGCCGAGCTCCCCGTCAGCCGCCGCCATGCGCGTACCCTCCGCGACCAGCTGCTGCGTCGCGGCGGTCGCTGACGATCCGCCCGCTTACGTTCTGATGGTGCGTCAGAACAGATGGATCGCCAGATGCCCGAGCGGCAGGCCGAGTTCCCACGCCGGGGTCCACACCCGCGGCTCGTCCTCGACCTCGGCCCGCGGGTCGACCCCGCCCGGCACCACCGCGTCCAGGTCCGTGGCCAGCAGCTCGGTCTCCTCCAGCCACCGCCACGCGTCCCGCGCCAGCGCCAGGTCGGGGCCGGACCCGGCCGCCTCCCGCTCGTGAAGGCGCTCGCGGACCCATCTGTGCCACGGCCGGCCGGCCGCGGTCAGCGAACTCCACTCGTCGAGCCGGGCCACCACCCGCGCGCCGCCGACCGCGCCGTCCGACAGGAAGATCGTCAACGCCAAGGCGTTGCGTCCAGCCCTGAATTCGAGCGTCGTCGGCGGCATCAGATCGCCGGTGCGCAGTAATTCGTCGGCGATGTACTCCGCGTACATCCATGCCATCGGCACCAGCAGCTCTCCACCACTGGTCCCGTTCGTACCCTCCGGACGCATTCCGTCTCGCCTCTTTCATCGACTGTCCAGGCGCTCCAGGGAGCTCCAGGGAGCATTGAACCGGGGGCGCGTGCCCGCCGTGGCCAGAAGGGCAGGATCCGTCGTCCCACACGAGGTGCCCATGCATGTGCGGCAGTTGCTCGGCGCGTACGTCCTCGGCGCCCTCGCGCCGGACGAGGACCGCCGGGTCGCCGGTCATCTGCGCATCTGCCCCGGCTGCCGCGCGGCCTACCTGGAGGTCGCGGAGGCACCCTCGATGCTTGCCCTGCTCTCCGAGGAGGACCTGGCGGACGGGCCGCCGGACGAGTAGCCCGGCAGGACCCGCGCCAGGGCCCGCAGAGCATAGTACGAACGGGACTTGACGGTGCCGCACGGCACCCCCAGGACTTCGGCCGCCTCGGCCACGCTCAGCCCCCGGAAGTAGATCTGCGCCAGCACCGCCCGGTGCTCGGGGCTCAGGGTGCGCACCGCGTCCCGCACGTCGAGCGCCGCCGTCGACCGCTCGGCGTGGTCGTCCTGCGCCTCCACGCGCGCGTCGAGCACGGCGTCGTGCACCTCGACCGGCCGCGCCTGCCGGTTCCTGCGGGCGTCGATCGCGAGGCGCCGCGCGACGGTGAACAGCCACGGCCGCATCGAGGCGTACGGGCCCTCGAACGCCTCCGGGTGCTGCCAGGCCCGTACCAGCGTCTCCTGGAGCAGGTCCTCGGCGCGCTGCCGGTCGCCGTAGGTGAGGCCGAGCAGGAAGTGCATCAGGGCGGGGCCGTGCTCGCGCTGGAGCGCCGCCAGATCGGGCTCGCGGGTGTACCGCCGCGGCGGCGCCGCACCTCGTGGGGCCGCGTCCGACCGTGGGGCCGCATCCGGGATACCCGTGCTCACCGTGGTGCTCCTTCCCGAGAATCCGCAGGCCGCAGCCGTATCCGAGCGCAGCCGGGCGCGAAGGGACAGCCGCCGGACCGCGACATGCGACGAACGGTCGAATGGAGCGGCGAATGGTGCGGCGAACGGTTGGGGAATCGGGCCAGATATGCATGATGTGGATATCTGATAATCAATCAGGCATTTCCGACCCGTGGAGCCCGGTGCCATGACCAGCAGAACGAGCCGGCGGACGGCGGCCGTCGCGGCCCTCGCCCTCGCCGCGACCGCCGGGTGCGCGGCGGAGCACCCCGCCCCCGCGCGCCTGCCGTACCACCAGGACTCCGAGCGGCCCGGCACTCCGTCACCGGCCGGCGGCTCGGCGACTGCGGGGCCGCGCGCGTTCACGCTGGTCGCGACCGGTGACGTACTGCCGCACTCCTCGACCATCGAGCGCGCCGCGGCCGACGCGAGCGGGGACGGCTACGACTTCCGGCCGATGCTCGCCGGGGTCAAACCGCTCATCTCCCGGGCGGACCTGGCGATCTGTCACATGGAGACGGTGTACGGGCCGGACGGCGGGCCCTTCACCGGCTATCCGGCGTTCAAGTCGCCGCCGCAGGTGGCCGCCGCGCTCAAGGACACCGGGTACGACTCCTGCTCGACCGCGTCCAACCACAGCCTCGACGACGGGGCCGACGGGATCGCCCGGACCCTGCGCGCCTTCGACAAGGCAGGCCTCAAGCACACCGGTTCGGGCCGCACCGCCACGGAGTCCGCGACGCCCGCCCTGCTGGAGGCGGGCGGCGCCAAGGTCGCCCAGCTGGCGTACACGTACGACACCAACGGCTATCCGATGCCGGACGGGCAGCCGTGGGCCGTCCACCTCATCGACGAGCAGAAGATCCTCGCGGACGCGCGCGCGGCCCGCGGGGCGGGGGCCGACGTGGTCGTCGTCAGCCTCCACTGGGGCACCGAGTGGCAGACCGAGCCCGACGAGCAGCAGCTCCAGCTCGGCAGGGCGCTCACCGCCTCCCGCACCGGCGGCCGCCCCGACATCGACCTGATCCTGGGCACGCACGCGCACATCCCGCAGGCGTACGAGAAGGTCAACGGCACCTGGATCGTCTACGGCGAGGGCGACCAGATCGCCGGGGAGATGTTCAACAACACCGGCGCGCGCGACCCGCGCGGCAACATGAGCTCCATCGCCCGCTTCACGTTCGCGCCGCCCGCGCGGGCGGGGGCGCGCTGGGAGGTCACCAAGGCGGAGTTCGTCCCCCAGTGGGTCGACGCGGACCGCGGCCGCGTCGTCAACCTCCCCGAGGCCCTGCGCACCTCCCCCGACCGGGAGGACTACCGCACGGCCGAAACGGAGATCCGGGAGGCGGTGCTGGGGCGGGGTGCGGCGAGGGACGGGTTGAGGATGGCGGAGCGGTAGGGCTGCGCCCCGGACCCCGGTTGGTGTGCGAGCCCCCCCGGGGAGCGCGGGGCTGTGACATGTGCGGCTCCGCCGCGATGGGGGTCCCCCCTGTTCGAGCGAAGCCGAGAGCTTGGGGGAGCGACCAGCCACAGACGGCCCGCAGACAAAGACCGGGCTGAGGCTACGGCACCACCGTCACCGGCCACCGCCCCGCCTTCACCAGCCGTACCGCCACCGACCCCACGATCCGGTGCCCCGCCGACTCCGACGCGCCCACCACCACCGCATCCGCCTTCAGCGAGTCCGCGGCCGTCACCAGGCCCCCGTACGCGTCGCCGCGCAGGGTGTGGAACTCCCAGCGCACGGTCCAGATGTCCCTCACCCGTTCCGCCGCCGCGCGGATCTCCTCGGCGAGACCCTCGGCGATCTCCCCGGTGGTGTCGGCGACCGGCGCCCCCATCGCGGCGCCCGCGGTCACCAGGGGCTGGACGTAGACCACCGCGAGCAGTGCGTGCTGGCGCCGGGCCAGACCGCTCGCGTACGCCGCCGCGCGCAGCGAGGAGTCGGAGCCGTCCACCCCGACGACGATGACCTTGGGACCGTCCGTACCGCGTTCGAAGGGTGCTGTCACACGAACGAGGCTAACTCCGCGGCGCGCCGCTCCCGACAGGCGGCCCGGCGTGCCGCTCCCTAGAGTGCAGGGCATGAGTGTCAGCGAGGAGACGCCCATACCGGCACGGGCCCGGACACCCTCGCGGTCCCGGTTCCTGAGCCGGGTGCCGGAGGCCTTCGCGATGTTCTTCGCCGGGCTCGGGCTGTTCTGCGGGGTCATCGCGCTGGTGCCCGCCCTGCGCAGGTGGCTGCGGCCGGTCTCCTGGTTTCTCGACCGGGTCACCGTCCCCGTCAGCGCCAACCTCGCCTACGCCGTCTTCCTGCTGCTGCTCGCCGCCGCGATCGGCGCCCGCAAGAAGGTCGCCTGGTGGCTGGTGGTCGGCTACCTCGGGCTGCTCTTCCTCGCCGATGTGCTGCTCGTCGCCGTCGCCGAGTGGATGTGGGCCGCCAACGGCATCGTGTGCGGCGCCGCGCTCGTCGTGCTGATCCTGGCGCGCGGCGAGTTCTACGCCGAGACCCGGCGCGGCGCCGTCCACCGGGCGCTGCTCGTCCTGGTGCTCGGCCTCGCCGCGGGCGTCCTGGCCGGCTGGGCTCTTGTGGAGATCTTCCCCGGCACGCTCCCGCGCGGCCAGCGGCTGCTGTGGGCCACCAACCGGGTGCTCGGCGGGCTCGCCTCCAGCGGCCAGTTCGACGGCCGCCCGCCCCGCCCGCTCTACTTCTTCCTCGGCCTTTTCGGCGCGATCGCTCTGCTCAGCGCGGCCACCACGCTCTTCCGCTCGCAGCGCATGGAGGCCGCGCTGCACGGCGACGAGGAGCCGCGCATCCGGGCCCTGCTGCGCGCCTACGGCCGGGAGGACTCGCTCGGCTACTTCGCCACCCGCCGCGACAAGGCGGTCGTGTTCTCGCCGAGCGGCAAGGCGGCCGTCACCTACCGGGTGGAGGCCGGGGTCGCGCTGGCCAGCGGCGACCCGGTCGGCGACCCCGGGGCGTGGGGGCCCGCCATCGCCGCCTGGCTGGACGTGGCCAGGAAGTACGCCTGGGCGCCCGCGGTGATGGGCGCCTCCGAGGAGGGCGCCACCGTCTACGCCCGGCACGGTCTGGGCGCCATGCAGCTGGGCGACGAGGCGATCCTGCACGTCGCGCGGTTCGACCTGGACGGCCGCGAGATGCGGGTCACCCGGCAGGCAGTGCGCCGCGTCGCCCGCACCGGCGCCACCACCCGCATCCGCCGCCACTCGGCGCTCACCGACGAGGAGATGGGCCAGATCGTCGACCGGGCCGACGCCTGGCGCGACACCGAGACCGAACGCGGCTTCTCCATGGCGCTCGACCGCCTCGGCGACCCGGCCGACGGCGACTGCCTGCTTGTCGAGGCCTTCGCCGCCGACGGCACGCTCATCGCGCTGCTCTCGTTCGTGCCGTGGGGCCCGGACGGCATCTCGCTGGACCTGATGCGGCGCGACCGCAGCGCGCCCAACGGTGTCATGGAGTTCATGGTGGCCGAGCTCTGCGCGTACGCGCCGAAGCTGGGCGTACGGCGGATCTCGCTCAACTTCGCCGTGTTCCGCTCGGCCTTCGAGGAGGGCGCCCGGATCGGCGCGGGCCCGGTGCTGCGGCTGTGGCGCAGGCTGCTGCTGTTCTTCTCCAAGTGGTGGCAGCTGGAGGCGCTGTACCGGTCGAACGTGAAGTACCAGCCGCAGTGGTTCCCGCGCTTCCTCTGCTACGGGGACGCGGGCTCCCTCGCCCGCGTCGGGCTCGCCTCCGGCATCGCCGAGGGCTTCGTCTCCGTACCCAGTCTGCGCAAGCTGTGGGGCAAGGGGCATCCCAGGGGCGTCACCAGCCCGGGCACCACCGAGGGCCTGCCGTCCATCGAGGCGCTCGGCCTGTCCGGGCCGGGCGCCGAGGGGACGGGGGAGCGGCAGCTGCCCGACCAGGTGCGGGTGCGCCACACCAAGCTGGAGCGGCTGCGCGCCGAGGGCACCGAACCGTATCCGGTGGTCATTCCGCCGCGCACGCACACCCTGGCGGAGCTGCGGGAGGCCGGTGCGGGAACGGCCGCCACGGTGGCCGGGCGCGTGATGGCCGTACGCGACTTCGGCGGCGTCGTCTTCGCCGTGCTGCGCGACTGGTCGGGCGACCTCCAGCTGGCGTTCACCCGGGACGGCACGGGCGTGGACGTCCTCGACCGCTTCACCCGCGACGTCGACCTCGGCGACCACATCACCGCCACGGGCACCACCGGCACCACGGTCAAGGGCGAGTACTCGCTCTTCGTCACCGGCTGGCAGATGACCGGAAAGTGTCTGCGCCCGCTGCCCGACAAACGGCTCGGCCTGGCCGACCCCGAGGCCCGGGTGCGCCGCCGCTACCTCGACCTGGTGGCCCGGCCCGAGGCCCGCGACGTCGTACGGGCCCGCTCCACCGCGGTCCAGGCGCTGCGCCAGGGACTGCTGGACCGCGGCTATCTGGAGGTCGAGACCCCGATGCTCCAGCAGATCCACGGCGGCGCCAACGCCCGCCCCTTCACCACCCACATCAACGCCTACGACCTGGACCTGTATCTGCGGATCGCCCCCGAGCTGTATCTGAAGCGGCTGTGCGTCGGCGGGGTCGAGAAGGTCTTCGAGATGGGCCGCACCTTCCGCAACGAGGGCGTCTCGTACAAGCACAACCCCGAGTTCACGATGCTGGAGGCCTACCAGGCCTTCGCCGACTACGACGTGATGCTCGATCTGACCCGCGAGCTCATCCAGGGCGCGGCGACCGCCGCGTTCGGCGCGCCGGTGGCACGCAAGGCCGGTCCCGACGGGCGGCTCGTGGAGCACGACATCTCCGGCCCGTGGCCGGTCAAGACGCTGTACGGGGCGCTCTCCGAGGCGCTGGGCGAGGAGGTCGGCGCCGACACCGACGAGCGGGAGCTGCGTCGGCTCTGCGACCTGGCCGGGGTCCCGCACACGCCCGAGAACACCCGCGGCGACGTGGCCCTGGAGATGTACGAACGGCTGGTCGAGGAGAAGACCCAGCTGCCCACGTTCTACAAGGACTTCCCGACCGACGTCTCCCCGCTCACCCGCCAGCACCGCAGTGACCCCCGCCTCGCCGAGCGCTGGGACCTGGTGGCGTTCGGCACCGAACTGGGCACCGCCTACTCGGAGTTGACCGACCCCGTGGAGCAGCGGCGGCGGCTCACCGCGCAGTCACTGCTCGCGGCGGGCGGTGACCCGGAGGCGATGGAACTGGACGAGGAGTTCCTGGACGCGCTGGAGTACGCCATGCCGCCCACCGGCGGGCTCGGCATCGGCGTGGACCGGCTCGTCATGTTCCTCACCGGCCTGACGATCCGTGAGACACTGCCGTTCCCGCTGGTGCGGCGCCACTGAGCCACACACGTCAACGGTCCGCCCCGGGTGCGTCCCAACGGGTGTTTTCGGCCGCGCGGGCGGTGCGCTTCAGCCGCCGGGGCCGTGTGCCGTGCGAGCCATGGGTCATGAAAAAGGATCAGATGCTCCCCGGGCGTCGCACGCTCCTGCGCGTCGGCGCCTGTCTGGGAGCCGCCGCCGCCCTGCGGATGCTGACGGCCGAGGACACCGGCGCGCCGGAGGGCGGGGCCACGGGAGCGGCCGCCGGTCCCGCCGCGGGCCCGCAGGCCGCCGCGCCCCGGCTGAAGTCCACCGCGTACCGCCTCGAACCGATGACCGCCGAGGCCCCGCCGCAGTACCGCACCGCGCTGCCGCCGGTGCGGCGCCGGCCGTTCCTGAGCATGCCCCAGCTCGGCCCCGACACCATGGTGCTGACCTTCGACGACGGCCCCGACCCGCGCTACACGCCGGAGATCCTGCGGACCCTTCGCGAGTACGACGTGCGGGCGATGTTCTTCGTCTGCGGCGAGATGGCCACCGACAACCGCGACCTGCTGCGCGAGATGCGTGACGACGGGCATGTGATCGGCAACCACTCCTGGAGCCACCCGCTGCTCATCAAGATGTCGCGGGACGCGGTACGCGACGAGATGACCCGCACCAGCGAGGTGGTCGAGGAGGTGCTCGGGGAGCGGCCGCAGTGGTTCCGCGCCCCCTACGGCGCCTGGAACCGCAACTCGTTCCAGATCGGCGCCGAACTCGGCATGGAGCCGATGGGCTGGACCCTCGACACCCTCGACTGGACGGCGCCCGGCACCGACACGATCGTGCGCCGGATCCGGGACGGTGCCGCGCCGGGCGTCGTGGTGCTCTCGCACGACGCCGGGGGCGACCGCTCGCAGAGCGTGGCGGCGCTGCGCACCTATCTGCCCCGGCTGCTCACCTCGGGCTACCACCTGCGCGTACCGCCCAAGCGGCGCTGAGCAGGCGGGGGTTCAAAGACAGGCTCTGAGGCCGGGCCGGTTCAGCGGGTTCCCACCATGCGGGCGAAGACGACGACGTTGCCGTCGTAGCCCTTGGCGCGGGTGAAGCCGCCGCCGCAGGTGATCACCCGCAGCTCCGGGTGCCCGGTGTCGCCGTACACCCGGGCACCCGGGAAGTTGTTCTTGTCGTAGACCTCGACGCCGTACACCTCGAAGACGGCCACATGCCCGTCGTAGCGGGTCACCTCGACGTGGTTGCCCTTCTTGAGCGAGCCCAGGCCGTAGAAGACGGCGGGGCCCCGCATGGTGTCGACGTGGCCGACCATGACGGCGGTGCCGTTCTGGCCGGGGGAGATCGCGTTCTGGTACCAGCCCGCCAGATTGGGGTCGTCCGGCGGCGGCGCCTGCACCCAGCCGTCCTGGTCGATGCCGACCTCGATGACCGGGGCGTCGACCTTGATCGCGCCGATCTTGATCCGGGAGGCCGGCGCGTACGCCAGCGGCTCGACCGGGGCGAGGGACGTGGCGGCGACGAACACCTCCGGCCTGCCCGTCAGCGCGGCGGCCGCCGCGGGCTGCGGGGGGCCCATCGTGACGTCGGCGCCGTTCCGCAGCAGAGCCAGACCGGTGAGCATCACCAGGGCGAGCGCCCCCCACGGCGACCGCCTCCGATGCTCCGAGCCGCCCTCTTCCTGCCCCATCTCGCTCCCTCCAAAGCCCTCCGTGCCACCTGTAGGCACGGTAAGGGCGTGATCGCACTCCGGCGATCAGGGAGGTGCGAACGGGTGGTGACGGGGGTGACGGCTCCCTCGGGGCGGCACCAGGGGGGCGGCACCCGCGTGACCCATCCGTGTCATGGTCCGATAAAAGTTCTGACGGTCTGTGACCTGCAGGTCCGTCAGATCGGCGGACCGTCCACCGGCGTGTCGGCTCACCAGGGTGGACCAGCGCGACATGCGAGGTGAAGAGCGTCCGGTGAGGGTTCGTCATGGGAGGCGTACTCGTCGAATTTCCCGGAGCACGGCTTTGGGGCGCCCTCCCTCGGAGGTTCAACCATGCGTGCTGCACGCGCTCTCCCGGTGGCCGTGGCCGCCTTCGCGGCGGTGGGGCTCTCGGCCCCGCTCGCCTCCGCCAACTTCGGCCCGAGCAACGTCACCGTCAACCCGAGCGCGGTCCACCCGGGCTCCACGCTGACGATCACGGCCAACGGCTGCGGCCACGGCGGCATCGTGACGTCGAACGCCTTCTCCCCGACGTCCCTCTCGGGCGGGGACACCGGATTCGCGACCGCCAGGATCCACGACCACATCACCCCCGGGTCGTACAACCTGTCGGTCCGCTGCAACGACAACCCCAGAACGGAGACGCGCAGCTTCACCGTGCTCTCCGGCCGCGGCGCGATGGGCGGGCTCGGCGGCTCCGCCGGTCCGACCCAGACCGAGATGGCCGTCGGCGGGTCCCTGGTGGCGCTGGCCGCCATCGGCGGTGCCGTGTTCGTGGCACGGCGCCGCCGCACGACCGGCGGGCGGGTCTGACCGGCCGAACCTCCCGGACAGAGCCGAACCGCCCGCCGCCCCGAGTCCTGGCCAGGACTCGGGGCGGCGGGCGGTTCGCGGCTGTTCTCTGCCGGGGAGGCCCTGGTTGTCAGTTGTCAGTTGTCAGTTGTCAGCTGTCACGGCGGCGCAGATAGAACATGAGGCCGCCGCCGGCCGCGGCGACGAGTGCGAGGCCGATCGCGATCTCGCCCTTGTCGATGCCCTCCGAGGTGCCGCCGATGCCGCCCCGCACACCGCGCGAGGGCGCGGTGGTGGTGCTGATGGTGGGCCTGATGGTGGGCCGGAGCGTCTGGATACCGCCGGTGATCGTGAGATCGGTGGTGCCCCGCTCGCCGCCGCACATGAACGTCACGGTGTAGGTGGCACCGCGCTTGGCGTTGAAGTCGACCTGGGCGGTCGTGGAGCTGTTCGGCGAGATGGTCACCGTGTTGAAGACGCCGGAGGAGGCGGTGGCGGTGGAGGGGCACCCGGTGACGTTCAGCGTGACCGTACCGCCGGGGGCGATGGTGGAGGGGGTCACGCTGAACCCGAACGACGTGATGTTGCTGCCGTGCGCGCCGCCGCCATCGGCGGCCAGCGCTGCCGCGGGGGCGGCGACGGAGAGAGCCGCGGCGCCGAGCAATGTGGCGGATGCGATGCGTATCGCGCCCATGGTCAATCCTCCGGGTCCCCGAGGAGCACTGCGGAACCGTTTTCCACAAAAAGCGGGAAATGCACCTCGATGCCCGACACGCTAAGAGCGGGCGGCGCCGGTCGCGATCGCTGTCCGGCGAATGGGGCATTCCCTTCCCCCACCCGGCGGACCTGTCGGGGTGTCACCGGGGATTTCGGTCAGGTGAACAGATCGGGAAAGAGGTCGCGGAACGGCGCCGAGGTGGCCGACAGGCCCCGGCCGAAGGGGGCGTCGAAGTCCCAGATCAGGAAGAGCAGGAAGGCGATGAGCACGCTGAACAGCCCGGCGAGCAGCAGTTCGCGCCCGGTGCGGCGGATCTGGAGCGTGAAGATCAGGCCAACGGTCACCACGGCCCCGGTGATCAGCCCGAACCAGACGACCCCCGGCATCGTGGCCCCGGCCCCGGCACCGCGCGTGCTGCGGGCGTCGTCGACGGCCGCCACCTGGTCGACCAGCGGCTGGTACGCCTGGCCCTCGTGGTCGGTCTTGGGCTCGTAGTCCGTGACGTCCTTGCGCAGCTGGGAGAGCAGGACCGACCCCTTGTCGCCGAGCTCGCCCGAGACCTCCATGTGGTGCCACTCGGAGCGGACGACGTAGGTGACGTACGAGTCGACGTCCGCGCGGATGCGCTCGCGGACCGGGCCCGGGTAGACCTGGACGCGCTCGCTGACCTCGTGGAGCGCCTGCGCCTCCTGGCGGACGGTCTCCGAGGCCGCGCCCCGGGCCTCCCAGACGCCCGCGATGGCGAGGCCGAGGACGATCGCGTAGATCACTCCCATCATCATCGTCATGTACTCCATGACGTCCGGGGTCTGGGAGGGGTCGTCGTCCTCGCCGATACGGCGGTGGTTGACGATGACGATGGTCAGCACGACGACGCACGCGGCGGCCATCGCGATGGAGAGGACGATCCAGTCCTTCAAGGGGGAACCTCCGACGAGGGTGGAGCGGGAACGGCGCCGCGCGGCGCGGACGGGGCGCGCCGGGGGGCGACGGCTAGTTCGAGCGGGGGCGGAGCACCACGACGGCGACCACCGCGGGCACCGTGATCAGCAGGGTGAGCGTCACCGTCGAGAGCCCCGGCTCGGGCTTCTTCCTCGGCGGCCTGCGGTACGCGGGCAGCGCGACGGGCCGCAGCCGCGGCGGCGGGGTGGCCGAGGGGCTCGGCGGCACGGGCGCGGGCGGCGGGGGCGCGGGGTTCGCCGGTACGGGTACCGCGGGCCGCACCGGTCTGGGCTTCGGAGGCTGCGGTTCGGGCGGGGCCGGCGGCGGGGGAGGGACCGGCTTCGGCGGGGCCGGCGGGTGCGCCGGCGGGGGTTTCGGCACCGGTGGCTTCGGTTCGGGCGGCTTCGGTGGAGGCGGTTTCGGCGTGGGCGGCGGGGGCGACGGCGTGCAGATGCCGCCCCCGGCGACCGCCACCGCCCAGTCGTCCCCGGCGCCGCCCGAGACCGAGGCGTACGCACAGGCGTCCGCGCGCGCGTACGGCGCGGGGCCGGTCAGCAGCAGGGCCAGGGCGGCGGCCGAAAGCAGCCGTTGCGCCAAGTGGGGTACGTGCACGCCCAGGATCATCCGGCCCGGCGGGCCGCTCGGCCATGAGACCGGCGCGGATTCGCCTGATGGGGGGAGGTTGGCCGGGTTTGCGTTTGGAACCGCCGGGGGCGGTTCGGCGGGGGCGGGAAAATTCTTTCGCAGGCTTTTGAACGCTCCGGGGGCCGCCACGCGTACCTAGGGCCATGAAAGGCGCACCCAGGCGCAACAACAAACAGAGAACCAACTGGAGTTGACATGGCAACCTGGCGCAACGCCTCGCTCGCGGTGACGGCGGCGGCAGTACTGGCACTCACGGCGACGGCGTGCGGCCAGGACAAGGGAAGTGCCTCTCCCAAGGGCCAGTCGGTCGGCAACGCCGCCCAGGCCGCGGGGAGCGGAAACGGCTACGGATACGGCGACGCGGGCTACGGCTCGGGGTCCGGCACCGCCAATCAGGCGGCCGCCAAGGCGGCCGGACAGCTCACGGTGTGGGACAGCAAGGAACTGGGCAAGGTGGTCACCGACAGCGCCGGAATGACCCTCTACCGCTTCGACAAGGACACCGCCAGTCCGCCCAAGTCGAATTGCGACGGCGACTGCGCGAAGCTGTGGCCGGCCGTGCCCGCGGGCAGCGTCACAGCGGCTCCCGGCACCGACGCGAGCCTCATCGGCGAGGTGGCGCGTACCGACGGCAGCAAGCAGCTGACGATCGCCGGCTGGCCGATGTACCGGTACACCAAGGACACCAAGGCCGGTGACGCGAACGGGCAGGGCGTGGGCGGCACCTGGCACGCCTCGGCCCCCGACGGCAAGAAGGCGGCGCCCTCCGCGGACAGCGCCGGGGCCGGGGCGGAAGCGGGGGCGGAGGCGGAGACGCCGAGCCTGCCGGGTCTGTCGGTCCGTAACGACGCCAAGCTCGGCAAGATCATCGTCGATTCCCGCGGGATGACCGTCTACCGGTTCAAGAAGGACTCCGCCTGGCCCATGAAGTCGGCCTGCACCGGGGACTGCCTCAAGAAGTGGCCGGTGGTCGCGCCGGTCGAGAAGAAGGACACCGAGGGCATCATCCAGAAGGGCTTCGTCACCTTCAACCGGCCCGACGGCATCAAGCAGCAGTCCATCAACTGCTGGCCGATCTACACCTACGCCGGCGACAGCAAGCCCGGTGACACCAACGGCCAGGGCGTGGGCGGCACCTGGTGGGCAGTCTCGCCCGAGGGAAAGCTGATCGCCACCACCAAGTAGCCCCGCAAGGCCCCCCAAGGCCGTCGGCCCGTCACCGTGTCCCCCGCGCGGTGGCGGGCTCGACGTACGTTCCGGGGGATGTGACCGAACTTGTGTGTGACCAATAACGGATCGGCATTTTCCGTTTTTACTCGCCCTCCTGCCTGACGATCAGTAGCCTCAGCTCGAACACTGACCATGCACATGGCCACCACACCCCCCGCGGCGAGCTGTTGGAGACATAGATGGAGCGTCCTGCCTGGGCCCCTACGGGCATCGACATCTCGGTGCCGAGTGTGTCCCGCATCTACGACTACTACCTGGGCGGCTCGCACAATTTCGAGGTCGACCGGGAAGCCGCGCGCAAGGCCATGGAGTTCATCCCCGGACTGCCGAAGGTGATGCAGGCGAACCGGGCGTTCATGCGGCGGGCGGTCCGGTTCGCCCTGGATGAGGGAATCACGCAGTTCCTGGACATCGGCTCGGGCATCCCGACGTTCGGCAACGTCCACGAGGTCGCCCAGATCGCCGCCCCCGAGGCGCGGGTCGTCTACGTCGACCACGACCCGGTCGCCGTCGCGCACAGCAGGGCCGTCCTGGACGGCAACGAGCGGGCGGGCGTGCTCGCCGCCGATCTGCGCAAGCCGCAGGACATCCTCACCAGCCCCGAGGTCGGCCGGCTGCTCGACCTGGACCAGCCGGTCGCCCTGCTCCTGGTGGCGGTCCTGCACTTCGTCGAGGACGCGGACGACCCGCGCACCGCGGTCGCCCAGCTGCGCGACGCGCTCGCCCCCGGCAGCCTGCTGATCCTCACCCATGCCGCGTACGAGGGCATCCCGCTCAGCGAGGACCGGGCAGGCGGCGCGGTGGGCGTCTACCGCAACATCCGCAACCCGCTGGTCATGCGGACGAGCGACGAGATCGCCACGTTCTTCGACGGGTTCGAGATGGTCGCGCCCGGTCTGGTGCAGATGCCGATGTGGCGCCCGGAGTCCTCGCCGGAGCAGGAAGACCCCTATGCCTTCTCGGGGTTCGCCGGCGTGGGACGTATAGCGTGAGCACCCCGCCCCGGAAGGACGGGCAGCCCGTCGATCCCGACGGCCCCGAATCCAGGCTCAGACGGTTCGCCACGATCTGGAGCAGGGCCATCTTCCCGGTGACGGCCACGTCGCTGACCCGCCCCGAGTTCGAGCGCCATCTGCTGCCGCTGGCCCGCCGCCTCATCGAGGCGCTGCACCGCCGCCACTTCGACCCGGCGCCCGCGCACGAGATCGGCGCCGCCCTGGTCGGCGCCCACTGCACCGACCCGGACGCGCTCAGCCGTACGCTCGGCGTGGTCGACTCCTATCTCGTCCTGTACTGCGGTACGGGCGGCGACCTGCGGGCCGAGGAGGCCCGGGCCCGCTGCGCCCGCCTCCAGCACGCACTGGCCGCCGGGTTCGCCCAGGCGCTGCGCGAGCGCACCCTGCGCGAGCAGGAGGCCATCGCCCGCTCCGCGCTCGCCGCGCGCAGCGCCGCCGAGGAGGCCCTGCACACCACCGAGGCCCGGTTCCGCGCGGTCTTCGAGGGCGCCGCCGTCGGCATCGGGATCGCCGACCTCGAAGGCCGCGTCCTGGAGGTCAACGAGACCCTCACCCGGATGTTCGGCGGCGTCGAGGGGCAGATCCGCAGCCGCAATGTCAGCGAGTGGGTGCACCCCGAGGACGCGCCGCAGGTCTGGAAGCTCTACGAGGAGCTGGTCCGGGGCGATCGCGACCACTACCGGGTCGAGAAGCCGTACTACCGCGGCGACGGCACCGTCCTGTGGACCAATCTGACGGTCTCGCTGCTGCGCGACGCCGAGGGCCGCCCGCAGTACCAGCTGGCCCTCCTGGAGGACACCACCGAGCGGCGGCTGCTGAATCTGCGGCTGCGCTACGAGGCCACCCACGACGCCCTGACCGGCCTGCCCAACCGCACCCTCTTCTTCGAGCGCCTGGACAAGGCGCTCGCGGCGGGCCAGGGCAAGCGATTCGGGCTCTGCTACCTCGACCTCGACGGGTTCAAGGCGGTCAACGACAGCCTCGGCCACTCGGCGGGCGACCGGCTCCTGGTGGAGGTCGCCGACCGGCTGCAGAGCTGTGCGACCGGTCCCGGCGAGATGGTGGCGCGGCTCGGCGGCGACGAGTTCGTGGCCCTGACCACCGGCACCGACACCCTGCGCGAGGTCGACGAACTGGCCTCCCGCATCCTCGGCGTGCTCTCCGTGCCGATCCGTCTTGAGGGCCGCGAGCTCACTGTGCGCGGATCGATCGGTGTGGTCGAGGGCCCGGCGGACGAGCGCGGCCCGGCGGAGGTGCTGCGCAGCGCCGACATCACGATGTACCGGGCCAAGGCGGCGGGCGGCAACCGCTTCGAGCGGGCCGACCCGGAGGCCGACGCCCGGGCGATCACCCGGCACGGGCTCACCAACGCGCTGCCGGCGGCGCTGGAGCGCGGTGAGTTCTTCATCGAGTATCAGCCGCTGGTGCACCTGGGCGACGGCAGTGTGCACGGGGCGGAGGCGCTGGTGCGCTGGTCGCATCCGCAGCACGGCGTGCTGGGCCCGGACCGGTTCATCCCGCTCGCCGAGCACACCGGTCTGATCGTGCCGCTCGGCCGCTGGGTGATGGCGGAGTCCGTACGCCAGGCGAGGTTCTGGCAGGAGCGCCACCCGGGCTCGCGGGCCGGCGGCCCGCTGCGGATCAACGTGAACCTCTCGCCCACGCAGCTGCACCACCCCGGTCTGGTGGCCGACACGGTGGAGGTCCTGGAGCGGTCCGGCCTGGAGCCGGGCGCCCTGTGCCTGGAGGTCACCGAGTCCGCGCTGATCGGCGCCGACGACGATCTCCTGAAGCCGCTGCGCCAGCTCGCGGACATGGGTGTGGACATCGCCCTGGACGACTTCGGCACCGGCTACTCCAACCTGGCGAACCTGCGCAGGCTCCCGGTGAGCGTGCTGAAGCTGGACCGCTCCTTCACCCAGTCCATGCAGCAGCACCCGGCCGACCCGGTCGACATCAAGATCGTCGAGGGGATCGTGTCACTGGCCCACAGCCTGCAACTGGCCGTCACCGTCGAGGGCGTGGAGACCGGGGCGCAGGCCGAGCAGCTGCGCGAACTGGGCTGCGACACCGCCCAGGGCTGGTACTACGCCCGCCCGGGCGCCCCGGACCGCATTCACTCGCTGGCCCTGACCGACGCCGTCTGACCCGTACCGATGCTGAAGGTCGGGGTCCGACCCCCGGCCGGGCGCGCGTCGTCCGGGCCGGGGGTCAGACCCCGACGCTGAGCAGGACCCGCTGCAACTCCCGTGCGGCGCGCGGCGGGTCCACGTCGCTGCGGTGGGCGAGCGCGATCGTGCGGCGCAGGCCCGGGCGGGCCAGCGGGGTCACCCGCAGATCGCGGCCCGCCCGCGCGGCCACCATGCTCGGCACCACCGCGATGCCGAGCCCGGCCCGTACGAAGCCGAGCACCGCGTCCATCTCGCCGCCCTCGACCGTGAACACCGGCTCGAAACCCTCGGCGCGGCAGGCCGCCACGGTGAGCTCCCGCAGGTCGTAGCCGTGCCGGAACATGACGAGCGGTGCGTCGCGCAGATCGCGGATGTGGACCCGCCCGTCGGTGCCGGGGGCGGGTTCGGCGGCGGCCGAGACCACCACCAGGTCCTCGTGGAGGAGCTCGACGCTGGTCAGCGCGGGGGAGGCGGGCGGCAGCGGGAGGACCACCAGTGCGAGGTCGAGCGCGCCGCGCGCCAGCGCCCGTACGAGGTCGTGCGAGCCGCCCTCCTCGATCAGGAGCTGGATGCCCGGATGGCGGCCGTGGAAGGCGCGCAGCACGTCCGGCAGCAGGCCGGTGCACAGGCTCGGGGTGGCGCCGAGCCGGACCCGGCCGCGGCGCAGCTGGGCCAGCTCCTGCACCTCGATCCGGGCGGTGTCCGCGTCGGCCAGGATGCGGCGGGCCAGCGGCAGCAGCGCCTCGCCCGCGTCGGTCAGCGCGATGTTGCCCCGGGCGCGGCTGAACAGCTCGGCGCCCAGCTCCTTCTCCAGCGCCCTGATCTGCTGGGAGAGCGAGGGCTGCGAGACGTGGACCTGCTCGGCGGCGCGGGTGAAGTGGCGGGTCTCCGCGACGGCCACGAAGTACAGGAGCTGCTGGAACTGCATGGACCCACGATAGGCCATGGCTATCGAATTGAGCATATTCATGTCTTGGACCTCTCGGGACCTCCGGCCCTAGCGTCTATGACATGGCTCTGGCAACGCGGACGGACCGAAAACCGTCCTTGACGCGCACCGTGTGGGACTCGACCGTCGGCAAGAAGGCGGTCATGGCCGTCAGCGGCATGATCATGCTGACGTATCTGGCCGTCCACATGTTCGGCAACCTCAAGATCTTCTTCGGGGCGGGCGACTTCAACGGGTACGCGCACTGGCTGCGCACCGTCGGCGAGCCCTTCCTGCACTACGAGTGGGCGCTCTGGATCATCCGGGTGGTGCTGGTCGCCGCCGTCGTCGCGCACGCGGTCTCCGCGTACCAGCTGAGCCGCCGCGACATCAGGGCGCGCCCCGACAAGTACGTGCACCGCCGCCCCCGCGCGAGCTACGCCACCCGCACCATGCGCTGGGGCGGCGTCATCCTCGGCCTGTTCATCGTCTGGCACGTCCTGGACCTGACCACCGGGACCGTGCACACCGGCGGCTTCCAGTCCGGGCACCCCTACCAGAACGTGGTGGACACCTTCTCCACCTGGTACGGCAACACCGTCTACATCGTGGCGATGCTCGCCCTCGGCCTGCACGTCCAGCACGGCTTCTGGAGCGCCGCCCAGACCCTCGGCGCCGGCAGCGCGGCCCGCGACCGGATCCTCAAGACCCTCGCCAACGTGCTCGCGCTGGTGCTGACCCTCGGATTCATCTCCGTCCCCGTCGCCGTCATGACCGGAGTGGTGAGCTGAATGACCTCGTCCCCCGACTACACCGACTACGCGCTCGGCGAGCCGATCGCCGACACCAAGGCGCCCTCGGGACCCGTCGCCGAGCGCTGGGACACCCGCCGCTTCGAGGCGAAGCTGGTCAACCCGGCCAACCGCCGCAAGCACACCGTGATCGTCGTCGGCACCGGGCTCGCGGGCGGCTCGGCCGGCGCGACCCTGGCCGAACAGGGCTACCACGTCGTCCAGTTCTGCTTCCAGGACTCCCCGCGCCGCGCGCACTCCATCGCCGCGCAGGGCGGCATCAACGCGGCCAAGAACTACCGCAACGACGGCGACTCCATCCACCGCCTCTTCTACGACACCGTCAAGGGCGGCGACTTCCGGGCGCGGGAGTCCAACGTCCACCGCCTCGCCCAGATCTCCGTCGAGATCATCGACCAGTGCGTGGCCCAGGGCGTGCCCTTCGCCCGCGAGTACGGCGGACTCCTCGACACCCGCTCCTTCGGCGGCGTCCAGGTCTCCCGTACGTTCTACGCGCGCGGCCAGACGGGCCAGCAACTGCTGCTCGGCGCCTACCAGGCGCTCTCGCGGCAGATCGCGGCCGGCAACGTGGAGCTGCACGCCCGCACCGAGATGCTCGACCTGATCGTGGTGGACGGAAAGGCGCGCGGCATCGTCGCCCGGGACCTGGTCACCGGCCGCATCGACACCTACTTCGCGGACGCGGTGGTCCTGGCCAGCGGCGGATACGGCAACGTCTTCTACCTCTCCACCAACGCCATGAACTCCAACGCCACCGCCGTGTGGAGGGCCCACCGGCGCGGCGCCTACTTCGCCAACCCGTGCTTCACCCAGATCCACCCCACCTGCATCCCGCGCACCGGCGAGCACCAGTCCAAGCTCACCCTGATGAGCGAGTCGCTGCGCAACGACGGCCGGATCTGGGTGCCGAAGGCCCAGGGCGACACCCGCCCCGCGGCCGAGATCCCCGAGGACGAGCGCGACTACTACCTGGAGCGCATCTACCCCTCCTTCGGCAACCTGGTCCCGCGCGACATCGCCTCGCGCGCCGCCAAGAACGTCTGCGACGAGGGCCGCGGCGTCGGCCCCGGCGGCCAGGGCGTCTACCTCGACTTCGCGGACGCCATCGCGCGGATGGGGCGCGACAAGGTCGAGGAGCAGTACGGCAACCTCTTCGAGATGTACGAGCGGATCACCGCCGAGAACCCGTACGAGGTGCCGATGCGGATCTATCCCGCCGTGCACTACACGATGGGCGGACTGTGGGTCGACTACGACCTCCAGACCACCGTTCCGGGGCTGTTCGCGATCGGGGAGGCCAACTTCTCCGACCACGGCGCCAACCGGCTCGGCGCCTCGGCCCTGATGCAGGGCCTGGCGGACGGCTACTTCGTACTCCCCTCCACGATCAACGACTACCTGGCGCGCAACCCGCACCAGGAGCCGGTCACCGCCGAGCACCCGGCGGTCGCGGAAGCGGTCGCCGACACCGAGGACCGGCTCAACCTGCTCCTGTCGGTGAACGGCGACCGCACCCCCGACTCCTTCCACCGCGAGATCGGTGAACTGATGTGGGAGTACTGCGGAATGGCCCGCACCGAGGAGGGGCTGCGCAAGGCCCTCGACCGGATCCCGCAGATCCGCGAGGAGTTCTGGCGCCGCATCAAGGTCCCGGGCACCGGCGAGGAGTTCAACCAGTCCCTGGAGAAGGCCAACCGCATCGTCGACTACCTGGAGCTCGCCGAGCTCATGTGCCTCGACGCACTGCACCGCGCCGAGTCCTGCGGCGGCCACTTCCGCGCGGAGTCCCAGACCCCGGACGGCGAGGCGGCCCGGCGCGACGAGGAGTTCTCGTACGCGGCCGCCTGGGAGTTCAGGGAGACCGGCACTGCCCCCGTCCTGCACAAGGAAGACCTCGTCTTCGAGTACGTCCACCCCACCCAGCGGAGCTACGCATGAAGCTCACCCTGCGCGTCTGGCGGCAGAAGAACGCCGACGCCGACGGAGCGATGTCCACCTACGAAGTGGACGGCATCTCGGCCGACATGTCCTTCCTGGAGATGCTCGACACGCTCAACGAGGAACTCATCCTGGGCGGCGAGGACCCGGTCGCCTTCGACCACGACTGCCGCGAGGGCATCTGCGGCGCGTGCAGCCTGGTCATCAACGGCGACGCGCACGGACCCGAGCGCACCACCACCTGCCAGCTGCACATGCGGGCGTTCCGGGACAGCGACACCATCGACGTCGAGCCGTGGCGGGCGGCAGCCTTCCCGGTCGTCAAGGACCTGGTGGTGGACCGCTCGGCCTTCGACCGGATCATCCAGGCGGGCGGCTACATCAGCGCCCCGACGGGAGCCGCGCCCGAGGCGCACGCGACGCCGGTGCCCAAGCCGGACGCCGACTTCGCCTTCGAGCACGCCGAGTGCATCGGCTGCGGCGCGTGCGTGGCGGCCTGCCCCAACGGCTCGGCCATGCTGTTCACCTCGGCGAAGGTCAACCACCTCAATGTGCTGCCGCAGGGCGCGCCCGAGCGCGAGACCCGGGTGCTCGACATGGTCGGCCGGATGGATGAGGAGGGCTTCGGCGGCTGCACCCTCACCGGCGAGTGCGCCACCGCCTGCCCCAAGGGCATCCCGCTGCCGTCGATCGCGGCGATGAACAAGGAGTGGCTGCGGGCGACCAGGAAGGCGAGGAAGGTCGGCCGCTGAGGCGCCGCCGAGGAGTGGGGCGTGCCCCGGGCCGTGGGTCCGGGGCACGCTCCTTCGGCGTACGGCTCAGCTGGTGACGGTGATCTGCTGGGCCGGGTCGGTGGTGTCGGTGACGTCGTACGTGGCCGAGAAGGTGGCCGTCTGGTTGCCCGTCGGGCAGAGGAAGCCGCCCGTCCCGGTGGCTGCCACGGGCGCGTTGGCGATGGCGAGCTTGGACGGTGAGCCGTTGGTCCAGGTGCCCGCGACAGTGCTGGGGCCGCCTGGCGACGCGGTGAGCGTGCAGCTGGCGAGGCCGCTCGTCTTGATGACGACGCCGCCCTTGGGCATGGTGAGCCCGGCCGAGACCGGCGAGCCGTACTGGGCGGAGATGCTCCACTGGCCGTTGGTCGCGTTGCTGGTGACGGTCACGCCGACGCCGAAGATGCTGGTGGTGCAGCCGCTGAAGGAAGGCGGGTTGATGGCGGCGGAGACGGGCCCGGCGGCGTTGTGGTTGCCGGGGGCGGCCGGGACCTGGTTGGTGCTCCCGCCGCCCGGGACCGAGGCGGAGACCGTGCAGGTCATGGTGGTGGAACCGGCGGTGAAGGTGGCCTTGCCGTTGAGCTTGGCGGCGAAGGAGTGGCCGGCCGGGGTCACCGTGGTGGAACCGGCCACGAGGGCGTTCGCGGCGGTGGTGGCGCCGAAGGTGAGAGCGGCCGCGGCGGCTATGAGGGCGGCGGGCACACGGAATCTGCGGGTTGCCATGGGGGGCTCCTCGGTCGAACGATTTCGATGGGGTGGGGGTGCGAGGAGGAACTCAGGTGAAGTCGAACCCTGGTGAACTTGAGAGTAAGTCCGCTTTTGGGGACCGAACAGCCGGGGATCCGCCATGAATTGACGGACCGTCAGCTTGCTGTTCGGTGAGGTTCTGCTACTGGTGGCGAGGCGCGGCCCGCAGTCGAATCACCGGACTTCCAGCGGAGCGCTCAGCGCGTCAGCCGTCGAGGGCGTTCGCCAGATACGGCGCCGTGCGCCCGGCCCCCGCCGAGGCGACCTCGCGCGGCGGGCCCGCCGCCACGATCCTGCCGCCCTCGTCGCCGCCGCCCGGCCCGAGGTCGACCACCCAGTCCGCGCCCGCCACCACGCTCATGTCGTGCTCGACGACCACCACCGAGTGGCCCGCGTCGACCAGGCCGTGCAACTGGCGCAGCAGCACCTCGACATCGGCCGGGTGCAGCCCGGTCGTGGGCTCGTCCAGCAGATACAGGGTGTGGTCGCGCCGCACCCTCTGAAGTTCCGTCGCCAGCTTGATGCGCTGGGCCTCGCCGCCGGAGAGCTCGGTGGCGGGCTGGCCCAGGCGCAGATAGCCCAGGCCCACGTCGAGCAGCGCGGTCAGACTGCGGGCGGCGGCCGGGGTGTCGGCGAAGAACTCGGCCGCCGCCTCCACCGTGAGGTCGAGCACCTCGGCGATGGTGCGGCCCCGGTGGGTGACCTCCAGCGTCTCCGGGTTGTACCGGGCGCCGTGGCAGTCCGGGCAGGGCGCGTACGTACTCGGCAGGAACAGCAGCTCCACCGAGACGAACCCCTCGCCCTGGCAGGTCTCGCAGCGCCCGCCCGGCACGTTGAAGGAGAACCGGCCCGCCTTGTAGCCGCGCGCCCTCGCCTCCTCGGTGGCGGTGAAGAGCTTGCGTACGACGTCGAAGAGGCCGGTGTACGTGGCGAGGTTGGAGCGGGGCGTGCGGCCGATCGGCTTCTGATCGACCGTCACCAGCCGTTCCACACCCGGGAGTTCCTCGGTGACCTCGCCCACCAGCGTGGACTTTCCGGAGCCCGAGACGCCGGTCACCGCCGTGAAGACGCCCAGCGGCAGCCCGGCCGTCAGGCCCCGCAGATTGTGCCGGGTCACCGGGCCGACGTTCAGCCATTCGGACGGCTCGCGCACCTCGCGTACGGGCGCGGGCGCCGTGTCGAAGAGGAAGCGGCGGGTCTGCGACTCGGCCACCTCGGCCAGCGCGTGCGGCGGCCCGCTGTGCAGCACCTGACCGCCGTGCACACCGGCGAGCGGGCCCACGTCCACCAGCCAGTCGGCGTGCCGCACCACATCGAGGTGATGCTCGACGACGAACACCGAGTTCCCGGCCGCCTTCAGCCGGTCGAGGACCGTGAGCAGGGCCTCCGTGTCGGCCGGGTGCAGCCCCGCCGACGGCTCGTCCAGGACGTACACCACGCCGAAGAGCCCCGACCGCAGCTGGGTCGCGAGCCGCAGCCGCTGGAGCTCCCCGGTGGAGAGGGTGGGTGCGGTCCGGTCCAGGCTGAGATAGCCGAGACCGAGCTCGGTGACGGGGTCGATCCGGCTCAGCAGGTCGGCCGTCAGAACCTCGGCCGTGGGCCCGCCGTCGGCCGAACGCAGCACATCGGCGAGGGAGTTCAGGGGGAGAGCGGCCAGCTCGGCGATGGTGCGGCCCGCGAAGGTGACGGCCAGAGCCTCGGGCCGCAGCCGGCTGCCGCCGCAGACCGGGCAGTCGGCGGCGGTGAGGAACCGCTCGGCCTTCGTCCGCAGCGTCGGGCTCTTGCTCTCCGCGAACGTCTTCATCACATAGCGGTGGGCGCTCATGTACGTACCCTGGTACGGGCGTTGGATGCGGTTCGCCTCGCGCACCGGGTGCACGGTGACCACCGGCTGCTCGTCCGTGAACAGGATCCACTCGCGGTCCGCCGGGTCGAGCTCGCGCCAGGGCCGGTCGACGTCGTACCCGAGCGTGTCGAGGACGTCGCGCAGGTTCTTGCCCTGCCAGGCGCCCGGCCAGGCCGCGATGGCGCCGTCGCGGATGGACAGCGACGGGTCGGGGACGAGGAGCTCCTCGCTGGTGCGGTGGACGCGGCCCAGGCCGTGGCACTCGGGGCAGGCACCCGCGGCCGTGTTGGGCGAGAAGGCGTCCGAGTCCAGGCGCGCGGCGCCCGCCGGGTAGGCGCCCGCGCGGGAGAACAGCATCCGCAGCGAGTTGGAGAGCGTGGTGACCGTGCCGACCGAAGAGCGAGAGGTCGGTGACGAGCGCCGCTGCTCCAGCGAGACGGCGGGCGGCAGCCCCGAGATCTCCGCGACCTTCGGCGCGCCCACCTGGTGGATCAGCCGCCGGGCGTACGGAGCCACCGACTCGAAGTAGCGCCGCTGGGCCTCCGCGTAGATCGTCCCGAAGGCGAGCGAGGACTTCCCCGACCCGGAGACACCGGTAAAGACCGCCAGCGCGTCCCGGGGGATGTCCACGTCGACCCCGCGCAGATTGTGCTCGCGCGCGCCCCGCACCCGTACGTAAGGGTCGTGGGCGCGGTCTTCGGTGGGTCCGGTGGGGCTTTGCATACCGGAATTCTAGGCGGGGCCGCCGGTGAGGCCCGCGAGCCGCCGGTAGGAGTCCAGCATCGCGCCCCGGTCGTACGTACTGGTGGTGACCAGGTACTCGTCGGCCGCGCTGCGCGAGAGCAGCTTCTCCAGGGCGTCCGCGACCTCGTCCTCGGTGCCGTGGATCTGGCCGCGCTGCGCCTCCTCGAAGAGCGCGCGTTCGCGGTCGGTCATCGGCAGCGCCAGGATCTCCTCGGCGGGGGAGAGCGGCGGGAACTCGCCCCGGGTGCGCGAGTGCGCCGTCGACCAGGCCTCGGGCAGCAGGATGCGGCGGGCCTCCTCGGTGGTGCCGGCCACGGCGACCGTGCCGGAGACCACCACGTACGGGCGGTCGTTCCACGCGGACGGGCGGAAGGCGTCGCGGTAGTCGTCGATGGCGCGCAGCATGGCGTCCTCGCCGCGCACATTGGCGATGACCAGGGCGAGACCGGCACTGGCGGCGAGCTGCGCGCCCTGTCCGGTGGCGAGGACGAACGCGGGGACCCGGAGGCCCTCGGCGGGGCGGGCGTGCACCTGGGGGTGGGCCGTCTGCGTACCGTCGAAGTAGCCGAGGAGCTCGGTCAGCCGGTCCGCGAAGTCGTCGGCGTCCTTCTTGTCGCGGCCGAGCGCCTTGCGGATGCCGTCCGTGAACCCGACCGAGCGGCCGAGGCCCATGTCGATACGGCCGGGGAAGAGGGACTCCAGGACCCCGAACTGCTCCGCCACCACGAGCGGTTGGTGGTTGGGGAGCATCACCCCGCCCGTGCCGACCCGGATCGAGGAGGTCGCGGCGGCGACGGCCGCGGCGAGCACGGTCGGCGCGGAGCCCGCGACACCCGGCACGCTGTGGTGCTCCGAGGCCCAGAAGCGGTGGTAGCCGAGTCGCTCGGCCTCCTGCGCGAAGGCCACGGTGTCCCGCAGTGCCTGCGGGCCGTCGTGCCCCGCGCGGATGCGGGAGCGGTCCAGGACGGAGAAGCGCGTCGACGCGATCACTGAGCTCACACAACCTTCAACGTCTGTGCCGCGCCAGGATTCCCTAGGGTGGGCACATGACGGAGAACAGCAGGCCACTGGCCGTATTCGACCTGGACGGGACGCTCGCGGACAGCGGTCACCGGCAGCACTTCCTGGAGGGCGCGAAGCGGGACTGGGCCGCCTTCTTCGCCGCGGCCCCGGCCGATCCTCCGCTGGCGGAGGGAATCGCGCTGTGCCTGGCGGCCGCCGAGGAGTGCGAGGTCGTCTACCTCACCGGCCGCCCCGAGCGCTGCCGCCGGGACACCCGGGCGTGGCTGGCCGCGCAGGGCCTGCCCGACGGGACGCTCCACATGCGGCCCAACGCCGACCGCAGGCCCGCCCGGACCACCAAGCTGGAGCTCCTGCGCCGGCTCGGCGCCGGGCGCGAGGTGCGGATGCTGGTGGACGACGACGAGCTGGTGTGCGACGCCGCCGAACGGGCCGGGTTCCGGGTCGTACGGGCCCGGTGGGCCGCCCCGTCCGAGGCGCTGAAGGACGCGCAGGAGCGGGAGGGGCGGACCTGAGCGGGTGGGGCGGGGCGGACCCGCCCCGGCCGTCACACCTCCTGGTCGTCATCCAGCCGGAAGCCGACCTTCAGACCCACCTGGTAGTGCTCGATCTGCCCGTCGGCGATCTGGCCGCGTACCTGGGTGACCTCGAACCAGTCGAGATTCCTCAAGGTCTGCGACGCGCGGGCGACGCCGTTGCGAATGGCCTGGTCGACGCCCTCGGGGGAGGTGCCGACGATCTCGGTGACGCGGTACGTGTGGTTGGACATGGAGGTGCACTCCTCTTCGTCGCGTCCCTCCACCGTGCCCCACCTCGCGCCGCTTCGCGAGGCGTCGGGCGGGGCCCGGGTGCGGCCTCGGTTCCGTAACAAGGGTTGACCGGCCCATTGGTACAGACCAAAATCGGCCGCACCCGAACTAGCCAACTGCGCTTTCCCCCAGAAGAGCCGTCTGCGCTTTCCCCACGTCGGGTCATGACTGCCCGTGCCATGACGCAGAAGGTGACCTCCGTGAAGAACCGCTACCTCCATGCCCCCGTCGTGCTCGCCACGGCCCTCGCACTCGGCGGCTGCGGCGCGCTGCCGGGCATGGGCGGGGACTCCACCACCACCGTCACCGTGTGGCTGATGAAGGACAGCGCCTCCGACGAGTTCATCAAGCGGTTCACCGACGAGTTCGAGAAGGAACATCGCTCGGTCAAGCTGGACGTACGGATCCAGGAGTGGACCGGCATCGGCCAGAAGGTGACCACCGCCCTCAAGAAGGGCGAGGTGCCCGACGTCGTCGAGGTCGGCAACACCCAGGTCTCCCAGTACGCGGCGAGCGGCGGGCTGCTCGACCTCACCCTGGAGTCGCTGCGCGACTGGGGCAGCAAGGACTGGCTGCCGGGCCTCGCCGAACCCGGCAAGGTCGACGGGGTGCAGTACGGCATTCCCTGGTACGCGGCGAACCGCGTCGTCATCTACAACAAGGACCTGTTCGACGCGGCGGGCATCAGCAGGACGCCGAAGACCCGCGCCCAGTGGCTGAGCGACACGGGCAAGCTCAACACCGGCGCCACCCAGGGCGTCTACCTCGCCGGACAGGACTGGTACACCCTCGCCGGATTCGTCTGGGACGAGGGCGGCGAGCTCGCCCAGGAGAGCGCCGGGGAGTGGACCGGCACCCTCGCCACGCCCGCCGCGCTGCGAGGCATGGACTTCTACCGGCAGCTCCAGGCGCTCGGCGACGGCCCCAAGAACGCCGACGAGGCCACGCCCCCGCAGGCCGAGGTCTTCGCCAAGGGCAGGGTCGCCCAGATCATCGCCGTCCCGGGCACCGCCAAGGCCATCCAGAAGGCCAACCCCGCCCTCGCCGACAAGCTCGGCTACTTCCCCATCCCTGGCAGGACCGTGGCCCAGCCGGGCGCGGTCTTCACCGGAGGCTCGGACCTCATCGTGCCCAAGCGGTCCACACACCACACCGAGGCTGTGGAGGTGGTCAAGGCGCTGGCCGGGGAGAAGTGGCAGCAGGATCTCGCCGCCACCATGAGCTACGTACCGAACAAGCCCGCGCTCGCGGCCGCCGTGGAGAACCAGGCGGGTACCGCCGCGATGGCGCAGGGCGCGGCCCGGGGCAGGGCCACGCCCAACTCGCCCCAGTGGGCCGCCGTCGAGGCCGACAACCCGATCAAGCCGTACATGACCGCCGTGCTCACGGGGGCCGACCCGAAGACGGCGGCCAGGACGGCCTCCTCGCGGATCAGCTCGCTGCTGTTCCCCTGACCTGGTCGCCCGCCGTCGCCAGCGACAGCGCGAACCGGCCGTCGGCGTCGGTCCACCAGTGGGTGGCCGTCAGCCCGGCGGCCGCCAGCTCGGCCCGCACGCCCTCGCGGCGGAACTTCGCCGAGATCTCGGTCCGCAGCTCCTCGCCCTCCTCGAAGCGGACGACGAGATCCAGCTCGGGGATCTTCACAGTGAGGTCGGCGCGGGCCCGCAGCCGCATCTCGATCCACTCGTTGTGGGCGTCCCAGCGCGCCACGTGCGTGAAGTCGTCGAGGTCGAAGTCCGCGCCGAGCTCGCGGTCGATGACGGCGAGCACGTTCTTGTTGAACTCGGCCGTCACCCCCCGCGCGTCGTCGTACGCCCGCACCAGGACCGACTCGTCCTTCACCAGGTCGGTGCCGAGCAGGAAGCTGTCGCCCGGCTCCATCATCGCGGCGACCGAGGCCAGGAACTCCGCGCGCTCGGCGGGCAGCAGATTGCCGATCGTGCCGCCGAGGAACACCACCAGACGCGGCCCCGGGGTGGCGGGCAGGTCGAGCGGACGGGTGAAGTCGGCGATCAGCGCGTGCACTTCGAGCTTCGGCCGCTCCTCGATCAGCGCCTTCGCCGCCCCGGCCAGGGCGCTCTCGCTGACGTCGACCGGGATGTACGTGAGCGGGTCCGGCAGCGCGTCGAGCAGCAGTCGGGTCTTCTCCGAGGAGCCCGAGCCCAGCTCGACGAGGGTGCGGGCGCCGGAGGCGGCGGCGATCTCGGCGGCCCGACGGGTGAGGATCTCCCGCTCGGCGCGCGTCGGGTAGTAGTCGTCGAGCCGGGTGATCTCCTCGAACAGCTCGCTGCCCCGGGCGTCGTAGAACCACTTGGGCGGCAGGGTCTTGGGCGTACCCGTCAGCCCGTGCAGCACATCGGCGCGCAGCGCGGCCCCGGTGGTGTCCTCGGGCAGGGTGCGGGTCAGCTGGAACGGGTGGGACTCGTGCACGAGGAAGGCTCCTTGAGGGGGGTCAGTACGAGGTCGGTACGGGTCGCGGACAGCAGGGTGCGGTCGGGGACCTCGTGCCAGTGCGGATCGTCGTCGTAGGGCTCCGAGGCGACGACCGTGCGGTCGCCCGGCCGGGCCAGGTACCACAGGGTGTCGCCCCAGGCCGTGGCGGCGATCGTCTCGCCGTCCGTGAGCAGCAGGTTCAGCCGCGAGCCCGGGGCCGCCTCGGCGACCTCGGTCACCGTCTCGGCGAGCGCCCGGCCCATCTCGTCGCCCGCCCGCAGCCGGTGAAGCAGCAGGGCCCACACCAGCGCGGAGTCACAGCGCGCCTCCAGACGCAGCAGCTCCTCCGCGGGCAGGGCGGCGGCCGGCGGGGCCAGCGAGCCGGGCCAGCCCTTGACCGCCCCGTTGTGGCTGAACAGCCAGCGCCCGGCGGTGTAGGGGGCGGCGGCCGCCTCGCCGTCCGCGCCCGGCTCGGTGGCGTCCCGGACCGCCGCGAGCAGCGCGCCGGTGCGCACCACCCGGGCCAGGTCCGCGAACGACGGGTCGGCCCAGATCGGCCCCGGGCGGCGGTAGCGGCCCGGCACCGGGTCGCCCTCCGCGTACCAGCCGACCCCGAAGCCGTCGGCGTTGACCGTTCCGTACCGCTGGTGGCGCGGCGCCCAGGACTGCCGGTACAGCGCGTGCGGCGGGCTGACGAGCAGCTCGCCGAGCGGCAACGGCGCGCCCAGAAAAGCGATATGACGGCACATCAGGCATCCCTCGCGGTCCGGAACCCGGCGAATATCTGCCGCCGCACCGGAAGGTCCCAGTTGCGGAAGGTGCCCCGGCAGGCCACCTGGTCCACCGCGAACGAACCGCCGCGCAGCACCTTGTGGTCGGGGCCGAAGAACACTTCCGAGTACTCGCGGTAGGGGAACGCCGCGAAGCCCGGGTACGGCATGAAGTCGCTGGACGTCCACTCCCAGACGTCACCGATCAACTGCCGTACACCCAGCGGGGACTCGCCCGCCGGATAGGCCCCGGCGGGGGCCGGGCGCAGATGGCGCTGGCCCAGGTTGGCGTGCTCGGAGGTGGGGTCGGCGTCGCCCCACGGGTAGCGCCGGGAGCGGCCGGTGGCGGGGTCGTGCCGGGCCGCCTTCTCCCACTCCTCCTCGGTGGGCAGCCGCCGCCCGGCCCAGCGGGCGTACGCGTCCGCCTCGTACCAGCTCACATGGAGCACCGGCTCGTCCAGCGGTACGGGCTCGGTCACCCCGAACCGGCGGCGCAGCCACTCGCCGCCCTCCCGGCGCCAGAACAGCGGAGCCGTCAGCTCGTACTGGCGGACCATGGCCCAGCCCTTGGGCTCCCACCAGCGCTCGTCGGTGTAGCCGCCGTCCTCGATGAACCGCAGATACGCGCCGCAGGTCACCGGGGAGGTGTCCAGATGGAAGGCCGGGACGATCCGGTGGTGGGCCGGGCGCTCGTTGTCCAGGGCCCACGGCTCGGCCGAGGTTCCCATGGTGAACGGGCCGCCGGGGACCAGGACTTCGGCGGGCAGGCCCGTGGTGGAGCCCCGCGGCGGCTCGGGGGCGGCGAGCGCCGCCGGGCCCTTGCGGAGCTGATGGGTGATCAGCATCGTCTCGTCGTGCTGCTGTTCGTGCTGGGCGACCATCCCGAAGGCGAAGCCCGCGTCGACGAGACGGGGGCCGCCCTCCAGCGGCGCGCTCTCCAGGACGTCCAGGGCCCGGCCGCGCACCTCGGCGGCGTACCGGCGCGCCTCGGCGGGGGAGAGCAGCGGCAGCGAGGGCCGGGTGGCGCGGGGGTGCTCGAAGGCGTCGTACAGCGAGTCGATCTCCGGGCGCATCGCGTCCCGCCCGGCGACCGCCCGCAGCAGCCACTGCTCCTCCTGGTTGCCGATGTGCGCTAGGTCCCAGACCAGCGGCGACATCAGGGGCGAGTGCTGGGCCGTGAGGTCGTGGTCGTCGACGCAGGAGGTGAGCGTGGCGGTGCGCGCCCGCGCGGCGGTGAGCGCCGTCAGGGCGCGCTGCCGCAGCGCCTCCGGGTCGGTGGGGGCCGCTCCGGTCGGTTCGGGGCCGGTCATGAGGAGGTGTCCTTCCCGGGGGCGAGCGCGAACGAGGTGTCCGCGGGAGAGAGGCCCCGTGCGATGTGGCGGTCCGTGAAGGCGGCGACCGCCTGCCGGACCTCGGTGGTGGCGCCGAGCCGGGGCAGCGCCTCCAGCGCGGCCGCGAAGCAGAGCTCGGCCGCCTCCCGCAGTTCGGGGTCGGTGAGCCCGGAGCGGGCCGCCTCGACCCAGAGCGGGTTGCGCGGCGCGGGCAGCGAACCGGCCCTCTCCGCGAGGGATTTGACGGCCCGGTAGGCGGTCTCGGACGCCTCCTGGTCGTCGAAGAGCGCGGTGGTCACCGCGAGCGGGACGATCCAGCCGTCCTCGCCCGGCTGCGCGTCGATCATGCGCAACTCCAGGTGCCCGCGCGGCCGCACCGGCGGGAAGAGCGTGGTCAGGTGGTAGTCGAGGTCCTCGCGGGTGGGCCGACGCGGCTCGCCCGTGCGCAGCCACTCGCGGAAGGTGAGCCCCTCCGGCGCCTCCCAGGGGCCGTCCTCGGACCGGACGCACATCACCGGCGCGTCCAGGACGTGCGCGGCCCAGGCCGCCCGGGGCTCGGCGTCCAGCGGGGGCGCCAGCGACCGTACCGGGTCGATCGCGGTCCACACCGCCTGCCGGGAGGAGCGCCAGCCGGTGGGTCTGCCCTCCTGCCAGGGGGAGTTGGCGAACGCGGCCACCAGGACCGCGCCGAGGAGGTGGGCGAGCCGCCAGCGGCGCCCGAAGCCGAGCGGGCCCGGCTCCTCGTATCCGGCGTCGAGGCAGACCTGGACGGAGGCCGAGGCGCACATCATGGCGCGCCCGGCCGGGCCCGTACGGTCGAAGTGGGCTTCCATGGCGTCGTACCGGGGGTCGTGCAGAAAGCGGCGCGGCGGCTGCCACGGCTCCTGGCCGAGCCCGGTGAGAGTGAGGTCCCTGGCGCGAAGATCGGCCCGGACGGCCGTCAGATCGGCCGCCACGGAGTCGATGCACTCCATGAGGGAATCGGCGGGAAGCGAGCTGAGCTCCAGCTGGCCGCCGGGTTCGACGGTGAGTGCCGACCGCAGGGGGAGCGCCCTTAACGAGGCGTAGGCGGCGGCGAGTCGGTGGTGCTGAACGGGGAGGTGCGGGTCGTGCAGATCATGGACGAGCCACTCCACTTCCACTCCGACGGCGCGAGGCGGGCCGTTCTTGAAGCAGATACATCGAAGCAGATCGTCTGCTTCCGTTTCTGTGAACTGTTTGGTCAGCATGGTCGCTTCCCCAACTCGGGGTCTTTTTCGGTGCACTGTCCCACCTAAGCCACTGCCATCGTCTCGCACAAGAGTGCCCATCCGGACGGAAAGTATGTTGCGGGAGTGTTGTCCTGGCGTCAACGATGCTAGATACGAGTGCACGACTGCGCGACCTAGGGCCTGTCCGGTGGATCTGGTCGGCACGCGGGGGTCTGGCCCTGGGGTGAGTGTCGCCTTCCCGGTTGCGCCGGACGGCGCAGTGTGCGCTGCCCCGGGGGCGGACGGCGGCCAGGCTCGGGGGCATGATCATCCGAGCCTTCACGGCGCTGCTCGCCGCCCTCCTCGCCGTCCTCGCCACGCCCCCGCCCGTCTCCGCCGCGGAACCCGCGCCGCCCCGCACCGTCTCCGGCTGGCTGCCGTACTGGGACCAGGAGGGCGCCTACCAGGACGCCCTGCGCCACGCGGCACAGCTGCACACCGTCAGCCCGTTCTGGTACCAGGCGATCAGCGCCGAGCGCGTCGACGGCCACCCGGGCGCGGGCGCGCAGCGCATCGTCGACGGGCTGCACGCGGCCGGGATCGCCGTGGTGCCCACCGTCATGGAGACGATGAAGCCCGGCGTACTCGCCGCGATCCTCGCCGACCCGGCCCGCCGCGCCGCCCACATCACGGCCCTGCTCACGGTGGTGGGCAGCCGTTCCTACGACGGCCTGGACATCGACTACGAGTCGATCGCCCCGACCGGCGACGCCGGCTACCCCGCGGTACGGGCGGACTACGCCACGTTCATCACCGAGCTGTGCGGGCGCCTGCACGCCCTGGCCAAGAGCTGCGTCAGCACCGTCTCGCCGCAGACCTCGACCACCGGACGCATCTGGGACTACGCGACGATCGGCCGGGCCGCCGACCGGGTGCGGATCATGGCGTACGACCGGCACTGGTCGGGCGGCGACCCCGGCCCGCTCGCCGGGGCCGACTGGTACGAGGAGATCCTGCGCCGGGCCACCGCGCTGATCCCGGCCGCCCGCATCGAGATGGCCCTGCCCGCGTACGGCTGGGACTGGCCCGCGGGCGGCGGTGGCCGCGCCCGGCACGTCACCATGCGGGAGGCCGAGGCCCTGCGGGTGGCCGAGGGCGCGCCGTACCAGTTCGACCCCGTGTCGAAGACACCGCACTTCGGCTACCAGGACGGGGACACGGCCCGCGAGGTCTGGTACCAGGACGCGCGCGGCATCGAGGCCGATCTGCCGGTCCTGGCCCGCTACGGCATCCACCACACCTCCCTCTGGGCCCTCGGCTTCGAGGACCCGGCGGTGTGGCCGGTGCTGGCGAGAACCTGACCGGCGAACCGGCCACGGGCCCGGTTCAGCCGTGGACCGTGGCGGTCGGGGTGTTCCAGCCCGAGATCCGCAGCCGGGGCGCGGACCCGTGCAGGTCGGCGGTCCGGTAGGCGGCGGTCAGCGTCGTCGTCTCGCCGGGCCAGAGGGTGACCTGGTTGTCGGACCACTGGACGGGCAGGACCGGGGCGCCCTTGGCGTCCACGAGGTGGACGTCGGTGAGCAGCGCCGGAGTCCTGCCCGTTCCCGTGTTGGTGAGTGTGACGGTCGTCGTCGAGGTGCCGTCGCCGCCCGTGGCCGTCGTCGCGGTGGCGGTCACCGTCGCCTTCGCCATCGCGCTCAGGCCCTTCAGATCGGCGTAGGCGGTGGTGGGGGTGTAGTACCAGTCGGTGTGCGCGTAGTCGAGGACGTCCGCCTTGGTGGAGAGCCAGTACACATTGCGGCCGACCTCCTTGCCGGTGGCGTCGGTGAGCAGCAGCCGGGCGAGATAGGTCGTGGAGAGGCCGCTCACGCTCGCCGGGACGGTGAGCGCGGTCGTCCTCGCCCCGTCGCCGCCCACTCCCACCCCCGTCGCCGTCCTGTCGTACTTCTGCGTCCCGTCGGTGTTGAACAGCGTCACCCGGGCCGTGAGACCGGACACGGGCGTGTGCCTGCCGTTCACCACGGCGACCGAGCGGTCGTCGTAGGAGTACTGGATGTGCAGCGGCTCGTTCGCCTTCTTCGCGCCGAAGTACGCGCCGCCCTGGTCCAGGTAGCGGTCCGTCAACTGCCAGTGCAGAGAGGTCCAGCCGCTGTTGAACATCCAGTGGACGACCCCGGTCGCGGGCTTCGAGGCGTCCTTGGCGTTGCGGGCGTACGCCTCGTACTGGGCGCGCACGTTCTCGTACTGGGCGAGCTGCGCCTTGCGTACATAGTCGTCCAGACCGGCCGGGGCACCGTAGCGTCCGGCCAGGGCCGCGTCGTAGAGGGCGAGGGTGGCGAAGGTCGAGGAGGGGGAGCGGTGGTACTGCTTGGCCGACGGGCTCTTCCAGAGCGTCTCCAGCTCGGCCGGTGACATCATCCGGCGCAGGGTGTCCAGGGTGGGGATGTCGGGGCCCGCGCTGGTCTCGGAGTTGAAGCCGGTGGCCCCGCCCTCCTGCTTGTTGTACCAGTAGTTGGGCGGCACCCAGTCGTACGGGCCGGTCATCTTCATGCCCGAACTGCCGGTGATCGGCGAGGACTTGTCGGACGCGGCGGCCACGATCGGGGTCTGCCAGTCGGCCGCCCGCAGTGCGTCGACATAGTTCTTCTCGATCGTCTTGTCCGGGGCGAAGTCGCTGCCGATCAGGAACGAGATCACACTGGGGTGGTCGCGTAGCCGGGCCGCCTCGGCGGCCATCGACGCCTTCGCGACCGGGTAGTCCGCCGCGGTCCACTTGTCGCCCGGCTCGCTCCCGTTGACCTGGCCCTCCCACTTGTCGCAGCACTCCCAGCCGGGGAGCGTGAGGATGCCGTACCGGTCCGCGAGGTCGAAGAACTCGTCCGGCTCGATGTGCCCTTCGAGCCGGATGGTGTTGAGGCCCAGATCGAGCGCGTACTTGAGCCGGTCCTCCACATAGGTGCGGTCCCAGCGCAGGTACTCGTCCGGCGACCACCCGCCGCCCTTGATCAGCAACGGGCGGCCGTTGACGGAGTACTGGCGGGCGCCGTCCGCGTTGAGCGGTGCCTTCACGTCGCGGATGCCGAACGACTCGTGCACGGTGTCGGAGGTGGTGCCGGAGACCGACGCGGTCAGGTCGAGCCCGTACAGCGCCTGCTCGCCCATCCCGGCAGGCCACCACACGCGCGGCGAGGCCAGATGGAGCTGGGGGTGGGCGGCCGGGGTGAAGGTGACCGTCCTGGTCTCGTGCGCGGCGAGCGTGACGTCCTGGCTGAAGGAGGCCGTGCCGATCGTGCCGGAGACGGTCGTGGTGACCGTGCTCGCCGAGTCATTGCGTGCCTGCGCCTTCACCGTCAGGTCGGCGGTCGACAGGGACGGCACGGCGAGTGCGGTGACGACGTGGGCGTCCCGCAGCGCGACCGGACCGCCGCGCCGGACCAGCACATCCCGGACGATGCCCATGTTCTCGTCGGGCGGCGGCTGCAGCCAGTCGATCCACCCCATGGTGAGGTTCTTCCTGGGGGCATTGGGCTGGACGCGGAACGCGACGGTGTTGGTGCCGGACCTCACCGCCGAGGTGATGTCCAGCTCATGGCGGGTGTACGCCCCGGTGACCGCACCCTTGTCCGCGACCTGCTGCCCGTTGACGAACACATCGGCGGCCGAGACGACCCCGCTGAAGTCGAGATACGTACGCGAGGAGGTGTCCGCGACGGTGAAGTCCGAGCGGTACCACCAGGGCACCGCGAAGTCGGCGGTGGGGATGTTCTTCTGGTTGGTGGAGTAGAAGGGGTCGGCGTACTTGCCGGCGGCGAGCAGCGCCGCGAGGACCGTGGAGCGGGGCCCGGCCGGGTACCAGCCCGCCGCCGGATAGCCGGGGCTGGAGACGGCCGCCGCGGAGTCGGTGACCTTGGCGGTGGACTGGATGGCGTAGGTGGAGAGCGCCGCTGTGGAGGGGACAACGGCCGTGTGGGCGGCGGGAGTTGCCTGCTGGACTCCCGAGGCGAGGGCGAGCGTCAGGGTGAGGGCGACGGCCGCGGCGGTCCTTCGGCGGACGAAAGGTCGGCGGTAGAGACGGTAGAACACGGTGGTCTCCCGGCATCCAAGTCAGGCATTCAAGTTAGGAAGCTTTACTAACTCGCACCCCGAAGGTAGAGACCTGAGGAAGTCATGTCAACGACCGGAGTCGCCGGAGCGGGTCCGCCGCTCGAACGTCACGTCCCGCGCCGTCCCCAGCGCCGTCGCCACCGCGCCGAGCAGCACCGCGTCCTCGCCGAGCGAGCTCGCCGCCACCTTCGGGCGCAGCGGCGTCAGGGTGCGCAGGGTCTCCCGTACGGTCCGCAGCAGCAGATCCGCGCTGTGGCCCACGCCCCCGCCGAGCACGACCAGATCCGGGTCGAGCACCGCGGCGACGGCCGCCACGGTGTGGGCCAGGCGCTCGCCCTCCAGCTCAACAGCCTTGACAGCGGCGGGATTTCCGGCCCGCGCGGCGTCGAAGACGTCCTTCGCGGTGAGGGGCCCGGACATGCCGTGCGAGCGTGCCGCCGCCACCACGGCGTCGCCGGAGACCACGTCCTCAAGGGTGTCCGGCTTCTGCCGTCCGGGCCAGGGCAGGAAGCCGATCTCGCCGGCGCCGCCGTGCGCGCCGGTGAAGAGCCGGCCCTCGCTGACCACGCCCATACCGAGGCCGGTGCCGATCATCACGTACACGAAGAGGCGGCTGCCCGAGCCGACGCCGAAGGTGTACTCGCCGAGCGCCGCCAGATTGGCGTCGTTGTGCACCGCCAGCGGCATCCCGAGCCCGTCGCGCATCCGGTCGAACAGGCCAGGGCGGCCCCAGCCCGGCAGGTGCTGGGCATAGCGCACCCGCCGCTTCTCCGCGTCGTACACACCGGGTGTGCCGACCACCGCCTGGGCGATCTTGTCCGCGTCCACCCCGGATCCGGCGACGAGTTGACGGGCGGTGGTGACCACCAGATCGGCCATGGTGCCCGAGGTGCGGGCCTGGTTGCGGACCTCCGAACGGGCCACCACCGCGCCGTCCAGATCCGCGAGCGCGACCCGCAGCCAGGCCCGCCCGATGTCGATGCCCAGCGCGTATCCGGCGGTCGGGTCGGGGGCGTAGAGCACCGCGGACCGGCCGCGCTCGGGCGTGTGCGTGCCCGCCTCACGGACCAGGCCGGTGGCGGCGAGCGCGGCCAGCGCGCTGGAGACCGTGGGCTTGGACAGGCCGGTCTCGCGGGCGAGCTGGGCCCGCGACGAGGGGCCGCCCGCGCGCAGCCGGGCGAGCAGCAGCCGCTCGTTGCTGCTGCGCTGGCGCTGTGGGTTCCAGGGCTGTTCACCCTCGTCGCTGCTGGTCATCGCATCATTCTCACGTATCGCTCCGGACGGTTTCCCGGCGACCTCTTGACGCTCAAAGTAAAGGTACTTAACTTGAGCACGCCCGGCGCCGGGGCGCACCCCCGCTCTGGCCAAGAACCGCCGCTCGCACCGCCGTTACCAGCGTCCCCCAAGCCCCAGGGAGGTCCTTCGTGTCCGGAACCCCGCCGCCGACCGGCGGCTTCGTCCGCCGTATCGGACTCTTCCAGGCCACCGCCATCAACATGAGCCAGATGTGCGGCATCGGCCCGTTCGTCACCATCCCGCTGATGGTCGCCGCCTTCGGCGGGCCGCAGGCCGTCGTCGGCTTCGTCGTCGGGGCGGTGCTCGCCCTCGCCGACGGGCTGATCTGGGCCGAACTCGGCGCCTCCCTGCCCGGCTCGGGCGGCAGTTACGTCTATCTGCGCCAGGCCTTCCAGTACCGCAGCGGACGTCTGATGCCGTTCCTGTTCGTGTGGACGGCGATGCTCTTCATCCCGCTGATCATGTCCACCGGCGTGGTCGGCTTCGTTCAGTACCTCGGCTACCTCGCCCCGGACATGGGGGACACGACCGGCGACCTGGTCGGGCTCGGGGTGATCGCACTCGTCGTCCTGCTGCTGTGGCGCGGCATCGAGCACATCGCGCGGATCGCCACCGTGATGTGGGCCGTGATGATCGCCTCGGTGACCCTGGTCGTCATCGCCTCGGCCACCGACTTCAGCGCCGACCGCGCCTTCACCTACCCGTCGGGCGCCTTCGAGCTCACCAGCAACCACTTCTGGCTCGGCTTCGCCGCGGGTCTCACCATCGGCATCTACGACTACCTCGGCTACAACACCACCGCGTACATGGGCGCCGAGATCAAGAACCCCGGCCGCACCCTGCCGCGCTCCATCATCTTCTCGATCGTCGGCATCATGGCGATCTATCTGCTCCTCCAGATAGGCACCCTCGGCGTCATCGACTGGCAGCGGATGACCGACCCCGGCGACATCGCCTCCACCTCCGTGGCGTCCGCCGTCCTGGAGAAGGCCTGGGGCAAGGGCGCCGCCGACGTCGTCACCGTCCTCATCCTCATCACGGCCTTCGCCTCCGTCTTCACCGGACTGCTGGGCGGCTCCCGGGTGCCCTACGACGCGGCCCGCGACCGCGTCTTCTTCCGCCCGTACGCCAGGCTCCACCCCAAACACCGCTTCCCGACGCTGGGCCTGGCCACCATGGGCGTCATCACGGCGATCGGCTTCCTCATCGGCCGCCACACGGATCTGGCCACCCTGATCCAACTGCTCACCACGGTGATGGTGCTGGTGCAGGCGCTGGCCCAGATCGCCGCGGTGACGGTACTGCGCAGCCGCCAGCCGGGCCTGCGCCGCCCCTACCGGATGTGGCTCTATCCGCTGCCCAGCTTCGTCGCCCTGGTGGGCTGGCTGGTGATCTACGGCTACGCCGACAAGAACTCGCCCGGACGCCACCCCATCGAGTGGTCACTGGCCTGGCTGGCGCTGGGGTGTGTGGCGTTCGTGGTGTGGGCGCGGTTCGAGAAGGTGTGGCCGTTCGGGCCGCGCGAGGTGCGGGAGGAGTATGTGGAGGGTCATGATCCGAGGGCGTCCATCAGGTGATCATCCAGGTCGGCCACCCAGCCCTCGTGGCGCCACGGCCGCAACTCCTGCCGTGCCCGCCGCAACCGGATCGCCGGGACCCGCCCGCCGGTCGCCGAGGCCGACACGACGCACTGGTGCAACAGCTCGGCTGCCGAGCGCGGATCGTTCATACGGATCCGGGCCAGCGCCTGGTCCGTCGTGACGATCGCCCGCTGCACCTGCTCGCGCGGCGCCACAAGCGCGTCGGCCGAGACCGCGAAACGCTCGTGCGCGGCAGCTGGGTCACCGACATACAGCTCACATACGCCCTCGAAGCCCCGCAGGTGGCCCGCCGTGAACGACGTCATGCTCGGATCCCGCTGATGGCTGCGCTCCATGTCGTACCGGGCCAGCCCCAGAGCGGCCTGCGCCTGCCGCTCCTGGCCCGCCCGCGCCGCGATCTCGGCCTGGAGGGCGTGGGCCAGTGCGCGCACGACGGCGCTGCCGCTATTGCGGGCATCGCACACGGCGGCATCCACGAGTGTCCGTGCCCCGTCGAGGCCCTGTGTCGAATACAGCGTGACCAGGGCGTGGCTCATGTGTACGACGGGGCGCCGCCACGGATCCGGCAGCAGGCTCGCTTCCCGGGCGGCGGCCGTGTACAGGCTGCGGGAAGCCACGTCATCCCGGGTCTCGAAGGCGAGGCGCCCCGCGAATGTGTGGGTGGCGACCGCGACCGCGCGCAGGTGTGGCAGCAGCGGTTCGGGCACGGGCCCGATGGCCAGCTGTCGGCAGGCCTCCAGCGCGGGGGCGAGCATCAGCTGGAGCCGTACGAAAGGGAGGCTGCCGACCTGTGAATTGACGTCGGACACCACGGCGGACAGCGCGGCCACCGCGTGTTCATCCGTCAGGGACGGGTCGGCCATCGTCGCAGCGAGGGCGGACTGCGCTGCCGTCGACAGCAGCGCCAGCATCCCGCCGCCCTGGTCAGTCGCGGCCTGCACGAGCACCGACCGCAGCTCCGCCAACTGGCGGGCGGATTCCCCGAGATGGGCCAGCGCGTCGATCAGCTCAGCGAAGTCGGAGCCGGGGCCGAGCGCGATCTGGCCGGTCGGAGTGCGCGCGTACAGGTGGGCGAGGAGGAGTTGGTGGCGTTCGTCCGGCCGGGGCGGGTGGGCGGATTCCCAACGCGCCACTTCCTCTGCTCCGCCGTGTAGTCGAGGGTCTGCCACGTGCCCGTCGACGGCTCGATGGCGTGCGGGAAGCCGATGGTCATCGAGGCGTGGTCGACCATCCACCGGTTCCGCGCGTGATAGGCGGGGGTCCCCAGTTCCGTGGCCTTGAGCTCGACGACCTGCTTGATGCGGTCCCTCGCGCGGGCGATGGCCTGCCGGGCGTCAGCCGGCTGTTGGTCGACCGTGCCCGGCACGACGACGGTGAGCTCTGCCGCGGTGTTCCCGGCCAGCCACACCAGGGCCATTGAGTCGATGCCGCTGGCGCCTCCGATGAAGAAGTGAGCATCGTCGGCGAACGGGCCCAGATAGGTCATGAACAGGTCGCCGTACGCGTCCAGGCTGCGGTGGCCGGTCGAGCGCGTTCCGGTAATGGCTACCTGACGCATGATCAACTCCGTGTCATAGGTTGTCATATCCCCCTTGCCCTCGCGTATTGGGATCGTCTCCACATGGACACCGACCTGCGGAAACTCGCGGGCCGAACACCGGCGGCGACCACACCAGCTACGCGCACGCCGACTGCGCCGAGGCGGCCGGAGCCGAGGTGATCACGCCGTGATGGACCAGAACAGCAGAGCCATCATCGACTGGCTCGCCTCCGCGCACCCCGTGCCCACGCAAGCCCGACGCGAATTCGACGTGGGTATCGCCCTCGTGCCGACCGGGACCAAGTTCGACGCGATCCGCCTGCCCGCCGACGTCGTACACGCGGCGGCGGGCAGCGAAGACCCGGACGCCGTCGGCGTCTGGTGCTACGCACTCGTACCGCCAGGCACGTACGCCGATTGGCGAGTGCCGGGCGTGGAGTGCCTGCGTCCAGGGACCTGGCTGGGTGTGCCCCGCCCCGACCTCACCGCACGGCCCGGCCCGCACTGGGTCCTGCCACCCCGCGCGGCGGGCAGTGTCTGCGCGGCCAAAGCCCTCGCCGACCTGGTGGCGCTTGGGCAGACCAGACCCCGGTTCCTGGTTCCGGCGGGTCCAACTCCGCACCGTCCGTGTCGCACTCGGCAGCATGTCCTACGCTTTCACCATGATCCGCGCAGTGGCCTTCGACGTCGGTGAAACCCTGGTGCGCGACGACCGCTACTGGGCTTCCTGGGCCGACTGGCTCGACGCCCCCCGGCACACTGTGGCCGCTCTGGTCGGCGCCGTGGTCGCCCAGGGGCGGGACAACGCGGACGCGCTGCGGCTCATCCGGCCGGACATCGACGTCGCTGCGGAGTACGCGGCTCGTGAGGCTGCCGGGCTGGGCGAGTTCCTGGACGAATCCGATCTGTACCCGGACGTACGCCCCGCCCTGACGGCCCTGCGCGAGCGGGGCGTACGGGTCGTGATCGCCGGGAACCAGACGGCTCGCGCGGCCGAACTCCTGCGGGCACTGGACCTGCCCGCCGACGTGATCGCCACGTCCGGCGAGTGGGGCGTGGCGAAGCCCTCGGCCGCCTTCTTCGCCCGAGTCGTCGAGGCCGCGCGGACCGCGCCGGGCGAGACGCTGTACGTCGGCGACCACCCGGCGAACGACGTCGGTCCCGCCCTCGCCGCGGGCATGAGGACCGCACACCTGCGGCGGGGTCCGTGGGGCCATCTGTGGGCGGACACGGCGGAGGCGGCAGCGGCGGACTGGCGGATCGACTCCCTGGACGACGTTGTGCGGATCGTCACCGGGTAGGCCGAGGCGAACGGCCCCAACTCGGGCTCCGGGGACGGGTCGTTCACGTGCGCACAGCGCGCACGCATGGGTACGGTTCGGAGTGCA